>NZ_JACAGN010000001.1:0-133737 GCF_030324495.1 Myroides sp. 1354 | reverse complement strand
AGTACAAAAATGCAGCTGCTATAATTTTAGTATTTCCATCCCACTTGCACAAAAAAAAATATACGCAAATTACAACAAGTCTTAAATAAGAAAAGAGAAACAAATCTCAAGCAGCCAACAAAAATACAACAGCTGTAATTTAAATATTTCAAACCATAGCACAATCAAAATTATATACGCAAAATACAGCACGTCCTAAGTTCGAAACTGAAAAAAAAATAAATCCAAATTTTCAGAAATCG
The DNA here is from genome assembly GCF_030324495.1 of Myroides sp. 1354. GTDB lineage: Bacteria > Bacteroidota > Bacteroidia > Flavobacteriales > Flavobacteriaceae > Flavobacterium. The sequence goes on along the minus strand of NZ_JACAGN010000001.1, from coordinate 133,495 downwards.
CAAAAAATAGCAATCTAGAATTTGCGATACAGAAAGGCAAAATTAGTTTAATCGAAACATAAAAATGCAGGCCAATTTAAGTCCTCTATCTCCTTTGAAAAACCTCCTGTATTTTTCGTATCCAGAACGAAGCCTTTTCCAATTTATTTTAGAGAAACTACAGGCTTCAAAAAAAAATTAAATCGATAAAAAATTCCCTCTCTATTTTTAAAATTCAAGCCGAAGATCAAGAAAAAAAATTATACGCAAACTACAAGGCGTATAAAAAAATGGAAGCGAAAAATAAACCCACAAAAAAGTCAACTTAAGATCAAAAATCAAGAGAACATAAAAATTCAGACTTATCAACGTTATCAACACTATAAATAATAGAATTAAAATCTTTTTAAAAATTAAAAAAAAATACCTCTATTATATTGTTTGTTAATATGTACAATAACTTTTAAGCCAGAATTTGGAGTTTTGACTTATAAAAACTTATTAACAGCTTATCATTTCTTAAATCGCTTAAAAATAGCCTTATAGCTGTCTTATTAACACGGTTAATAACCGTTATCAACAGCCTGTTTAATATAACTTAGGGGGTGTATTTCTGTTGATAAGTGGTGAATGGAGTATGGATATCTAGCTGATAGAATCTAAAAAATAAATTTGCACAGCTTCTACTTTGTGCCGTATTGTAATTTATTTTAACTAAACAAAAAATACTTATTCTATTCTTTCCATACTTATCAACAAAAACTGTTCATTTAGTTTTCCTTCATAATCAGCAGATTAGCCTCTTTTAAAAAAAGCGTTGTTGATAAGTGTTAATAGGTTATAAATCAGTTAATTAATTGTTATTTTTAGTTTTATCATTTTTTTAGTTCTCTTTGTCTTTGTGGTGTTTTTTCGTTCGTAAGAGGTAAAAAATAGCGAAGGCAATGGAAGAAAAAGAGGTGAATTTTGGTGCTGAAACTCAAATTTAGAGTGCAAAAAAACAACTTTTTACAGACAGTATTCAATAGGTTTGGTGCAATAAAAAAGACTTTTTTGATGTATAAAATGAAATGATTTTGAATCTAAATCAAGCTGAAAAAATGAGAATTTTTTGAGTTGATTTTAATGGAAAATACACTTGTTTTTTAACCTTAAGAGGAATGTTTTTTTGAAGTAAAGAGGGAAAAAAAAGATAGATTTTAAGGAGATAAAAGCATGAAATTTTAGGCTTAAAAGAGTCGTATTTTGTATTTTTAACGCTGTTTAAAATCTAAAATTAGAAGAGTAATATTTCTTTTTTGAGTGTGATATCCCTGTTATTTTAGAATAAAAATTAAAAAAAGTCCTACATCAAAATGTAGGACTTTTTTTCATATATCATATAAGTAGAAACATATTAAATGCCTTTTTCCATCTTAATTAAGTGAGCCATATTGCGAATAACACTGTTGTGTTTTAATACAAATGGGTTTGATTTATCCCAAACATAACCGGCCAAAACAGAACATATTTTTCGTTTTACATCGGCATTTTCAGGTTGATGGAAGAAGAGTTCTTGTAGGTTACCTGTATACCATTCTTGAATATAAGTGGTAAAAACATCGATACCTTCATTCATATAATCCGCATATTCTCTTTGCCAATCTACAGTTTCTCCTTCTAAGGTTTTGATGGCTAATTTAGCAGCGAGCATCCCTGATTCTGTAGCAAAACACACCCCTGAAGAGAAAACAGGATCTAAAAATTCTGTACTATTTCCCGTTAATACATAGCCTTCACCAAACATTTTGGACACGCTAATGGAATAATTAGATAGTTTTTTAGGTTCAAAATCAAATGGCAAACCTCCAAATCGATTGATGTAGAAGTCAGAAAGGTTAATAGCATTTTGTAAGGCTTCTGTTGGATTGTCTCCTAATTTTTCAATATAATCAGTAGGACCTACAATACCTACACTTGTTTTTCCATTGGAAAAAGGAATCACCCAAAGCCATACTTTGGTTTCTAAAATGTCAAAAGAAATTTGGGTTCCCTCTACTCCTTCAGGTCTTCTTTCATCAAGAATATGACTAAAAATAGCAGAATGTGGACTTAATTTAGAAGCAGCATCGAGGTTGAGCATACGCGGTAAAACGCGTCCATATCCGCTGGCGTCAATCAAAAATTTAGCGTGAATTTGAGACTCTTCTCCTGCAGCATTTCGAATCGTTGTCAGTGAATCTGTTCCTTCAAAAGCAACATGAGTAACCTCCGTTTCAAATTGAATGTCGATGCCTTTGCGTTGCATTTCATCTGTAATAGCTTTGTCAAAATCGGCACGGGGAATTTGCCACGTCCAATCCCAACCTTTGGAAAATTTATCGCTAAAATCGAAAATACAGATTTCTTTTCCTCGAATAAATCGCGCCCCAGGTTTAGGTTGAAAATTATAGGTATTTAAAGCAGGAAGCAAATCTGCTGCTTCAAAGTGATCCATGACGCGGGGAATTAAGCTCTCTCCAACAACAATTCTCGGAAACTTTGTTTTTTCTACAATTTTAACATTTACACCCATTTTGTGTAAGTAACTGCCTGCAACACTTCCAGATGGACCTGCTCCTATTATTAGGACATCTACATTTTCAATTGACATTGTTTGCTATTTATTATGTTAATAGTATTAAATTTGCCTCTGTTTTATGCTCCAAATCAATTGGCATAAAATTATGATACAAATATAACTAATATACCAAGTTAATGAACACGTTGAATGGTTTCTTATCCTTAGAAAATTTTATACAATATCTAAAGGTAGAGCAAGAATTAGTATTAGCTCCAGCATTGCAAGAGCGAGTAAATGAAAGTTTTAACTTTTTAAAAGATTATGCTAAAAATAAAGTAATCTATGGTGTAAATACAGGGTTCGGACCAATGGCTCAATACCGAATTAAAGACGAGGAATGTGTGGCGCTACAATATAATCTAATTCGCAGTCACTCATCTGGAATTGGAAATCCCTTAAGTGTTGAGCAAGTTCGCGCTGCGATTTTGGCGCGTTTGAATTCGCTTTCTTTAGGATATTCAGGCATTAATTTGGAGGTTATTGAGTTGATGAAAACGCTCTTAAATAAAGGAATTACACCTTTAATTTTCGCACATGGTGGTGTGGGAGCAAGTGGAGATTTAGTTCAATTAGCTCATTTAGCATTGGTATTAATAGGAGAAGGAGAGGTTTTTTACAAAGGAGAACGAAGAAATACCAAAGAAGTATTTGAACTCGAAAATGTAACACCTATGCGCATTAGTATTCGAGAGGGAATTTCTTTGATGAATGGAACCTCTGTGATGACGGGAATTGGTATTTTAAATTGGCATAAAGCGAATACCCTATTGGATTGGTCTGTAAAAATTGCCTGTGCGATTAATGAATTAGTAGCGGCTTATGACGATCATTTGTCTGCTGAATTGAATGAGGCTAAATTGCACAAAGGCCAGCAACACATCGCTCAACAAATGCGTCAGAATTTACAAGATAGCCAGTTGATTAAGAAAAGAGAGGAACATTTGTACAATGGAACAAATCAAGAAGAAATATTCAAAGATAAAGTACAAGAGTATTACTCTATTCGTTGTATTCCTCAAATCTTAGGTCCTATTTACGATACCATTCAAGAAGTGGGTAAGGTTCTTGAAAATGAAATGAACTCTGCCAATGACAATCCTGTGATTGATGTGAAGAGTCAACAAGTGTATCACGGTGGAAATTTCCATGGAGATTATATTTCTTTGGAAATGGATAAGTTGAAATTGGTGGTTACGCGATTGACTATGCTTGCAGAACGCCAGTTGAATTACCTACTCAATGCTAAAATTAATGAATTATTACCTCCTTTTGTAAACCTTGGAAAATTAGGGTTTAATTTTGGTATGCAAGGTGCGCAATTTACGGCAACTTCAACTACGGCAGAGTGTCAAGCATTAGCAACTTCGATGTATATTCACAGCATCCCAAATAACAATGACAATCAAGATATTGTAAGTATGGGAACCAATGCGGCGGTTTTATGTGATAAATTAATTGAAAATAGCTTTGAAGTTTTATCCATTGAAATCTTAACTTTAGTTCAGGCCATTGATGCTTTAGCCTATAAGGACAAAGTTTCGGAAACAACGAAAAAATGGTATGCGGAAATTCGCCAGATTATCCCTGAATTTTCAGATGATCAAGCCTTGTATCCGTATCTACAACAAATAAAAGAATACTTAAAAGCGTAAATTATGAGGCGTATTTCTCTTTTTTTCTTTTTCTTTTTATGTGCTGGATTAATTCATGCACAAGAATTAGCACTTGTTCGAGAAGACAAACTTTTTGGTTATTTGAATAAGGAAGGAGAATATGCTGTAGAACCTAAATTTACTGAAGCCAATTCTTTTTCAGATGATTTAGCTTGTGTAAATAATGGTCTTTTATGGGGGTATATCGATCGTCAGGGCAATTGGGCGATTCGACCTACTTTTGATGAAGCCAAGGATTTTAACTCAGGTATGGCTTTTGTAAAAATAGATAAGGAGTGGTTTTTTATTGACAAAAAAGGAAAGCGATTGCCCTTTGAACTTGACCCAAGACAATATCGTTTTTACAAGGGAACAGCAATTCAAAGAGTAGAGAAGAAAATAGGCTTAATTGATTTCAAGGGAAATACTATTGTAGCTCCTATATATGACGTTATTAAGCGATTTACAACCGATTATACGCCTGTTGCTATTGATAAATTATGGGGTATTATCGATTATAAAGGAAATGAAATTATAGCCCCTCTTTATCAGAAAATAGGTACATATCAGGATGGATTAACTTGGGTAAAAAAAGAGAATCAACTGTATTTATGGAATAATGGTGATTTAATTGCTATCCCTTTTGTTGATCAAGTGGTCAACAGTTCAAATCCCAATTTTATTCTTGTGAAACAAGGAAAAAAAATGGGGGTAATCAATAGCAAGGGAGAAGTTGTACTCTCCTTTGATTATGAGAACCTAGGACCCTTGCAAAATGGGTTGATTCCTGCTCAAATAGGAGGCTATTGGGGATATATTGATGAGAAAGGAAAACAAGTAATTCCTTTTACTTTTGAAAATGCTTTGCCTTTTTCAATAGAGGGTTTAGCAGCCGTGAAATTAAAAGAATGGGGTTTTATCAATAGAGAAGGAAAAATTGTAATTCCCGCTCAATATAAAATAACGGCATCACTCTTTTCACCTCAAGCTAGAGATAAGGGCTTTAATGACGGATTAGTCCGCGTGAAGTACAAGAAAAAATGGGGCTATTTAGATGTAAATGGAAATCTATTTACAGGGAAATGGTATAAAAATGTAGAATTATTTAATTAAAATAGAACGAATGAAAACCGCAATTGTAACTGGGGGATCTAGAGGAATTGGTAGAGCAATTTGCCTGCGTTTAGCACAAGAAAAGCACTATCATATTTTGATTAATTATCAATCCAACGAAGAAAAAGCGTTAGAAACGTTGCGCGAAGTGGAACAATTAGGATCAACAGGAGAGATTCTTCGCTTTGATGTGAGTAAAAATGAAGAAGTTACTGAAGTGTTATCAAAATGGGTAGAGAACAATCCTACAGCTGTGGTAGAAGTGATTGTAAATAATGCTGGAGTAACAAGAGATGGATTGTTTATGTGGATGTCATATGAGGATTGGAATACAGTAATTCAGACGAGTTTAAATGGATTCTATAATGTAACGCAGTTTTTTATTCAAAAGATGTTGAGAAACCGATATGGGCGTATCGTCAATATGGTTTCTGTATCTGGAATGAAAGGAACAGCAGGACAAACGAATTATTCAGCGGCTAAAGCCGCAATTGTTGGAGCAACTAAAGCTTTGGCACAAGAAGTTGCCAAGAGAAATATTACAGTAAATGCAGTTGCACCTGGATTTATTGAAACGGATATGACAGCCAATTTAGATGCGACAGAATTAGTAAAATTAATTCCTGCGAATCGATTTGGTAAAGCAGAAGAAGTAGCGGATTTAGTAGGTTTTTTAACGTCTGATAAAGCAAGTTATATTACCGGTGAAGTAATCAATATTAACGGAGGAATTTATTCATAAGTAAGTTTGATGGAAAGAAGAGTTGTTATTACAGGAATGGGCATTTACTCTTGTTTAGGATTGAATCTCGACGAGGTAAAAACATCGTTATACGAAGGTAAATCGGGTATTATATACGATGAACAACGTCATGAAATGGGGTTTCGCTCTGCTTTTACAGGGATGGTTCCTCGCCCAGATTTGAAAGCAGATCTCAATCGAAGACAAAGACTTTCTGTAGGGGAAGAAACAGAATACGCTTATGTGGCTACAATGGAAGCATTGAAAAATGCGCAAATTAGCCTTGATTTTTTGGAACAACGAGAGGTTGGTATTTTATATGGCAACGATAGTGTTTCTAAAGCCGTTATTGAGGCAACTGATATTTTTAGAGATAAAAAAGACACGGCTTTAATTGGTTCTGGTGCCATTTTCAAATCGATGAATTCCACAGTTACGATGAATTTATCGACTATTTTTAAGTTGAGGGGAATTAATATGACCATTAGTGCTGCTTGTGCGAGTGGATCTCATGCCGTTGGTTTGGGATTTGCCATGATTAAAGGCGGTATGCAAGATATTGTTATCTGTGGTGGAGCGCAAGAAATAAATCCTTTTGCCATGGCTAGTTTTGATGGTTTAGGAGTCTTTGCAGAAGAAGGCGTAGATCCTTCCCAGGCTTCTCGTCCTTTTGACGCCAATAGAAATGGTCTGGTGCCTAGTGGTGGTGGTGCAACCTTGATTTTGGAAAGTTATGAATCGGCAATGGAACGTGGTGCCCCTATTATTGCGGAGGTAATTGGATATGGTTTTTCTTCTAATGGAGGACATATTTCTACCCCCAATGTAGATGGACCAGCTACAGCTATGCGCAGAGCCATTCAAAATGCAGGTATTGCCGTAGATGAAGTGGGCTATATTAATGCACATGCAACGTCCACTCCTTTAGGGGATGCCAATGAAGCTAAAGCAATTTACGAAGTCTTCAAAGACAGTATGCCGCAGGTTACCTCAACAAAATCCCTCACAGGACATGAATGTTGGATGGCAGGGGCTAGTGAGATTGTTTATTCTACGCTAATGATGAATGCCAATTTCATCAGTCCAAACAAAAACTTCGAAGTTGGGGATGAAGACTCCAACCGACTTAATATTGTTAAAAAAACGTTAGATAAAAAATTTGATATATATTTGTCCAATTCTTTCGGATTCGGGGGTACTAATTCGGCCCTTATAGTTAAAAAAATATAGTTGATACATGGATAATAAAGAGATTTTCGAAAAAATTAATCAAATTTTAGTTGAGGAGTTTGAAGTAGATCAAGATGTAATTGAAGCAGAAAATAATCTAAGAGAGAGTTTGAATTTAGACAGTTTAGATTATGTTGATTTAGTGGTATTAATTGAATCAAATTTCGGCGTTAAATTAGTGGAAGCTGATTTTACAGCTATTGTTACTTTTCAAGATTTCTACGATTTAATCGAACGCAAGATTACCCAAAAGTAAGATGATCAATGGCGCAATGGCAAGGAAAATCTAAAGGTAATTTACTCGGGTATAAAATTTTCGTTTTATGTATAAAAAAGCTCGGTATCAGAACAGCTTATAGCGTTCTGATATTTGTAGCTTTTTACTATTTTATTACCGCTTGGAAATCCAATAAAGCGCTTTACTATTACCTCCATAAACGACATGGATTCAACGTGCTCAAATCGATGGTGATGATGTACGCCAGCTACTTTAGATTTGGACAAGTACTGATTGACAAAACAGCAATTTCAATCGGATTGAGAAATCGATTTACCTATGATTTTGACGGAATAGAAATCCTAAAAGAATTGTTGGCCGAGAAAAAAGGAGCTATTTTAATTAGCGCACATGTTGGAAACTTTGAAGTTGCAGAATATTTCTTTGCAGATATTGATTTTGACTGTCAGATTAACTTAGTAACGACAGATCGAGAACACAGTTTTATCAAAGCCTATTTTGATCAAATTTCGATAAAAACGAATCTGAATTTTATTATTGTTCAAGACGATATGTCTCATATTTTTGAGATTAATACGTGTTTGTCAAACAATGAAATTATTTGTTTTACAGGGGATCGTTTTTTCCCCGGTATAAAAACCTTAGAAGAAGAATTTTTAGGTGAATCAGCTGTATTTCCAGCAGGTCCCTTTAGTATAGCCTCGCGTATGAAAGTACCTGTTGCTTATGTGTACGTAATGAAAGAAAATAATTTGCACTATCATTTGTACACCCGACGGGCAGAAGTTAAACATCGCGATGCACAACACCTACTCCAATCCTATTGTTCTAGTGTGGAGAAAATAGTAAAAAAATATCCCTTACAATGGTTTAATTATTACGACTTTTGGGAAAAACCACCCCATACTAAATAAAAGAGGATGAAGCGTGTATTAGTTATTTACTATAGTCAATCTGGCCAGTTAAAGCAGGTTTTAGATCAATTGGTTAGCCCTTTGGTACAAGAGGAAGCTGTTGATGTAACCTGGTATGAAATTGAGATGGAGCAACCTTATGGTTTCCCTTGGAAAAAAGCAGATTTTTTTGATGCTTTTCCAGAATCGTTCAAACAGATTGAACAACCTATTTTACCCCCTTCAGAGGCTATTTTAGCTAAAAAATACGATTTAGTTGTATTAGGATACCAAGTGTGGTATTTAACGCCTTCTATCCCAATTAATTCTTTTATGAAAAGTGCATATGCCCAACAACTACTTGCCGATACTCCTGTTGTAACGGTTAGTGGAAGTCGAAATATGTGGGTGATGGCTCAAGAAAAATTAAAAAAGCAAATTCAAGCCGTTCAAGGTCTTTTGGTGGGCAATATTGCACTTGTAGATAGAAATATTAATTTAGTAAGTGTAATTACCATTGTCGATTGGATGTTCTCCGGCAAAAAACGCAACGTTTATGGTATTTTGCCAAAACCTGGCATTGCGCCAGAAGAAATTTTGGCAAGTAAGCGATTTGGCGAAACAATAAGAAAATATTTATATAGTACTAATTATCAAGGATTACAAGAAGAGCTCATTCAACAAAATGCAGTAGAAGTACGCCATTTTTTAGTATCCATGGATCGAAAAGCCAATCGTCTTTTTGGCATTTGGTCGGCATTGATTTTAAAAAATAGCCCACAGCGACGCCCTTTTTTACTCAAGTGTTTCAATGTGTATTTATTCGTTGCCATTTGGTTGATTTCGCCAATTGTACATTTAATTCATATCCTTTTGTATCCTCTGAATTACAAAAAAATCCAACGGGATAAAACGTATTTTCAAGGAATAAAGTAAACGTTATGGGAAGAGTTTTTATAACCAGAGCCGCAAAATTTTTACCCAATGATCCCATTTCAAATGACGAAATGGAAGAAGTATTGGGAAAAATAGACCATCAAGCGTCTAAAGCACGTCGAATTGTGTTGAGAAATAACGGAATTCAAACAAGATATTACGCGCTGACCAAACAAGGAAAAATTACGCATACCAATGCACAATTAACCTTCGAAGCTATTCAAGCTTTATGTGATCCTCAATTTGAATTATCTCAAATCGAAGTACTATCTTGTGGTACCTCTACTCCAGATAGCTTACTGCCATCTCATGCAGCTATGGTACACGGATTGATGAAAACAAAATCACTAGAATTAAATTCTTCTTCTGGCGTGTGCTGTTCGGGAATGAATGCTTTAAAATTTGGCTTTTTATCGATTAAATCGGAAACAGCGGCCAATGCAGTTTGTACAGGTTCGGAACGTGTATCCACGTGGATGAAATCAGAAAAATTTGAAGAGGAAGTTGCCAATTTAAAAGCGTTAGAACAAACACCTATTATTGCTTTTAAAAAGGACTTTTTGCGTTGGATGTTGTCGGATGGATGTGGGGCATTCTTATTAGAAAATCAACCCAGAGGAGAGCAATCCGTTGAAATTTTATGGATGGATTACTATTCATATGCTTTCGAATTAGAAGCGTGTATGTATGCAGGTGGGGATAAATTAGAGGATGGAAGTATCAAACCATGGAGCGACTATGAAGCGCAAGAATGGTTGACTGAATCGGTATTCTCCTTGAAGCAAGATGTGAAAATATTAAACGAGAATATTTTAGATAAAGGCGTTGAAAGTATGAAAGCTGCTTTGGAAAAAAATAAGATAACTGTAGCAGATATCGATTATTTTTTACCTCACGTATCTTCGCATTACTTCGTAGATGGATTGTATACCAAATTTGCCGAAGCAGGTATGGAAATTACCAAAGACAAATGGTTTATGAATTTGAAACACGTAGGAAATGTTGGATCTGCTTCCATCTATTTGATGTTTGAAGAATTGATGAATTCAGGTAAACTAAAATCCGGCGATCGCATTTTGCTTTCCGTTCCTGAAAGTGGACGATTTTCCTATGCTTATGCCTATTTAAAAGTAGTTTAATCATGGAAAGAAAAGAATTGATAGCTAGAGAATTGGTAGGAACTTTAATTCCTCAGCGTGCTCCTATTGTCATGGTTGATGCATTGTATCAATTTGGAGACGATTTCATTGAAGCAGGATTGTCGATTAAAAAGGATACCCTATGTGTGGCGAATGATTATATGCAAGAATCAGGAATTATTGAACATATGGCACAATCCGTAGCTTTACACACAGGATATGCCTATTATTTAAAAGCACAAACAGCCCCAACAGGGTATATTGGATCCATCAAAATGATAGCGATTACTCAATTGCCTAAAGTAGGGGATCAGTTAATCACAAAAGCTCAAATCTTACACGAGTTTATGGGGGTTACTTTAGTAGAACTGACCACAACTTGTAATGATATCGTAATAGCAACTGGACAGATGAAAACTGTTCTTGCACAATCTTAATCCCTTATGGTCAATACTAAAGTCATTGAAATACAAAATTATTTACCACATCGCGCTCCTATGCTGATGGTAGATATTATTACAGCAATCAATACCGATAGTGTTGCTACCTTATTTGAAATCAAAGCAGATAATATTTTCTTAGAAAATGGGAGGTTTTGTGAAGCAGGATTAATGGAAAATGCAGCTCAGACTTGTTCCGCTATTGTCGGACAAACCTTCTTCTTCGATGAAAATCACCAAGAACGCCAAAATGTCAATGTATTGGGATTTATAAGTGCCATGAAAAAAGTAGAAATCTTAGGATTACCTCATGTTGGGGAGACGCTTTTTACGGAAGGGAAACTAATCTCTCGTATGGATGGCGATGATTTTTCAATCTGCTTAATTGCCGTGACAACGCGCACAGTAACTCAAGCAGTATTAAAAGCAGAAGTCAACCTTTTCTTACAAAAACAATAAGTTATGAAAGAGTCTGAAGTACCACAAGATAAAAGCAGTTTGCAGGATAATGACATCCAAGAATTGTGTTATGCAGTTAATGATCAAGGCGAATATGTGACGGCTCTTAGTTCGGGTTGGGAAACCAAAACGATTGTACAAGAAGCTACATTGGAAGGAATTAATGCTCGCGTGCAAGAAGCCAAAGAACAAGTAGCGAATGGTTTAGTAAGTCCAATCGTGTACTTTATGGAAGTAAATCGCATGGATTTACCTACTTTAAGTGCTTATGTATCAATCTGGAGATGGCGTGTCAAACGACACTTTAAACCTCGTATTTTTAAAAAATTAAGTGCGAAAGTACTACAAAAATATGCAGATGCCTTTGAAATAACCGTTGCGGAATTAAAGGCATTTAGCGGAAAATAAGATGAAGATAGATTTTGTACACAAACAGTCTGCCCATTGTGAAAATGGAGTAGCTTCAAATTTATTGAGTAACCAAGGTATTCAAATCAGTGAACCCATGGCTTTTGGTATTGGGTCAGGATTGTTTTTTGTTTACTTGCCTTTTGTCAAAGTGAATCACGCACCGGCCATTAGTTACCGACCGTTGCCGGGGTTAATCTTTAATCGCCTAGCCAAGCGCTTGGGATTACAAGTGAAACGCATCAAATTCAGCGACAAACAAAAAGCACAACGCGAATTAGAATCGAAGATTGCTCAAGGAATTCCTTGTGGACTCCAAGTAGGGGTTTATCACTTGCCTTATTTTCCGGAAGAATATCGCTTTCACTTCAATGCACATAACCTCGTAGTTTACGGGAAAAATGGCGCTAATTTCTTGGTTAGTGATCCCGTGATGGCGACTACCACAGAATTAACTCCTAGTGAATTGGAAAAAGTGCGATTTGCCCAGGGGGCTTTTGCTCCTAAAGGACAGATTTATTATCCAGTGGCAATACCACAACAGATTGATTGGGAAAAAGCCATTGTCAAAGCCATTAAAAAAACGTGTAATGATATGCTTGCTCCTGTTCCTATTGTTGGTGTTCGAGGGATGCGGATGGTGGCTAAGGCCATCGTTAAATGGCCCAAGAAACACGGGGTGCCTAAAGCCAATCACTTTTTGGCTCAACTGGTGCGTATGCAAGAGGAAATAGGTACGGGTGGTGGTGGATTTCGCTTTATTTATGCCGCTTTTTTACAAGAGGCTTCTAAAAAGATCAATAAGCCCGTTTTAAATGAGTTTGCAACTGAAATGACTGCCATTGGAGATGCGTGGAGAGATTTTGCTGTAAATGCAGCCCGTGTGTATAAAAAGCGCAAAAATGGAGAGGAAGTGTACCAGAATTTGTCAAATGAATTAAAAGTTTTGGCCGATCGAGAAGAACAATTCTTTAAAAAGCTCAAAAAAGCCATCTAATGAAAGACCTTGTCATCGATATACAACAGTTGTACAAACAATACAAAGGAGCGGATTTCTTTTCTATTGAAGATGTTTCTTTGCAAATAAAGCGGGGAGAATTTATTGGAATATTAGGTCCCAATGGAGCAGGTAAAACTACGCTTCTATCAATGTTGTATGGACTAGTAAAGCCCACTTCGGGTCTCTTGAAAATTGAAGGTAAAACCTACCAGCAAAATGAAAGTGATATTAAGCGCATGATTGGGGTAGTCCCACAAGAATATGCCCTCTATCCCACCCTGTCAGCGTATGAAAATTTAATGTTTCTCGGCAGTATGTACGGATTAAAGGGAAAAGTGCTCAAACAAAAAGTGCAGCATTATCTGACCTATTTGGGGTTAGAAGATTTTGCTCATAAAAAAATAGACACCTTTTCGGGTGGAATGAAAAGAAGGGTAAATCTCATTGCAGGTATTTTACACGATCCAGCAATTCTCTTCTTAGATGAACCTACGGTTGGGGTTGATTTACAATCTCGACTGTCAATTGTCTCTTTCCTAAAAGAACTCAATGCCAAAGGAACCACGATTATTTATACCTCTCATCATTTGCACGAGGTACAAGAGTTGTGTACTTCCATTGCCATTATCAACAAGGGTAGAGTATTTGCCTTGGGAACAAGCGAATCCCTGATGGCCCAGACACAAACGGCGAATTTAGAAGAAGCTTTTTTGCATTTAACCGGTATAAATTTGAAGGACAATGTATAAATTACTCATGACCATCCGCAAAGAAGCAAAACTGCTGGCTAGAGATCTAGGTGGTTTAGCGGTTCTATTCATTATGCCTGTGTTTTTGGTCATTGTGGTAACTTTGATTCAAAATAATACCTATGAAAACATAACCAATCAACGATTAAAACTGTTGGTTATTGATCAGGATCAAGCAGAAGTTTCACAAGCGATTTTTGATGAAGTAAATGCCTTGGGAAGCTTTGAAATTGTAACCACTTTAGAAGGGAAAGAATTGACCGAAGAACGCGCGGCAAATGCGGTGTTAAAGGGAGATTATCAATTGGCTATTGTGATTCCGAAGCAATTGACGCAAGAGATTCAAAGTTATATTGATGCCAATGTTGAGGAAGTACTCCAAATGGGTGACACTGTTGCTCCAAAGCAAGAGAAACTGTCGTTTGAGCAAAAGGAAGTGGTCTTGTATTTCGATCCAGCTTTGCAAATTGCCTACAAAGAGGGAATTAAAGCAGCTATCGATCGCATTGTTACACAAACAGAAAATAAATTTATCTATGGCGCTTTTGCCGCTCAGTTGGACTTAGATTCTGAAAGTACTTTATTGAAACAACAAGCGCTTTTTGCGTTTAAAGAAATATCACCCCTTGATCTGCATGAGGAAGTAAAACCCAATGCCGTACAACACAATGTACCCGCTTGGTCCTTATTTGCCATTTTCTTTATCATTGTGCCCTTTGCAATGAATCTAGTCAAAGAAAAAAATCAAGGAACTAAAGTAAGATTGTATACTGTTCCTACGGGAATGGGAATTCTTTGGGCAGGTAAAATCATCACCTATCTCGTGATTTGCTTGTTGCAGTTTTATCTGATCTTAGCCGTAGGGAAATACATTTTTCCTTCCTTAGGATTACTGCCTTTTACTGTTGGAAATCAATTGTTTAATTTGAGTATATTAACCTTGTGTATTGGTTTATCTGCCATCTCTTTGGGTGTTGTTTTTGGAACATTAGCCCAAACACAAGAACAGTCCTCTCCTTTTGGAGCCACTTTTGTCGTGATTCTTGCAGCTGTGAGCGGGGTTTGGGTACCTACTTTTGCGATGCCCACCCTTATGCAATATATAGCTAAACTATCACCGATGAATTGGGGATTGGAAGGCTATTACACCCTCTTGCTCAGACAAGGGAGTTTATGGGAAATTAGAACTGAGATTATTTTGCTACTTTTGTTTGCTTTAGTAATGATCTCAATAGCGTTGTTTTATGATAAGAAAAAAAGATCTTTATAAAGAAGTTTCCGAACTGACCGTTGAAGTAGAAACAAGAGTTCGATTCAACGAAACAGATGCGCTTGGAATTGTCTGGCATGGTAACTATTTAGTGTACTTTGAAGATGCAAGAGAAGCCTTTGGCAGAAAATACGGCATTTCCTATTTAGACATGTTGAAAGCGGGTTATGTCACACCTATTGTCGCTTCGTCTTGTGCCCATAAATTGACATTGAAATACGGCGATGTAATTCGCATTCAAGCCACTTATGTAGCAAGTCCTGCTGCAAAAATTATATTTAGATTTAAGATTTTAAACGAACAAGATCAAGTCGTTTGTACGGGAGAAACAACACAGGTTTTTCTCGATCAAGCCAATAATTTGTCGTTAGCTATACCGCCTTTTTACGAAGAATGGAAAGCCAAATTAGGATTGACAGAAGTATGAGAAAGGTTTACATTAATACAGCCAATTGTTTCAGTTCGCTAGGATTTGGTACAAATCAAAATTGGCAGGCGATGCAACAGCAACAATCAGGAATAAAAAAAATAGCACAATTGGGCTTTATCTCTGATTTTTACGGCGGCCAAATTGCTGATGTGTGGATTGAAGAACAAGAACAAAACAGCAAATCGGATACAACGGCATTTACGCGTTTTGAACGCCTATTAATTTGTACGTTGCAACCTTTGGTGCAGCAGGGAAAAATTACAGCTAAAACAGCTTTAGTTCTCTCTACAACCAAGGGAAATATAGCTGCTTTAGCAATGAATCAGCTAGCAGAGGCAGATATCAATCAATCGGCACAACGCGTTGCGGATTATTTCGGTTTTGCAACACTTCCGATTGTTGTATGTAATGCCTGTGTTTCGGGAATATTAGCAGTTGCTGTGGCCAAGCGATTGATTCAAATGAATCAATTTGACGATGCTTATGTCTTAGCGGGAGATGAATTAACACCTTTCGTTGTTTCGGGTTTCAACAGCTTTCAAGCCATGAGTGAAGAACCTTGTAAACCCTTTGATGCCAATCGAAAGGGAGTAAGTTTAGGAGAAGCAGCTGCTGCAGTTTACCTCAGCACTACCCCAATTGAAGGGCAATCTTTTGAAATAATGGGCGAAGCTTCTATTGCAGATGCCAATCATATATCAGGCCCCTCGCGTACGGGCGAAGGCCTATTTTTAAGTATCCAACAAGCCTTAAAGGAAGCGCAGTTATCCACAGATCAAATCGATTGTGTTTGCGCACATGGAACTGCTACCGCTTATAATGATGAAATGGAATCTATCGCTTTTGATCGCTTGGGATTAGCTCAAAAACCCATTCACAGCCAAAAGGGATATTTTGGACATACTTTAGGTGCTGCGGGATTGTTAGAATTGGTGATGCTCATGCAAAGTATGAGATACAATGAATTAATTGTCTCCAAGGGATTTGAGGAATTAGGTGTATCTAGAGCAGTGAATATCACCAAAAAGGCAGCAACACAAGACTTACAATTTGCCTTGAAAACAGCATCTGGATTTGGTGGATCAAATACGGCAATAATACTAAGTAAAAAGTAAAGGGAAGATGAGTGAACAAACTTTTTATATCACAGACTATTGCACCATCAAGGCGGGAGAAGTGGTCGTAAACGGGCAAGTAGCTTTTCGTGCAACGGCTAGTGAATTATCAGATTTAGCTTTATTTTTAAAGCGCATTTACAAAGAAAAAACGATGGAATATCCCAAGTTTTTTAAAATGGATTTGTTGAGTAAATTAGCTTTTATCGGTGCTGAAATGCTATTGGTTTCTTCCCACACGGATGAACCCATTTACGATACAGCCCTTTATTTGAGCAATGCTACTTCGAGTTTGGATACCGATATAAAACACAGTGCATCCATTGTAGATGCAACAGCATACTATCCCAGTCCAGCGGTATTTGTTTATACTTTAGCTAATATTTGCTTGGCTGAAATAAGCATTAGACATCGCTTGCAAGGTGAAAATGCCTTTTTCATGTCACCAACCTATGACGCTGACATGATGTACAACTACGCAACCTATGCGTTGCAAACCAATCGCGCAACAAAAGCGTTATGTGGTTGGGTCGATTATTTAGAAGGAGAATATCAATTGGTCTTGTACCTAGTTGAAAAACAAGGACAACTACCTCATACAATAGAAAGTATTAAGCATTTATTTTAATTGAAATGGAAAATTTAAAGACAGAATTAAAAACTAAAATCATTGACGTTTTAAACCTTGAAGACATCGAAATCAACGATATTCAAGATACAGATCCTCTATTTGGAGATGGATTGGGATTGGATTCTATTGATGCGTTAGAATTAATCGTATTAATGGATAAGGATTACGGAATCAAATTAAGTGATCCAAAAGAAGGAAGAGCTATTTTTCAATCGATTGAAACAATGGCAGCGTATATTTCAGCAAACAGAACAAAATAAATATGCAAGATCGTATCGTTGTTACGGGTATGGGAATCATTTCTGCAATTGGCCAAACCGTTGAAGAAAATTATCGTGCTTTAGTTTCCCATCAAGTAGGTGTGGGAACTTTAACGTTGTTTGATTCCATTCACAAAGACCATATCAAAGTAGGGGAAGTAAAAAGCACTACGGATGAATTGATTGAACGATTAAAACTACCCGAAGACAACAACTATACGAGAACTGCTTTATTAGGCGTTTATGCGGCAAAACAAGCCGTAGAACAAGCCGGGATACAAGATATTAATGCTGTTCGCACAGGATTAATATCTTCTACTTCGGTTGGAGGGATGGATTTTATTGAACAATATTATCAAGCTTTCCAAACAGATCCTACCGTTCGAAAGTACGTATCCAGTCAAGAAGCTGGAGATTCAACAGAAAAAATAGCCGATTACTTGGGTTTACAGGGATATGTTTCAACGATAAGTACTGCTTGTTCTTCTGCGGCTAATGCCTTGATGATGGGATGTCGTATGATTAAAGCCGGAAAGTTAGACCGTGTAATTGTTGGAGGAACAGATGCTTTATCTAAGTTTACAGTAAATGGTTTTAATACTTTGATGATTTTATCAGATACGGATAATACCCCTTTTGATCAAAATCGAAAAGGATTGAATTTAGGAGAAGCAGCGGCTTATCTCGTTTTAGAACGAGAGACAGTTGCGATTGAACGCAAACAAGCGATTTTAGGTGTAGTAGCAGGATATGGCAATGCCAATGATGCCTACCATCAAACCGCTTCGTCTGAAGATGGCGAAGGTGCTTTCTTAGCCATGCAAAAAGCATTAACTATGGCTGAGCTTACTACACAGCAAATTGACTATATCAATGCACATGGAACGGCAACTCCAAACAACGATTTGTCTGAAGGAAGAGCCATCCAACGTATTTTTGGAAATGAAGCACCTGTGTTTAGCTCTACCAAACCCTTTACAGGACATACCTTGGCAGCAGCAGGCGCAATTGAAGCTGTGTATAGTATTTTATCCCTTCAACATGACGTTGTATTTGCTAATTTGAATCATAGCACCCCTATGGAAGAGTTGACTATTGTACCTCAAAGAGAAACCGTATATCAACCCATTGAGGCTGTTATGTCGAATTCATTTGGATTTGGAGGAAATTGTTCAACGATTATTTTTACTAAAGCCTAACAGATGAAAAAGGTATATATCAACGGGTTATCCTCTATTTCAATCCAAGAACAAACGCGTAATTTTTCGGTAGAAACACTGAATAAAATTGAACAAGGTGTCAATGAAGCACAACAGCCTTCGTATAAAGAATTGATTGCTCCTGCTATGGTAAGAAGAATGGCAAAAGGAGTAAAAATGGGAATCTATACGGCTCATAAAGCGCTAGAGGAAGCACATCTTCAAGTGCCTCAGGCCATTATTACCGGAACGGGATTAGGCTGTTTAGTCGATTCGGAAAAATTCTTAGAATTGATGCTAGACAACAACGAGAGTTACCTAACACCTACTTCCTTTATTCAATCGACACACAATACCGTTGGCGGACAAATTGCCTTGCATTTAGGATGTAAGGGATATAATTTTACTTATGTACATCAAAACAGTTCGTTTGAATCAGCCTTACTTGATGGTTTCTTGCAAATCAAAGCGGAAGAAATAGAGCATGCATTGATTGGTGGTATTGATGAAATAGGTAAAACGACAATTATCAATCAACAAGTAGCAGAAATAGTCAATACGGCGGATACGGTTTTTGAAGCAGGGATCAATACAGGAGAAGGAGCTACTTTCTTTGTGTTGGACCAACAGCATACACCTTCTAGTTATGCGGAAATAGTGGATATACAAATCAGTAATGCACCAATAAAGGTAAGCGATTTTTTAGCTCAACATAATTTGACAGCTGATGTCATTGATCTTGTTTATGTAGGAAGTTGTGATTTACCTGTTGATCAAGATTATTTTGATGAGGTAAAACAAACGTTGAATCAAGCTGAAATTGTAACTTATAAGGAATATGTAGGACACCATCATACCGCTTCGTCTTTTGGCTTATTATTAGCTGCAGAGCGAATGAAAAGAGCGGATGGGATGACTTATATTCTGCTGTACAATCAATTTCGAGGAAAAGATCACAGTTTTATATTGCTCAAAAAATGTGGAGAAAAATAGTCGTTGGAATAACCGTTGCCTATGCAATAATTGCGCTTTATTTGATTGTAAATAATAGCCTATCTCTTGCGTGGTTACTTCCAGGATTACTCTTCTTTATTGGTCTGTTTAGTTGGGGGGTTTTTGATATTCGCTTGGGGTTTTTTATTCCTGTTGTTTTTAAAAGCCCAAACCCTCAACCCAGAACCGTTGCCTTAACTTTTGACGACGGACCGACTCCATACACACTCGAAGTATTGGATTTGCTACAGCAATATCAAGCCAAAGCAACTTTTTTTTGCATCGGTCAACAACTCGAGCAATATCCTGATATTGCAAAACGAATCCTAGCGGATGGCCATACTATTGGCAATCACAGCTATTCACATCCCAATTCCATGGGATTTCTATCAACAGCTCAAGTCAAGGAAGAAATACAGAAGTGCGATCAGATCATAGAGCAGCTACTGCAGATTAAATCGCCTTTTTATCGCCCTCCTTTTGGGATTACCAATCCGCATATCGCAAAAGCCCTGCGTCAAACTAAACACCGTGTGATTGGGTGGAATAATCGATCTTTAGATACTGTAATCCAAGATGAAAACACTATTTTTAAGCGCATATACAAGCGCATAGATCGACAGCCGATTGTGTTGCTACACGATACAAGCAATCGATCGGTACAGGTCTTAGCCACACTTTTAAAACAATTGCAGCAAGACAACTATAAATTAGTTAATTTAGTAGAGTTCTTAAACGAAGAAAAACAATGAAAAAATTAATCTTTACCGCTTTATTATGGGGAACAACCCTTGTGGGGTTCAGCCAAGAAAAGGCCATGACAAATGACGAAAAAAGCGCGTTTAAAAAGGAAGTTGTCAGCAGTACTAAAGATATAAAAACCCTATCAACGGATTTTGTTCAATACAAAAACATGAGTTTTATGTCCAAAGAAATTGAGTCTAAAGGACAGATGCAGTTGAGTATTCCCAATAAATTGCTTTGGAAGTACACAACTCCTTTCGCCTATAGTATTGCCTTTGCAGATAATAAAATCACGATTAATGATCAAGGAAAAAAGAATAAAATAGACATTGGAAACAATAAAAAGTTTGCCAAAATCAATACACTGATTGTCGGCAGTATTAGTGGAAATATGTTCGATGAGAAGGAATTCACCATTACCTATTTTAAAAATAAAAATCGACGCATTGCTAAATTAGTTCCGTTGAGCAAGGAAATTGCACAATACATCAGTGAGATTGTCTTGTATTTTGACGAAGGACAAAACACAGTTTCGGAAGTGAAGTTGATTGAACCTTCAGCGGATTATACGCGCATTGTATTTAGCAATAAAAAAGTTAATACTAAATTAGATGAAAAGGCTTTTACTAATTAGTCTGGTTTCTTTAATCTTGTTTTCTTGCAAGAGTTACCACGGCCCCGTGGAGCACAAAGAAAATTATACGCAAGGAACTTTTACGGTGACAAATAACTATTTCGCCACGATTGGAGAAGAGCACATTTTTCGCGCTCATATTCAGGCTTTTAAAAAAGAACTGAGCGGTTTATTAGTTGTAAAACGCATGGATGAGCAACTTCATCGCGTTGTTTTGACCTCTGATTTTGGCAATACCCTCTTCGATTTCTCGATTTACAAAGACCAGCCTTATACGGTTAATTACGTCATGCCCGATTTAGATAAAAAAATTATCCTCAACTTCTTAGCTAAAGATTTTAGCTATTTAGTGGAAGATACCTATACCCTAAATGCCAAAGCGGTGGAGAAGAATACAACGGTTTACAGTGGAAAATACAAAAAGAAAAAAACCTTTGTTGTGGTTAATCAACAAGAGGAAGTAACAGAAGTAATTGCTGCGAGTGCTAGAAAACCAAAAATTTTCTTTGTCTACACCAAAGAAAAGGGAGCCGTTATTGAACACAAAAATTTTCCAATTCGAATTGATTTAACACCTGTAGGAAATTAAAAATTAATGTATGATAAAAAAAATACTATTTGTTACTTGTTTAGCTTTAGGAATTGCTTTTAGTTCTTATGCGCAAAAGAAAAGATGGTTTACTCCTGGGATTAGAGGTGGAGTCAATTTATCTACATTGACAAGTATAGAATCTGATTATAAAACGGATTTTTATATTGGTGTGCAACTTCCAGTCCACTTAGCTAAGTTTTATTCCATACAACCTGAATTGAATTATACGCGCCAAGGAGCTAGAAATGCCAATTTTTATGGAGGTAAAACTTTATGGCCCAGTGATCCTTTTAGTAGTACTCCTGAAACGAATTCCGTTGATTTGTCGTATATTGATGCGAATGTTATCAATAAATTTCGATTTAATAAATTCAATGCACATATTGGTCCAGGTGTAGCTTTTTTATTGAAGGGCAGTGATTATACGGATATAGATGTCGATCTAACAATAAATTTAGGCGTAGGATATAAAATAACCAAATATGTAGAAATTGAAGCTAGATGGAGAACTGGTTTACTTTCTATTGTAGATGAATATGGATATTGGAGTCAAAATAAACATCATATTATAGAGGGAGAGGGGGTACGAAATTCAACGTTTCAAATTGGTGCAACCTTTACCTTTTAAATTTTAGGAATAGCATTTTCTTACCTTGTTTACAAAACGAAATAACCAATAAATTATGATCAAAAAATTACTATTTATTACGTGTTTAACAGTTGGAGTTACTGCTAGCTCGTATGCACAAAAGAAATTCGCACCTGGAGTTAGAGGTGGATTGAGTTTATCTACTATTACTAATGCGGAGGCAGATTTCAAACCTGGTTTCTATGTTGGGGTACAATTCCCTATTCACATTGTAAAGTTTTATACCTTACAACCCGAATTGAACTATACGATGCAAGGGGCTAAAAATGCCAATTTATCTTACATTAGAAATAGCTGGAACAACGGTTGGGAAAGTGCAAATCAAGGAGTAAAATCGGAGGATATCAACCTATCTTATCTCGATATCAATGTGATTAATAAATTCAGTTTTAAAAAATTCAATGCACATGTAGGCCCTGGATTAGCTATTATGACGGAAGGAAAGAGCAAAACAGATTTTTATGCTGATTTAACATTTAACGTGGGAGTTGGTTACCAACTTATGGATAAATTAGAAGTAGAAGCGAGATGGAGACAAGGTGTTGTTCGTGTGGTTGATAAGGATGACTATTATTGGGACAACTATTGGTCTAACAACGATAGCTTTAACTCAAGCTTCCAAATAGGATTGACTTATACTTTTTAATAAAGAAAGAATATAGAGCTCTCTTTCACTCTTGAAAGAGAGTTTTTTGTTTCCAATAAGTAATGTTAAAGCCATTTACATCAATACGAATGGTTTTTCCATAACTATATGTATTTTTTAATTAGTTTTGTGAAATTAAAAATGCAATCTGATATTTTATGTTGATAAAGGATTTTTATCGTGTAGTTTCAATTCAAAATGTGGAAACTGGTTATCAAGCGACCCTTGAACTTAATAAGGACCATGTAGTGTTTGAAGGGCATTTTCCCAATAATCCAGTGATGCCTGGGGTGTGTATGATCCAAATCATCAAAGAATTGGTTGAAACCACCACAGATAAGACACTTTTTATGCAGCAAGTATCCAATGTGAAGTTCATGACACTGATTAATCCACAAGTAGACAATACCCTAGTTGTTCATTTCTCAGTAGAAGAAAAAGAAGACCTAGTAAAAGTGAAAAGCAGTATCAGCTTTCAAGATACCGTAGCGCTCAAAATGAGCAGTGTGTACACGCAAAAATAGAAAACAAATGAAGATAGCCTTAGTTTTATTGGTCAGTTTTATTAGCTTTTTTCAAGTTTCAACTACTGATTTAAGCAAGAGTTTTCAGCAAGCGAGTTTGTCTGCAGAACAAGCCCAAGCCTTTTATGAAAAGGCCTTGACGATTAAAACAACGGACGAATCGGCTACGCTTTACAAAGGAGCAGCCTTGGTGACTAAAGCGAAATTTGAAAAGAAAATCAAAGACAAAAAGGATTTAGTCAAAGAAGGTGCTTTGTTGATTGAAGCCGCTATCGAAAAAGAACCTGCAAATGTAGAATTTCGATTGGTTCGCTTGATTATTCAAGAGAATACACCCAAAATTGTAGGCTATTACAAGAATATTGACAGTGACAAAAATATGATTATCAAACAGTACAGTCACCAATCGACCGCTTTGAAAAAATGGATTAAATCCTACGCAGAGCAATCGAAAGCCTTTACTGCTGATGACCGGAATAAATTGCTTTAACAAGCACGAAGATGACAACAGAGAACCTTGCAACTTATACAACTAAGCTAAAAGAATGGGGTATTTGCATTTTAATCCCCACTTATAATAACCACAAAACGTTACAACGTGTTTTAGATGGCGTGTTAGCCTATACGACAGATGTTGTGGTTGTAAATGATGGTTCTACTGATGAAACAGCCGCTATTTTAGCAACTTATCAAGATCGAATAACACTTATTTCTGTTCCAGCAAATAGAGGAAAGGGAAATGCATTACGAGTAGGATTTACCAAGGCCCAAGCGTTGGGATTTACCTATGCCATTACCATTGATTCAGACGGACAACATTATCCTTCGGATATCCCTGTTTTTGTCGATGCACTAGAGGAAGCAAAAAACAAAGAGGTGTTGTTCATTGGTTCAAGAAATATGAATCAAGATGGAGTACCTAAGAAAAGTAGTTTCGGCAATAAATTCTCTAACTTTTGGTTTTGGTTTGAAACGGGTATTTCCTTGTCTGATACACAATCAGGCTATCGCCTATACCCTTTAAATAAGCTAGCGAAGACTTATTATACGCGCAAGTTTGAATTCGAAATAGAAGTAATCGTAAGAGCCGCGTGGAATGACGTTGAGGTAAAAAATGTACCCGTACAGGTTTTATACAATAGCAGTGAACGCGTGTCTCACTTCCGTCCTTTTAAAGATTTTACGAGAATTAGTGTACTAAACACCCTATTGGTGTGTATTACCTTGTTGTATATTATCCCGAGAAACTTCTTTCGCAGCTTTAAAAAAAAAAGCTTTAAATCCTTTATAACCGAGGATATCCTTGGAAGTAATGATACCGCTTCAGTTAAGGCCTTGTCCATTGGATTGGGTACTTTTATTGGGTTATCACCCTTGTGGGGACTACATTCATTCCTCTCGATTTTTTTAGCCATTACCTTTCGATTAAACAAGGTTTTAGCTTTTGCCTTTTCCAACGTAAGCATACCTCCTATGATTCCCCTTATTGTATATGCTTCCCTTCAAATAGGCTATTTTATGGTGCCTAATGGCAGTCAAAATATATTGATAAGTGAATATAGTTTTTCGGCAATTTCAGAGCATTTATGGCAATATATTTTAGGTAGCTTTGCATTGGCAGTGATGGCTAGCTTTTGTTTAGGATCCATCAGTTTCTTTTTAATCTCAATCGCTCAAAAACAGAAAAATTAAAAATGGCAAATTGGTTTTATAAAATCTATCAATGGGGAGAGAAAAATAAAATACTATTTTTCATTAGTGTGGTGCTGTTTATCAGTTGCATGGCAATGGGAGCATGGCAAATTAAGTTCGAAGAAGATATTACGCGCATTCTACCCAAAAGTGAAAAGTCCAATGTAACAGCAAAAGTATTGGAGCAATTGCGCTTTTCAGATAAGATTACCATTATCATTGAAAAACAAAAGGAGGGTACAACAGACGATATGGTTGAACTAGCTTCGAATCTACTCGATACCCTAGCAACTAAAGAAGAATATATCAAACACATTCAAGGGAAAATTGAGGACGAAAATATCAATGAAACCATCGCCTTTGTTTACCAAAATTTGCCCTTGTTTTTAGAGGAAGAAGATTATCGACAATTAGATCAAAAGATACAACTAGATAGCGTTGCACAAACGGTTGAAGCAAACTATAAAACCTTAGTTTCACCGACGAGTTTAGTGGCCAAGCAATTCATTCAAAAAGACCCTTTTGGCATTGGATTTATCGCCTTAAAGAAATTGCAGAAACTCAATATTGGAGATGGATTTCAATTGATAGATGGATTTTTATTCAACAAGGAAGAAGACAAGTTGTTGTTGTTTATTGATCCTGTATACAGTGGAAGTGATACAGCGCATAATACCGATTTTATTCGCTTTTTAAACGGCGTAAAAGAAGAATTTAATCACAAACAAGAGCAAGTTACCTTGGATTACTTTGGCGCCTCTTTTGTCGCAGTAGCCAATGCTACGCAGATTAAAAGTGATATTCAACAAACGGTGGCCATTTCAATCACCATCCTGATGATCCTGCTCATCGCTTTTTACCGAAGAATAACCATTCCACTTATCCTCTTTATCCCCACGTTTATTAGCGCTTTAATTGCATTGTGTTTCTTGTACTTCATGACTGATGCCATTTCCGCTATTTCCTTGAGTATTGGAGCGATATTAATCGGAATTACCATTGATTATGCCCTGCATATTATGACGCATTACAAGCATTGTAATGACATCAAAGTACTCTATCAAGAAATTACAAATCCCATTATGATGAGTGCTTCTACAACAGCCATAGCCTTTTTGTGTTTGGTTTTTGTGCATTCGGAAGCCCTGAGAGATTTAGGGGTATTTGCCTCTATTACGGTAATGGGAGCGGGAATTTTATCGCTTTTATTGGTTCCGCATTTATATAAACCTTCAGAAAAAGACCGACTCAACCAGTCGAATTCACTCTTAGATAAAATTGCCCATTTTCCTTTTGATCAAAGCAAAGTGCTATTAGGATTGTGTGGCATCATTGTTATTATCAGCCTTTTTACGTTTAAAAATGTCAAGTTTAACAGCGATTTATCTTCGTTGAATTACTTCCCGGAAGAACTAAAACAGGCCGAACAAAAGTTAGAATCCACCGTAGATAGCGGTTCAAAATCCCTTTATTTAACCTGTTTTGGAGACGATATCGAGCAAGTTGTGGAACAAAATGTGGCTTTAGCTAAACAGTTAGAACAAGCCAAAGCCAAAGGAGAAATTTTACATTTTAGCTCGTTAGGTGATTTTGTGTTATCTACTGCACAACAGCAAATAAAAATTGCCCAATGGCAGGATTTTTGGACAAAAAAGAACGCCCCTCAATTCATTGAAAAACTAAAGCAAGAAGGAGCGAAATACGGCTTTAATGAAACCGCCTATCAACCCTTTTTTGCCTTGTTAAATACAACCTTTGAACCGATTAATATCAAAGAATATTCAGAATTAAATCCGCAGATTATCGATGAATTTCTAATCGAGAAAAACGGACATTATACACTGAGTACGGTAGTAAAATTGCCAGAAGAAAATAGACAAGCCTTTATGCAGGCCTTCCCTTCTTCCGATCACTTTATCGTCATTGACAGAAAAGAAATGAACGAAACGTTTTTGGGGAATATCGTCCATGATTTCAACGATTTAGTAAATTATTCTTTTGTTGCAGTATTTGCTATTTTATGGTTGTTCTTTAGGAGAATTGAATTGGTAATTGTCTCCATGATTCCCATTGTAGTTACTGGGTTAATTACCGCTGGATTAATGGGCTTGTTTAATATTGAATTCAATATTTTTAGCACCATTGTGTGTACGATAATTTTTGGACAAGGCGTTGATTTTACCATCTTTATCACCAATGGCTTACAAAAAGAATATACCACAGGAGAAGAAAGTATGCCGACCTATCGCGCCTCTATTATCTTAGCCGTCTTAACAACATTATTGGCGGTGGGAACCTTGGTATTTGCCAAACACCCCGCATTGAAATCCATTTCTTTTGTTTCCATTATAGGGATGAGTGTGGCTGCAATCAATGCGTTTGTGATATACCCTCGTCTATTTAAAATATGCTTCGTCAACAGACAGCGAAAAGGCAACTCGCCTATTACGTTGCGTTTGTTGTTACATAGCATGTTATCCTTTGCGTATTTTGGAGTATTCGGCTTTTTGTATTCTTTGGTGTCCAAAGTATTTTTAATGGTGGCACCAGGGAAAGAGCGAACGAAACTGCGCTTATTTAGCAAGGGGATGCAAGCGTATATGACTTCCGTTTTATACCTCAATGCTTTTGTGCGTAAAAAAGTGAGAAATCCCCATCAAGAAACTTTCGAAAAACCCGCGATTATCATCGCTAATCATACCTCATTTTTGGATTCATTGGTTATGGGAATGGTTTATCCCAATGTCGTTTATTTAGTAAACGATTGGGTATATAAATCGCCAATTTTTGGTAAGGCTATTCAATCAGCTGGTTTTTATCGCGTCTCAGAGGGCGTAGACAACAGCATTGATCACTTAAAGAAACGGGTGGAAATGGGATTCTCCTTGATGATTTTTCCAGAAGGAACTCGTTCTTATTCGAATCAAGTACAACGCTTTCACAAAGGAGCTTTTTTCTTAGCAGAGACCTTACAGTTAGATGTCGTTCCGGTCTATATACACGGAAATTCAGAAACCATTCCCAAAGGAGATTATATCATTTATGATGGACATATTATTGCTACCGTAGGGAAGCGAATCTCACATGACGATGCTTCCTTTGGATCTACCTATACACAGCGAACAAAAGCCATTAGCAAGCACTTTAAAGCGGAATTTGCCCAAATTCGAACTGAATTAGAAGGCGTTGACTACTTCAAGAAAAAAGTTTTCTGGGCGTATTTGTACAAGTTCCCTTATGTGATTAAAGCCGTTAAAGCAGATTATAAACAGTATAGAACATACTATTTTGAACTGAATAAGCATTTGGGTGCACAAGCGGTGATTCACCATCTCGCTGATGATTACGGTCAATTGAATATGTTGTTGACTTTACAACAAAGCAAGCGAAAGATTTATAGTTATATAGCGAATATAGAGAAACGCAGGATTGCAAATACACTTTATATTGTCAAGAGAAGAAAGATTCAATACGTTGATACGCTTGAGGTACAAAGAAAATGTGATACCCTTTTAGTGAGTAGTGCCCATACAGCATTAACCACTGGTTTTATTGCACAGTATAACACCCTTGTTGTGTTGAAAAAAGAAGGTGTTCTCTTGGAGAATTATGAAGGATTTACAAAAAAAGTGGAAGACAACTACGTCGTAGTTTGGAACAAAATAGAAGATGGAAAATAAATATGATGTAGTCATTGTTGGAAGTGGTATTGGAGGATTGGCCTCTGCGGTTATTCTTGCCAAAGAAGGCAAGAAAGTATGCGTATTGGAAAAAAATAACCAATATGGAGGAAATCTGCAGACCTTTTCCAGAGAGAAATCCATTTTTGATACAGGCGTACACTATATCGGAGGATTGGAACAAGGACAAAATTTATACAAGTACTTTTCCTATTTAGGCATTATGGACAAGCTAAAATTGAAGCAAATGGATCCCAATGGATATGATTTGATCTCTTTTGGCGATGAAATGATTCAATACCCCCATGGACAAGGATATGAAAATTTTGTACAGCAATTACTGGTACACTTCCCGGAGGAAGAACAAGCATTGCGCCAATATGTAGAAAAGATTCAAACCATTTGCGATAGTTTTCCCATGTATAACCTTGAGCAAGGAACTGGGTATAACGATCAAATTGTCTCTTATAAACTGTGTGATTTTTTAGATGAAATTACAACCAATGAGCGACTCAAAGGGGTGCTAGTAGGATCTAATTTCCTCTATGTAGCCAACAAAGAGAAAACGCCATTGTATGTACATGCATTAACCGTGAATTCGTACATTCAAAGTGCTTGGCGTTGTATCAATGGGGGGAGTCAGATTAGTAAACTACTCATTGCTGAATTAAAAAAATACGGCGGAGAAGTACATAAAAACACAGCAGTGATCGATTTCGAATTTGACGGAGAAAAGATTACAGCGTGTAAAACCAAAGAAGGTAAAATTTTTAAAGGAGAACAGTTTATTTCCAATATAAATTTAAAACAAACCATTCGCATGGTGGGACCCAATCACTTTTCCAAACCTTTTGTTAAACGCATCATGAGTTTAGAGGAAGTGACGTCGGTTTTTTCCTTGTACATTGTCTTTAAAAAAGATCAATTTCCCTATCACAACAACAATATCTATCATTATAACAGCATGGAAGATATTTGGGATACCAATGGGAAGTGTACGTCAGCTTGGCCAAATTTAGTGGTAGCCTCTATGAATGCAAGTCATTCAGAGCAAACTTTTGCGGATAGTATGACAGCCATGACTTATATGGATTTCTCAGAAGTAGAGCAATGGGAACACACCCATAATGTGTCCACCATCAAAAATTTAGAACAACGCAATGACGCTTACGAACAATTTAAAGCAGAAAAGGCAGAATTACTCCTTCAAAAGCTGGAGCAAATATATCCAGGGATTCGCGAGGCTATTCAAGGGATGTATACCTCAACCCCACTAACCTATCGCGATTTTATCGGGTCAGAAAAAGGAAATATGTATGGATTCATTAAGGATGCAAATAGTCCGATGAAAACTTTTATTTCTCCTCGTTCCAAAATTGGCAATTTGTTTTTTAGTGGGCAAAATGTGCGCATGCACGGAATAATGGGGGTAACCATTGGTGCCTTTGTGACCTGTATGGAGATGATTGATCGAGAAATTCTAACGCAAAAATTAAATCAATATCGAGATGAAGCACCACATATATAGCTTAGTATCTGTAATTCTACTTGCTGTATTGGTTGCTAATTGTGGAATTAAAAAAGGACTTCGAGATTTCCCTTCTATTGAGCAATACGATACGTTGGTACCGCGATTGTCCTATGATACGGACTCTTTAAAGATTACCACACAAGCGTATCTCTATCAAAATAAACAAAAACTTTGGGAGCTCTATGTACAAGGAGATCCCTATCAAATTGGACTACAAACTGGGGCGCTGACCCAACAGCTCTATCAAAAACAAGAAACCGTGTTTTTTGCCAAGGTAGAAGAATTTGTACCTTCTGCTTTTAAGCAAAAAATGTTGGTAAAAATGCTCAAATTTTACAACCGACATCTATATCGCTATATCCCAGCAGAATTTAAAACCGAAATTTACGGCCTCTCTCACTATGCAACCGATCGCTTTGCTTATCTAGGAGATGCTTATCACCGAAATCTGTATCTACACGGAGCACATGATATCGGGCATGCCTTTCAAGATTTGGCTTTAGTGGGGTGTTCCTCTTTAGCCGTATGGGGGGAGCATTCTGAAGATGGAGGTTTGCTTATTGGGCGTAATTTTGATTTCTATGCAGGAGATGAATTTGCAGAAAATAAAATTATTGCTTTTGTCAAACCCAATCATGGACATGCCTTTATGTCTGTTACTTGGGGAGGAATGACTGGTGTGGTTTCAGGAATGAATCAAGAAGGACTAACCGTAACCTTAAATGCAGGTAAATCGGCTATACCCTTAAAAGCAAAAACACCGATTTCCGTGGTTGCACGAGAAATTTTACAATATGCTGCCAATATAGAAGAAGCGATTGCGATTGCTGAAAAAAAAGAAGTCTTCGTTTCAGAATCTATTTTAGTAGGGAGTGCGCAAGATAAAAAAGCAGTGATTATCGAAATAGCACCTAAAAACTTTGGAGTTTATGATATGCCGAATGTCTCTACTGTTATTTGCTCCAATCACTTCCAGAGTGAAGCTTTTGCTCAAGACAAGCGAAACCGCAAGCAGATAGAAGAAAGTCATTCCCAATACCGCTGGGATAAGATAAAAGAAATTGTGGATGAGGAGCGTCAATTGTCTCCGCTGAAAATGGCACATCTGCTGCGCAATACAGAAGGATTAGATCAAAAGGCATTGGGCTATGGCAACGAGAAAGCGTTGAATCAACTCCTCGCCCATCACGGTATTATTTTTCAACCTGAAAAACGATTAGTGTGGGTCTCTTCTAATCCGTATCAATTGGGTGAATTTGTGGCTTATGATCTCAATACCATTTTTTCGAATACCTTTGAAGAAGTGCAATCTTACGCCATTGATAGCCTAACAATAAGTGAAGACCCTTTTGTCCACACTCAGGCGTATGCCAATTATGAAGCATTCAGAAAGGAAAATCGCTTAATGGAAGAAAAAATTAAGGCAAAGGAGAAGGTCGATACAGCTACAATCAAAGCTTATCAGCAGCTGAATCCAGACTATTGGTTGGTGTATTACCGCTCAGGAGTATACTATTACAACCAAAAGGAATATCAAAAAGCCCAAGAAGCGTTTGAACAAGCTTTGACCAAAGAAGTCACGACTGTCCAAGCTTTAGAAGAAATAAAGAAATACCTCAAAAAAATAAAGAGAAAATGGAACTAAATTCGTCAGTCATGTATCAATCCGTTGATGAGATAAAACATTTTCAAGAGCAGAAACTCAAAGAAGTACTGCTCTATGTAACCCAACATTCGCCTTTTTATAAGCAATTATACCAAGAGCAACAAGTGGATCTTTCAGCGATTCAAACCTTGGAGGACATCGCTTTATTGCCTTTGATAACCAAAGACGATTTACAAAAGAACAACGATGATTTCTTTTGTGTAGATAAGACGCAAATCATTGACTATGCCACCACATCTGGTACGTTAGGAGATCCTGTTACGTTTGGATTGACAGATAAAGATTTAGAGCGATTGGCCTTTAATGAAGCCACCTCTTTTACTATTGCTGGCGTTCAAAAAGGAGATACGGTTCAACTGATGACAACCATTGACCGACGATTTATGGCGGGGTTAGCTTATTTCTTAGGCTTGCGAAAATTGGGTGCTGGTGTAATTCGCGTTGGTGCGGGAATTCCGCAATTACAGTGGGATTCAATCCTAAAATACCAACCGAAATACTTGATTGGCGTACCTTCCTTCTTATTGAAACTCATTGATTATGCAGAAAAAGTAGGGATTGATTATAAAAACAGCAGCGTTCAAGGTGTTATCTGCATTGGGGAAGCCCTTCGCACCGCCGATTTACAGCCGAGTATTCTCGCCAATCGCATTTTGGAAAAATGGCCTTTGGAGCTATTTTCGACCTATGCCTCAACAGAGATGGGAGCCGCTTTTACCGAATGTCAATACCATCAAGGAGGACACGTGATTCCGGAATTGATTATTACCGAGATTTTGGATGAAACCAATACAGCAGTACAAGAAGGTGAATTGGGAGAATTGGTCATTACCACCTTAGGCGTTGAGGGAATTCCCTTGGTGCGTTTCAAAACGGGAGATATGGTGCGTAAACATACAGCCGCTTGTTCATGTGGGCGTAATTCCTACCGTTTAGGACCTGTGGAAGGACGCAAAAAGCACATGATCAAATACAAGGGAACAACCTTTTATCCACCAGCGATACACGATATGCTATCTGCGTTTAAAGAAATTCAAATGCATTTAGTGGAAGTGAAAACCAACGATATTGGAACCGATGAAATCGTCATTCGCATTGTTAGTTTGGATACCTCCAATGAGTTTATGAAACACATCAAAGATACGTTTCGCGCTAAATTAAGAGTCACTCCCCAAGTGGTGTTTGAAGCAATGGAAATTTTACAACCGATTGTTTTTAATGCATTAAGCAGAAAACCCATTACATTTATCGACAAACGAGTGCAGTAAGAATAAAAACAAAGGGTTAAAAATTTATAAATGATTTTAAAGGTCTTACAACTTTATAAAAACGATAGTTGTAGTATCTTTGTAAAAATATAATGAATCAAAATGGCTAATCAAGTTCGCGTGCGTTTTGCACCTAGTCCTACAGGACCATTACACATTGGTGGTGTTAGAACAGCATTATTTAATTATTTATTTGCTAAACAGAATAACGGTGTTTTCTATGTGAGAATTGAAGATACTGATCAAAACAGATTTGTGCCAGGAGCAGAAGCCTATATTCTAGAAGCATTGGAATGGTTGGGTATTTCTCCAGATGAAACAATGGGAAAAAACGAAAAGTTTGGACCTTACAGACAGAGTGAACGCAAAGATTTATACAAGCAATACGCAGACCAGTTGATTGAAACAGGATGGGCGTACTATGCTTTTGATACAGCAGAAGAATTAGACGAATTGCGCAAAAAAGCAGAAGAAGCTGGGCAAACGTTTATCTATAACCACAGCAACAGAGAACAATTAAAAACCTCTTTGAATTTGTCAAAAGAAGAGGTGAGTCAATTGATTGCTGCTGAGACACCTTATGTTATCCGCTTTAAAACACCAGTAGGTGAAACCCTGTTGTTGAACGATATTATTCGCGGTGATATCAAGTTTGAAACCAATTTATTAGACGATAAAGTGCTATTTAAGAGCGATGGAATGCCAACCTATCACCTAGCGAATATTGTGGATGACCATTTAATGGAAACTTCTCACGTAATTCGTGGAGAAGAATGGTTACCCTCTCTTCCTTTACACGAATTGTTGTACAAAGCGTTTGGATGGAAAGCACCTCAATTTGCACACTTACCTTTGATTTTGAAACCAGTAGGAAATGGTAAATTGTCAAAACGCGATGGAGATAAATTGGGATTCCCTGTATTTCCACTGGATTGGCAAGATCCAATTTCTGGTGAAAAATCGTCAGGATACCGCGAAAAGGGATTCTACCCAGAAACCGTGTTGAACTTCTTGGCTTTGTTAGGATGGAATGACGGAACAGATCAAGAAATTTTCTCTTTGGATGAGTTAGTGGCAAAATTTGACCTAGGACGCGTGCATAAAGCAGGAGCTAAGTTTGACCCAGAAAAGAACAAATGGTTCAATCAGCACTATTTAAAACAGCAAAAAGACGCAGATCTAGCACAAGCCTTCCAAGTAATCTTAAAAGAAAAGGGAATTCAAGTAGAAGAAGCTTATGTAGAGCAAGTCGTTGGTTTAATCAAAGAACGCGCAACTTTTGTTTCAGATTTCTTTGAATTGAGTGATTTCTTCTTCCAAGCACCAGGAGTTTACGATCCAAAAGCATTGAAGAACTGGAAAGAAGACACGGCTGGATTAATGGAACAAGTGGCTCAAGTCATTGAAAAAATTGAGGCTTTTGAAGCGAGTACAATTGAAAAAGAAGTGAAAGATTGGATCAACGAACAAGGCGTGGGAATGGGCAAAGTCATGCAACCGCTACGCATATGTGTCGTTGGGGAGTTAAAAGGACCCGATTTATTTCAAATTATTGAATTAATCGGAAAAGAAGAAACGCTGAAGCGAATCAAGCAAGCAATTGCAACAATATAAAAAAAGAGAGCTAATTTTAGCTCTCTTTTTTGTTAAAAATAATGTGTAATTTTAATCACATAAAGTAAAAACAGCATGAAAAAAAGGTTGGCTATTTTGATTGGCGTACTCTTACTGTGTATTGCCTGTACTAGCAATGATAATGATACTGCAGATCGAGCCGAAAAAGAGTGGACGAAGTTTATCCAAAAACACCTAATTGGCGAATGGAAACCAGAATCTATTGAAGTCAAACCCTTGCTAGGATCCGTAGTATTAGACAAAAAATACACGAGTTTGCAGCCCACAGGAACACAAGATATTCTTGTGTTGAATCAAGATTATACGGGACAATTTAAAACCTTTCTTTCGCAAGGGCAATTGAAGACGATTGACTTCAAATGGTACCATAAATTAGAGGAATTAGGTGTAATCTTAGAAGATAAGCGCGAATTTAAAAGTATACTATTACACAAATCAAGTAATGAACTTCAAGTTTCCATTCCCTTGAGTATTGTAGTGGACGAGTTGAAAGTGTATATACCAGAAGTAGAAGAGTTAGAAGCTAGAGCAGGCGAACTTTTGTTTGTTCATTTTAATTTTGTTAAATAAATAATATTTTTAGTTAATTTTCTTCTAATTGTAATAGATAATAAATTGTATATTTGAGGGTTAACTAAAAATGATTTTATGAAAAAAGTAATTTTATCCTTTTCATTGCTTGCCTTAGTTCTTGCGGGAACTGTTTCCTGTGGCAGTGACGATAATAGTTCAGAACAACAACAATTAAAAACCTTAGTTTTAGCTTCTCTTAATGGTACTGATGTAACCGTAAATAGTGAGGTAACTTTTGTTGTTACAGTTGGTACAGAGGTAATTGAAGGGGCTCAAATTGAGGTGAATGGAAAACCAGCAACCAATCCGTTTACTTTTGCAGAAGCAGGCACATATAAAGTAGTAGCAAAGAAAGACGGCTATAACAAGAGTAATGAGATTACGATGGAAGTAAAAAAAGCAGTGGCAGATATTTCTTTGGTTAATACTTGGGTTCCAATTCATGTAAACGTTAGTTTACCTATGGGAGATCCTATTTCGATGCCTTATCCTAAAAAAGAAAATTGTGAAGACGATACTCTAATTTTCGATAACTCGGCAACAGTTAAGTTTAACTATCACGATGACAGTTGTGTCGTTTCAACGACTGGAACAACTTGGTCATTCAATGAATCAACCAAAGTATTGACATTTACTTTATTTGATCAAGTGATGAAAGTTAATGTAACTTCACTGACAGCAGATAAGTTTACGATTAAAGCAAAAGGGGATCAATTTGCTGCTTTGATTCCAATTTTAGTACCGGATTTAGCTTCTAGTTTACCACCAGCCATGCTTGCTTTGGTAGAAGTAGAATTACAATTTGATAAGCAATAAAAAGAAAAATCTCCAGTAATGGGGATTTTTTTGTATTTTAACCTACTAATAAATAAATATTGTTATGTTTTTAATTTTCCTTGTACCCGTATTAATTGTTCTCTTTTTGAGTTTTTTCACGGTAAAACAACAATCTTCTGCTATTGTAGAGCGCTTTGGTAAGTTCAACAGTATCCGTCATTCGGGTTTACAGTTAAAAATACCTGTCGTGGATCGTATTTCAGGAGTTGTAAACTTGCGTATTCAACAGTTGGATGTGATGATTGAAACTAAAACGAAGGACAACGTTTTTGTTAAGTTGAAAGTTTCTGTTCAGTTTAAGGTTATTGCAGATCGCGTATATGATGCCTTCTATAAATTAGAATACCCGCATGATCAAATTACCTCTTACGTATTTGATGTGGTACGTGCGGAAGTGCCTAAATTAATTTTGGACGATGTTTTTGAAAGAAAAGACAATATTGCGGTAGCGGTGAAACGCGAATTAAACGAAGCAATGACAACCTATGGTTATGATATCATCAATACATTAATTACAGATATTGACCCTGATATTCAGGTGAAAAATGCCATGAACCGCATCAATGCTGCTGATCGTGAGAAAGTAGCAGCGGAGTATGAAGCAGAAGCAAGTAGAATTCGCATTGTAGCCAAAGCGAAAGCAGAAGCAGAATCAAAACGCTTACAAGGGCAAGGGATCGCAGATCAACGTCGCGAAATTGCACAAGGATTGGTGGAAAGTGTGGATGTATTGAATAAAGTGGGAATCAACTCTCAAGAGGCTTCGGCTCTAATTGTGGTAACACAGCACTATGACACATTACAAGCAGTTGGTGCAGATTCAAGATCAAATCTAATCTTATTGCCAAATTCGCCTACAGCAGCAAGTGATATGCTAACGAATATGGTGACTTCTTTTGCGGCAAGCGCTAAGGTATCAGAAATGAATAATCCAGCGCAATTAAAGCCTTCTAAGAAGGAAAATCACAAAACAGAGGAATAGTAAGCTTTATTAATAATAAAGGCTTTAAAAAGCTTAAAATAAAAAGCGTTGCTTGTTATATAACAAGCAACGCTTTTTTTGTATAATGTAATTACTTTCTAAACTTGCGAATGAAATACTTGAGGATTGATGTAACGAGTAGTGTTTGAACACCACCAGAGTTTCTCAATAGGGAACCAGCCGAGCCTAACGTGTTTTTAATGATGTTTTGTGGGGCTGTTTCTTCTTTCAATTGCTCCAAAGCCATATTAATTTTTTGATAATGGATTTCCCTTTCAATACGCAAAATCTGTAAATCGTGATTAATTTGCTCAAAGGAGGTATAACTCTTTCTCATAGTAGTGTAATTTACGTTCTTACTCATTAAAAATAGCTTCAGAGAGCTTTTTAATTAGAGGTCTATCAACAATGTATTTTCGACAAGTAAAGACAAGAATGCTAATGAATAAATAAAATAATCCAACATAGAGGAAACCAAGGGATCTACTGCCAATTGATTCTCCAATCGCAATAGCTGCAAACATAGAAATAAAGAAGAGCGAGAGTAGAAAAAAGACACCTACAGCAAAGACAGTCATGAAAATGATTGCCGTTTTTGCAGTAATCTTAAGTCCCCACAAACGGAAATAGTCCATACTTGTGTTGATGTACTGTTCCGAATGCTCTTTTATTTCGTTCAAGTTATTTTTGATTTCTTGGAATGCCATGCTCTAGTTTTTATAAAAAGATTATTTTTTTGCGTTTTCTGCCAATTCTTTTCCTTGCTTTTTAAGCTCAGCTAATTTGTGCTCCAAAGCAGAAATGACTTCATCTCTTTTTTTGCCTGCTGCATTGATAAAATCTTCAATACCGTCTTCTAGGCTATCTGATTTTCTACTTACGACATTGCGCACTTGCTTTTTCAAATCGTCTATTTTGTGTGAAAGTTCGTCTTTCGACTCATCAAACGATCTTCTGATTTTTTTTCTTGTCTTCTTTCCTTCATCCGGAGCAAATAGTATTCCAATACCTACTCCTATTGCTGCTCCAGCTACTAAAGCTGCTAATGTACTACCTAAACGATCTGACATAATAATTAATTTTTATGGTTATCTCATAAAGTTAATAAAAAAAGGTGCTTTTGTCCGTTAATATAACGTTAAAAACACCTTTTCTTTATTTTATTTCTAACAAAAATTAATTCTGTTCTACTTTTGCCCAAGTATCTCTAAGCCCTACCGTCTTATTGAAGACCAAGTGATTTGCCTTGCTTTCTTTGTCGACACAGAAGTATCCCATGCGTTGGAATTGGAATTTATCCCCCTCTTTTGCTTCTTGTAAACTTGGTTCTAAATAACCTTTGATTACGGATAGCGAATTGGGATTGATGAATTCTAAAAAGTCAACCTCTTTATTTCCATCAGGGTTTTCGTTGATAAACAAGCGGTCGTATACGCGAATTTCCGCTTCTACTGCGTGTGGAATAGACACCCAGTGAATCGTTCCTTTTACTTTGCGCTTACTAGCCTCTGATCCACTTCCACTTCGGCTATCTGCATCATAGGTTACGTGAATCTCTGTGATATTGCCTTGTTCGTCTTTTACAACGCTCTCTCCTTTGATGATATAAGCATTTTTCAAGCGAACTTCTTTACCTAAAGTCAAACGGAAGAATTTGCTATTAGCTTCTTCTTTAAAGTCTTCTCTCTCAATATACAATTCTCTTGAAAAAGGTACTTTTCGGAATGTCATTACTTCTTCTTCTGGATTGTTTTCTGCATCCAACCACTCTTCTTGTCCTGCTGGATAATTGGTAATCACCAATTTCACTGGATCTAGAACTGCCATAACACGGGGAGCGATTTTGTTTAAATCTTCGCGAACACAAAACTCCAACAAAGAAACATCAATTAAGTTATCTCGTTTTGCAATTCCAATCGTATCCGCATAGTTGCGGATAGAAGCTGGAGTATACCCTCTTCTTCTCAATCCAGAAATGGTAGACATTCTTGGATCATCCCATCCTGTTACATGTCCTTCAGCAACTAATTTGGCTAGTTTTCGCTTACTTACAACCGTGTGAGATAAGTTTCTACGCGCAAATTCACGTTGTTTAGGACGGATATTCTCCCCTTCTACAACCTGATCCAAGAACCAATCGTATAATTCACGGTGAGGTAAAAACTCAAGCGTACAGAAAGAATGAGAGATGCTTTCTAAATAGTCACTCTCTCCATGTGCCCAGTCATACATAGGGTAAATACACCAATCGTTTTGCGTGCGGTGGTGTGCTTTATTGATGATGCGGTACATGATCGGATCACGCATCAACATATTGGTATGTGCCATATCAATCTTAGCACGTAAAATATGCGTTCCTTCTGCGAATTCTCCTTTTTTCATGCGCTCGAATAAATCGAGGTTCTCTTCTACACTTCTATCTCGGTATGGACTGTTTACCCCTGCTGTGGTTGGTGTTCCTTTTTGTTGGGCCATTTCTTCGGAAGTTTGACTATCTACATAAGCCTTCCCTTCTTGAATCATGCGTACTGCCCAATCGTATAATTGCTGGAAATAATCCGATGCATAAACTTCATTTGCCCATTTATAACCTAGCCATTCTACATCGTATTTGATTGCGTCAACAAATTCCTGTTCTTCTTTTGAGGGATTCGTATCGTCAAAACGCAAGTTTACCGGCGCATTGTACTTTAATCCCAATCCAAAGTTTAAACAAATAGAACTCGCATGACCTACGTGTAAATAACCATTAGGCTCAGGCGGAAAACGGAAATGTAGTTTTTCTGTTGGCAAACCATTTTTTAAATCTTCTTCAATGATTTGCTCAATAAAATTTAATGATTTCTCTTTTGTTGACATGGATATAAATATTATAACTACAAAGGTATCAAAAAACTATAGAAGTTAGACGTATTTTACCCAGACAAAAGAGGATATCTAACTAAAAATAGTCGTAATTTTAGCTTTTAAACTAAAAGATGGATACTATGGGGATTATTAGATTGAACAATATCAGAACATTTTCGTTTCACGGTTGTATGCCTGAAGAAGCAAAAATCGGATCGGAATACCGTGTAGATGTTACAGCTACAGGAAACTTTAGAGATGCCGCTGCAACGGACGAATTAGTGAACGCTATTGACTATGTGCAATTGAACCAAATCGTCAAAGAAGAAATGGACAAGCGCTCGAAATTACTAGAAACGGTTGTACAACGCATTATTGATCGCGTGCTCTTAGAAATCAAGCTGGTGGAGAAAGTAACGGTAGCGGTTTCAAAAATTAATCCACCAATTGGAGGAGATGTAGAATATGTAACAGTTGAAATGCAGGGAGTTAGATAGTTTTCACAAC
Organism: Myroides sp. 1354; assembly: GCF_030324495.1. Taxonomy (GTDB): domain Bacteria; phylum Bacteroidota; class Bacteroidia; order Flavobacteriales; family Flavobacteriaceae; genus Flavobacterium. Next base: position 93,010 of record NZ_JACAGN010000001.1, on the reverse strand, counting down.
ATTGGAAGCAAAAAACTCACTAATTTGGTTTTTAAATTTAAAAAATAGTAGTAAGTTTGCATCCAATTAATGGATACGGCATCGTGTCCGAGTGGCTAGGAAGCGGTCTGCAAAACCGTCTACAGCGGTTCGAATCCGCTCGATGCCTCAGAAAAAAGGATAGCAATTCGCTATCCTTTTTTTGTTGGTTGTAATCTTCGATTAAAGGAAGGTTTATATTCTATTTTAAAAAGGTATTTCGTTTTATTGGGCACAAGACCTTGTGCCCCTACGTTTCGATTTTCCCTTCTTATATTCTATTTTAAAAAGGTATTTCGTTTTATTGGGCACAAGACCTTGTGCCCCTACGTTTTGATCTTCCCTTCTTATATTCTATTTTAAAAAGGTATTTTGTTTTATTGGGCACAGGCCCCTGTGTCCCTACGTTTCGATTTTCCCTTCTTATATTCTATTTTAAAAAGGTATTTCGTTTTATTGGGCACAATACCTTGTGCCCCTACGTTTCGATTTTCCCTTCTTATATTCTATTTTAAAAAGGTACTTCGTTTTATTGGGCACAAGACCTTGTGCCCCTACGTTTCGATCTTCACCTCTTTCCTCTTTCCAACACCCTCTCTCTATTTTTCTATTTCTCAATAACTTACAACTAAAAATAAATTTTATATAAAAAAAGTGGTCAAAACTATTGACAGATTGAATTTTTGCCGTATATTTGCACTCACGATACCGAAAGCGGGGTGTAGCGTAGCCCGGTCATCGCGCCTGGTTTGGGACCAGGAGGTCGCAGGTTCGAATCCTGCCACCCCGACTGAATGAAAGCTCTAACGAAAGTTAGGGCTTTTTTTATATCCAGATTGAATCAAGTTCTACTTGAATTCGAATCGGATATAAAAAAGGAATACGAGCGCAGCGAAGCTTTCATTTGGTATAACTCTTCTTTCAAGAGGAACAACGACCGAAGGGAGATAATCCTGCCACCCCGACTTACTGAAAGCGCTGACGAAAGCTAAGGCTTTTTTATTTTAAGAAGTAACTTTACAGCTTCAAAACAAGCAAAGTACAACTACACAATACAAAAAAAGAGAACCCTAGGGATTCTCTTTTTTTGTATCTTATTTTCGTTCTATTTTCGGAAGAGGCAGATTTAATTCTTTATCTGACGTTGGAATAAAGGCTTTTATCATAATGACAAAACCAAAAATGATTAAGAGTATACTGCTGATTTTCTTTACCTTGAGAATGTTTTCTGCAGTGAGTTTCTTTCTCAACTGTTTGGCTAATAGTATTTTGAAAACATCCGTTATAAAATACGCACTAATTGCAAACAAAAAGAAAACGAACATGCGTTCGGTATCCATATCCATTTGAGGACCTAAGGTGATGATGATGGCTAGCCAAAAGCCTAAAACACCTACATTGATAAAGTTCAATAAAAACCCTTTGACAAATAAGTTGAGGTATTCTCTCTTGAGGTTAGGTGGTGCAATTTGAATGGTGTGTACTTGCACTTTTTTTAGCTTGACAAAGGAAATAATCCCATAGGTCAACATCAATAATCCGCCGAAGATAAATAAGGCAGGGTCATCTTTGATAGAGTTAATTAAGCGAAAACTGCTAAAAAAAGCGATGGTGAAAAACAAAGCATCGGCGAGAATTACACCCATGTCAAAAGCAAGAGCTGCTCGAATCCCTCTTGTTATACTTGTTTCAATAAGAATAAAAAAAACAGGTCCAATCATGAAACTTAGGAAGAAACCTAAGGTAACGCCTGTAATTAAATCATCGATCATTTACCACAATTAAAAATGCCAATATATTTGATATATTGGCACCTATGTTAATTACCTACTGCAAGGTACGGCTTTTTATGACAATAGCGCAGGAAAAAAATAAATACTTTTAGTTCTCTTTCTTAATACTGCCGCCCATAACGATCTTTTCGTTTATTTTTTTAGGCTTTCCGAAGATAATGACCTCTCCTCCTGCTCTGGTCTTTGCATCGACTAAATCTGTTGCATTTACTTTGGCAATTCCTCCAGCATTTACGGTCACTTCCGTTTGTTTACTGATTAGTTTTTCATTGTAAATAGTTCCTCCTGCATTGGCCAAGATATCTTGTGTATTTGTTTTTCCTGTTAAGGTAATGGTACCGCCTGTATAACTGCGAACGGTTAGCTTCTCAGCGTCAACTTTCAACTCAACCGAAGCACCTGCTTTACTGTGAATTCTCAAGTTTGTCGCCTTAACTACCTCTTTACTTTCGATACTAGCTCCTTCATCAGCGATGATTTCTTCTAACTCTTTGTAGTACAATTTTACCTTGGTATTACTCCCTTGAAAACTCTTAGACAAATTCATTTTTATCTTTAGGTTTCCATTTTTGTTTACGAAGGTTACATCGTCTGTATTGCTACCGGAAATCTCAATTTTAGTTTCTTTAGCGGGAATTAAAACCAATTCAATCTTGTCAAAGACATTGACATTTTTAAACTCCCCTACTTCTTTTACGTCTTGTGCGAATCCCATTGTTCCACAAAACGCAACAAATAATAAAGCGATTTTTTTCATTTTAGCTTAGTTTTTGGATGTAATTAAAGTCTAATTGTTTTTTTACTAAATCTGCATTTTTAACCGAAACAACCACAGTATCACCTAATTGTAAGGTGTTGTGCGTGGCTTGGCCAACTAAAGCATATTGTTTTTCGTCATAGACGTAGTAATCTTCTTTAATCTCGCGTATGCGCACCATTCCCTCACATTTATTCTCAATGATTTCCACGTAAATACCCCATTCTGTAACACCAGATATTACCCCTGTGAAGGCTTTATCTTGTTGATCCTTCATGTATTTTACTTGCATGTACTTGATGCTATCGCGCTCTGCATTGGCTGCTAAACTCTCCATCGCTGAACAGTGCTTACATTTGGTTTCATACTCTTCTGCATTGACCGAATTTCCATTGTGTAAGTAAAATTCCAATAAACGATGTGCCATGACGTCAGGATAACGGCGAATTGGTGAAGTGAAGTGAGAATAATAGTCAAACGCCAAACCGTAGTGTCCGATGTTTTGCGTAGAATAACTCGCTTTACTCATGCTTCGAATAGCTAAGGTGTCCACTAAGTTTTGCTCTTTCTTCCCTTGGACATTTTTTAGTAATTCATTCAGTGATTTCGAAATCGTATCCCTTGATTTAAAGTTCAACGAGTGACCGAATCGTGAAATAACCGCTTGTAAACCAAATAATTTATCCTGATCTGGCTCATCGTGAATACGGTAAACAAAGGTTTTCTTTTGCTTGCCAATGAACTCAGAAACTTTGCGGTTAGCCAATAACATGAATTCCTCAATGAGGTGATTCGCCTCTTTGGCTTCTTTAAAGAACACTCCAACGGGCTCACTTTCGCTATTTAAGTTGAATTTCACTTCCACTTTGTCAAAGGAAATCGCTCCGGCTTTCATTCGCTTTTGACGAAGGATAATGGCCAATTTATTAAGAGTTAGCACTGCATGTGCCACTTCTTCACTCACTTGCTGTGCTTCTCCTGTAATGGAGATAAACTCAGGAATGGTGCGATCTTGTGTCTCGATGATGTACTGGGCTTCTTCATAAGCCATACGTTGATCCGAATGCGTTACGGTACGACCAAACCACGAATTGACTAACTCGCCTTTCGGATTCATCTCAAATACGGCTGAGAAGGTATATTTATCCTCGTGCGGACGTAGTGAACAAGCAAAATTCGATAAAACTTCAGGTAGCATTGGAACTGTACGATCGACTAAATAGACCGAAGTAGCACGATGAAAAGCCTCATCGTCTAAAATGGTTCCTTCTTGTACATAGTGAGAAACATCAGCAATGTGTACCCCTATTTCGTAGTTTCCATTTTCTAAAGTTTGAAAAGACAAGGCGTCGTCAAAGTCTTTGGCGTCTTTGGGGTCAATGGTGAAAGTTAATACTTCACGCATATCACGGCGTTTTGCTACCTCTTCTTCCTGTATCGAAGTATCCAATTTATTGGCAAACTCCTCTACTTCTTTTGGAAATTCACTCGGTAAACCATATTCTGCTAAGATGGCGTGGATCTCCGTATTGTGTTCGCCTTGTTTACCCAATACCTTCACTACTTTTCCAAAGGGACTGTCTGCTTTTTCTGGCCAATCTTCTAAATCAACCAATACGACATCCCCTGGTTGAGCATCCAAAAATTTGTCTTTCGGAATGAAAATATCCGTGTACATCTTGGCATCTGCTGTGGTAACAAAAGCAAAGTTCTTTTGAATTTCAATGACCCCAACAAATTGTGTGCGGTGACGTTCTAATACTTCCACTACTTCAGCTTCTGGTTTTCTGCCTTTTCGCTTGTTGTAGATGTAAGCTTTCACTAAATCACCATCTAGGGCTTTGTTTAAGTTGTTTGTAGGGATGAATACATCCTCTTCTAGCTCTTCACTGACCAAATAAGCTGTTTTTCTGCTGGTCATATCGATATGTCCTTCTACGTAATTTGCTTTTGGAACAAAGCGATATTTACCAAGTTCAACTTCTTCGATAAGCGTCTTGGAAAGTAAGAATTTTAGTTCTTTAATAATCTCGTTTCTGCCTTGGGTATCTACTACTTCTAATTGGGCAGCTACTTGTTTGTAATTATAAGATTTTGAAGGATTTTTCCCTAAAAATTTTAAAATCTTATTAGAAAAATCAAATTGTTTTTTCTTTTTATGTTTAATTTTTTTTGCCATTTTTTGAGTTTTTTTCCCAGTCTTTTGCCTGTGGAAAGTTGTTTAAATGTACGAAATACTCTTTATTCTGAGGAATAAAAGTCTCTTTTTTGTGTTATTATTGTGAATTACAGGGGCTAAAAAGTGTGCTAATCTCAACTATATTGAAAATATAGTTTTTCATTTTTTTGGTAAAGGCTACAAGGAGAATCAGTTGAAGTCTAAGTCTTTTCAATGGGTTTCTTCTTGTGCAAGGCCTTAAAAAAGTGTAATTCAGTCGGAAAACTGGCAACAAAAGTATTTCTTTTTTCTCATTTTGACTGCATTTATTTAATTTTTCTCTTTAAACAAACCTAAACCAGAGAGAAAAAAAGACCCTTTTTTTACCAAAGAAATAGATGAATGCTCCGTTTTTATTTTGTTGTTATCGTTTTTGCTCTGTGTTCATCTGGGGATTATTTGAGGTTTGTTCTTCTTTTCTTCGACTTGCCTTGGAGATTCCCTCAACTTAACTAGGACATAAGGGTAGTTTGTCGAAGGAAGCCTGAACGAATGTTGAACGAATCCTCAAGGAAGGTTAAGCCTACCCCAAACAAAGTGCGAATTAAGTTCGACTGAAGGTCGTTACAATCCCATAAAAAGAGGGGCTTCAAAGAAGAAGAAAAGGGAGGTGGGTGTAAAACCTCTACTATTTTTTGTATTTTAGGAAAACCAATCCATAAAAACTAAAACAAACAATGAAAGCAATATCTTATGTGCATGGCGCTTCTAATATTCCCTTGTTAGGAGAAACAATAGGAGAAAATCTGAGAAAAATAACGGAATTATACCCCGATAATGAAGCCTTGGTTAGTGCGCATCAAAATTACAGAGCCACTTATCGCGAATTTCACCAACAAACAGCAGAAGTAGCCAAAGCACTTTTGGCTTTATCTGTTGAAAAAGGAGATCGAGTGGGAATTTGGGCACCGAATTGCTATGAGTGGGTGTTGCTGCAATATGCAACAGCGCGCATTGGGGTGATCTTAGTGAATTTAAACCCTGCTTATCGTGCGCATGAGTTAGAGTTTGCAGTCAATCAATCCGAAATCAAAGTGATTATTTCTGCTGAATCTTATAAAACTAGTGATTATCGCAAAATGATTGCTGTGGTACGCGAAGATTGTCCGTCGCTCAAAGAAGTTGTCTTCTTAGGGGAAGAATGGAATCAATTCGTTGCAAATGGACAAGTAATAGACAAGGCCGTTTTAGATGAAATCGAGGCTTCAGTACAATTTGGTGAAGCGGTGAATATTCAATATACCTCTGGAACGACTGGGTTTCCGAAAGGAGTAACCTTGACCCATCACAATATTTTAAATAACGGTTATTTTATCGGCGTTCGATTAAAGTATACCGCAAAGGATCGCGTGTGTATTCCCGTGCCTTTTTACCATTGTTTTGGTATGGTGATAGGCAATTTGTGTTGTACGTCTCACGGAGCAACGATTGTTATTCCCAATGACAGTTTTGATCCTGCAAAAACACTAGAAGTGGTCGAACGCGAAAAGTGTACTTCTCTTTATGGGGTGCCCACAATGTTTATTGCGGAATTGCAATTACCTGACTTTAAAAAGTACAATTTATCCTCTTTGCGAACAGGAGTTATGGCCGGATCCCTCTGTCCAGAACACGTGATGAAACGCGTAAAAACAGAGATGAATATGGATGAAATCAGCATCTGTTATGGGATGACTGAAACGTCGCCTGTATCAACCCAAACCCACATCGGCATTGATATTAAAAAACAAGTGAGTACGGTAGGAACGGTACAAGATCACTTGGAAATAAAAATCGTAGATCCAGAAACAGGAGGAATTGTTCCTAGAGGAGAAGCAGGTGAATTGTGTACGCGTGGGTATTCTGTGATGCTGAAATATTGGAATAACCGCACTTTAACCGCAGAAGTACTGGATGAAAACCGTTGGATGCATACCGGTGATTTAGCGACGATGGACGAGGAAGGATTTATCGCTATTACAGGGCGTATTAAAGATTTAATTATTCGCGGTGGAGAGAATATCTCACCCAAGTGGATTGAGGATTTCTTATATACCCATCCTGATGTAGCCGATGTCCAAGTAATCGGTGTGCCCAGTGAGAAATACGGAGAAGAAGTTATGGCGTGGATTATCTTGAAAGAAGGGACAACGGCAACAGGTGAAAGTATGCGCGCTTTCTGTGATCAGAAAATTGCCCATTACCGCATCCCTAAGTATTGGAAGTTTGTATCCTCTTTTCCAATGACCATTTCAGGTAAAGTTAGAAAGGTGGAAATGCGACAAATAGCCGTAGAAGAATTAGGATTATAAAAGGCAAAAGTTTTACCTTTGTCAAAGAATAATAACACACAACACACATGAAAATAGCAATCGGAAATGATCACGCAGGGCCAGCTTATAAAAAGGCCATTGTCGACTTTTTACAAGCCAAGGGATACGAAGTAACAAACTATGGAACAGATAGTTTTGATTCTGTAGATTACCCCGATTTTGGACATCAAGTAGCCACTGCAGTGGAAAATGGAACTGTAGACTTTGGTATTGTTATTTGTGGAAGTGGAAATGGAATTGCCATGTCTGCGAACAAACACCAAGGCGTGCGTTGTGCGTTGTGTTGGACCAAAGAAATTGCTGAATTAGCGCGTTTACACAACGATGCCAACGTGATTAGTATTCCTGCTCGTTTCACTTCGATTGAACAAGCAGTTGCTATGGTAGAAACGTTTTTAAATACGGCTTTTGAAGGTGGGCGTCATGCCAATCGAGTGAATAAAATCGCTTGTTCTTAAATGGAGAGAAAATAAAGAAATAGGAAAAGGTATTTACGCAAGTAAATGCCTTTTTTTGTTTAGTAGAAATAATGAATCGTTTATTTTAGACGACCGTGTATGAAGAATAAATTGTATTTTTATAAGGTCTTTCTAAAAAATAAGTGCAATGGAGAAAATAACAATACGAAATTTTGCAGGAATCGATAAACTAGATTTAGACATTAAGCCAATTAATATTTTAATAGGTCCTCAGGGCGTGGGAAAAAGCGTCGTGGTGAAACTTGTTTATTTGTTTAAAAAAGTACTCGAAGATATATTTAGCGCTAGAATAGAAAGTTATGAAGAAAAGGAGGTTAAGGATCTCATTTTTAATGATTTTAAAAGAATTTTTGATAAAAGCGTTTGGGAAAACAAGGCGGATTTTGAAATTGTATATACAGATAAACAAGCTTTAAGCTTCAAAATAAAAAGTAGTAGTATTAGCGATTTTACTATTGAATTTTCTACTCAATTAAAAGAAATTTTGAGTGATTTAACTAAATTTCAAGTTGAATTAGAACAAACGAAAATAGAGACAATCAGTGAAAAAGGCGTAAGACATTGGTTGGATCAAAAGATTGATTTACACAATGAGATAACGAAATTTCTGAGAGAAAAATATGGGCAAGAAAGAATAGAACAAATATTTATTCCTGCTGGTCGTAGTTTTTTTACAACAGTAGATAAAAATATTTATTCTATCATTGATAGTAGAGGGAAATATGATACTTCTTTGGATTTCTTTTTGGTGCATTTCGGTACTATATATCAAATGCTTTCGGGCTATGATATACTGAGTTTTAAAGAAAATGAAAATACTTTAGAAGGGAAACGCATAAATGAATTAATTGAAACTATTTTAGGAGGTAAAATAATAGAAGGTAAAGAAGGAATTGAGTTTTTATTACATAAGGATCAAAGAAAAGTAGCCATTAAGCATACATCCTCAGGTCAGCAAGAAGCGCTACCCTTGGTGTTATTAATAAAAGCTTTATATAATAATGTTTTTTGGGACGAAGACTATACTTTATTTATCGAAGAACCTGAAGCACATTTATTTCCCACTGCACAAAAAGCCATAGTAGAACTTTTAGCTAAAGTGCATAATAAGAATTTAGGACATTCTCAGCTTTTTATAACCACACACAGCCCTTATATTTTGACTTCATTTAATAATTTAATCTACGCTGGCAATCTTATCAAAGAAGATGAATCAAGAAGAACCGCTGTAGAAGAGATAATTGATCCAGATGCAATTTTAGATTCGAGTCTTTTCAGTGCTTATGCACTTCAAAAATCAGGTGCAACGGATTTGATGGATGAAGAAAATGGAATTATTAATGCTGAATTGTTAGATGAGGTATCCAATACCATTGGGAAACAATTTGACCAATTACTCGATATTGAATATGTTGGACAAGATTAATGCAAGATGTAAAGAAACAGATTCACGCAGTAAATTTGTTTTTCGAGAAAATGGACGAAAATTAACTTTAATAAACAGTAGTAATGAGGAATCGACAATGATTAAGATTGATGGTTGTCATATTCAAAATAGCAAAGCTTGTGATTTTATGCTAGTGACGCCCAATTATGATTTTTATATTGAATTGAAAGGACAAGATGTTAATAAAGCGCTTGAACAAGTGATAGAAACAATAGAAGTAGTCGGGAAAACAACGAAAAACAGTAGGAAAGCCTATGTAATTTGCTCCAAGGTTCCGAAAACAGATACCTCTATTCAAATGAAGAAAAAAACGTTAAAACATAGATATGCTTGTGATTTAGAAATTGCTTCTAATCAACGGGAGTATAAGTATTAACCTCATTCTCTCCCCTACTTATCGCTTAAACAAAGCAAAAAACAACACGACCTGTATAATAAAAACCGCGTAAAACTTCAGTTTAAAACTCTGTTTGGCGTTTTTGTGTTTCAAATGTCTCATTGCGAGCCATCCTCCTACGCTACCACCTAAAAAGCAGAGCGTAAGCAAATTTTTTTCTGAAATTCTATTCCTGTGTTTGATCGCCCGCTCTTTGTCTATCTTGAACATAGAGTACGTAATATAGTTGATGGCGAAAATGTAAAAGAATAAAAACTTCATCTCATTTATTTATTGGCGCAAAGGTAGTATTTTAGCTATTCTTAAAATAATATATTATGACGTTGATTCATTTTATTCAACAAGCGGTGGATGCCTCTGTAAAGAGCATTGAAAACACGTTAGCCTTGTTAGATGAAGCCTGTACCATCCCTTTTATTGCTCGATATAGAAAAGATAGAACTGGAAATTTAGATGAAGTTGCCATTGAAAAAATTGCCAAGTACCGTGATTTATACCTGGGAATTGTCAAGCGAAAAGAATCAATTTTGGCGTCTATTGAAGAACAAGGAAAGCTAACAGCCGAATTGCGTACTAAAATCGAAGAAAGCTTTGATTTAGTTGAGATTGAAGATTTGTATTTACCCTATAAAAAGACGCGTAAAACCAAAGCAGATGTGGCTAGAGCTTTAGGGTTAGAGCCCTTAGCCAAGGTGATTATGGCACAAAATGCCACGGATATTGAATCGATTGCACGAAAGTATATTACCAAAGAAGTAGAAGACGAAGAGAAAGCTATTCAAGGGGCTTGTGATATTATTGCGGAGTGGATTAACGAACATTTGTATATCCGCAAAGCGTTGAGGAGGAAGTTTCAACGCGAGGCGGTTGTGGGAACTAAGGTTGTAAAAGCTAAAATGGAGGAAGAAGGCGCTCAGAAATTTGAGCAGTATTTCGATTGGTCTGAACCTTTGTATAAAATGCCAGCCCATCGACTTTTAGCGGTATTACGTGCTGAAAAAGAAGGTTATATCCGCATGAATATTGCCGTAGAGAAAGAAGAAGCGATTCAATTTATAGAACAAACCATTATCAAAGGCAAAGGCGATGCTGTTCCTTATTTGCAAAAGGCGATAGCTGATAGCTATAAGCGTTTACTAGAACCCGCGTTGTCTAACGAAGTATTGGGAGAAGCGAAAGCAAAAGCCGATGCGAATTCGATAGCGGTATTCTCGGATAACTTAGCCCAATTATTATTGGCTGCTCCTTTGGGCGAAAAGCGCATTTTGGCGATTGATCCAGGGTATAAAACAGGATGTAAAATCGTTTGTTTGGACGAAAATGGCAATTTGTTGTACAACGAAACGATTTACCCTCATCCACCTCAAAAAGACAGCGTAATAGCAATGAAAAAGGTGCGTTCTATGGTGAATTCCTATCGTATTGAAGCCATTGCCATTGGAAATGGAACAGCATCCAGAGAAACGGAATTCTTCATCAAGAAAATTGCCTTTGATAAACCCGTACAAGTATTTGTGGTCAACGAAGCAGGGGCATCCGTATATTCTGCGTCTAAAATAGCAAGAGAGGAATTTCCCAATTACGACGTTACGGTAAGAGGTTCGGTATCCATTGGAAGACGATTGGCGGATCCACTAGCCGAATTAGTGAAAATTGATCCTAAATCCATCGGTGTAGGACAATATCAACACGACGTGGATCAAACGCTGTTAAAAAGCGAGTTGGATGCGGTCGTGATGAGATGTGTAAACAAGGTGGGAATTAACCTGAATACAGCCAGTAAATCCCTGTTGAGCTATGTGTCGGGTATTGGAGAGAAAATGGCGGAAAATATCGTGCAGTATCGAGCGGAAAATGGAGCGTTTACTTCTCGTACAGCGCTTAAAAAAGTTCCGCGTTTAGGGGAAAAAGCCTACCAACAAGCAGCGGCTTTTATTCGCATTAAAAATGCAGAAAACCCTTTAGATGATTCGGCCGTTCATCCTGAGGCTTATCCCATCGTTCAGCAAATGGCGAAAGATTTAAAAATTACCGTTGATCAATTGATTTCTAATCCAGAAACCATTCAAAAGATTGACATCAAACAATATGAAACCGCAGATATCGGTATTTTAACCCTTACAGATATTGTCAAAGAGTTAGAAAAACCAGGATTAGATCCGCGTAAAGCTGCCAAAGTATTTGAATTTGATCCGTCAGTCAAGCAAATTACCGATTTGAAAATAGGGCAAGTATTGCCAGGGATTATCAATAATATTACCAATTTTGGATGTTTCGTCGATGTGGGTATCAAAGAAAGTGGCTTGGTACATATTTCTCAACTAAAGGAGGGATTTGTTTCCGATGTCAATGAAGTAGTGAAATTACATCAACATGTACAAGTCAAGGTAGTAGATGTGGATCAAGCGAAAAAACGCATTCAATTATCGATGATTTTATAGGAATATCGCCCAAAACACAACTTGGCATAGTCTTTGTTTATTTAGTAATAAGGAAAAGAAATCTTTTTATCTGTAATAGAAAAAGATAGAAGTTAAGTAGTGTTTTTATTATGTTTTATAAGTGAAGCGCCCGTTAAATAGTTATTTATCGGGTGCTTTTTTTGATATCCTTCAATAAAAAATGCGCTATACCAAGGCATAGCGCATGTCAATATCGAGATTCTATTGAATTATTCCGTTTTAGAAGTGTCTTCTTTTGTCGTTTCTTTCTTAGATGTTTGTTGAGTGTTTTCATCTCTAGTAGCATCCTTGAATTCTTTGATTCCAGTTCCTAATCCTTTCATCAATTCAGGAATTTTCTTACCACCAAATAACAACAAGATTAAGGCAACGATAATTACGATTTGCCATGGCCCAACCATTCCTAAAAAAATATGTAATGAGTTCATATTAATTTGTTTGAAGATTTTAATAAAAACAAATATAGGAAGAAAAACCGATTCCGCTTTAGGTCCAATTCGATTATTTAACTTTTAGACCAATAATATTAACATTATGACCGATTTAATATGTGAATAAAAGCAAAAAAGAGAAGAAGTCAACTTTTTTAATGTTTATATTTGTGTAGAAAACAAGTGATTTATGTCTAAGAAAGGACTTCAATGGAAAAAGTGGAAGAAAAGACTTCTAGATAAATATAGAGTAGTAGTGGTGAACGATCGCACGTTTGAGGATGTGAGCTCGTTTAAGTTAAATCTCTTGAATGTGGTTGGTGCGACGACGACCATTGTTTTTTTATTACTCGTTTCCAATGTCATTTTGTTGATTGTTACACCATTAAAAGAATATATTCCAGGGTATTCTTCGGCAGAATTAAAGCAAAAGGCAGTGGATTTGGCCTTAAAGGTAGATTCTCTTGAATCGGAGATTAAAAAAAATGAACAGTATGTTGCAGCTGTAAAGCGCGTGCTGTTGGGAGATATCGAGATTACCTCAACCAGTGTAGATTCCTTGATGAAGACTGAAACGCCTCTTCATGCAATTGAACATACTCAACCCAGTGAAAAAGATTTAGAATTACGCGAATACGTTCGATTGGAGGATAAGTATAATATTTTTACTCATGCGGAAGCGAGAGTGAGTACGGTGCTTTTTGCGCCCATTGAAGGGACGATTGTTCGAAAATACGATCCAAAATCCATGCATTTTGGTATTGATTTTACGGCGGCGAAAAATGCCATGGTCAAATCAGTGGCTAAAGGAACGGTGATTTTTGTAGATTGGACGATTAAGGATGGCTATACTGTGATTGTCTTACATGAAGAAGGAGTCAGTTCAGTTTACAAGCATTTATCTTCTTTAACCAAAAGCGTGTATGAAACAGTACAAGCGGGAGATGTGCTAGGACTGTACAATCAAGAAGAAGTAAAATCGAAAATGAGTCAACCTTATTTGCATTTCGAATTGTGGAAGGATAATTATCCGTTAGATCCTACGTTATTTATTGATTTAGAATAAAAATTATGTCTATAAAATCTTTTGGAGCGAAGATATTTGCTTCGATTATTCACAAGAAAACACAAAAATGGCTCCAAAATCCAGTCGAAACTCAAGCGAGGGTTTTAGCCGATTTAATTGAACAAGCCAAGCATACCGCTTTTGGTCAAGATCACGATTTTAAAGCAATTACCAATGCGCAAACCTTTGCTCAGCGCGTACCCATTCGCGATTATGAAGGATTAAAACCCTATGTAGATCGCGTGGTCAAGGGAGAGGAAAACGTATTGTGGAAAGGAAAACCCCTTTATTTTGCTAAAACCTCCGGAACAACTTCTGGAGCGAAGTATATTCCACTAACGAAGGAATCGATGCCTTATCATATTGAAGCTGCACGAAATGCTATTTTAGCCTATGTGCACGAAACGGGTATTGCTGATTTTGTCGATGGTAAAATGATTTTTTTACAGGGAAGTCCAATTCTAGAGCAAAAGAATGGAATTAACTTAGGTCGATTATCGGGTATTGTTGCACATTACGTTCCGGCTTATCTACAAAAGAATAGATTACCGAGTTGGGAAACGAATTGCATTGAAGACTGGGAAACGAAAGTAGATGCCATTGTAGAAGAAACAGTGCACGAAAATATGACGGTGATTTCGGGAATTCCAAGTTGGGTACAAATGTATTTTGAGCGTTTGAAAGCAAGAGAAGGAAAAGGAGTAGGAGATATTTTCAAGAAGTTTAATTTATTCATTTACGGCGGGGTTAATTATGAGCCATATCGCGCTAAATTTGAACAATTAATAGGAAGGAAAGTTCCCTCTATTGAGCTATTTCCCGCTTCAGAAGGATTTTTTGCCTATCAGGATTCACAAAAAGAGAAGGGATTATTGTTGTTGTTGAATGCGGGTATTTTCTATGAATTCATCAAAGTAGAAGAATTTTTTACAGAAAACCCTAGACGATACACGATTGGAGAAGTGGAGTTGGGGGTTAATTATGTCTTGATCATCTCAACTAACGCGGGATTATGGGGGTATAACATAGGAGATACAGTTCAATTTGTCAATTTGAAACCCCATCGTATTGTTGTATCAGGACGTATCAAACATTTTATTTCGGCTTTTGGAGAGCATGTGATAGGAAAAGAAGTAGAAACAGCCCTTCAACACGCTATGGAAGGTACGCAAGTGCAAGTAAATGAGTTTACTGTTGCCCCTCAAATTACGCCTGCTGAAGGATTGCCTTACCACGAGTGGTTTATTGAATTTGGGCAAGCACCAACTGATTTGGATGCTTTTGCCTTGCGCATCGACGATGCCTTGCGCAAACAGAACGTGTATTACGACGATTTAATTGTGGGAAAAGTGTTGCGCACACTGGTCATTCGATCAGTAGAAAAAGAAGGTTTCCAGGCATATATGAAAAGTATTGGGAAGCTAGGCGGGCAAAATAAGTTGCCTCGATTGAGCAATGATAGGACCATTGCCGATCAATTGAAAATAGAATAATTAAGAAATAAAAATTGGAAGACTATGAGAGAGATTAAAAATATTTCAAGAACAAGAGCACAAGTTTCTTCAGCAGCTATTGAGCGTATTTATATTACGATGCGCCATTTGTTTAACCGTGGGTTTTATAAGCCTATGGGAGTATCTGGAGATACATTAAGAGAGGCGTTACTTGAATTGCGTCCAGAAATTTATGGTACAATTGCAGAGGAAAAGGTAGAATTAGATGGATTGTTATATGTAATTGAACGCCTACCAATTGGTATCGAAGAATGTAGATACATCAATTTAACTTCGGATGAAGGGTATGCTTTTTCGCATTTTCAAGCGTTAGTACCACCCAAAAGAAGAAGAAATTGCTATCGCATTGACGAGGAGCAAATGAATATTGAAATTACCAGAGGACGTTCAGATATCTATGACGTTTTAACGCATTTGACTTTTATCTTCATTGAATCACATAAAATTAAAAATAGAGTGTTGATTGATGAAGAGGGGAAAGTAACGCGTGATTGGAAAAAAATAGAATTAGCTGCGAAGCAAGCGGAGCCACTAGAATTAAAAGACAAAGAAGTGACAATGTCACATTTGGCCAATGTATTGGGGCGATCATTTGCTGAGGTGCTGACGGTATATGAAAAATTTGCTATTCCAGAAAATCCAGATCGCTTTTTGGATGTAATCTATTGGTTGGGAAGACTAGCCATTGAAGAAGAAGTGGACAACAATAAGCGAACTATTACGTTTAGTCCGTTGTTGCGCGAGCGATTAGGACACCATATTTACGGTGAGATTTGGTCAAACCGCATCAAAGAAGTTCTGGTAGAAAAAGGATTGTTGGAACGTCCTATTCACATCATTAGTGCAAATATGCACAGTGTGATGAACTCTATTTTTGCACCTTATGTGATGCAGGGAGAAATTGAGGTGGCTGAAGAAGTGGAGATATATGAAGAATTGAGTAAACCCGAGAATAAAGTCCTACGTAATCTAGTGCGAGAACGCGCGGAAAAAGAGGGCATGGTCTTTTTGTCGGATGATTCGGGAACGAATATCGATGTGCAAATTTTTGATTCAGCGAAGATTAAGTTTGAACAAACGAACTTCAAAGGAGCGAATTTTGAAGGGGAGCACCCTGTTATTATTGTGATGGATTATGCCTTTGGAGAACAAGCTTATGAAACGATTGATGAATTGTTGAAACCGTATAAAAAACAAATTCGCTTAAATGTAGAATCGGTTTCTATTATGGGGAAAGCGGGTATTTTAGAAGGAGGAAAAGGCGATATTATGATTCCTTTTGCCCACATTAACGAAGGAACAGGAGATAACTACCCTTTTGATAATGAATTAACAGTAGAAATGTTTGAAAATCAAGGAATTCCAGTGGTGGGAGGAACAATGGTTACTGTATTGGGAACTTCGCTACAAAATAAAGATCTTTTGAAGTTTTTCCACGATTCTACATGGGGAGTAATCGGATTAGAGATGGAAGGAGCCCATTATCAAAAAGCCATTCAATCCGCTTCTCGAATTCGCAAGAGCATTAACCCAGACGTTAAAGTGCGCTATGCGTATTACGCTTCGGATAATCCATTGGAAACTGGAAGCACATTGGCTTCAGGAGGATTGGGCACGACGGGTGTAAAACCTACCTATTTGATTACAATAAAAATACTAGAACAAATCTTTAATAGTAATTAAGATGGAACAGCAAGAGAAGCAAAAACCAAGTGAATTTGATGAAGCTAATCTACTAGATATTAAAACAGCCACAGTGTCCCTTTTGGATACTGCTGGTTTTTTTGTGTTTAAAATAATTAAGTATATCACCCGTAAGTGGATGTACCTCGCTCTTGGATTAATTTTAGGAGTGATTCTGGGGTATGTACAATACCGCAACTATCATAAAATGTTGCAAACGGCAGAGTTTAGCACGAGTAATGGTGAAGAGGAATATGCAATTTTGTTGTCGCCAAAGTATAATAGTATTGATTACTTGGATCAATTGGTTCAAGTGAAGTTCAGTGATAAATTGGACTATACACAAATTAAATTTTCAAAATTAGAGGGTATAGACGATGTTTTTTCATTTTTAGGTCAAGATAGTTTATATCCCAAAATATTCGAAAACTTGATTGGTAAAGTAGAGCGCTTTGATGAAGCAATTCACAATTATGCAGTGAGTAAAAACTATCCCTATCAACTTTTAAAAATTAAGGCAACTCAACCTTTTGAGATAGAGGGGTTCATTTCTGATTTACAAACTCATTTTAATCAGCATCCTTATTTTGCAAAGCGAAAGCAAATTGAATTAGCGTCCTTGACTTTAGAAAAGGAAACTTTAGAGGAGGAGTTGAAAGGCATTCAGACTTATGGTTCTTTGTTGGACAAGAAACAAGAAATTCTCAAGCGCTTGAAAGAAATTGAGCTTACACAATTAGAATCTCAAGAAGTGTTGTATGTTTTGGATTATATTGTTGTTAATCCTGTTTTAGCCACATCGGAGTATTCGATAGAAAGCAAAATAGCAAAAGACCTTGTGAAGGTAATGCTGTTGTTTTTTGTATTAGGTATGGCGGTTGATTTTGTTCGTTATTATAAAAATAGAGCGTAGACAATGAGAGTTGAATCAACCTTATTCAAAGATTGTTTTGTATTACATCCGCAAGTCTTTCGCGATGAGCGCGGTTATTTTTTTGAAAGTTTTAATCAGGGTTCGTTTGAACAACAAACAGGATTAAAGACTCAGTTTATACAAGATAATCAGTCGTATTCTCAAAGGGGAACCTTAAGGGGGTTGCATTTTCAGACTGGCGTCTGTCAACAAGCAAAATTGGTGCGGGTTATTCAGGGTGAAGTACTGGATGTGATTGTTGATTTACGTCAGGATTCACCAACCTTCGGACAGCATTTAGCCATGGTGTTAAACGGGGTGGAGCAGAAGCAATTGTTTGTACCCAGAGGATTTGCACATGGATTTTTAGTGCTAAGTGAAACGGCAATCTTTGCTTATAAATGTGATAATTATTACAATAAGGAAGCAGAAGGAGGAATCTACTATAAAGATCCAATTTTAGCTATTGATTGGCCTCAACTAGAGCAAGGGTATATTATTTCAGACAAAGATGCGATTTTACCTTCTTTTAATACAATTCAACCTTTATGATTCGGATTCTAGTCACAGGTGCCAATGGCCAAATGGGACAAGCTTTACAATCAATTAGCAATCAGTTTATTGGCTTTGAATTTGTGTTTTTAGCCAGTAAAGTGTTAAATATTTCTAATATTGAGGATTGTAATCGTAATTTTGAGCACTATAAACCAAATATATGTGTTAATTTTGCTGCTTATACGAATGTAGAAAAGGCAGAAGAAGAAATTGAATTAGCTTATCAGGTTAATGCGGAAGGATGTAAGAATTTAGCGGAGGTCTGTTTGCTATATGATACGACATTGGTTCATCTATCTACTGATTTCGTATTTGATGGTCAGCAAAATACACCTTATCGCATTTCGGATACACCTAATCCAATTAATGTTTATGGTGCATCAAAATGGAAAGGAGAACAATATATTCAACATTTTTTAGTTAAGTATTACATTATTCGAACATCTTGGGTGTATTCCGAATTTGGACATAATTTTCGCAACACAATGCTAAAATTAGCGCAGACAAAGTCGGAAATAAACGTTGTAAATGATCAGATAGGTTGTCCAACATATGCTTTGGATATTTGTCATTTTATGATGAATTTGATTTCGACTAAAAAGTATGGATTGGTTCATTTTAGAGGAGATAGAATTTGTAGTTGGTATGATTTTGCCGTATCTATTTTTGAAGAAAATAATATAGATATCAAGGTAAATCCAATTCGTACCACGGAATATCCAACAAAAGCAAAAAGACCTCAATATAGTGTCTTGGAATAAAAATAAAAAAATAAAAGTATTATGTTAATGACTCTGCATCGTGCAGCACATGCTGTGTACAAAAGAAAAATTCCTTTTTTACCTCGTCTTATTTATGTGTTGCAGTATTTTGTTGCAAATTGTGCAATTCCACCTTCTGCACAAATTGGGAAGGGGACTAAATTTGCTTATAGAGGAATAGGAGTTGTGATTCATAAAAATGCTGTAATTGGAGCAAATTGCATGATTGGTCAAGGAATGACTATTGGAGGTAGAAGTAAACATATTGAAGTTCCTATAATAGGAGATAACGTTTATATGGGAGCAGGCTCTAGAGTATTAGGTCCGATCAAGATAGGAAACAATGTGATTATTGGACCGAATGCGGTGGTATTGCAAGACTTACCAGACAATTGTATTGCTGTAGGTATACCTGCTAGGATTATTAAAGAGAACATTAAGGTAGAGGATTTTATTTAAACGTGAATTTAAAAATAGTAAAAGATTTAGTACTGAATAATCTGTCGCAAGGTCTTCAGTTTGGATTACAATGGGTCTTAAATATTGTGATACTCAGTATATTGGGAATGGATTTTTTCGGTTCGTTTTCATTTTATTATTCGATTGCTAATTTTTTAATGCCTATTTTACCTTTTGGAAGTTTTGTCTTCTTAATGAAAAAAGAGTTTGACAATCAAGAAGATGCGGCCAAAGAACTCGCCGTTTCCTTTCAACTTCAACTTCTCTTTTTTGGAGTAATCAGTATTTGTAGTTCCATTTTTTGGTTTTTTTATCCAGGTGAAGAAAACTTTGGACTATTAGTTGTCGCCTTATTAAATGGTTATTTCCTGAGCTTGAATACTTTGATGTTTATTTTTCATAAAAGTTTAGGTGACTTTAAAATCGAGTTAGTGGTTAATCTTTTTAAATCACTTTTGATTGGAGGATTAATAGTTGGGGTTTACCTTTTACCTCAGGTATCAGTTCTGGGGGTATTAATTGTGTTATTACTCATCAATTCGATAACGTTTTTTTTGACTTTCTTAAAGTCTAATGTATTGAAGATGAATTATATTAAGTTGTTTTTTAGGTTTGATTATAAGTTGCTAAAAAGACAATTCACGGATCAAAAATACTATGGGTTACAAGATATATTGACGGTTTCTTTTGTACAAGGAGGAATGCTGTTGTTGCCTCTTCTAGTGATCAATGAAATCTATGGAATGTATCGAGGATTATTACTTATTGTAGCGCCTTTTGGTTTGTTAAATCTTACATTTTCACAAGTGTTGTTGAACCAACTAAAATCGAAGACGGCCATTGAAAAGGGGCAATTATTTCATTTAATGCAAAAAATTGCAGTGGGCATTCTCTTAATCGTTTTAGTGGTGATGTATGTTTTACGTGCATTTGTTATGGAAAAAATAGCCAAGGTAGAACTCAATGAAGAAACGAATTTGGCGTTTATAGGGTTGTGTATCGTTATCGTAAGCAGTTTTGTTTATTCTGGATACGAAATGCTTTTGGTTGCTTTAAACAAGCAGAAAATGCGATTGAGTATTATGATTGTAGGGGCAACAGCGAATATGATTGCTATATTTAGTCTGTTACCTCAATTTGGATTATTGGGTGCTATTAGTACCAATGTTATTTCTTCCGTTATTGTATTTATCTCTATTATGTGGATAGCAGAAAGAGAATTAAAAAGAAGTTATTAATACTGTGATATATGTGTGGAATCTTAGGAAGCGTGAACTTACCCATTACGGAGGAGAGTTTAAATACAATTTTTCATCGCGGGCCCGATAGTGGTGCCATAGAAAAATTTGAGATTGACGAAAGTACGGTATATTTAGGGCATCGACGATTAGCGATTGTTGATCTAACAGCAACAGGGCATCAGCCGATGCTGACTCAGGATGCGAAGTTTGCACTTATTTTTAATGGAGAAATTTACAACCATCTTGAACTTAGAAAAAAACTGAGTGAAATTGCGTTTAAAGGTTCTTCAGATACTGAGACTATACTATATTATCTAGCGAAGTATGGTATTGAAGGAGCAGCGGATTTTAATGGGGTTTTTAGTTTTAGTTTTCTCGATATTGAAGGGAAAAAGATGTATTTGGTTCGCGACCCTTTTGGAGTAAAACCACTATACTATAAATTGGAACACAATACTTTGGTGTTTTCTTCAGAAATTCGACCTATTCAACAGCTTTATCCCAATATTGATTTGGATAAATCGAATATAGCCTCTTTGTTGAAATTGCGTTACAATCCTGCTCCAGATACGATATATAAAGAAATACATAAGTTGAGACCGGGACATATTCTACAATGGGATTTTGCTCAGTCAGCATCAACAACTAGCTCAATCACTTCGTATTTAAAACCCGTGGCTACAACAAAGCAATATAGCTTTGCTCAAGCGGTTGATAAATACGGTGAATTATTTGAAGCTGCTGTGAAACGTCAATTAATGTCTGATGTTGAAATTGGCGTGCTATTAAGTGGAGGAATTGATTCTGCTTTAGTGACCTATTTTGCTCAAAAACACGCTTCAACGAAATTAAAGACCTATACGGTTGGGTTTGCAGATGATGCGTTTGCGAATGAATTGGAAGAGGCAAAGCGCTCTGCGGATTTCTTAAAGACGAATCATCATAGTATTGTTATTTCTGCAGAGAATTTTCAGCAAGTATTTGAAGAAACGTGTAGCATAGTAGAAGAACCTTTGGGGACGACTTCAATCTTGCCGATGTATTACTTGAATGAAGCTGTGAGCAAAGATTTAAAGGTCGTTTTGACCGGGCAGGGGGCTGATGAACCTTTGGGAGGATATGCGCGTTATAAAGGCGAAATGATGGCTCAGCAATATCCTGCATTCCTGTTTGAAGTGATGCGTCCTATTGCTAAGTTATCCAAAAAAGAACAATGGATTCGCGCGACTCAATCCTTAGCTATCCAAGATCCTATTAAGCGTTGGGAACATATTTATTCCCTTTTTTCTGATCGTGAAATACAGTCATTGCTTGGTATTCAAGATAAAAAAAGCAAAGACCGTATTCGCTATTTTTACGACTTGTTGGACTGTAAAAGCAAAAAAGGGGTAGAGGGGATGATGGCTGTTGATACAAGAATGAATTTAGCAGATGATTTGTTGATGTATACGGATAAAGTGTCTATGAATTTTACCATAGAAACTCGCGTGCCTATGCTGGATTTGGAATTAATAGCCTTTTTGGAATCTTTGCCCATCGAATATAAAATAGGAGAGCATCAAACCAAGAGAATTCATAGAGCATTTGCTTCTGAAGTATTGCCGAATGAGATTATCAACCGACCGAAAAAAGGTTTTTTGTCGCCTACTGAAAAGTGGTTTAGAGAAGATTTGGGTGATTATTATATAAATTTATTGAGTAATAGCAATAAAAGTGTTTATTTTGAGCTATTCGATAAACAAGCAGTTTTGCAAGTTTTTAAACAGCATAAGGCAGGGTACAATAGAGAAAAGCAAATTTTCACCTTATTGTCTCTGTACTATTTGATTCAATAAATTATAATTCATGAAATTAGCCATTATTACTTCTAGGTATCCAAAAGAAAATCAACCCTATAATCACATGTTTGTCCATGTTCGGGCGTTGTACTTTCAATCTCAAAATATAGAAGTAACGATTTTAGTTCCAGCCAGTAGTGCTGCTACTTATACCTATCAAGGGATAAATGTGATAGAAGATACGGCTAAGGTCATTGAAGATAAATTAAAGGATTACGATGTGTTGTATCTACATCTACTCAATCATTATCCTTTGGCAAATGGAGGTTACCGTTTATACAAAACGATAATGAAACACCGATATCGAACAGCCATCTATATCCATGGAGCAGATGTGTTGGTTTATCCAGAATATCTATACGATTTTACTTGGTCATTGAAGGGGATTTGTAAGTATCTTTATGTGCAAATTTGGAACTATAGAGCGATGAAGCGCTTTTTGAATCAGATTAGTACATTTGATTCATACGTCATGATGACTCCTTCTAAGTGGATGAAAAACCATACAGAAAAAATATTCAACCGCAAGTTTGAACATTTTTATGCCATACCAAATGGGATTGATACTGAATTATTTGATGTTCCTTTTGATTATAATACAAGGTATAATCTAATAACAATACGCCCCTTATCAGATCCCAAGTATGGGGTGGATATGGCAATAGAATTGATGCGTTTTTTACCAGAGCCATATACCTTAGATATTTATGGAAAAGGTCATTTGAAAAAAACGTATGAAGATTTAATTCGAAAATATAACCTTGAAAAGCGCATTCAAATTATAGATAGTTTTATCGAAAGAGAGGAATTACCTACTTTGTTTTCGAAGTATGGTCAATTTTTGGCTTTTTCTCGTTTTGATTCCCAAGGAGTAATCATGTGTGAAGCTATGGCAGCAAGATTATTGACCATTAGCAATTACAATTCTGCTATTCCTGAATTTATTGAAAACAATACAACGGGATTATTAGGTGATAATCTAGAAGAATTAGCCGAGTCGATTGTTTTAATTTCAAATAATGAAAGACAACTACAAGCATTGGTAGAGAGAGGCCGAGCAAGTATGGAGGAAATGAATTGGATGAAACAAGGAGAAAAAGAATTAACTGTGCTGCGTAAGCTGATGTAAAGACGATAGAAGTTGAAGATAAAAATTCAAGATATAGATGTAATTATTTGGGCTTTATTATTGCCCATTTTAATCATTGATTCCGTCAATGGTTTGCTCTATGAAAATAATATATCTACTCCTTTTTCAATTAGTCAAATTTACAAATTGGGGATTGTTGGTTTATTTGTACTTCGATTAGTAAAAACACCAAAATACCTCCTTATGGTGTTTGCTTTGTTCGGCTATATGATTTTTCCTTCTTGTGTGCAATGGCTCAAGGGAATGATAGATTGGAAAGTCATTATTCAAGATCTAATATTCGCTTTTAAGTATTTAATTATTGTCATTGCTTTTTTCTACTTTCAAGTAGTCTTTTCCACAGTAAATAGATATGAAATTCCAAAATATTTTGTTTGGATTAAATTATCCTATTGGATATTAGCCTTTAATTTAAGCTTGAAATTGGTAGGATTAGCTTATCCTATGTATACGAATGGCAATATTGGCTCCAGAGGTTGGTTTATTGCTGGGAATGAGATTTCAGCCTTACTTATTATTCTCTCGTGTATTTTAGCCTATTACTATTGGGTGATCAATAAGAATTGGAAATTCTTTGTACTATACGGATTAGTCAGTTTCTTATTAGGACTTCTGATTAGTTCAAAGACAGGGCTGTTGGGTATTGTTTTAGTGCATATTTTGATTATTGGCAGTACAACTGCATTTGATATTAGAAATAAGAAAACGAGAAATCGATTGTTGTACGGAGGAGGGATTGCTCTTCTTTTTTGTGGTGGAATTACGGTATTTATACAACAGTCGGCCATTATGAATCGTTATCTATATTTCTGGCATAAAATGGATTTTGTTACATTTATTTTATCTAGTAGAAATATCTTTTTAGCAGAGATGATCCCTATATTTGAAGCGAGTTATACAACGTTTGAGCAGTGGATTGGCGTTGGTAATTATAGGTTTGAAGAATTAGCAAATCAAAAAATTGAAATAGATATTCTCGATATTTTATTTACCTATGGCTACGTAGGCGTTTTTATTTTTTGCGGATTATTGGTCGTGTACAGCTTGAATATTGTAAAGCTGATGAAAAATTGTACGGTTTTTGCTTATGCAAAATTAAGCTTTATCTGCTGTTTAATTCTTGTTGTTTTGTCTTGTCTGTCAGGTCATATTTTTAATTCAGGTATTGCAGGTATATTTATTGGCTTTGTTTTGTCTTTAGCCTATTATAAAAAATCAAATGGATAGAAAACTTGTTTTATACGCCGCAGCTTTTTTCGGAATTGTGACGCCTATTTATACGAAATTAGGCAACGTCGCGATGGCTCTTTTTGCTGTATCAATGGTGGTTTATTTAATTCGAAATGGACAACGCCCTTCGTGGACGATAACTAATATAGGTAAAACTATTTTTGGGACCACCTTTTTTATTGTTGTTTTGTTGCTCTTCGGTTTGTTGTATACGGACCATCTTAGTAGAGCGGTGCGTTTATTTGAAAATTATTTATCCTATATCTTAGTTCCTCTTCTGTTTATTTGTGCCCCATTTGAGGTGTTATATGCAATTCGAGAAAAAGCGATGAAATACTTTGTCTATGGTTGTTTAATCAGTAGTGTTATTTTACTCGGACACAATTTCTACAGCTATTTTCTGTCAAAAGGAGCTTGGGTAATTGAAGAAGATTTATTTGGATATTATTATACGTATCATGAATTTGCTTCATTTTTAAAATTTCACCCAACTTTATTGGGTACTTATTGTATTTTCGCTCTTGTCATTCTCAACGAATCAAATTATTGGAAGAATACATTGATGAAAGCGATTTTTAATTTCATTTTGATTCTTTGTATTGTATTTTTAAATTCTAGAGCTGTATACTTGCTTTTAGGTCTATATGGAATGTACCATTTCCTACAACTAGGAAAACGACTGTATGGAAGGAGTAAGGCCTTACTTGTGGGATTGGTTATGGCAGTAGTTGTGCTTACTTCTGTAGGAATTGTTGCACTTAAAGATACTTATATTTATGAACGCATGACGGATCAATTAATTTGGGAACTTAACGATAATAAGGGAACACTTTATGACGATCAGCATGTGAATGATAGTCGAGTGTCTCGTTGGGAGGCTATCTATGAGCATGCCATGCAAAGACCGCTTTTAGGCTATGGGTCAGGAAGTGAAGATGAGGAGGTTTTAAAAGCCTATAAGGAAGAGGATCTCACCTATGCACTTGAATCTGGATATGGGCCACATAATCAGTATTTATCTTTTTTATTGGAGTATGGACTATTGGGATTGGGCTGTTTCGTGTTCTATTTGGGCTATCAATTGCGATTAGCTTTAATGCACAAGGACGTTATCTATTTTTGTCTCATAGCGGCTATTTCCATTTCTTGTATCTTTGATTCTGTTCTGTATCTGAATACTAATATTATCTTTTTTGCGTTTTTTGGGAATCTATTTACCTTTTTAAGTTGGAGAAACAAAACGACAGATTAATCATTATTAGCGGACTATTTATAGTCCTGCAATTAATTTTAGATTTCATCGGTACGCGATGGTTAACTGGCCCAGAAATAACCACATTTTTAGTTGTAGCAAAAGGGATTAAGTCTCTTTTTCTCTTGTTGATGATCGTGGTTTTATTCCAACGCAAAGTGTATTTGCCCTTGTATGGACTATTTGGTTTGGGTATTCTTGTTTTTTTGGGGCAGCTTACCTTACATGGTTCTTGGCGAGAAATTCCTTGGGGGGAGGTATCCCGAGAATGGATGTTGTATGGTGGAGGAATTATCATCGCCTTTTTTTTCCAAACTTTACACAGACATGGTACGTCAAGTAAGCTGACTTTTATGCTGTACTTTACAATTGGCGTAATATTAGCCGTTTGTTTCTCTGTACTTTTGGGAATTCTTTTTGATATTCCCTTGTTTAAAACGTATCGCGGTGGTTTGCGATTTGGCTATACGGGTGTGCTCCACAAATCAATTACTGCGACCTACTTCTTTATAGGCAGTATTTGTTTGAGTTACTATTATACGTATAGACAGCCCAAGGTGAGACCTTGGATTTTCTTTGTCATTTTATGTAGTTCTTTTATAATCGGAACCAAGGGAATTTATTTGTTTAACGGATTCTTTTTTGTGTATGTCTGTTGGGTACATCAAGTGTATAAAAAGCGTCTATTCTATGGTATTATAACGCTTATAGGCGTTGTGCTTGTCTTGTTTAGGGATCAAATTATGACAAGATTAAATTCTACTTATCTATTATTCCAATCGATTTATCAAGAACATGGATGGTTGACAAGTTTAATGAGTTTTAGAAATGAAATCTTCAAGGAGAAAGCCGTTGTGTATTTTGAAAAATGGCAAGGGAGTAATTATCTTTTTGGAGGAAAATTATGGAATCAAGGCTTGTTTGAAATGAGTCTAGTGGATTTATATGTTTTCTGTGGTGGAATTGGCTCGATTTGTGTAGTATATTTATATTATAAAGGGGGATTGATACATCCAAAGGAGAAGGAAACAAAACAATATATCTTTTTTTGCTATTTGAGTATTTTAATAATTAGTATTTTTGCAGGACAGTTATTTGTTAATTTTTCATCCATATTTTTTATACTTTGGGTTTTATTTTTAATAAATAACGGAGAAATAGTAAAAAAAATAGACTAATTAGTGAAAGCGACACAACACTTTTTTGATATAGATATTGCTAATTTAACGATGTCTGAAACTATTGCTATTATCAATGAATCGATTGATAATAAACAACCTATATTGCATATAGTAGTCAATGCTGCCAAGTTGGTTAATATGCAACAGGATGCAGAATTGAAAGAAAGCATCCGCAAGGCTGATTTAGTGAATGCGGATGGGATGGCTGTTGTTTGGGCCTCAAAAATATTGGGAAAACCACTAAAAGAACGAGTAGCAGGTATTGATCTCTTTGATCATTTGGTTAAAAATGCCAGTGATAGAGGAGAGAAAATATTTTTGTTGGGTGCAAAAGAAGACGTTGTAACGGAAGTGGCGAGGATTTATTCCGAAAAATATGGAGAAGGCATAATCGGGGGATATCGAAATGGGTATTTTACAGCGAAAGAAGAGCGCGATATTGTTGCATCTATTGTAGAAAGTCAATCGACCTATCTTTTTGTTGCGATGAGCTCTCCAAAAAAGGAGATATTCCTGTCTACGTATAAAGATGCACTTCGTTCCGTTGGTTTTATTATGGGAGTTGGCGGAAGTTTTGACGTGATTTCTGGTAAAGTAAAACGAGCCCCTCAATGGATGCAAAAAATAGGAATGGAATGGTTTTATCGTTTTTTACAAGAACCAAAACGCATGTGGAAAAGAAGTTTTGTCGATAATGGCAAGTTTCTTGGGCTAATAGTAAAAGAATTAATACAGAAGAAATGAAACGCATTTTAATAACGGGTGCTGCGGGCTTTTTGGGCTCTCATCTATGCGATCGCTTTCTTGCAGAAGGCTTTTATGTAATTGGAATGGATAATTTAATTACGGGTGATTTAAAAAATATTGAACATCTGTTTGCGGATTCTCATTTTGAGTTCTACCACCACGATGTAACTAAATTTGTACATGTGCCTGGTGATTTAGACTATATCTTACACTTTGCCTCTCCAGCTAGTCCGATTGATTATTTGAAAATTCCAATTCAAACCTTGAAAGTAGGTTCTTTGGGAACACATAATTTGTTGGGGTTGGCTCGAGTAAAAAATGCGCGCATTTTAATTGCCTCAACCTCTGAAATATATGGTGACCCTTTAGTTCATCCCCAAACGGAAGAGTATTATGGCAATGTCAATAGTATAGGGCCAAGAGGAGTTTACGATGAAGCAAAGCGCTTTCAGGAATCCATGACCATGGCTTATCATACTTTTCACGGCTTAGAGACGCGTATTGTGCGTATATTTAATACCTATGGACCTCGAATGCGACTGAATGACGGTAGAGTAATTCCAGCCTTTATTGGACAAGCATTACGAGGTGAAGATTTGACGGTTTTTGGCGATGGACAACAGACCCGTTCTTTTTGTTATGTAGAGGATCAGGTAGAAGGAATCTATCGCTTGTTATTGTCTGATTATCATCTGCCTGTAAATATTGGTAATCCAGATGAAATTACAATTTTGGATTTCGCCCAAGAGATTATTCGCCTGACCCAAAGTGATCAGAAAATAATTTACAAAGATTTGCCAATAAATGACCCGTTACAGCGTTGTCCTGATATAACCAAGGCAAAAACAATCTTGGGATGGACACCAAAGATTGGGAGAGCAGAGGGAATGCAGCGCACATTGGATTATTTTAAGTCCTTTACAGCTGCTGATTTGGCAAAAGAAGAACACAAAGATTTTTCAAACTACATTTATTAATGAGTAAAAAAGCAGGTAGGTATTCTTATTTAATACGTCCGTTAACTACGTGTATTGATTTAATTACAATCAACGGTATGGCTCAGGTGTGGTTTTCCACATTTACTGAGCAGCATTATTTGTTTCATATTGTATTGTCAATAGGTTGGTTGATCGCAGCAGGATTAAGTGGATACTATGACGTTTATAGACATACCAAAACAGTTCGCGTTGCGGAGAAGGTGTTTAAACAATTTGTCTTCCAATTCATTTTGGTCGCGTCTTATAACGGTATATTTGACCGATTTGCTGAAATTAAAGAGCTAATAGGATATGGCATCTCTATTTTTGTTATTATTTGTACAGTAAAATTTACTATTTTCTTTTTGTTGAAGTACATCCGTAAATTCTTAGGAGGAAACTTTAGAAATATTGTCCTCTTGGGGAATGGACGAGAAATTAGCAATTTAAAGTCCGTATTGTTAAAGCGAAAAGATTTAGGTTATCGCATTAATAATCACTTTTTCAATTTAGAGGATGAAAGTTTAGAAGACTTGAAGCAATATCTATCACAGCATATTGTCGATGAGCTTTTCATACAATTCTCTTTTACAAAAGAGAAGAACTTTTTAGAATTCCTTGAATTTGCAGATAATAGCATGATTACAGTGCGTTATGTACCCACGCAAAAAGATATTTTAAACAATCATTTGAGGATTGAATACTACGATTTAATTCCCGTAGTTCCAAGACGCGTAATTCCATTAGATAAACCCTATAACAAATTGGTTAAACGCTTATTTGACCTCGTTTTTTCAATTGCTGTTATTGTGTTCATTTTGTCTTGGTTAGTTCCTGTCATTGCTATTTTGATTAAAAGAGAATCAAAAGGACCTGTTTTTTTCAAACAAAAAAGAACAGGATTAAACGATGAGGAATTTTGGTGTTATAAGTTTAGGTCTATGCGTATGAACGACGATAGCGACAAACAACAAGCCACGCGAAATGACCAACGCATTACGAAGATTGGAGCTTTTTTACGCAAATCGAGCTTGGATGAGTTTCCACAGTTTATCAATGTCTTTTTAGGAGATATGTCTATTGTTGGACCTCGCCCCCATATGGTTGTACATACCAAAATGTACTCCAAACGCGTGAGTCGATTCATGTTGAGACACTTGGTTAAACCGGGGATTACAGGAATGGCACAAACACACGGATATAGGGGAGAAATAGAGAATGACAGAGATATTATCAACCGCTTTAAATACGATTTGTTTTACTTAGAAAACTGGTCCATTCTGTTGGATTTAAAGATTATTTATTTGACGGTTTACAACGTTTTTGCAGGAGAAGAAAAAGCGTACTAACTGCTTTTTATAAAGTTGTCCTTCTTATTCTTAGGAACTTTTTCTTTATTCGTTTTTTTATAATTATTTTTGAACCATAATAACAAACAACACAAGTAATGAAAATTTTATTATTAGGTTCAGGTGGGCGTGAACATGCTCTTACATGGAAGATGTTACAAAGTCCACAGTGTGAAGCTGTGTTTGTAGCTCCTGGAAATGCGGGAACTGCTCAAATCGCTCAAAATATTGCGATTGACCCCAATGATTTTGACGCTGTAAAACAAGTGGTTTTGACGCATCAAATTGACATGGTCGTGGTTGGGCCAGAAGATCCTTTAGTAAAGGGAATTGTCGATTTTTTTAAACAAGATGACACCATTCAACATATTCCTGTTATAGGACCTTCGAAAAAGGCGGCACAATTAGAAGGAAGTAAAGATTTTGCGAAAGAATTTTTGATCAGACATCAAATTCCTACTGCAGCTTATCAAAGTTTTACAAAAGATACGGTTGAAGAAGGGAAAAAATTCTTAGAAACAGTAAAAGCACCTTACGTTTTAAAAGCGGACGGTTTGGCTGCTGGAAAAGGTGTAGTGATTCTTGAAAACTTAGATGAAGCAAAGGCTGAATTAGAAAATATGTTAGTGGACGCCAAATTTGGTGACGCGAGTTCTAAAGTGGTTATTGAAGAATTTTTATCTGGAATAGAATTAAGCTGTTTTGTGTTGACAGATGGACAATCATATCAATTGCTTCCTACTGCTAAAGATTACAAGCGAATTGGAGAAGGAGATAAAGGATTGAATACAGGAGGTATGGGAGCTGTTTCTCCAGTGCCATTTGCAACGGATGAATTCTTGAAAAAAATTGAAGATCGCATTGTTATTCCAACGGTAGAAGGAATTAAAAAAGATCAATTAGATTATAAAGGATTTATTTTTATTGGTATCATTAAAGTTGGAGATGATCCGTTCGTGATTGAATACAATGTACGTATGGGAGATCCTGAAACGGAAGTAGTGATGCCTAGAGTAAAATCGGATTTAGTAGAATTATTCCAAGCGATAGCAAAAGAAGAATTGGCTACAAAAACGATTGAATTGGATGCGCGTAGTGCAACAACGGTAATGCTAGTGTCTGGAGGTTATCCAGAGGATTATGAGAAAGGAAAAGTCATTACTGGGATTGAACAAGTAGAAGATTCTATTGTTTTCCATGCGGGAACTGCATTAAAAAACAATGAAATTGTCACAAATGGAGGACGTGTACTTGCTGTTACCTCTTATGGAAATAGCTACAAAGAGGCATTAAAAAAATCTTATCAAAATATAGATAAACTAAATTTCGATAAGATTTATTATCGTAAAGATATCGGTTTCGATCTTTAAGATAGTTGATTACTTTAGAAATGAGTGGGCTGTCGTATCTTGTGTATCTTCGTTCTTTGATTTGAACAATTGTAATTGTTTTAACCAAAATACAAAGAAGTAGCACGTAATTAGGATGAAAATCCAAGTAATTATGTTTGCAGTCCACCAGTTCTTAAGTTCTAGTTTTGCAAAGATATCCATTGGGATGAAAAGTATCTTTTCAAACAAGAATCCTAAACCATTAAAAAATGAAGTCATTTCCTTTATTTTTAAATTAGATAATATTATTTGAATTTTTATAATATTTGGTACGAATACAAAATACCCAAACAAACAAATAGTACTACAAAAATATAAAATATATACATGTTAGCAAGTATTTTTAGTAAAACTAGACCGATTAACTATATCATGCTTACGCTTTTAATCGTAGTAGGCTATAGTTTGTTTATTGTTTTGGATTCTAGTATAGAATGGACCACTTTTGAAATGAGTAAACGAGGATGTGTGCTGTTGTTGCTCTTGATGATGATGTATGTCTCCCAATTTATTGTCTCACGAAATAGGTTGGTGGATGATTCGGCTTATGTACCGCTGTTATTTACGAGTTTTTTATTCCTATTTCCCACTTCTTTTGACAATGTAAGAGTCATTATTGCAAGTTATTTTATTCTATTAGCTCTAAGGCGTATTTTCTCTTTACATTCCCTAAAACAATCTAAAGAAAAGCTTTTGGACGCTTCGTTGTGGATTTGTATCGCGAGTCTTTTTCACTTTTGGAGTATTTTATACTTTATCTTATTGTTTTACGCGATTGCCTTTTTTGGAGCGAAAGACTATAGAAATTGGGTCATTCCCTTAGTCTCGTTTTTTGGTGCGTCTATTTTTCTTAGCCTTTACTTGTTGATTCAAGACATAAATTTTGTCACTTGGTGGTCTGAACGTGTACAAGTGAGTTTTAATTTTATGTATTTTGAGAACGTTTTTCAAAATATTGCTTTGGCCGTTTTTGTTTCTATAGCTTTATTGTATGCCGTTTCCCAAGCATTAGCCATTAAAAGCAAACCGTTTAATATGCAAAACACCTACAAGAAAATTGTACTTTCATTTCTTATAGGTGCTGCAATATATGTTATTTCGGCTGATAAGTCGAACGGATTGTTGCTGTTTACTTTTTTCCCTTTAGCCATCTTAGGTGCTAATTACATTGAAGGAATTCCACAGCGATGGAGAAAAGAAGCCAATGTATACAGTATTTTCTTGATTGGTTTATTCTTTTATTGTATGCAATTGATTATCTTATAGTTTTTGACCATAAGCCAAATCGCCTGCATCTCCTAAACCAGGAACAATGTAGTTGTGATCGTCTAGTTTTTCATCTAAGGTAGCCACCCATAAGTGTACATCAGCAGGAAGATTTTCTTCTAGATACTGAATTCCTTCAGGGGCAGCAATTACAACGGCAAGGTGTAGTTCCTTCGGTTTTTCTTCTGTCATTAGTTTATTGATTACAGCAACAAGTGATTGTCCTGTTGCTAGCATAGGATCAATAAGAATTAGAATTTTATCTTGAAAGGAAGGTGCTGCTTGATATTCAACTAGAATTTCACTCGCTTCACCGTGTTTACCATGACGGCGATAAGCAGAAACGAATCCATTTTCAGCGTCGTCAAAAAAGTTCATAAAACCTGTATGTAAGGCCAAACCTGCACGTAGAATAGAACAAAGAACTACATTGTCTTCAATGCAAGTAGTGTGTTTAATTCCCAAAGGAGTTTGAACGTCTAGCGCTTTAAACGGTAGTTTTTTGCTTAGTTCATAAGCCATAATTTCGCCAATACGCTCAATGTTTTTTCTAAAACGCATGCTGTCTTTCTGAATGGTAACATCGCGAAGTTGAGCCAAGAAATGATTTAAAATGCTATTCTCCTCTGAAATATAGTGAATTTTCATAACGGTATAATTAGTACCATAAAAGTATTAAAACTATATTTGTAAATAAAATTATTCATATGTTTTCAGCATTAGCCTTTCCAATATTCGAAGAGAGTATTCGTGACTATCATAAATACGATAATGTAGATCAGCCAATTAGCAATCCTTATCCAAAAGATGATATCAAACATTTATTATATCTAAAAAATTGGATTGATACCGTTCAATGGCATTTTGAAGATATTATTCGCGATCCGCAAATTGATCCAGTAGCTGCTTTGGCTTTAAAGAGAAGAATTGATGCATCGAACCAAGAGAGAACGGATATGGTTGAGTATATCGACAGTTATTTCTTAAATAAATACAAAGATGTTCAAGTAAAAGCAGAGGCTAAAATCAACTCTGAAAGTCCGGCTTGGGCAATCGACCGCTATTCTATTTTAGCATTGAAAATTTATCATATGCGCGAAGAAGCTACAAGAGCGGAAGCAACACCTGAACACCGAGCAAAATGTCAAGAAAAACTAGATGTTTTGTTAGAACAAAAACAAGATTTATCAACAGCAATTGACGATTTATTAAACGATATTGCTCAAGGAGATAAATACATGAAGGTGTACAAGCAAATGAAAATGTATAATGACGAGGAATTAAACCCTGTGTTGTATCAAAATAAAAAATAAAAAAAGGCGTGTGAAAAACACGCCTTTTTTTATGCTAGACAACGTGGGGGATTTTAATTTGATTGCTTCATGGAAAATGAACGGACGAAAATATCTTTTTTTCTATCAGTAAAAAAAATTACTTTTGTTTTGTAAAGCGTGGATAATCACGCTTTTCTTGTTCAAAATAAATTATATTTTAGTGAAAGGCTTAAAACATATCGTTATTTTTAGATTATCGGCTATGGGTGACGTGGCTATGACCGTACCTGTTATTCGCGCGTTAATCGAACAACATCCTAATTTGCGTGTAACGGTGGTTTCACGACCTTTTTTCAAACCTTTCTTTAAAGGGATTGAGCGCGTTGATTTCTTTGCTGTGGATGTGAAGAAAAAACACAAAGGATTTCTAGGTTTGATTCGTTTATATCAAGATATCAAGCGATTAAAACCCAATTATTTTGCGGATTTTCACAATGTGTTGCGCGCACAAGTTGTGCGTACGTTATTTAAGCTCTCAGGCATTCCAACGGCTGCCTTAGACAAAGGCAGAGATGCTAAAAAGGCTTTGACGCGTGCTGAAAATAAAGTGTTTAAACCCGTGCAAACCATGGTGGAAAATCACGTACAAACACTTGCTAAATTGGGCTTTTCAGTCAATTTAAACAATCCTATTTTCCCAACTGTGCCGCCTTTGGCCCAGGAATTAGAAAGTTTTGCGAAAGATCAAGGGAAAACTTGGATTGGTATT
Source organism: Myroides sp. 1354 (assembly GCF_030324495.1). Lineage (GTDB taxonomy): Bacteria > Bacteroidota > Bacteroidia > Flavobacteriales > Flavobacteriaceae > Flavobacterium. The sequence goes on along the minus strand of NZ_JACAGN010000001.1, from coordinate 58,080 downwards.
GCGCCTTTTGCCCAATACGATAGTAAAGTCTATCCCCTTGATTTGATGCAACAAGTAGTCGATGAACTAGCAGAGCAAGAAAACAATAGGATCTTTCTTTTTGGGGGAGGAGAAAAGGAAATCGCCTTGTTAAACCAGTTGAAACGCGATAACGATAACGTAATTGTCATGGCTGGAAAAGTAAAATTAGAGGTAGAGATGAATCTAATTCAACATTTAGATGTAATGCTTTCCATGGACTCTGGAAATGCCCACATTGCCGCTATGTTAGGAGTAAAAGTTGTAACTTTATGGGGTGCGACTCATCCCTATGCGGGGTTTGCACCATTTAATCAACCAGCGGACTATTGCATTACTGCTGATCGTGAAAAATATCCCTTATTGCCCACCTCTGTTTATGGAAATAAAAAGGTAGAAGGTTATGACGAGGCAATGAGAACGATAGAACCAAGTACAGTTTGTAAAAAAGTAAATAAAGTTGCACAGAAGAAATAAAGCATTTAGACATGATGAAGATTGAAGACTATATTAGAAACATTCAGGATTTTCCGAAAGAAGGGGTAGGGTTTAAAGATATCACACCTCTGCTTAATTGCCCTGAAGCGATGGAAGAAGCAACTAAGCGATTATTAACCCTAGTAGGAGATAAAAAAGTTGATCGCGTGGTGGGAATGGAAAGTCGCGGTTTTTTCTTTGCTACCTTGTTGGCAAAAGAACTAGGAGCGGGTTTTGTACCCGTTAGAAAACCAAGAAAGTTGCCTTTTGAGACGATTGCTCAAGAGTATCAATTGGAATACGGGACTGATATTCTAGAAATGCATGCAGATGCAATTAAACCTGGAGAGAAAGTATTGATTCACGATGATGTATTGGCAACTGGTGGAACAGCAGAAGCGGTTTGTAAATTGGTAGAACGCTTAGGTGGGGAAATTGTTCAAGTTAATTTTTTAATGGAACTTTCTTTTTTACATGGGCGTGATAAGCTGAAATCGTATGAAGTGAAAAGTTTATTGACGTATTAAAAAATATAGAATTCACATTTATATTAGATATAAAAGGCGTATAGTGCACACTATATGCCTTTTTTTTATTCAAAAGAAACAAGAAGAAGGCGCGTTTTTTTTAATTAATAGAATGATACGAGAGTTAAGGAATCACTTAATCGACGATGTTAAGGGATATTCACCGCACTATTTAAAGGGAATTGATCATTTTGAGCATAGCGTGAAAGATGTTTTTTACACGTCTTTTTCGTTAGGCTGTTTATTTTTATCATTCGCATTCTTTTAATTTAAAAATAAACATACTTTCTAGTCGAATTTGTACTTCTATTTTGAAAGTTTCACTTTCATATTTAATCTTGAAAAACAAGTAGAAAATTTATTTTTAAATGCTATTTGTTTGTGTTTTAGTGATTTATTTGCTTGTAAAAAGAAAAAAATGATTATGAAACTTTTTAAATTTATGCTAGGTAGTTTATCGGTGGTATTGTTTGCGAATTGTTCTTCATCCGATGTGCAGATAGATGAAGAAAAAGAAGGAATACTTGTAGTAAGTAGAATTATGTATGATTATGAAATTGCATCTGTGACAAATGTAGAAGATCATGCTATCTATCATGAGCCTACACACTATATTTCTTATGATAGCAAGGGAAAAATCGCTTTTGTAGATAAAGTTGAATGGCTAGAAATGGGAGAAGATGTGGATAATAGAAAATACACCAAAATTGTTTATGCTTATGATGATAGGGAAAGATTAGTTTCCCTTACCCGTATGGATACCCAAAGTATGAAAGTATTCAGTAAACTGAATTTGAGCTATAATGGTTTAGGACTATTGATCCAATCTGTGGATGAAATAGAAAATACAGTGCTAAATTATGGGTATAATGCAAAGAATGAAATGATTTCAATTAAAGGACAGGACAAAGGACAAGTGGTTTCAATGAAATTAACCTATAATCCTACAGGGGATTTAATAGGAGTTTACGATTTGGATCATGCTAGTTCAAAGAAGAAGGATCATGCGTTTTCTAGGGAAAGCATTAAAAAGAATAAAAATTTAGATTTTTTATTTTCAAATTTTCCTTTGACTCCTTGGATAAATACTAAAGTAGAGGAAGGTTTTTTGGATTGCGATGACAAAACTTGGCAAATCAGGAATGATGTTTTTACGACTAATCCTTTGTATTCAAAACATGAAATAAGTTATACGGACAACGAGGTTACGTTAAAGTACCATTACAGTTTGGTTTATAAAAGGCTGCGTATAGCAAAGTGAATCAGCGATAAAAAAAGTTTATCCTGGTATAGAGGATATACCAATGTAAGATACATCCTTTAATCATCTTCAAACGCTTGCAAGAGAGTATTCGTATATACTTTTGCAAGCGTTTTTTTTTTGGAATTATCTCTGATGCTGTAGCTGTAAATAAAGAATTGTTTATCCCAGTGTATGCTTAGTATTGAGTATACAATGGGGCGTTTTTCCATAAGAGGTTCAGGAGTGATAGCGCAACGCTAGCCATTTCTATCTTGTATTTTCTAGTTTTCGATGGGCTTTTTAATCCAATTTAAAGGTCTTTTTTATAATCGAAATTCGATAGGAAGTGAATTTTTTATGGTGTAAAAGAAGAAAGAAAAGAGATTTCAATTAAAAAAACAGTTCTTCTCATACGTAAAACAACATAATGTAGAGCTAATTTATCATTTTGAAGACAAGTTGAGATGTTGGTTTAAAAAATTTTTTAGGCGTAGTATATGGATTGCCTTTAAGGGTTGTTTTGGTTTTAAAATAAATACATTTTTTTAGAGATAATTTGGTTGTATTTTGAAAAATACAGTTTTGTTTACAAAGTTTAAGCAGATAGGAAAAATAGACATTTAGTTGTTAACTGTTTGTTTTTAAGTGGTTTGTTTGCTACTGTATAATTTTAAATAAGTAATTATGAGTTTATGTCGATTTGTAAGAAACTGCTTTTTAGCCGCTTTCTTTTTTAGTTGTTCAACAGAGAACCAAACGGATTCAGAAGAAGCATTAATTGTCGTCGATAAAATGGTGCGTTCCTATGTGATAACTCCAAAAGTGTTTGATGGAAAAAATAGCCTTCAATATGAGATTGTATATACTTTTAATTATGATAAAAGAGGGCGTATTATTTTTGTAGATGGGAATCACTACCTCAATGTGCCAAACAATTGGTATCGAAAGTATACTAGAACAACGTATACATATGATGAGGTAGGAAACATTGTGGGTCTAGTTTGTATTGATTCACAAAATGGAAAAACACTGAATGAATTAAGTTTGGAGTATAACAAGTTAGGGTTACTTATTAGATCCGTTGATAAAGTGAGTAATGAGGTTTTAAATTATGAATATAACACAAAGAATGAGGTTGTATCCATTAAAAGAAAAGTGAATGATACCTGGTTGGTTTTGCGTTTAGAATACAATATTGCAGGTAATTTGAGTCGAGTGTATAATCCTAATCACGAGACAAAAGAAAAAGATAAGCATTCTGAAGTTAGACATAGTGAAGAAAATTTAAATTTTTTATATGCAAATCTTTCTTATGGAGTTCAATTGGTACCTTGGATTGACACAAAAAGTAAAGTAAATTTTTTGAATTGTGATGGTATGACATGGGCCATTGAGAATCAGTATTCTACTGACTATATGTTACCTTCTGCACATGAAGTTCGCTATCAAAAGGATGATGCTACATTTGTTCATTTTTACACACTTGATTATAAAAAAGTCCATATGAAAAAGTAAAAAAACAATACGAAAGGCAATGGAAAGGCAAGGTATTGGTTGGAATATTTTGCTTTTTTTGGTTGTAATTTGTTGATATAGAGGGTTGTGGTTGTGTAATGTTATTTTTTTCAAAAATACTTGCATATTAAAATTATTATTAGAAAACTTTGTACCAACCCAATAGGGGTATACACAAGAAATGAAGAAAACAGTAGTACATATTACTTTAAAAACGACTAGCATGGCTTCGGCTACTGCTGCTGTTTTCTTGTTATCTACTTCGCGGTCTTCGCGGTCGCGGGCTTAATTTTTTAAGCATTCTTTTTTCATTGGGAATTTTGTTGTTCCCAATCCTATAAATCTATCAAATTTTAATGTATTTCAACGAGATTGAAAGAGAGGTTCGTGCGTTTTAGCAGGTTCTGTTTTTGGCTTTGTTGAATTCTAACTATCTGTTTTTGAGATGAATTCAAATCAGTTTATTGTTATACCAGCGAATGAAACACACGTTGGTTATGCCGCACAAATTTGCGATGAAATGGCACTTTCTGCTCAAGCTCGTGGTACGGGAATTGCAAGGAGAAAACCTGAATATGTGGCAAACAAAATGCTAGAAGGAAAGGCTGTGATTGCTTTACATCAAGATGGAACTTGGGCAGGATTTTGTTATATCGAGACGTGGAGTCACGGCGAATATGTAGCCAATTCAGGTTTGATTGTCAATCCAGTATTTAGGAAGGAAGGATTAGCCAAAGCAATCAAGAAACGCATTTTTGACCTGTCGAGAGCCAAGTATCCTCAAGCTAAAATCTTCGGATTGACTACGGGTCTTGCTGTAATGAAAATCAATTCTGACCTAGGCTATGAACCCGTTCCTTATTCTGAGCTTACACCGGATGAATCCTTTTGGAAAGGATGTGAGAGTTGTGTCAACTTTGCGATTTTACAGAGCAAAGAACGAAAGAATTGCCTGTGTACCTCCATGTTGTGGGATCCGATAGAAAAAGAAAGAGAACTGCGATCAAAAATTGACCAGAAGACCAAAGCGAAAGTACGCTTGAAAGAAATGCAGAAAAAATATTCTTTACTGAAAAAACTGCAAATGAAATTCAAACAAACGGTAAAGAAAACGCATCTATTTTAAATTTAACAAGAAACAAAATGAATAAAAAAATAGTTTTAGCCTTCAGTGGTGGATTAGATACTAGCTTTTGCGTGATCTACCTAAAAGAAGAATTGGGATATGAAGTACACTCTGTAGTAGTAAATACTGGGGGGTTTTCTCCAGAGGAATTGAAAGAGATTGAATCTAAAGCCTATAGTCTTGGAGTAGCCTCTCATACGACAATAGATGAAACAGAAGCATACTATACCGATTGTGTGAAATATTTGATTTTTGGGAATGTGTTGAAGAATGCAACTTATCCTTTGTCAGTGAGTGCAGAACGTGTATGTCAAGCAACGGCAATTGCAAACTATGCAAAGAAGATACAAGCAACAGCTGTAGCACACGGCAGTACTGGAGCAGGAAATGATCAAGTGCGTTTTGATATGATTTTCAATATTTTAATTCCAACTATTGAAATTATCACGCCGATTCGCGACTTAAAATTAAGCAGAGAAGAAGAGATTGATTATTTAGCCAAGCACGGTGTCAAAATAAATGCTGAAAAAGCAAAATATTCTATTAACAAAGGATTGTGGGGAACTTCAGTAGGTGGAAAAGAAACCTTAACTTCTAATCTATATTTACCAGAAGAAGCCTGGCCAACTCCAGTGAGCAAAGCAACCTCAGAGGTTGTTGAAATTGTGTTTGCTCAAGGAGAACCAGTTGCCTTAAATGGTGTTCCAATGACCCCTACTGAAGTCATCCAACAATTGCAAGAACTCGCACAACCCTTTGGTATTGGAAGAGATATACATGTGGGAGATACCATTATTGGAATTAAGGGAAGAGTAGGATTTGAAGCAGCTGCTCCTATTATTTTAGTAAAGGCACATCATGCCCTTGAAAAACATACCCTCACCAAATGGCAGTTGAGTTGGAAAGAACAATTGAGTACTTTTTATGGCAACTATTTACACGAAGGACAATTTCACGACCCTGTGATGCGCGACCTAGAAGCGTTCTTGTCTAGTACCCAACAAACGGTTCATGGAAAAGTATGGGTTGAACTTCATCCTCACCGTTTTATCGTACAAGGAATTGAATCAAATAACGATTTGATGTCCAATGCATTCGGTAGTTATGGAGAAATGAATAATACCTGGACAGGAGAAGATGTGAAAGGGTTTTCGAAAATATTTGGCAATCAAGTGATGATCTGGCATAAAGTAAATCAACAGGAAGATGAATAAGGATAAAATTAAAGTAGGTATTGTTGGTGGTGCAGGTTATACAGGTGGAGAGCTTCTTCGTTTGTTACTGAATCACCCAGCTGTTGACTTGGTCTTTATTCATTCTAAAAGTCAGGCCAATAAACCTGTTTACACCGTGCATGCAGATTTGTTCGGCGATACGGAGATGCTGTTTACTGCCGTGATTCAACAAAATATTGACGTTGTTTTTTTGTGTTTAGGACATGGAGATTCACAAGTATTCTTAAACGAAAACCATTTTGACCAATCAATTAAAATTATTGATTTGAGTCAGGATTTCAGATTGAAAAAAGAAGGAAACCCCTTTGTTTATGGCTTGCCAGAGTTGAATAGAGATTTGATTAAACAAGCTAATTATATTGCCAATCCTGGTTGTTTTGCCACGGCTATTCAATTGGCTTTATTGCCGCTAGCAAATCAACAAGAGTTGCCGAAATCGATTTATATACAGGCTGTTACGGGTTCAACAGGGGCAGGTCAAAGTTTAGCAAATACGTCTCATTTTAGCTGGAGAGCCAATAATTTGTCTGTGTACAAAGCATTTACGCATCAACATCTAGGAGAAATAGGTGAAAGCTTAGCTCAATTGCAACCCAATCACCCAGCTATGCTCAAATTTATACCAGAACGCGGTGATTTCGCAAGAGGAATATTCGCTAGCGTAGTGATGGAATCAACGCTGAGTATTGAAGAATTACAGGCCTTGTATGCTAATTTTTATGAAACGCATCCCTTTACGCATTTTAGTAAAGAAGGTATCCATTTGAAACAAGTAGTAAACACCAATAAATGTTTGATTTCTATAGATAAAAATCAAGACGATGTATTGATTACAAGTGCGATTGACAACTTACTGAAAGGAGCTGCTGGTCAAGCGGTTCAAAATATGAATCTCCTTTTTGGATTAGAGGAGAAAACAGGATTAAAACTGAAAGCATCTGCTTTTTAAACCAGATAAATTATGATGAAATTATATGATGTATATCCTTTAAATCCCATTGAGATTGTTAAAGGACAGGGAAGTTATGTTTGGGATAACAACGGACAAGCGTATTTAGATTTATATGGAGGACATGCTGTTATCTCTATCGGACATACACACCCTCATTATGTTAACCGTTTAAAAAAGCAGTTGGATCAAATTGGATTTTACTCTAATTCAATTGAAATTCCCTTGCAACATCAAGTAGCGGCTCTATTAGGAGAAGTATCTGGATTATCCGATTATCAGTTGTTTTTGTGCAATTCGGGAGCTGAAGCGAATGAGAATGCATTGAAAATTGCTTCTTTTCACAACGGAAGAAAAAAGGTAATTGCATTCGAAAAGGCATTCCACGGCCGAACTTCTTTAGCGGTTGCAGCAACGGATAATCCAAAAATTGTAGCGCCAGTCAATGAGACAGAAAACTTAATCTTCTTGCCGTTTAATGACGAAGAAGCATTAGAAAAAGCATTTGCTACTTATGGAGAAGAAGTAGCAGCGGTTATCATCGAAGGGATTCAAGGGGTTGGAGGAATTCAGGTAGCCACTCCTACTTTTTTACAACAAATAAGAACCTTAACAATACAATATGGTGCCGTTTTTATCGCAGATGAAATTCAATGTGGATACGGTAGAACGGGATCTTTTTATGCGGTTAATGATGCAGGAGTACAAGCAGACATTTATACGATGGCGAAAGGAATGGGGAATGGATTTCCGATTGGTGCTCTGGCATTAGCTCCAATCTTCAAACCTTGGCATGGTCAATTGGGAACAACATTTGGAGGAAACCATCTAGCTTGCGCCGCAGCATTAGCCGTTTTAGAAGTGATGCAACAAGAGCAATTGGTCGTTCATGCTAAAGCAATTGGAGATTATCTATTGACAGAGTTGAAAAAACTGGATAAAATACAAGAGGTGAGAGGAAAAGGATTGATGATTGGTATTGATCTTGCGCCAGAATTAAAAGAGGTTCGCAAGGACTTGCTAATGAAAGATCACATCTTTACAGGGAATGCGAGTCCAAATGTGATTCGTTTACTACCAGCCTTGACAATAAGTGAAGTAGAAGCAGATCTCTTTCTCGATAAATTCAGTAAAAGATTACAACAGTATTAAAAGCAAAAACCAATGAAACAATTTTTTTCAGTACACGATATACCTTCTTTATCAGAAGCAGTGAAAACAGCATTGACTTGTAAGGCAAATCCTTTTCAAAATGAAGCCTTAGGAAAGCATAAGGTAATTGGATTGGTATTCTTGAATCCGAGCTTGAGAACGAGAATGAGCACCCAAAAAGCAGCCATGCAATTGGGAATGCAAGTGATGGTGATGAATATGACTTCAGATGGCTGGGCATTGGAAACAAAAGACGGTGTGGTGATGGATGGCAATACAGCGGAACACATCAAAGAAGCCGCTGCTGTAATGGGGGAATATTGTGATATTTTAGGGTTGCGTTCTTTTCCTGGATTGAAAGATGCTGCAGAGGATTATAGTGAAGAGCTCTTTCACAAGTTCGTTCAATACTGTGGGAAACCAGTAGTGAGTTTAGAAACTGCAACCAGACATCCCCTACAAAGTTTTACGGATCTTTTGACCATCATTGAAAAGGGCAACTTTCTATTTGATGAAAGCAAAAACAAATATGTGCCCCAAGGGAAAAAACCAAAGGTTGTATTAACCTGGGCTCCTCATGTGAAAGCTTTGCCACAAGCGGTTCCCAATTCATTTGCCGAATGGATGATTCAAGCTGAAAAAGAGGGATTAATCGACTTTGTTATTACTCATCCAGAAGGATATGCCTTGAAAGAAGAATTTACACAAGGCGCAACAATAACAACGAACCAAATGGAAGCTTTACAAGACGCTGATTTTGTGTATGTAAAAAATTGGTCAAGCTATGAGAACTATGGGCAAATTACGTGTACAGACCCTACTTGGATGTTGACTTTGGATCATTTACAAGATACGAATCAAGCCAAAGTAATGCACTGTTTGCCTGTAAGACGCGATGTGGTGATTGCTTCAGAAGTGTTGGATAGTGCGCATTCAATTGTCATTGAAGAAGCGGGGAATAGAGTTTGGGCAGCTCAAGCAGTTTTACAAGAAATGTTGAAAAATAAAGAATGATGCAAAAATTAACCGTAATTAAAATAGGCGGAAATATAGTTGATGACGAAAGAGCGCTAAAGGATTTCTTGGATGCTTTTGCACAACTTAACTCGCCTAAGATTCTGGTACATGGAGGAGGTAAATTAGCCACTAAATTAGCCACTGAATTGGCTATTCCCACAGCAATGGTAGAGGGTAGAAGAATTACCTCTGAGGCGATGTTACCCCTTACTGTTATGGTTTATGCAGGATTGATTAATAAGCAACTTGTGGCTCAGTTACAGCAGCGACATTGTGATGCCTTAGGGGTTTCTGGAGCAGATGCACAGCTCATCAAAAGTCATAAACGCCCGATAGCGCCTATTGATTATGGTTTTGTGGGAGATTTTTCACCTCAAGATGTGCATCATACTCGATTAAAACAACTGTTAGAAATCGGACTATGCCCTGTTTTTTCTGCGATTACAGCCAATCAAGAAGGACAACTATTAAATACAAATGCAGATACAATTGCGTCAAACCTAGCCATCGCTTTAGCAACAGACTATCAAGTTGAATTGGTTTATTGTTTTGAACATGCAGGAGTATTACGCGATATAAAGGATAAAAACTCAGTTATTCCCTCTATTCATCCGTCGAATTTCGATCAATTGAAAGAGGAGGGCATTATTTCAGAGGGCATGTTACCTAAAATAGCAAATGCTTTAGCTGCTGTTGAACAAAAGGTGCATCGAGTTTGCATCAAATCAGCACAAGAACTGTTGATACAAACAGCGGGGACAATCATTAGTCAATAAACAAGAAAGAAGAAATGAAAAAAGAGCTAACTATAGAAGCGATTCAGTTGTTACAAAGTTTGATTGCAACTCCTTCATTTAGTAAAGAAGAGGGAAATACGGCAGCATTAATTGCACAATTTCTCGTGAAACACGGCGTTTCTATTCACCGTGATTTACACAATGTTTGGGCATTTAATAAGCAGTATGATCCAAAGAAACCAACAATTTTGTTGAATTCACATCACGATACAGTGCGTCCAAATAAGGACTATACTAGAGATCCGTTTCAACCGGAAATAATTGATGGCAAGCTCTATGGATTGGGAAGTAATGATGCAGGAGGTTGTTTGGTTTCACTCTTGGCTACTTTTTTATATTTCTATGAACAAGAAGGACTAAAATACAATTTTTGTATGGCAGCAACAGCAGAGGAGGAAATATCAGGAACGGATGGTTTGGAATATGTAATCCCCCAATTAGGGGAATTGTCTTTTGCGATTGTGGGAGAGCCTACTCAAATGCATTTAGCGGTAGCAGAGCGTGGATTAATGGTGTTGGATTGTGTGGCTCACGGCCGTTCGGGACATGCAGCACGTAGTGAAGGTGAAAATGCTATCTTAAAAGCGATGCAAGATATAGACTGGTTTACTTCGTATCAGTTCCCTAAAGTATCAGAAGAATTTGGGCCGATTAAAATGAGTGTCACCATGATCCAAGCGGGAACTCAGCACAATGTTGTACCTGCAAGCTGTGATTTTGTCGTAGATGTTCGCGTTACAGATGCCTACACCAATGAGGAAGTCTTAGCTTTAGTTCAGGAGCATGTGAACTGTGAGGTACATGCGCGTTCTACGCGTTTAAAACCTTCCTCCATAGCAAAAGAACATCCCATCGTCCAAGCAGGAATCCAACTAGGACGTAATACCTATGGATCGCCAACGACAAGTGATCAAGCGTTGTTGGATATTCCTTCGCTAAAATGTGGTCCTGGCGATTCCGCTCGTTCACATACTGCAGATGAGTTTGTGTATGTCAGTGAAATCGAAGAAGGAATCTCACTTTATATTGAAATGTTGAATCAAATCGTGAAGTAAAATGAAGTTATGGCAAAAAAATACAACAGTAAATCAGGCAGTAGATACGTTTACTGTTGGACAAGATAGAGCGTTGGACCTGAATTTGGCTCCATTTGATGTGCTGGGTTCGTTGGCGCATACTCAAATGTTAGAAGAGATAGGCTTATTAACTCAAGAGGAATTAGCGCTTATTCAAAAAGAATTAAAAGTGATTTACCAAGAAATCATACAAGGGAATTTTGAAATTGAAGAGGAGGTAGAGGATATCCATTCTCAAATAGAATTGCTCCTGACGAGAAGAATTGGTGAAGCGGGAAAGAAAATTCACGCGGGTCGTTCGAGAAATGACCAGGTATTGGTGGATTTAAAGCTGTATTTCCGTTACGAAATTGAGGAAATTGTAGAACAAGTGAAAAGCGTATTTGAGACGTTTCAACGTTTGAGCAATCAACACAAAGAAGTACTGATGCCTGGGTATACGCATCTACAAATTGCCATGCCTTCTTCTTTTGGTTTATGGTTTGGTGCTTATGCAGAGAGTTTAGTTGATGATTTAGAAATGATGTTAGCCGCTTGGAAGGTAGTCAACAAAAATCCGTTGGGTTCAGCAGCAGGTTATGGTTCTTCTTTTCCTTTAGATAGACAAATGACAACTGATTTATTGGGATTTCAATCGATGAATTACAATGTTGTCTATGCGCAAATGGGAAGGGGAAAGAGCGAGCGTATTTTAGCCCAAGGGTTAAGTGCTATTGCTGCGACTTTAGCGAAATGGGCAATGGATTGTTGTTTGTATATGGGACAGAACTACAACTTTATTGGATTTCCAACGCATTTGACTACGGGGTCAAGTATTATGCCTCACAAGAAAAACCCAGATGTATTGGAGTTAATTCGATCTAGATGTAATAAGATTCAAGCCCTCCCCAATGAAATTGCATTGATGACCACAAATTTACCTGCGGGATATCACCGAGATTTACAATTGTTGAAAGAAAATCTTTTTCCTGCATTTACTTCTTTGAAGGAGTGTTTGGAAATGACGCAATTGATGTTGGACAATATACAAGTGAACACTTCCATTTTGACAGATGCTAAATATGATTATCTATTTAGTGTTGAGGTGGTTAATCAATTAGTATTACAAGGTACACCTTTCAGAGAGGCTTATAAAAGCATCGGTTTAGCCATTGAAGAGGGAGGGTATCAACCGAGTAAGGAAGTGAATCATACTCATCAAGGAAGTATAGGAAACTTAATGAATGAGGAGATAAAGGAGGCTTTTGAGGTTGTATATCAAACCTTTGAGTTTGATCAAATAAAGAATAAACTAGTACGTTTAGTGTTGTGATAGATTGTAAAAAGGCTTAGAAAATTTTTTCTAAGCCTTTTTTTGTTAAATTTGTAAAAAAATATACATATTGTAAGATGAAAAAATTAATTGGGTTGATGTGTTTATGCCTTGTAGGATTAGTATCTTGTTCGAAAGATGATAATAAAGATGATGATGTGGATCCTATTTTCGAATTAGAGTATAAACCTCTAAAAAGTTTGAAAGAGTTGGAGACCAATGACACCTATTATTATGCAGGAATAAAAATAGGAGATCGCAAAGTAGGATTGTTACCTTCTAATTCAACTTCGTGTACCAGACATGATAGGATTCACGCAAAGTTTGGTAATAATACACTGAATTATATTGTTTTCTATAGAAATGGCAGAGGTTGCGATGGTGTTCAAGAAGTTAGATTAGTTAAGAATGTATTAGAAAACGACGGGATTTTACATACCGTTGTCTTAGGGTCCTTAGATAAATTAGATAAATTGGTTATTGATGATGAAGGTCGTATTCCTTTAGAAATTGGATTCCAAGGAGAGTATCTACGTATTGAAGATAGAATGTCTAATTATAAACGCACAAAACAAAATGAGAAAGTATATCTTTATTTTGAGAAGATAAGCTTGTAAAATAAAAAAGGCTACTTTATGTAGCCTTTTTTTATTATATATCGTCATAATTGATGTGAATTTCATCTGAGGTAACAATCGCTTGACAAGATAAGATCAACCCTTCTGCAACTTCGTCATCGGATAAGATACTATTGCGTTTCATTGTAGCAGAACCCTTAGTTACTCTACACATACAAGAACTACAAATACCACCTTGGCACGAATAAGGAGCATCAATTCCTGCTTCTAATACACCGTTTAATAACGCTTGACTTTTCGGCATCTCAAAAGTAGATTCCTCATCGTCTACAATTACGGTCACTTTAGTACTTCCTCCTCCTGTTTCTACTGGATTATTTCCATCAGTATTAGGAGTGAAAATTTCAAATAGAATTTGGTCTTTCGCTATTCCTTTTGCTTGTAGTGTTTCACTTACTACATCAATCATCGTTTCAGGGCCACACAAGAAATAGTTGGTAAACGATTTATCTTGGTGTTTGTTGTTGACTACAAAATTAATGGCAGCTTTGTCAATGCGTCCAAAAAGAGAATCGTTTTCTCTCATTCTCGAATACACAAAGTGTACGTACAATTGTTCTGGATATTGCTCTTGTAATTGGTGTAGTTGGGTATGAAAGATGGTCTCTTCTGCCGATTTATTTCCATAAACCAATACAAATTTACTGTTCGGCTCTTCGTTCAATACCGTCTGTAAAATAGACATTACGGGTGTAATACCACTACCTGCAACAAATGCAGCATAGTTATTCGATGCTTCCGCATTGGGAGTAAAAGTAAAACGACCCTCAGGTGTATCTACTTCTAATTGATCTCCTACTTTCAACTCATTATTGGCATACGTGGAGAAGGCTCCCTCTTCTACTTTTTTGACCACAAGGCGAATCTCTCCACTTTGAGGAGTAGAACAAATTGAATAAGCACGTCTTATTTCTTTGCCGTTATATTCATATCTAATGTTGAGATATTGACCTGCAACAAACTCATATTCTGATTGTAAGGCTGCAGGAATATCAAATACGATAGATACCGCACTTGGAGTTTCTCTTCGAATCTCTTTTACCGTTAATTTGTTGAATCTTGACATCGTTTAGTTCTGTTTAAGTTCGCAAAAATACAAAACCCACCGAGTAAAAGGAAGTTTTACTTCTTGGTTTAACTAAAAATATTATACCTAATTGTTTTAGGTATCAAAAAAAGACTATATTCGCAATACCTAAGATTCTTATATATGGCAAAACAACAACAATTATACAAAGGGAGTTTGAATACGATTATTATGAAGTTATTGGCGGAAAATGGTCGGATGTATGGGTATGAAATTACTCAGAAAGTTAAAGAAATAACAGCAGGTGAGATGAGTTTAACTGAAGGTGCTCTTTATCCAGCGCTACATAAATTAGAAGCTGATGGTTTTTTAGATGTAGATATGGAACGCGTTGATGGACGGGTACGAAAGTATTATAAACTAACAGAGAGTGGCGTGAAAGAAACGGATAATAAACTTGAAGAATTGGAGAATTTTATCCGCAATATGCAACACATTGTCAATTTAAAATTGACGTAAAGTTTTATTAACTCTAATGCACTGCAAATCAATGAATAGATTAACTCGAGAACGGCTAAATCATATTGAAGAGCGATTACGTCAAAAATTTAAAAACGAATCAAAGCAAGCTTAGTTTATTTCTATTAATCATTACTTATGCAAATACTTACCTCCAACCAACTCCAGCATATAAATCAATTTTTAATTGAGCAGTATCGCTTGTATTATATTGATATTCAGTCAGAAGTAGCAGATCATATTGCTTCAGATATTGAAGTAGAATTGCAATCGGGAAAAAGCTACGAAGAAGCCTTTGTTCTTGTTTTTTCAAAATGGGATGCACTGTTGAAACCCGCAAAAGGTTTTTTTAGGGGTATTCCTCGTTTTGTTGCCAATCAATGGAGCAAAGATCGCTTGAAGCGGGGTGCTAAAGCTTGTTTGTTTGGTGTTCTAACTACATTACTCCTTGGAGGTGTATTTTTTCGTTGGATTGATTTAGACGAGAATATTCTATGGGGAATAGGAACCTTACTTGCACTCTATGTAAGTCTGGGAATTTTCTATTGGCTCAATCGCAATTTAGTCAAAGAGGTACCTTTGCATACGGTAGCCGGTACTTTTCTGAGAGTTGAGCTTAAGCGATTGGGATGGGTACAAAGTGTTTTTGTCATTATGCCTTTGTTGGGGCAAATGAAGTTGATACCACAAGGAGAGTTGATTTTTTATAGCTATCTCTTCTTGGGATTTGTAATGCTATTCTACCTGATTCATTGGAGAATAGATTATCAAAAAGAAAAGTTATATCAGATAAAATGGAAAACCTTATAGCTATTGTTTATGAGAAAAGTGACGCTAGAAGAAATAGAACAATTACATCTTTTTGTTCGTAAACATTATGTTGAATTCTACGATGTAGAGATGGAATTGGTGGATCACTTAGCCAATGATATCGAGATACAATGGCAAGAGGATCAACAATTGTCGTTTGATGTTGCATTGAATCGAGCGTTTAAAAAATTTGGCATCTTTGGTTTTAGCGATGTCGTGGAACAAAAAGTAAACGAATTGAGTACTAGTTACTATAAAAAGAGCTTTCGTTTGTTGCTGCACTGTTTTACAATTCCTAAGATTGTAGTTTCAACGGCTTTGTTTTTGGTGCTTTATGTGTTTTTTCGATACCTAAGTAATGCCTATGCTCTTTATGCTAATGAGGTTATTAAAGGTATATTGATGGGATTAATAGTGATTCAATTTATTCAATTGATGCGAAGACGAATCAGATACAAAAAAGAAAATCGAAGACAATGGTTACTGCATGCGGTGTTGTTTAATTTAGAAATTTGGCCGTACTATTTGATGTTCATTTTTTTGTTCCAGAGTTTTTTGCTCGCGAGAACAACTACTTTTTTATTGGTATTACAGGCATTTGTTGTGACATTGAGTATTTTGTATGTCTATGTTTTAAAAGCAATTGTTGTTCCTCAAATAGAAAGGGATCTAGAACAACAAAAAAGGCAACTCTTGTTTGTCGGATAAAAAGAAATATACAGCGACCTATAGGTCGCTTTTTTATGTTTTAAAAAGGGAAATTTAAATCGCATTTTGTAAAAGTGTAACAGAAACGAAAGAGTAGCGTCTTATTCTATATCAACCAAAAAAATAGAGTATGAAACAACTATTCACCTTGTTTTTGTGCTTTTTATCGCTCGTTTCTTTTGCGCAGGTAACAGGAACGATAGTCGATCAAGAAGGAAAACCCATTAGTTATGCTACAATTATGCTGGAACAAACCCAGCAGGGAGCCATAAGTAATGATAAGGGATTATATGAGATTAAACCTAAAACCCAAGGAGATTTTACACTTGCTTTTCAGTTTTTAGGCTATAAAACGGAACGCAAAAAAATTTCCTACCAAGGAAAACCACTAACGGTAGATATCGTTTTGCAAGAGGAGGAATTCCAACTAGACGATATCGTAATCAAGGTAGGTAAAAACCCCGCGGATGATATTATCCGCAGAGCTATCGCTAATAAAGAGCAAAATACAAAGGGAATGGCTGCTTTCTCTGCAGACTTTTATTCTAAAGGAATGATCAAGAGTTTGAAAATTCCAAAATTCGCCCAAGATAAAGTATTGGTAAACGGAAATAAAATGGCTGGATTGGATTCTCTTGGACAAGGAATTCTATATTTATCTGAGACCGTTTCGGAATTAAAATATCAAAAACCCAATCAGTTAAAAGAGCATATTATCGCTTCTAAAGTTAGCGGTAATAATAATGGTTATAGTTTTAATACTGCAGATGAATCATTTTATGATTTCTATGAGAATCAACTGAATATTGGTGATTTTGGGATGCAAATGATTTCTCCTTTGTCTAATCAGGCTTTTGCCTTCTATAAATATAGTTTAGATGCGACTTTTAAAGACAATGGTGTGCTCATTAATAAGATAAAAGTGACGCCAAAGGTTAAGAATCAACCTGTTTTTTATGGGGATATTTATATTGTAGATACGTCTGCTGCTTTATATGGAGTAGATATGACTGCAACAGGGGTGAGTCTACAACAGCCCTTTATTGAAACCATCACAGTTAGTCAAAATTTCTTTTTTAATGCGGAGAATCAAACTTGGGTCAAACGTTCACAAACGTTGGATATGATGATTAGCTTATTGGGTATTAAAGGACAAGGAACTTTTTTAAGTGTGTTTAATAATTACAACTTTACACCTAATTTCACCAGAGCAGATTTTGGAAAAGAAGTGTTGTCTTTTGCCAAAGATGCTAATAAAAAAGAAGATGATTTTTGGACCAATCACCGTTTGTATCCCTTGTCAACAGAAGAGGTGAAAGATTACCATTTTAAAGACAGTATCCGAGTACATAAAGATTCACCAGCGTATAAAGATAGCATTCGTATGGCACATAATCGTTTTGAGGTACTATCTCCTATTACAGGTTATACTTACAAAAGTAAAAGCGAGCGTTTTGCTTTCAATTACAAGGGGTTAATTGAATTGGATAAAATAGGATTTAATACGGTACAAGGATTCTTTATGGGGACGGGACTTGATGCTACGTTCTATGGAGCAGATAAGAAGTCCTATACGCGTGCAGCGGTAGAAATGAATTATGGTTTTGCTTCAGAACGCTTCAGAGCGTACGGAAGTTTGAGTCATCGTTTTAATGATGTTCATAAGTCATTGATTTATGTAAAAGGAGGAACGAAGATTGAACAGTTTCACTCCGATAATATTAGCGAGCAATTCAATAGTTTATTTTCGCTGTTGTTCCGAAAAAACTTTGCTAAGTACTACAACAATGAAAAGGCCTATATTGGATATCAGGGTAAATTTATGGAGGAAGCTTTATCTCTTACCTCAGAGATTGGGTATGAACAAAGAAAACCGCTGTTTAACAACGCTAATGGATCTTTCTATACAGGAAGCAGAGCGTATACATCTAATGACCCTACAAACCCTTTAAATGATTTAAGTGCGCCCATCGATTTACATCATGTATATAAATTTAAAGTTGATGCCAATATCCGTTTAGGTATGACTTACGTTTCTTATCCTGATAATCGTTGGTATATTCCAAATGCAAACTATCCTAAAATCAATGTTGGCTATGAAAAAGCTTTTGGGGGAAGTTTAAATAACTACAATTACGATTTAGTTAAGATGGGTATTTCA
The DNA here is from genome assembly GCF_030324495.1 of Myroides sp. 1354. GTDB lineage: Bacteria > Bacteroidota > Bacteroidia > Flavobacteriales > Flavobacteriaceae > Flavobacterium. Next base: position 39,773 of record NZ_JACAGN010000001.1, on the reverse strand, counting down.
CAAGAAATTTCATTGAGCAATAAAGGGGAATTCTCGTATAATATTAAGGGAGGACACTTTTTCAATGCAGATGGTATTTCTTACGTGGATCGCAAGCATTTTACAGGGAATCAAACCCACTTAAATATAGAGAATGATCGTTTGAGTTCTTTTAGTTTGTTGCCTTATTACAGTTTAAGTACCAATAAATCATATGCGGAAATGCATGTAGAATACAATTTCAAGGGGTTTATTATGAATCGCTTACCTTTATTGAAATGGACGGGTTGGAATGTAGTTACAGGTTATCACAATGCAATGATGTCCGATACAAAGGCATATCAAGAATTCACAGTAGGATTGTCAAATATAGGATTTGGAAGTATGAAAGGGTTTCGCGTAGATTATGTACGCGCTTACCAAGGCAGTAACTTCTTCAAAGATGGTTTTATGTTTGGATTTAAAAAAGACTTTTAAAGTTAGTTGAATATTTTTGGATTGGAAGAGAATTTAGTTTATTAAGTGTACAGTCCAATAAAAAAAGCCCGATACATTGTATCGGGCTTTTGTATAATTAGAAGTTTGATTTAAACTGCTCTAAGAAGCGAACATCGTTCTCATAGAACATGCGAATATCGCTGATTTGGTATAACAACATGGCAATACGCTCAATTCCCATACCGAAGGCAAATCCACTGTATTCATTCGCATCGATGTTGCAATTGGTCAATACGTTTGGATCAACCATACCACATCCCATAATCTCTAACCAACCTGTTCCTTTGGTGATTCTATAATCCACTTCAGTTTTCAATCCCCAGTAAATATCTACTTCAGCACTTGGCTCTGTAAATGGGAAATACGAAGGGCGTAAGCGAATTTTAGATTTACCAAACATTTCTTTGGTAAAGTAAAGTAAGGTTTGTTTTAAATCAGCAAAAGACACGTCTTTGTCGATGTATAATCCTTCTACTTGGTGAAAGATACAGTGAGAACGAGAAGAGATATCTTCATTTCTGAATACACGTCCTGGAGAAATGGTACGCAAAGGCGGTTTGTGATCCTCCATATAGCGCGCTTGTACCGATGAGGTATGCGTACGCAATAAGTGTTGTGGATTTGACTGCACGAAGAACGAATCTTGCATATCACGTGCTGGGTGATAGTCAGGAAAGTTCAGGGCAGAGAAGTTATGCCAATCGTCTTCAATTTCTGGACCTTCAGAAATAGTAAAACCAATACTGTTAAAAATATCAACAATCTGATTTTTTACAAGTGAAATAGGGTGTCTTGATCCAATAGACATAGGATAACCTGGACGTGTTAAATCGCCATATAGCCCTTGTACATTTTTAGACTCTAGTTCTTCTTGGATTGTTTTTACTTTAGTCTCAATGGCGCTTTTTAGCGTATTAATCGCCTGACCAAATTCCTTTTTCTGATCGTTGGAAACGGTTTTAAAATAGGCAAATAATTCGTTTAAGATTCCCTTTTTAGAAAGGAATTTAATTCTAAAAGCTTCTAGTTGTTCTTTGTTATCGGTTTGGAAGTGTTCTGCCTCACCAATGTATTCTTTTATTTTATCTATCATTTTAAGTAAAGTAAAAGGCAAATTTACTGCTTTTCATTTAGACATAAAATTTAAAGCAAGCTAAATTTTTTATTTATGTGCGTTTTAGTCAATATATTTTAGTTCTAAGAAATACTGCACAATGGCTTCTTTCATTAAAACACTTTGTTCTCCTGCTCGCAAAGCGGGTAAATGTTCTTTTACGTTATAATGAGGCCAGCCGTCGTTATCATAGTGATCAAATTCATAATATCCATAGGGTTCCAGTAGGCGGCATATAGCAATATGCATCAAATTAACTTTATCGTCTTTTTTATATCGTTTTTTGATTTTACCTAATTCTTGAACGCCAATAAGATAGATGATTGCTTCTAGATCGAGGACCTCTCCATCTCCAAAGCGAGTAGATATCTTTTGCACGACATCTTCCCACCTCTGTTTTAATTGTTCATCTCTTGCCATCTTGTTGTTTGTTTGAATGAAACAAAGATACAATTTACTTATGACACAGATTTATAGAAAAAATAATAATTTAGTGGAATATAAAATGAGGATAACATGATATTAGATATGTTAGTTGTATTGGCTTTGGCCTTTGGTATATTTAAAGGGTTTAAAAACGGTTTTTTTGTTTCTGTTGTTGCCTTTTTATCTCTTTTGATTGGCACGATGGGGGCCTTGAAATTTTCCAATGTGGTCAAAGATTTTCTGCAACAAAAATGGGGTTGGGAGTCTAGCTTTTTGCCTGTATTATCTTTTGTTATTGCTTTTGTATTGGCCATCTTAGCGGTTCGATTAGCCGCACAAATTACAACCAAGATATTTGAAGCTGCTTTTTTAGGTTTCTTTAATCGCGTGTTAGGAGCCCTATTTCAAATTCTTGTCGTAATTTTAATGATGAGCTTAGCTTACGCTGTTATGGATCAGATAAACAGCCGTATTACCCTGATTGGTCCCGAAACTTTAGCGAATTCTAAAAGTTATAGCGTTTATCTTTTCGTTGCGGAACACATCTTCCCTAGTTTGTTTGAAATGGTGAAACACCTATTTGAAAAAAGCGTAGATGTTTTGCAAACACCTACGCCAGAATCTATTTAAATTTCGCGAATAACATCTTTATTGATCCAACCAACTTCTTGGTTGTCTAGGCGGACTTTTAACCAGAGTCCTTTTTCTTCCAAGATATATACTTTCGTTCCTTGGTGTAATTCTTTGAGCGTAGAGGAAGTCGTCTTTGCTTCTTCTTTCATGTCTACTTTAGCTTTGAAAATAAGCGCTGTTACACTGTTTTTCGTATAATTACTTTCAAAGGAAGCTGCATAAAGACTTCCAAGACCGATGACAACACTAAGTATCATACCAACAAATAAAAGGCGTTTGATGTTGCTGTTGTGACTAATAAAGTACACCATAAAGCATATTAACAGTAGTATACTCGATAACGTTGCTACAATAGCCCAACCATCAACAGATAATTTACTCAAAGATTGATGGACAATATCTGCTTTGTCGTATTCCTCAATGAGGGTTATGTCATCTTCTAAATGCTCTTTGGTAAAGTTCAAATTGGTCTTAGCCTCTTGCATGGAAGGATTCAATTTCAACGTTTTTTCATAGTAGTAAGCCGCGTGAACATAGTCTCCCGTTTTAAAGTAAGCATTCGCCAGGTTAAAATATAACTCGGGTGAGTTTTGATATACATGCTCTAGTGCGAGATAACCTTCAATAGCCTCTTTGAAATGTTCCTTCTGAAAAGTCGCATTCACTTTGTCAAAAGACTTTTGCCAATCTGCAGGTTGAGCATAACTAACGATGCTCACTAAGGCAAAAACAAGATAAAAAGTTAGTTTTTTCATTAGGACTTAAATTGTTTTTCCAATTGATCAATGACGTCAATGGCCGTTTCGTAATCTTTAATTATATCAACTTGATCTGTTGGCGTATAACGCGCCCATTCACAAGCATTTTTCAAATTCATAAAAGAATCAATAGCGGTTTCGCTAATGGATTTTTCCTGTAAAATTTCCGTGATATTCTCATTGCTCATCTCACTGGTTTCCATGGTCAATTTGGCCTTTAAGAAGTTGTGTAAACAACGTTCTAAAGCTTCATAGAATAAGTCTTTATTATTCATGTGCTTTTTCGCCTCACTTAAGTACTTCTTCGCTAAGCGATTGTTTCTCTTTAATTTATTTCCTTCTATATCGTTTGCTTTTGCTTCTTTTAGGCGGGTTGCAATGGCGAATAAAGGCATGATCACTAGCGGTGCAAGAAGTAAGAAGTAGAACAATGTAGTATTCCAATACGTTGGTTTCTTTGATTCTACAAAGGTCAACGTGGTTTTATTTTTTTGGAATAAGTCTTGATCGTCTGCTTGATCTGTACCAGCAGCTTCTTTATTTGTTGGCAACATCGGACCATCTAATACGTGAATCTTTATCGTATCTGTAGTAATCGTCTTGTATTGTTTGGAAGCCAAATCAAAGTACGAAAACTCCATAGGATCAATGTTGTATTCTCCTTTATACTGTGGAATGATTGTATATTTATTGGTTCTATTTCCTTGCAAGCCGAAAGAAGTAGGATTAAGTTTTTCTGAATATTGAGGGTCGTAAACCTCTAAAGCAGAATGGGCTACTGGAGTAGGTATCGTAACGAGGTTGAGGTTTCCTTTTCCTGAAACAGCAACTGTTAAGTATAAAGGTTCCCCTGCCTTTAATTCAGTAGTAGAAGGAGTTGCTTTCATTGAAAACTCACCTACACCTCCTGAAAAACTGGCTGGCCTATCTTTTTGCGGTAAATCTTGTGCGTCAATGGTAATAGTTTGTGTACTGAAGTCTTTTTCAATTAAACCATATTCTGGAAAACCAAAAAAATCTCGACGTCCTGTAGGAACTTCTACCTGAACAGTTAATGAAAGAGGTTTTATGACGTGTTTACCTACTTCTTGTGCCATGATAATATCCTGTTTCAAGACGATGTAGTTGTACATTTCTCCCTTGTATTTGCCCTGTTTTAATTCAGGACGTTGAGGCATTTCAATATTATAGGTCCAAAATTTATCGTAGGTCGGGATTTGATTTCCTCTATAACCACCAACATTGGCGTTGAAATACAATTTGTATACAATCGTAACGGGTTCATTGATGAAAGGTTTCGTCTTAGAAACTTCTGCAACTAAATGAACTCGATCTAAGGTACCTTGTTGTATTTGGTTTGCTTGTTGACGAGGATCTTGACGTTCTACAGCATCCGTTACTGTAATGGTAATTGGATTGGTCGTATAGGTTTCACCTTCCATAACAATACTGGCTTTACCAATAACTATTTTCCCTTTTCTTTTAGGTCTCAAAAGGTAAGAAAATGATTTTTTGAAGGATTTTTTTCCATTCATCCATGCATAGCTTACGGCACTATTTGGTCCACCAACAACGGTAAACCCCTCGAAATTTGGAGAGCGAAATTCGTCTCCGTCGCTATTCATTGTAAATTCAATCTGAATAACGTCATTTAAAGGTACTTGTTCCTTGTTTACACTCGCTTCGAAAGTCGCTTGTGCAGCTAAAGATTGTGTGAAGAGGACACAAACCAATACAAGATATAGATGTAATGTTTTCATAATTTAAAGCTTACCAATCTTTTTTACGTTGTGTGGATACCCCTTGTGCTTCGGCTTTTTTATCTCCTTTTTTGTTCTTGTCTATCAATCGTTGTTGTACCGCCTGCTCATCGCGATTCACCGCATCTAATATACGCTCCATCTGCTCTTTGCTTTGTTGCTGTTTTTGTTGTTGCGGATTCGGTTGTTGTTTTTGATCTTGATCTTTATTGTCTTTATTGTCCTTGTTGTCTCCTTGATCTTTTTTATCGTCTTTCTGGTCGTCCCCTTTGTTATCCTGCTTATTGTCTTGCTTGTTGTCTTGCTTGTTGTCTTGCTTGTTGTCCTGGTTCTGATCTTTATTTTGATCTTGGTCTTGGTCTTGGTCTTTATTCTGTTGATTTTGATCTTGGTTTTGATCTTTATTGTCTTGATTATCCTGATTTTGATCGTTTTGAGGATTCTCTTCGTTTAGTTTTTTTGCTACGGCATAGTTGTAACGCGTTTCATCGTCTTTGGGATTATTTCTCAACGCATTTTTATAGGCTTGTTCTGCCGCTTTATAGTTTTTTTCAGCCATATAAGCATTGCCTAAGTTATGATAGGCTTGATGCTTAGCTTCTTTGGTTGTTGCTTCTTTGATTGCTCTAGTATAGGCTGAAATAGCTTCTTTGTTTTGTTTTTGACGAATAAGACTATTCCCTAAATTGTAAGTAGGGGTTTCTTTTTTCTCACTCTTTGATGAGGCAACGCGATAAGCTGCTTCTGATTGAGTGAATTGTTTGTGTTCATAGGATTCATTTCCCACCGTTAATGCGCGACCCGCTGATTGTGCCCAACTAGATAGAGAGGCAAACAAGATCAATCCAAAAGTCAAATATAGATGTTTCATTTTTTTCCAAGTATGTGCATTATTCTTTTTCATTGAAGAGATTTAACTGCTTCATCCAACTCGTTTTGCGTTCTAGAATGAATAAATCAATGCAAAGAAGTAAAAAGGCTAAGCCTAAAAACCATTGAAATTGCGATTGAAATTCAGCGATTTGTTGGGATTCGAAATCCGTTTTTTCAATTTTATTGAGTTCATTCGTAATAAGGTCAACAATTTCTTGCGTATTTGACCCATAAAAGTATTTTCCTCCCGTAGCATCTGCAATGTGTTTCAAGGTAGATGGATCCAATTTGGTGATAACAACTTCGTTGTCCCAGTCTCTTTTATATTCTATACCTTTTGCCGTTTTGATGGGAATAGGTCCTCCTTTTTCGGTTCCAACTCCGATAGTGATAATCTTGATGTTTTTCTCCTTGGCTAGTTGGATGGAGGAATCAACACCTTCACCGTGGTCTTCTCCATCGGAAATGAGAATCATTACCTTACTCGTTCTCGGGTTATCAAAGTAATTACTCGCTACGTGAATGGCTTCTTCTAAGGCCGTACCTTGTGAAGATACCATATCCGTATTCATCGATTGCAAATACATTTTGGCCGCATAATGATCGGTTGTAATTGGTAACATAGGGAAGGCACTTCCGGCATATCCAACAATCCCAATACGGTCTGGACCCAAGCTATTGATAATCTGTGAAGTTAGCTGTTTCATTTTTGCCAATCGGTCAGGAGCCATATCCTGAGCAAGCATACTCTTGGAAACGTCTAAGGTAAACACAATATCTACTCCTTGTCTTTTTACGGTAACAATGCGTGTACCTATTTTTGGATTCACAAGCGCCAATACAATACAGATTAAGGCAGCCAAGTATAAAGCTGCTTTGATGATTGGTTTATTGGCAGATTTATTTGGAGCTAATGCTTGCAACGCTTTGGACGTTGCAAACGTTTTTTGCACTTTCTTTTTCCATAGTATTTCCCATACCACTAACAAGGCAATAACAGCGATTGCTATTAGTAAAAGAAAATATTTTTTGTCATCTAATTCCCACATAATGCTATTAAATAAATCCTCTAAAAAGTGTTTTACTTAGAATAAAATCTAATGCTAATAAGATAAAAGCAAGGAGAGCGAATAATCTGAATTTTTCGTCTGTATTGACATACTTTTGCTCATCTATTTTTGTTTTTTCTAGCTGATTGATTTCGTCGTATATATTTTTAAGACTTTGCGTATTGGTTGCTCTAAAATATTGCCCTCCTGTTTCTTTGGCAATCGTTTTCATCAATTCTTCGTCCAATTCAACTGGAATTTTCTTATAGAGTAATTCTCCATTAGGATCAAATCCAACAGGTGATTCTGCTAATCCATTGGTTCCAATTCCGATGGTGTAAATTTTGATGTTGAATTCTTTGGCAATTTGAGTCGCCATTAAGGGATCTACTGTTCCTGTGTTATTTACTCCATCTGTCAATAGAATGATGATTTTACTTTTGGCTGGACTGGTTTTAATGCGGTTAATTGCAGTCGTTAATCCCACGCCAATGGCTGTTCCATCGCGTAAATCATCGGAGTATTTAATGTCGCGAAGTGAATTTAAAAGCAAGGTTTTATCACTCGTTACCGGTGTTTTTGTATAAGCTTCTGCTGCGTAAATCACAATTCCGATGCGATCAGCCACACGCTGACTAACGAAATCACCAGCCACTTCCTTCAAGGCTTCCAAACGGTTGGGCTTTAAGTCTCGGGCTAACATACTGCCCGAAATATCCATGGCCATCACAATATCAATCCCATGCGTGGAGTGGATCTGATGGTCCACACTAATCACTTGCGGACGCGCTAAAGCAATAATAAGTGCACTTAGTCCGAGGGTTTTTAATACAATGGATAGGGGCAATAAGCGTACTAATAACGAAGAATGCCCCGTAAAAGCTTCTATTGAACTTAGTTTAATCGTCGCTTTTTGTCTTTTTCTGTTTCTATACCAAATGAAGATAACAAGAGGTAATAGCAGAAACAACCAAAAGAATTCAGGATGTAAAAAGGTTGCATTTCTCATCGTTACTGGTCTTGTTTATACTGCATAGAATCGAATACTTTTTCGGTAATCTCATCTGCATATTGATCTTCTGTATGGTGAAATACCCATACCTGATTTAAAACGCTTTTACTTTCGTGACTCAACACACAAGCAAAAGTTATTTTTTGATTTTTCCCTTTGTCTTTCTCTGATTTAAGGATAAAGCTCCCTTGAACTTTTAATCCCGTTAATCCTGAAGCATTCTCAAATTTCTCATGCGTTAGCTCAATGCCATCTACTTCGTGATTTTTGATAATTAATTTCAAAGAATGATCAAGAATCTCTTCTTCTGTATATTTAAAGTCTTGACCTGTCAGAATGGTACTTAAAGTAATGAAAACAGGATCTCCTAATTCACCACTTTTGAACTGTTGGATGTTGTCAATTCCATCTATTCCACTGTCTCCAACTGTAGGGTCATTTTTTCTTACCAATACCTCAGGTGTGCTTACAGTTAATCCTATTCCACTGCCGTAAGTACTGTTAATCCACTCCTGCTGGAGTAGGCGTTTAGATGAGTTGAAGGTAAATAAGCTCAAGCTTTGTTCTGAAGTAATATTGATTAAATAGATAATACCTACCAATAACATTAAAACAGCTGAAACTGCAGTAGGAATACCAAAACGCACTCTTTTTCTCTTTCTTTTGCGTTCTTCTCTCAATCGAATACGCTCTGTTTGAGTTGCGGCAGAAATTGGATATGCCGTGTTTATTTCATTAATGATATTTTGTGTTTTAGATGTATCTGCAGCAATTTCGTTATCAGCTGGTTGTGATTTGGCAAACTTAACTAAATCGGCCGTATCTAAAACGCGTTTGAATTCGTTGATAATTTTGGGATCAATTTTGATTTCCTTATCGCGTAGTGTATTCTTTAAAATGGAAACTGTTTCAAAGGTGGTTAATTCACGGGCGGAAATGCCAAAGGTATCTTCAATAAATGCGCGTGCAATATCAGTCATCTCGGAATAATAGGGCTTTGCATCTCCACGAGTCCAATTTTGTTTTTCTTCTAATTGCTTTAACTTAGTTACTGCTTTTTCGAAAGGCGTACTATACTTGTCATCCTCTGTGAGGTTTTTATCTTGTAATTTTTTGATAAAGAAATAAATTACAACTCCAATGAGAATAGCCAAAAGGAGAAAGGCCAGGTAGTACCAATTGGTAGAAGGCGCTGCTCCTGTTTTGGATATAGATTTAATATCGTATAAAGGCGTTTTTAATGTGTCTACTACGACGTTCTGAACGTTGATGCGGATCGAATCTGTCTTAAACATCTTCGAATCAATGATAATAGGTAATTCCGGAATGGTGTAACTGCCCTCGTCGAATTGCGTTAATTCATAAGTCTTAATTAATTCAACGAAGTTGTCTTTTTCAATCGTATCAACGGGAAAAGAGGTTAAAATCTCTAAAGGGCCTAAGGTTTCCGATTCGGGAAATACGACCTTACTGCCTTTAGAAGCCATAGTGCGAATGCTATATTGAATAGGTTCACCTATCTTAATATTCGTTGTGTCTACTTTTGTTTCAAGAGGTAATTGAGCTAACATCAACTGAGATGATAACAAAAGAATAAGTACGCTTAAAAGATTGTATTTTGTTCTATTCAGTGTCATTTTATCTAGCTTTGAAATACCCTAATAATTTTTTTACATAACTCTCATCTACGCGCATGTTGATTACACCTGCCCCACATTTTTGAAAGGTCTTTTTGAATTGATCTTCTTGTTTTAAAAAATGAGCGGTATATTGATTTCTCACTTCTTTACTTCCCGTATTGATTAAGATTTCTTGTCCTGTTTCTGCATCATAAGCGTTGATAAGTCCTACGTTAGGTAGCTCTTTTTCTCGTTCATCATAAATGCGAATCCCTGTGATATCGTGTTTTTTTGCTGATATCTTTAAGGTACTTTCGTAGGGAGGTGTCACAAAATCAGACAAGAGGAAGACAATTGCTTTTTTCTTGATTACTTTTGATAGGTAAGCCAAGGCGAGACCTACATCTGTTTGTTGACTTTTGGGTTTGAAATCAATCAATTCGCGAATGATTCTCAACACGTGCATTTTTCCTTTTTTAGGGGGCACGAATAACTCAATTTGGTCAGAAAATAAAATAAGTCCAATTTTATCGTTGTTTTGCGTAGCAGAAAAGGCTAGGGTAGCGGCAATTTCTGTAACGATATCTTGTTTGAACGTATCCGTTGAACCGAAGTTTTCCGATCCACTGATATCTACCATAAGCATTAGCGTCAACTCTCTTTCTTCTTCGAAAACCTTGATATAAGGTTCATTGTAACGCGCTGTGACATTCCAATCAATAGCGCGTACATCATCGCCAAATTGATAGGGACGTACTTCAGAAAAAGTCATACCACGTCCCTTAAAGGAAGTGTGGTATTCCCCTGAAAAAATATGATCACTTAAACGCTTGGTTTTGATCTCAATTTTTTTGACCTTTTTTAAAATCTCTTTGGTTTCCATTGTAAAAGAATTATTCAAAATAACTATTCCGTACTAAGCGAAATAATTGTGAAATAAATAGTTGTAATCCACAGCTTTAAATGCTATGGAACTTCTATTTCGTTTACAATTTGATTGATGATATCCACAGAGGTGATGCTTTCTGCTTCTGCTTCGTATGTAACACCAATACGGTGACGCAATACATCGATAACTACGGCACGTACATCTTCTGGAATTACATATCCTCTTCGTTTGATAAAGGCATAACACTTCGCTGCTGTTGCTAAGTTGATACTACCACGAGGAGATGCACCAAAGCTAATAAGTGGTTTTAATTTTTCTAATTTGAATTGCTCTGGGTATCGCGTTGCAAAAATAATATCTAAGATGTATTTTTCAATTTTCTCATCCATGTATACCTTTTTAACCGCTTCTTGTGCGCGTTTAATTTGATCTAAGGTTACCACTGGATTTATCGTTTGTTTTTCACCAGCTAAATTCTGGCGAATCACTAAGCGCTCTTCTTCTAATTTTGGATAATCAATCACCGTTTTTAACATGAAACGGTCCATCTGTGCTTCTGGTAAAGGATAAGTACCTTCTTGTTCAACAGGGTTTTGCGTTGCCATTACTAAGAAAGGCTTATCTAACGCATATGTGGTGTCACTAATCGTTACTTGTTTTTCTTGCATCGCCTCTAAAAGTGCAGATTGTACTTTTGCTGGAGCACGGTTAATCTCATCCGCCAAGATGAAGTTGGCAAAAACAGGTCCTTTGCGAATTGTAAAGTCATTTTCCTTTACGTTGTAAATCATCGTACCTATAACATCCGCCGGCAATAAATCTGGCGTAAACTGAATTCTGTTGAAACTACCGTGTACCGCTTTGGCTAAGGTATTAATCGCGAGTGTTTTTGCTAACCCAGGTACACCTTCTAGTAAGATGTGTCCTTGTCCTAGTAATCCAATTAACAATCGATCAATCATGTGCTTTTGTCCAACAATAGCTTTATTCATTTCCATTGTCAAGATATCAATAAAAGCACTTTCTCTTTCTATAAGTTCATTTAATTCTCGAATATCGTAATTTGATCCGGGTGTTTCCATAATAAAAGTTTTGTCTGAAAATAACGCTCATTTAATTATTCATGCAAATTCAAAAAATATTCTCTATTAAGTTGTTAATAGATGGTTAAATCTAAAGTAGCTGTTCAACATTTGGGCGTGATTTATGGGTTTCTTTTTATAATTTTAAGAACAAAAAATAATTTGCTATGATTAATAAGCGATTACTTATTAAAAATCTACTGGCCCAATATGATGAGAATAGTTTCTACGATAAGAAAAGGCAGCTAAATTTACACACCAAATCGGGGAAAGCAAAATTTTTAAAACATATTTGTGCCTTATCTAATTCAAATCCTCAAAATAACTCCTTTATTATTGTGGGAGTAGAGGATGATAACAACGAATTAGTGGGGGTAGATTTTTATGACGATAGCAAGATTCAGAATTTAGTTAATGCTTATTTTGCCAATCCTCCGAGTATTACGTATGATAATGTCACTTTTACGAATCTTGCTGATGATAAGGTGATTGGATTGGTTACCATTGCGCCAAATTCGGATTTAACGACCTTTAAACGGCCTATTGGGGAAATTCAAGTTGGCTCCTATTTTTCGCGTGTTGGGAGTACTTCTGTTCCCAATGGGGAACTTATTTACAACGGCAATAGCAGTCATGTAGAGAGTATCGAAAAAAGTTCACAGAATAATTTAAATCACGTGCTTGAAAGTGTAGTGGGCTATATGATGCAATCTTCTAAAGATATTCACGCCAATTACAGTGTATTTAAAGAGCAATTTGTCATTTGTTGGGTAGGAAAAAAGATGAATATTCGAGGTATTCCGTTTTATTCACGCATGGATATTGAATTTGTCAACGAGCAAATTAAGTTATTTTATTCTTCTCTTGACGTGGTAACGCTTTTTTATGATGCAGAATCCTTTGTGTTAACTGAATATCTAAATCTGGGATTAAATGACGGAACGAGCTATTATCCCTTTGAAGAAGTACGCCTCAACTTTTATGATAATGGCAGCTATGCCATGGAGAGCAAGATGCTCTTCGAACCGCCGAAGTACAATGAAAATATCTTGGAACACATTTATAGAAACAGCCTGAAGGTCATTCAAAAATTAAAAGGAGGAGAGCGGTTGACCAACAAAGAAGAACGAGTGTTGAGTAAATTGTGTTACAATATGATGTTGTGTTACCTCAATGGTTTCGAGCAAGCGAAGGAGGAGTTGATTGAGGTTAAAGATTATTTAAAATTTGCCAATGACCCACAGCTGTTTATAGGCTTTAAGCAAGTTATGCGTATCTTGCGTAAGTTGAAATACGAAACAGAGAGTTATGAGTAGAACCTTGGTTATAGGAGATATACATGGAGGTTTTAAAGGGTTAAAACAACTTTTTGAACGCGCCAAAATAACACCAACCGATCAATTGATATTTTTAGGAGATTACGTAGATGGATGGAGTGAACCCCATCTGGTAGTTGAATTCTTATTAGCCTTAGAACAAACGCATTCTTGTGTTTTTTTAAGGGGAAACCACGAGAGCCTCCTCGTTAAGTGGATGTTGACCAAAGAAGAGAATCCACAGTGGTTTAGAAATGGAGGAGATGCCTCTGTCTTGGCTTATAGTCAAGTGCCAGAAGAGCAGTTTAAACGACATCTTGCTTTTTTTCAACGCTTGCAAAATTATCATATTGACGAGGCAAATCGATTGTTTGTACATGCAGGATATACGAATCCTCGAGGAATTGAAGCTGAATTTTTTGAAGAGTATCTCTATTGGGATCGCACTTTGTGGGAAATGGTTATGGCGATGGATACAACCTTAGATTCGTCAGATCCACGCTATCCAAAACGCTTGAAATTCCACAAAGAGATTTATATTGGACATACACCTGTTACTCATTTTGGATTTGATGTACCCGTTCAGTTTGCCAATGTTTGGAATATAGATACTGGTGCGGCCTTTTTCGGCAAAATTAGCGCCTTAGATGTTGATACAAAAGAATATTGGCAAAGTGATGTAATTGCTGATTTGTATCCAACAGAAGAAGGGAGGAATCACAAATAATAGTAAAATATTATATATTTGTAGGCAAAGTTTAGAACAAATGAAAAAATTAATCGCAACTGCTTTTTTAATCGGTGGGATGTTAGGCGCTAAAGCGCAAGCTGTAAATGAAGTTAAGATCAATATTCTTAATACCATTGTAGTGCCTTCAATTGAATTAGGTTATGAGCATTTTATTGATCACAATCAATCTGTTGGAGTAGATATTCACTTCATGGATCGTTTTTCGTACTATCACGAAAGCAAAAGCAAAGACCAAAAGTTTAATACAACGAGTTTAGCTTTCAATTATAAATTCTATTTTGGAGGTAAAAATGACGCGAATGGAAGTGGGTATTCAGTTTCTCCTTTCATCAAATATCGTTTTGGTAATTTCAAAGAAGATGTATTTAACTCAGAAATTAATGGGTTAGTACGCGAGAAAACAGATATGAATAGCTTTATCTTGGGAATTGGTTTCGGGCACAAATGGACTATGGGAGATTCATTCGCTATTGAACCATTTGTCAATGTAGCAAGAAACTTCAGTAGTGAAGTAAATGATCGTTTCTCAGCGATTGAATTCAACGCAGGTGTAATGATTGGATACCGCTTTTAATCATACAATATAAAAACAAAAAAGACGTCTACTAGACGTCTTTTTTTATGGTTGAATTCGATTAAAAATCAAATTTAATACCTTGTGCTAATGGAAGTTCACTTCCGTAGTTGATCGTATTGGTTTGTCTTCTCATGTAAGCTTTCCAAGCATCAGATCCAGACTCACGTCCTCCACCTGTTTCTTTTTCACCTCCAAAAGCTCCACCAATTTCAGCACCTGAAGTACCGATATTAACGTTAGCAATTCCACAATCAGAACCTGCTTGAGAAAGGAATAACTCCATTTCACGCATATTGTTTGTAAAGATTGAAGAAGATAATCCTTGAGGAACTCCATTTTGCATATCGATAGCCTCTTGGATGTTGCTGTATTTCATTACATATAAAATTGGAGCAAACGTTTCTGCTTGAACAATCTCAAACTCGTTTTTCGCTTCAATGATACATGGTTTAACGTAGCATCCACTCTCATATCCTGTTCCTTCTAGAACTCCACCTTCAACGATGATTTTTCCACCTTCTTGTTTTGCTTTTTCAATTGCATTCAAGTAATCTTGAACTGCTCCTTTGTCAATTAGTGGTCCAACGTGGTTATTTGCATCTAATGGGTTTCCAATTTTCAATTGAGCATAAGCACTTTGTAAAACTTGAATTGTTTTATCGTATACACTTTCGTGAATAATTAAACGACGAGTTGAAGTACAACGTTGTCCTGCTGTTCCAACTGCTCCGAATACTGCTCCAACTAATACCATATTGATATCTGCGTGTTCTGAAACGATGATCGCGTTGTTTCCTCCTAATTCTAAGATTGTATTTCCAAAACGCTCAGCTACTGTTTTTGATACGTGACGTCCAATACGAGTTGATCCTGTGAAAGATACTAATGGAATTCTGTGGTCGTTGTTCATTAAGTCTCCACACTCATTTCCAACTACTAGGTTACAAACTCCCTCTTGAATTCCGTTAGCTTTGAAAACTTTAGCAATAATATTTTGACATGCTACTGCACACAAAGGTGTTTTTGAACTTGGTTTCCAGATACAAACGTCTCCACAAACCCAAGCAATCATTGTGTTCCAGCTCCATACAGCCACAGGGAAGTTGAAAGCAGAAATAATACCTACAATTCCAATTGGGTGCCATTGCTCATACATTCTGTGCATGGGTCTCTCAGAGTGCATAGTTAAACCATACAATTGACGAGATAATCCTACTGCGAAGTCACAGATGTCAATCATTTCTTGAACTTCACCTAAACCTTCTTGTAAACTTTTACCCATTTCATAAGAAACAAGCTTTCCAAGGTGTTCTTTATTGTTGCGTAATTCTTCTCCGATTTGACGAACGATATCCCCTCTTTTTGGTGCAGGAACTAATCTCCATGATTTGTAAGCCTCTTGTGCTGTTTGCATTACTTTTTCGTAATCTTCAGCTGTTGAAGCTTTTACTTTTCCTATTAGTTCACCTGTTGCTGGTGAGTATGATTCGATAATTCTTCCGTTAGAAAATGAGTTTAAACCTGTTGAAGTACCGTTGTTTACTTCTGCAAGTCCTAAATGCTTCATCGCATCCAAAATTCCAAATTGGTCATTTGTTGTTGCCATTATTCTTCTTTTATAGTTTATAAGATAGTTCTTCGCTAAGATATAAAAATAATTTTAGCTAAGAGGTGTTAATAAAAACACTTCATTTTGCTATATTATTAAGTTGTTGACAATTATTTGGAATAAAAGCAACGTTTATTTTGAGCTAATTGCAAAATTACAATTAGGTTGTTAGCTCGTATAGATGATTGTGGAAAAATAAAAAAATACGGTGTTTTTAATCAGTCTCGTAAAGAGAGTGATTTAAGGCACTGTATCCATTACACAATTGCAATTTGAGCACGTTCTCAGTTTTTCAGATCCGTAAAAATGTTTAAAATGCGGCAAGAAATCCGTTTCAATATCTGTTAGTTCAAAGTAAACTTCATACAGTTTCTCATTGCAATTCTCGCAATACCAAATTAAACCATCTTTAGCATGAGGGTCTTTGCGTTTGGTTTCTACAACTAAACCCACAGAATTTGCGGTGCGTATAGGAGAATGTGGCATTTTTGCGGGGAGAAGATAAATATCCCCAGGGTTGAGTGTAATGCGCTTTCTTTCTCCCTCTTCTTGAATATCAATATAAATGGTTCCTTCCAGTTGAAAGAAAAATTCTTCATTTTCATTATAATGGAAGTCCTTTCGGTTGTTAGGACCACCAACAACCATAATGATGTAATCTTTGGAATCAACAAAAAGATTCTTATTGGATACTGGCGGTTTTAGCAGGTCTTTATTTTCATTTACCCACTGTAAAAGGTTAAAGGCTACGGCATTACTCATAGGACAAAAATGCGTTTAGTTACTTCTACTTAACCAATTTTGAGGGTTGTCAATATTGGAGTTGTGCGAAAGTAAGAATTTTAAAACAGTTTTTCCAGCGCTGTTTGTGTTAATTGTTCCGATGGTTTGCTTTAAGCTTACTTTATCACCCTTTTGAACCGTAACATTACTTAGGTTTTGATATACAGTGATATAATCCCCATGCTGAATTAACACGGCTTTATTCCCTCCGGATAAAACTTGTACTTGTAGTACTTCTCCTTCAAAAATAGCCCTTGCTTTTGCATTAGATTCTGTCGTAATTTCCACTCCACTGTTGTGAATGGTTAAGTGCGTTTGTACAGGGTGAGGTTGATCTCCATAAGGAAGAGATACGTACCCTTTTTCAACGGGCCAAGGTAATTTTCCACGGTTTGCTTTGAAGTTATCCGCTACTAGCTTGCCTTCTGGCGTTAATTCAAAAGTAGCCGCAGCAGAAGAAGTAGCTGTGGATTTTGTTGTTGATTTACCTGCTTTAGCAGCAGCCTCTCTGGCTTTTCTATTTGCTTCTTCAATAGCTTCGCGAATTAATTGCTGTATCTTGCGGTCAATGGCCTTCGTTTCGTCTTGTTTCTTCTTGATCTGTTCGTTGAATTTCTTCTGATCCTTTTTGACAATGGAAACTAAATCCTTTTGTTCCGTTAAGTCTTGTTGTAAATTCTTTTCGTTCGTTTCTTGTTCTGCTAGCAGTTTGCGCTGTTTTTCCTTTTCAACCTCTAGCTTCGCTAGTGCTTCTTTCAACAAAGCTGTTTTTTCTTTTAATTCTTCGCCTTGTTGTTTTCTGTAATCCGCATATTGCTTTAAATACTGCACGCGTTTATACGCCTGAAAAAAGTTTTCAGACGATAATATGAACATCATTTTACTTTGATTGGATCTACTTTTGTACGCTTTTACAATCGTTTTTGCATA
Organism: Myroides sp. 1354; assembly: GCF_030324495.1. Lineage (GTDB taxonomy): Bacteria > Bacteroidota > Bacteroidia > Flavobacteriales > Flavobacteriaceae > Flavobacterium. Next base: position 22,115 of record NZ_JACAGN010000001.1, on the reverse strand, counting down.
ATCATCTTTCAATTGCTCCAATTCTTTGGCTAAAGTATTGGCCTCTTTTTGATTTTTATTGATGTTGTTGTTGGTGATATTGATTTGCTTGCGCACATTGTTAATCAACTGTCTGTTTAAGGTTACTTTTCGGTTGATTTCGTCAATTTCACTTAAGATATTGCGCTCTTTGGTTTGCTCTTTGTGAAGTAACTGCTGCACAGACTTTATCTCAATGATAATCTGTTGCTTTCTGCGTTCTAACTGTTCTTGTGTCTCTTTTTGTTGGGCACACAAAGGCAATGCCATTAAAATGAACCATATAGTGCAGTATGTTTTTCTCATAGCGATTTACTTCTTAAGCCATACAATATTACGGATTTTTTACAAATTAATCATTTTGTATCCCTTTGGAACACTATAATTAAGATGTAAATCTTCGTTAAAGGAAACTTTTCGGTAACGAATGTCCAAATTTATGGTTTTTTCTCCTTCTTCTCCTATAATATTTAGTTCAGTTGGCACAATAAAATGCTTGATTTTTTGATAACCAGGGTAGGAAATAGTCACTTTTCGATTGGAATCAAGCTCTTCGATAGATTCTTTTTTTAATAAACTATTTTCGTCTTCGAAGAAATACGTCGATTGTAACTCTTCTTGCTCTACTGAACGAATTTTGTGTAATCCTTCTTCAATAGTTGCAATAAATTCTTTGTTGTTTTGACTGTCCAACACTTGTCCTAACAACAAATTTTGAAGGCGATTAAAATTGATGTCTGTACCTACAAAGTGGGTTAGTATATCAAAACCTCCTTCGAAAGCCGTTTCGTTTAATTTATTGTAATATTTGAGATTATCAGGTGTAATAAGGGCTTTGAAGATGGGAATATCGGCATAGCGAATATTAATTTGAATCTGTTTGTCTTTTTCAATTAAAATCTCAATGCCTACTTTTCTATTTTCAAATTCATCTTTGTATTGAGCAGTTCCTTGAAGGGAAACTGTTTTAAATTGTTGTGCATTTTTAGCATGATCATTTAAGATGACCAAAGCTGTTTTAGATTTTGTTGCATCTGATTCTCTCATTAGAAAGCCTTCACCTCCTTTTTTACAACTAATGAATAATAAACTTGTTAGGCATAAAAACGCAATCTTTTTCATAATTTTTGTAGCTACATCGTTTAATCCTTCGAATATAGATAAAAAAAATCCGTTTTAAAGAAAATTAAAACGGATTTAATATTTATTAGTCTAAAACAGAATAATCTCCGATGCTGATGTTCGTGTGATTTCCGTTGTATTTCGCGTGATTTCCTATCATGGCATTGTCTAAATTAGCATTTGCAATGTACGCATGTGTTTGAATCAAACTATTTTTAATTGTTGCGTTTTCTACTTTAGAATGATCTCCTAAGGAAACATTTGGACCAACCGTTGCATTTTTTAATACGACGTGATCTCCAATGTAACAAGGAGGGATAATCGTACTGTTTTCTAATTGAACAGCAGGAGATACATAATTGCTGTTCTCTGCTTCTAAGAAATTTAACATGCGATTATTTGTATCAACAGTGACATCTTTGTTTCCACAATCCATCCATTCATCTACTTGACCTGGAACAAAACGCATGCCTTTTTGTTTCATGTTTTCTAATGCGTCAGTCAATTGATACTCTCCGCCTTTAATTACCTGATTGTCTAACAAGAATTCTAATTCTTTGCGCAGTGTTTCTCCGCTTTTGAAAAAGTAAATTCCAATAATAGCTAAATCGGAAACAAAATGAGCTGGTTTCTCTACAAAATCAACAATTTCGTTTTTGTCGTTTAATTGAACTACACCAAATGCACTTGGATCTTCTACTTGTTTTACCCAAATTACGCTATCCGCCGTTTTGTCTAAGTTGAAATCTGCACGGAATAAGGTGTCTGCATAAGCTACTACAATAGGGCCTGTCATACTCTCTTTGGCACATAAAATAGCGTGAGCCGTTCCTAAAGCTTCATTTTGGTAACAAATCGTCCCTTTAGCTCCTAACTTTTCAGCAATCGCTATTAAGTCTTTCTCTGTTTGTTTACCAAAGCTTTCGTGAATGATAAACGCAATTTCTTCAATTTTGTCATTTAAAACCTTGGCAATATCCTCCACCAATCGGTGTACAATTGGTTTTCCTGCAATGGGAATTAAAGGTTTGGGTGTAGTAAGGGTATGCGGGCGTAAACGCGATCCACGTCCAGCCATAGGTACAATGATTCTCATTTTTGTAGCTTATTTATTTTTTATTTCGTTCCTGTGCTTCCAAATCCCCCAGTACCACGTACTGTTTCTGAAAGTGCTTCTGCATCTTCCCATTGGATTTGTTCGTATTTTGCAATGACCATTTGAGCAATGCGCTCTCCATTTTCAATGACAAATGCCTCTTTAGATAAATTGACCAAAATAACGCCAATTTCTCCTCTGTAATCCGCATCGATGGTACCTGGTGAATTCAATAATGTAATTCCTTTTTTTGCAGCTAAACCACTTCTTGGTCTGATTTGAGCTTCATACCCTTCCGGTAATTCGATAAATAATCCTGTAGGAACAATAGCTCGCTCTAAACTGTTTAGTGTAATTGATTCAGTAAGATTGGCTCTTAAGTCCATTCCTGCAGATTGCGTCGTCTCATAATGAGGCAATGCATGTTGAGATTTATTTATAATTTTTACAGATGTCATTCTATTTCCTATTAAAATACAGCGACAAATATAAAGGTTTGTTCTGACAATTGAATAATTGGCGTTTAGTTTTCCGCAGTTGATTTTGAAATGAAAGAAGAAAGGAAACAGTCAATGAAAGGGTAAAAAGGCGGATGGCCTTGTTTAATTTTGTACTTTCGTATTTCGAATCTTATGTTAGAAAATAGAAAAATATTCACCTTACACGCCATCTTAAATCGCGTTCAGCAAGTTTTTGACGAACTTATGCTGGGGAAATACTTTTGGGTAAAGGTGGAGGTGCTTAAAGTCTCTAAGGATCGCAGAGGACATTATTATCTGGAGCTCGTTGAACAAGTCGAGGATCAAGTACTTGCGCGTTGTAGGGCAACAATATGGAAACGAAATGTTGAACGTTGTGTCATTGATGGTGGAGAAGAACTGGATAAGGTGGTCAAAGAGGGAGCTGAGATTTTGTGTTATGGAGAGGCTATTTTTCACCCTATTTACGGTTTTTCTCTACATGTTATCCACGTAGATTATGGCTTTAGTTTAGGGGAAATTGAACGCAAAAAACAAATGACGTTGCTGCAATTGCAGCAAAAGGGATTCCTTCCGTTGAACAAGAGCAAAGTACTTCCAAGAGTACTTCAAAAAATTGCTGTTGTAGCTTCTGTAGGAACTTCGGGATACGAAGATTTTGTTCAGCATTTGAAACAAAATCCCTATGCGTTTGCTTTTAGTTTGACGTTTTTTGATACTCAAGTACAGGGAGAAGAAGCAGGTGTGAATATCCTCCAACAATTACAAGTTGTAGCAAAAGGAAAGTTTGACGTGGTGGTTCTCATTCGAGGTGGAGGGTCTAAGTTTGATTTGGATGTATTTAATTCTATCGGGGTAGCGGAGCAAATCGCGCAAATGCCTATGGCTGTTTTTACGGGAATTGGTCACGAAACAGATAGTACAGTTGCCGATTATGTAGCGCATACGTATTTTAAAACACCCAGTGCTGTAGCCGCTTATATCATTGAAAGAGCTTTGCAATTTAGTGTGTATCTCGAACAATCGACTCAAGCAGTCAAAGATGGCGCAAGACGAATGGTCTCCCAATACCAAACGACACTAGATCAGGTAGAAGAACGCATTGGGAATTTGAGTCGCTATCGACTTCGTGAAGAGAAGAGCAATTTAGCTCAACAGTCCACGGCATTAGAATATTTAGTAAAGCAATTAACCCAAGTGCAAAAAAATGATTTGCGGAGGATTGAACAAGCGATTGCTGTCGAAACGAAGATTGTGTTGAACAAGAAAAACAACGCATTGTATGACTGTGTGTCGCGATTGACTTCATGGGGAAAACAAAAAGTGTTTTTAGAGATTCAGCAGCTCCATCTTAGAAAAGAGATGCTTGCAGCTCGCGTGCGACATACGTTGACAAAAAACTCGCTTCAGTTAACACAGTCCAAAGAGCTTCTGACCTTGTATGATATGGAGCATATATTGAAAAAGGGATTTGCTGTGGTTCGACATCAAGGAAAAGTGATTACCGCACATACAATCTTGGACCAAGGAGATGAATTAGAATTGACACTATACAATAAACAATATAAAATTACGCTAGCTAGCATAGAAGAAGTAATACAATGGAAAAACTTACTTATGAAAAAGCCGCAGAAGAATTAGATGAGATTCTCACGGCATTAAAAAACGACGAAGTTACCGTAGATCAATTAGCAGAAAAAGTAGAACGCGCATCTCAGCTGATTGTTTTTTGTAAGAAAAAACTGACCACTACGGAGGAGAAGATTGAGAAGATTATGGATAAACTCGAGGAGTAGATAGATGCTCTAAGAAAAGAAAGAGTATAAAAAAAGCCTCGGATTTTATTCCGAAGCTTTTTTTGATTATACGTTCTCTTGCTGTTTAGCAGTATCATAACTATTGGCTATAAACTGTCTTACATCATCAGAAGAAGGCAATTCAAACACTTCTAAATGGAAGTAATCAATAGCGGCTAAAACATGGTCAAAAATATCAGCCATAACGGTTTCATAAAAGGCCCAAACCGTGCTATTGGTAAACATATACAGCTCGATGGGTAAGCCATGTTCGGTGGGCTGCAAATGACGTACCATTAGATGGTATTCTTTGTGAATGTTTTGATTTTGTTGGGCATAACGCAATACATAAGCCCTAAATAGCCCTATGTTGGTCATGCGACGTCCATTTACTGGCATGGATTGATCGGCATTGGTGCTAATATTGTAGTTGTCAATTTCTTGTTGTCGTTCTTCTATATAGGGTTTTAATAATTGAATTTTTTTCAATTCATTGATTTCATGTGCTTCTAAGAAGCGAATAGAGGACATCTTAATATTGATGCTTCGCTTGATTCGCCTTCCACCGGAATTTTGCATCCCTCTGTAGTTTTTAAACGAATCACTAATCAATAAATAAGTGGGTATTGTCGTAATGGTCTTGTCAAAATTCTGCACTTTTACCGTACTCAAATTGATTTCTAATACCGTTCCGTCAGCACCAAACTTGGCCATCTCAATCCAATCTCCCACGCGTACCATATCGTTCGTCGAAACCTGAATACTCGCTACAAATCCCATGATAGTATCTTTAAACACTAACATTAAAATAGCGGAGGCTGCACCCAATGAAACCAAAAATGTAACAGGGTCCTTCCCTGTAATGACAGAAAAAATAATGATCCCAGAAAAAAAGTATAGAATGATACTAGATACTTGGGAGTAGCTGTCAATCGGTTTATCTGCTAAATTCGGTTTGGTTCTAGCGTAATCTCTTGTTGTTCTAATAATAGAACGCAATAATAGGGTAAGGATTACAATGAAAATGATATTCGTCAAGGACAATACAAAGGTGATAACCTTTGGAAAACCAGTAAAGAAAATTGGAAAGAGTACACGTGCTAAAGCCACCGGAATTAAATGGGTAATATTGTGTAGAACTTTATTTTTAATGACAATGTCATCGAGTTGCGTTTTGCTGTTTGCGGCATATTTTCGAGCAATGACGATGAAAATATTCTTGAGTACGTAATCCAAAGTAAACATGACAAGGGAAAAGACAAGAAGTAGAACAATTGTCGTTATTACATGAGTTTCATGATCGGATAAACGCAAAAAGCCGAGATAATCAAAAAACCATTTATAGAAGACATTTAATTCACTAAAATCGATAATGTCATTGATATTTTTTTGATTAAGGGTTAAAAAAGGCATTGTTTGAATGTGTTTTTAGTTGTAGAACTGCAAGATAAGCAATTGTAATTGCTTTCTGTGTTAATAAAATGGGAAAGTCCAATGCAGATTTGTAACAAAAAAAGCCCTATAACTCAAGTTTATAGGGCTTTTCTATTGATGTGATGGGGTTATAATTGGTTCAACATCTCGTTGATTTTATCTAGATTAGGCGTAAGAATAACTTCAATACGTCTGTTTTTAGCCTTCCCCTCCGATGCACTATTGCTCATAATAGGAGCATATTCACTTCGACCTGCAGCAGTTAGGTTCTTTTTGTCTATGGTACTGTTTTCTGATAAGATAGAGACAATGGCTAAAGCGCGTTTGGTTGATAGGTCCCAGTTGTTTTGTACGCCCTCACCTAAATTACCTACTACTTTGTCATTGTCGGTGTGGCCTTCAATTAATACGGAAATATCTGGATTAGTTGCTAGCACTTTTCCCAATTCGATAACAGCATTTCGACCTTCGTCATTGACAGACCAACTACCTGATTTAAAAAGGAGTTTGTTCTCCATCGAAACATATACTTTTCCATTTTTCTGTTCAATGGTTAATCCACGACCTTCAAATGCATTCAATGCCTGAGATAAATTGTCCTTTAGGGCTTTCATCTGTTTGTCATTGGCTGCCAATATACCTTCCAATTCTTGTACGCGTTTCGATTTTAAATCTAGTTCAGCCTTTGCTTTAGCTAACCTTGCCGCTTCGGCTTGTAAAGATTCTTCACTGTGCTTTTCTAAGTTGGTATACGAATGTTGTAAATCTTGCAATCTATTTTGAGCAGCTGAAATCTCAGCATTTAAATTTTGACGTTCTTGCTGTAAGTCTTTTAACTGTTGAGCCAATTGCTTTTTCGCTTGTTCTAAATCACTCATCGAGCTATTTAAGGTCGCTAATTCATCCGCTAGACGTTGATTGTCGTCTAAGGCCATTTGGTAATCTTGATCAAGCTCGTTGTATAGCCTTCTTGTTACACAAGAGGATAATAAGGTCAGTGTTAGTAAACCGATGGAAAGTCTCTTTATCATGGGGTGTGTTTTTGGATGAGTTAAGCTTTAATTTCTACAACAATTGGACAGTGATCGGAGTGTTTGACTTCTTGTAAAATCGAAGCACCTAAGATTCTGTCTTTCATGGGTTCTGCTACCATATTGTAGTCAATTCTCCATCCTTTGTTGTTATTTCTTGCATTTGCTCTGTACGTCCACCAGCTATATTGGTGTGGTTCGGTATTGAATAAGCGGAAACTATCTATAAAACCGTTGTGGACGAATTGATCTACCCAAGCTCTTTCTTCGGGTAAAAATCCGGAAACTTTCGCATTGCGAATTGGATCGTGAATATCGATGGCCTTGTGACAGATGTTGTAGTCACCGCAGATGATTAAATTGGGAATTTCTTTTTTAAGTTCAGAAATATAGGTAAAGAAATCATCCATATATTGGTATTTGAAGTCCAGACGATCAATATTGGAAGCGGAAGGCAAATAGAGAGACATCACAGAAAAAGTATCGAAATCTACGCGTAAATTTCGACCTTCAAAGTCCATATAGTCAATACCTGTTCCATAGGTAATGTGATTGGGCTTTTCCTTGCAAAAAATAGCCACTCCACTATAGCCTGCTTTTTGCGCAGAAAAATAGTACTGATAAGGATAACCCGCTAAGGTGATTTCATCCGTTGGAATTTGGTCCTCTTTGGCTTTGGTCTCCTGTAAGCAAATGATGTCGGCATTTTCCTCTTGCATCCAGTCTAAAAGACCTTTTTTGATTGCTGCACGGATTCCATTTACATTATAGGATATAATTTTTTTCATGATGCCTGGTTTTTGTATGAAAATCAAAAATAGAAAAAATATACATGCTGATGCTTCAAAAGAAGTGGAGAGGTGCTTTTTTAATTTTTAATTAGCATTCCATATCTAGGGAAGGGCAAGCGAAGGTAGAAGATTGGAGTGATAAGGTTTTACGGTATAAGGCGTTAAAAAGATAAAAAAATGTAAAATTCGAATAATGAATGAGAAAGAAGAATAAATAATATTTAAAGCATATATCTTTTTTTTAATCAGTTATTTAGGTCAATATCTCGAACAATGCTAGGGATATGCAGTCAAGGTTGATAAAATAAAATAGAATACCTAAAGATTTTAGTATATTTGTCTTACTTAAATTTTCAAATTGATGGGGTTAGTAACAGCTAAGGAAGTAGCGAAGGCAATTAACGTGGACAAGTATGGTATCTTTGGTACTTTTACGGGGTGGTTGCTTATGAAGACGCTTAAGGTTACCACATTAAATAAGATTTACGATAGAAATAAACACTTAGAAGAGTTAGAGTTTTTAAACGCTATCTTAGAAGAATTTCAAATTGAATTTCAAATTGATCCAGAGGAATTAAAGCGATTACCTAAAAAAGGACCTTATATTACCATTTCCAATCATCCCTTGGGAGGAATTGATGGGATTTTACTTTTAAAGTTAATGTTAGAGCACGATCCTAATTTTAAGATTATTGCCAACTTTTTATTGCATCGAATAGAACCTTTGAAACCTTATATTATGCCTGTTAATCCATTTGAGAATAACAAGGATGTGAAATCAAGTGTATTGGGGTTAAAAGAAACATTGAGGCATTTAAGTGATGGTAAACCTTTGGGAATTTTTCCTGCTGGAGAAGTGTCTACGTATAAAGATGACCGACTTGTTGTCGACAAACCTTGGGAAGAAGGAGCAATTAAGCTGATTAAAAAAGCCAATGTGCCTGTAGTTCCTATTTATTTTCATGCGCAAAACAGTAAGTTATTTTACTTTTTATCGCAGATTAACCCAACTTTGCGTACAGCAAAGTTGCCTTCAGAATTGTTAACACAAAAAGACCGCGTTATTAAGGTACGCATTGGTCGTCCAATATCTGTTGAAGAACAAAATGAACATTATGATTTAAGCGATTATGGTAACTTTTTGCGTTTTAAAACGTATTTGTTATCTAACGCTTATAAAGATGAGGACTCCCGTAAATGGATTAAAGTTCCTTCTTTTAATTTTAAATTTCCAAAGATGGTAAAGGACATTGTCCCTCCACAACCGATTGATAGAATCAAACAAGAAATAGAAGTTTTACGCGAAAAGGATTTTAGATTACTGCAAAGTAAGAATTACGAAGTGTTTTTGTGTAAATCAGATTTGATTCCTACCATATTATTAGAACTTGGTCGACTTCGAGAGGTTACCTTTCGTGAAGTGGGTGAAGGGACCAATAATGAATTAGATTTAGATCAATACGATAAATATTATCACCATATGTTTTTATGGGATAATGAAGCTGAACAAATATGCGGGGCCTACCGCATGGGATTGGGATCTGAAATCTATAAAAAATATGGAATTAATGGGTTTTACCTTAATGAATTATTCCGTTTTGAATCAGAACTTTATCCGATGATGGCACAGTCAATTGAAATGGGACGTGCTTTTATTGTCAAAGAGTATCAACAAAAGCCAATGCCTTTGTTCCTTCTTTGGAAGGGAATTGTGCATACCACTTTGCGCTTTCCAGAACATCAATACTTAATAGGAGGGGTGAGTATTAGCAATCAATTTTCTGACTTTTCTAAGTCCTTGATGATTGAATTCATGCGATCTCATTATTTTGATCCATTTATCGCTCAATATGTGACACCAAAAATGGAGTATAAGGTAAATCTAAAAGATGCGGATAAGGATTTAATTTTTAATGAAACAGAATCCGATTTAAACAAGTTTGACAAAATTATTGAAGATGTTGAACCTGCAAAATTGAGGGTGCCTGTGTTGATTAAGAAGTACATCAAACAAAATGCAAAAGTGATTGCGTTTAATGTAGATCCTTTATTTAACAATGCCATTGATGGATTAATGTATATCAAAATCGCTGATTTACCAGAAAGTACGGTCAAACCCGTGATGGAAGAGTTTGAAGCAGAACTCGAGCGAAAAATACAAGAAGAAGCAAATAAATACAATTAAGAATACGAGAAGAGGGAATCTACAAAAGGTTCCTTCTTTTTTTTGATCCAAATCAAGAGTATGTCAGTTTTATTTGTTGAATGAAGTAAACGATATTTTGTGTTTAATTTGTTAATTAAATGTAAATAAGATAGCGGCGGCTAGTTCTTGTTACTATAAAAAAGGGGATAGTGAAAAAAGAGAAATTTAAAGGGCATTTAAATACCATAGTACGATCTATGTAAAAAATAATAGTTAAATTTTTGGATGATACAAAAAAAATCCTATTTTTGAATTGTTAAATAAAAGTAAAAGTGATGTTCGGAAAAATTAAGTTTATTGCAGTTTGTGCAGTTATTGCCCTAGGATTTTCTTCTTGTAGTTCAGATGACGGTAATCCTGTTCTTAAATTAGATAAGAAAAAGTATGATGTATTGGTAGAAATTACTGACGACGTTGAAATTGGACAGATCACAGCATTTTACTACGATGGAGTGCATGTACAAGAGGAACAATTTATAGAAGATTCTATACCTGTGGCCGTTCCAGAAAATGGAGAATTGCCAGAATTTATTAAAACAACTCAATGGACTAGAAGTTATAATTTGACCGTTGCTGAGCATGTGAGTATTGAAGCTTATGGTAAAGGGGAAAGTACCTCTTCTCAATTGACTATTACTGTTAAAGATAAGGATGGTATTATCATAAAAGAAAAAATTGCTAAGGGTAAAGATATTTACGCTGAAGTAAAATTATAATCAATCAACACTGCTTAGGGAGTGAATAATGTATAAACAATGTTTAGAAAAATAAAATTTATATTAGTTGCTTTGGTCTTTGGCGTAGGAATTTCTAGCTGTAGCTCAGACGATAGCGTAAAGACATCAGTCCCTGAAGGGGAAAAGTATCTTGTAACGGTTACTGTTTCAGAAGGTTCTACCATTGATAAAATAATGGGAGTAGTTTATGAAGGAACGGATATGAAAAATGATGTGATGGATAATTTGAAAGTAACAGAATGGTCTAAAATCTATTACAAGACGGAGGTGCAAAAATTTAGTTTTACTGCACAAGGTTCTGGACAAAATGAAGAGGCAAAAATGGAAATTAAGGTGACAAAGGAAGGTGAGGTTGTAGGAGAATCATATGCTCTTGGACAGTCTTTAATTTCAACAGTCGTTATTCAGGCAGATAAAAAGAAAAATACAAAATAAAAAAAGCACCTTATGGTGCTTTTTTTATTTTATGAAATGGAATCTTATTTTGTCTATAATCACTTGAGCAAGTTTCTCTTTACTTTCAAAAGTCCAGCCGGCAATATGAGGGGATAATAATACGTTGTCTGATTGAATCAAATATTGCATAGGTTGAGGTAATGTTTCATCAGCAAACATATGTTCAAATGAAGATTTTTCATACTCTAAAACATCTAAAGCAGCCCCTTTTACTTTGCCACTTTCTAAAGCAGCAACTAAATCCGCTGTATGTACCGATTTGCCTCGTGCCGTATTGATTAGCCAAAAAGGCTTGGCCATTTGTTCAATAAAGGTTTTATCTATCAGATTAATGGTCTCTGGTGTTTGTGGAATATGCAAACTGATAATATCTGCTTTTTGTTGCAATTCGGTTAAAGAAACTTGTTTTGCATACTGATTGCTTAAGTTTTCTTTGATATCGTGAAAAATAACTTCACAATCAAAGCCTTGTAAGCGTTTTGCGAAAGCATTTCCCATGTGTCCATAACCAATAATGCCCACAGTTTTTCCTTCAATCTCGTGGCCCCTATTGCCTTCGCGAATCCAAATACCTTGTCGCACTTCTCGATCGACAAGATTTAATTTATTGAATAAACTCAATAGCATGCCTAGTGCATGCTCCCCAACAGCAGTTTGATTACCTTCAGGAGCCGCAATTAAAGCAATGCCTTTAGCCGTGGCAAAGTCACAATCAATATTTTCTAACCCCGCTCCAACTCTGCCGATGAATTTTAGTTGTGTTGCTTTCTCAAGAAAGGACTGATCGATCTTAAAGCGACTGCGAATGATGATGCCTTCATATTCGTGTATCGTTTCTTCTATTTTTTCTTTACTAGAGGTATAATCCTCTATATTGACATACCCTATTTGAGCAAGTTGCTCTATCATTAAAGGGTGATTACTGTCTAGGTGTAATACTTTTTTTGTTGTCATCGTGTAAAATTTAGAAACCGAGAATCACTTTGGCAATGGAGAAATAAATCAAAATACCAAAAATATCGTTACTTGTTGTAATAAAAGGGCCTGTAGCCAAAGCCGGATCTACGCCATATTTATTTAATAGAATAGGAACAAAAGTTCCAATTAAACTAGCAATGATAATTACGCTGATTAAGGCAATGGATACGGTAACTCCGATGATATAATCAACACCAAGTAAAACGTGACTTCCAATCATTAATAAAATGGCTAATAAAAATCCGTTTAATAAACTTAAAGAGACTTCTTTCCCTAGGCGTTTCCAAATGGAACCAGAAATGGTGTTGTTGGCAAGTCCTTGTACAATAATAGCAGAGGATTGCACTCCTACATTTCCTGCCATTGCAGCAATTAAAGGTGTAAAAAAGAAGAGCACGCCGAATTTTTCCATGGCATCTTCAAAACTTCTCGATACATTCACTGCCACGAAACCACCAATCATCGCTAGGATTAGCCAAGGCAATCTCGCTTTGGTTAAGGTCAAAATACTGTCATTGGTATCAACATCTTGCGAAATACCTGCAGCTAATTGATAATCTTTGTCTGCTTCATCTTTAATAACATCGACAATGTCATCAATGGTAATTCTACCGACTAAACGCCCCATTTCATCAACCACAGGAATAGCTTCTAAATCGTATTTTTGCATAATACGCGCTACTTCGGTATCTTCTGTATCTACTTTTACATAGTCCACTTTGGGAATGTACACATCACTAATATGCGTTGTGGTAGAGGAAGTAAGTAAATCTTTTAAGGATAAACGTCCTTTTAAACGTCCTTCATCATCTACGACGTAGATAGAGTGAACACGTGAAACGTGTTCGGCTTGTTTGCGCATTTCTTTGACACAAGTGAGAATTGACCAATTTTCATTGACCGAGACAAACTCTTTTGCCATTAATCCTCCAGCTGTATCTTCGTCATAACGCAACAACTCGACAATGTCCTTGGCGTGTTCTAAATCTTCTAATTCTAAAAGAACCTCTTCTTGTCTTTTTTCAGATAATTCTGCGATGATATCTGCCGCATCATCGGTATCTAATTCATCTAATTCTTCGGCAATTTCTTTAGGAGAGAGACTTCTTAAAATCTTTTCTCGTAAGTCATCATCTAAATTTAATAATATCTCAGCAGTAACTTCACTATCGAGTATGTCGAAGATATAAATGGCCTCCTCTGTATGAAGTCCATTCATAATTTCTGCTATATCCACAGCATGGATATCCTTAAGGAACTCTAATAATTCAGCTTCCTTACCTGTCGCAATTAGTTCTTCGATTTGTACAATAGTTTCATCACTGATTTTGAACTCCATGTATTTCTATTTTTTTTGTAAGATCAATAAATTCTGCTACACCTAATTGTTCTGGGCGCATATTAAAAATAGCTTCTTCTCTAATTTCATCGGGTAATCCGAAACTTTTTAAGCTATTTCTCAAGGTTTTTCGACGTTGATTAAAGGCCGTTTTCACCACTGTAAAGAATAATTTCTCATTGCAAGGCAGGGTGTAATTCTCCTTTCTGCGCATGCGCATCACGCCTGATTTAACTTTGGGCGGAGGATTAAACACATGCTCAGAAACGGTAAACAAATATTCAGTATCATAAAAAGCTTGCGTCAATACGGAGAGAATCCCGTAGGTCTTGCTTCCTTTCTTTTCACATATGCGTTCTGCTACTTCTTTTTGAAACATACCCGAAAATTCCGGAACAAAATCGCGAAGCTCTAAAACGCGGAATACAATCTGAGTCGAGATATTATAAGGAAAGTTTCCAATTACAGCAAAAGGCTCTTGATTAAACGCTTGTACAATGTTGAATTTTAAAAAATCTTGTGCAAAAATATGATCGTGTAATTTAGTATAGTGCTTGTGTAAGTAGTCTACGGATTCCGTGTCGATTTCTACGACAAAGGTTTCGATGGGCTTTTCCAAAACATATTTAGTCAATACTCCCATTCCAGGACCAATCTCCAGTACTTTTTTATATCCTTCTAAGGTAAGCGTATCGGCGATGCGCTTGGCAACATTCTCATCTGTTAAAAAGTGCTGTCCCAGGTGTTTTTTTGCTCTAACTTTGTCCATTAATTCTCGGTTTAGTGTTCGCTTATAAGCTCTAATTCTGTTTTAAACGTAAGCATCATATCGCCAAACTTCTTGCGTGATTCCATTTCGAAGAAATCGTGTTCTTCGTTGTAAAAGGCCTGTAAAAGTTCAGCATTGGCTGTTTCAAATTGAATGGAATAGGTGATTCCCCCCATGTCTTCCTCTACTAAAACCTTAACCATTCGAGCTTTATTGAATTTTTTTGTGTTTAAGATACCAGGAATATAAAATTCTTTGATCCAAGTCATCCAAGCGTCGTGTACACTTTCGTGAATGTTTATTGTGATATTGTAAATAATCATAAGTTTCAATTAGGGTTATGCAAAGATAAAAAAAGCACCAAATGTCTTTTTAGGATTTGGTGCTTTTCATATACTTATACGCTTCGTGTAAAATTAATCAATAATATCAAATCCTGTGTACGGTCTTAAGACCTCAGGTATCACAATGCCCTCAGGAGTTTGATAATTTTCTAAAATACCAGCGAGTACACGTGGTAATGCTAGTGAACTACCATTTAAGGTATGAGCCAATTGATTTTTTCCTTCCTTATCTTTAAAACGCAATTTTAAGCGATTTGCTTGGAACGTTTCAAAGTTAGAAACTGAACTAATCTCCAACCATCTGTCTTGTGCAGTTGAGAATACTTCGAAATCATACGTTAAAGCAGAGGTGAATCCCATATCTCCTCCACATAATCTCAAAATGCGGTAAGGGAGTTTCAATTCGTGTAACAATTCTTGTACGTGTTCAACCATGCCATCCAATGCTTCATAAGAACGGTCTGGGTGTTCAATGCGCACAATTTCTACTTTGTCAAATTGGTGTAAGCGGTTTAATCCTCTTACGTGTGCACCATATGATCCAGCCTCTCTACGGAAACAAGGAGTATAACCTGTACACAGTACAGGGAAATCGCTCTCTTGTAAGATGACATCTCTGAACATATTGGTAATTGGCACTTCAGCTGTTGGAATTAGATACAAATCATCTACTCCAATGTGATACATCTGCCCTTCTTTATCTGGCAACTGTCCTGTTCCAAATCCAGAGGCTTCGTTGATTACATGCGGTACTTGGTATTCTTTATATCCTGCTGCTGTATTCTTGTCTAAAAAGTAAGAAATCAAGGCACGTTGTAAACGAGCTCCTTTCCCTTTATATACAGGAAATCCAGCTCCAGTAATTTTATTTCCTAATTCGAAATCAATTAAATCATATTTCTTCGCCAACTCCCAATGAGGTAAAGCTCCTTCGTGTAAGGTAGGAATCTCCCCATGTTGGTGTACAGTAATGTTGTCCTCTGCATCTTTTCCAGCTGGTACAATGTCTGTAGGTATATTGGGAATTGTATATAATTTATCTGTTAGCTCCGCAGAAACTTGATTTAACTGTTCCGTTAACGCTTTGCTTTGTTCACGTAGATGGGATGTCTTTTCTTTGATGAGTTCTGCTTTTGCTTTTTCTCCACTCTTCATCAACTCGCCAATACTTTTGGATAGCTTGTTGGATTCTGCTAAGACATTGTCTAATTCAACTTGTGTTGCTCTTCTTTTTTCATCCAAAGCAATCACTTCGTTTAGCACTTCCGTAACATCAAGATTTCTTTTTGCCAAGCCTTTAATCACTTGTTCTTGATTCTCTCTAATAAAAGCTATCTGTAACATAGTATAAATAATAGTTTAAGATAACAAAGTTAGAAAATACTTTTTTATTATCCGTCTTTTTGTTGTATTTCATCTTGATTCTTGATTATAAAACGATAAAAAAGAGAGGCAAAAGTCAATTCTTCTGTTGATTGTGATTATCTGTGCTCAAGGTGTGGGTTTTTCTAAAGAATCCAAAACATACTATAAGATAAGAATTGACATCGTATGGTTTTCGATTTCTGGGGGGATTACG
The DNA here is from genome assembly GCF_030324495.1 of Myroides sp. 1354. Taxonomy (GTDB): domain Bacteria; phylum Bacteroidota; class Bacteroidia; order Flavobacteriales; family Flavobacteriaceae; genus Flavobacterium. The sequence goes on along the minus strand of NZ_JACAGN010000001.1, from coordinate 5,940 downwards.
CAAAATAAAGTGATGAACTAAAAAAAATAATAGTTTGCTAAAATATAGTAGTTAGTTCAACTAATATTTTATTTTTGCTTATTATTCAGATTTGAAACGAAATTAGACAATGGAAATAGTGATTAAACTTTCTCAATTCTTATTGAGCTTATCCTTTTTGATTATTCTGCACGAATTGGGGCATTTTATTCCAGCAAAATTATTTAAAACGCGCGTAGAAAAATTCTACCTCTTCTTTGACGTAAAGTTCTCTTTATTTAAAAAGAAAATTGGAGACACCGTTTACGGTATCGGATGGTTACCGCTTGGAGGATATGTGAAAATCTCGGGTATGGTTGATGAGAGTATGGATACTGAGCAATTGAAGAGTGAGCCACAGCCTTGGGAATTTCGTTCAAAACCAGCTTGGCAACGTTTAATCATTATGTTAGGAGGAGTTACTGTAAACTTTATCTTGGCTTTTGTTATTTATATCGGTATGACGTATGCTTATGGCGATTTGTATATCTCAAATAAAGATATGGATCACGGGGTATGGGTACAATCACCGATTCTACAAGAGGCTGGAATGAAAACGGGAGATAAAATCATTGCTGTTGATGGAAAGGAAATTGACCGTTTCAATGATGTTGGATACGCAATTATGATGGGGCATCAAGTGGAAGTTGAACGCGATGGTGTAAAGGAAAATATTGATTTACCCGTTAATTTACTAGGACAATTAAGTGAGGGAAGTAAGGCAGGTGGACTTGTTGGTTTGCGTATTCCATTTGTAGTAGTTGGTTTTAATGAGGAAGGGGATCAAACCAATGCACAGGCTTTGCAGTTGAAAGATCAAGTAAAAAGTATTAATGGAGTAAGCACGCCTTTCGTGGATCAAGTACAAGCTGTATTAGCGGAAAATAAAGGCAAAGTTGTGCCTGCTGTAATTGAAAGAGAGGGTAAGGAAGTAACCGTTGATTTAAAGGTTGATCAAGAGGGGAAATTGAATCTCTTTTTCGCTCCAGTTTTAACGATTGATACACTTGAAAAAATGGGATTGTACCATATTAGTCAAGTGAAGTACTCTTTAGGAGAATCAATCTCTGTGGGAATAAACAAAGGAGTTGATAAAGTAGGTGGTTACTTTGATCAATTAAAGAAAATTGTGAAACCTGAAACAGGAGCATATAAAGGAGTTGGTGGGTTTAAAGCGATTTACGATATCTTTCCTTCAGTTTGGAGCTGGGAGTATTTCTGGAATATCACAGCCTTGTTATCTATTATGTTGGGTGTTATGAATTTATTGCCTATCCCTGCTTTAGATGGAGGACACGTGATGTTTTTATTGTATGAAATGATTACAGGAAGAAAACCGAGTGATAAGTTCTTAGAAAATGCACAAATGGTTGGTTTCTTTTTACTTATAGGGCTGTTGTTGTTTGCTAACGGAAATGATATTTACAAAGCGATATTCAAGTAAATAAAAAATAAAGCGAATGTATTTGCAGAAATAAAAAATGATGTTATATTTGCACTGCATTTAAGGTAAGATACCTTCCTCCTTAGCTCAGTTGGTTAGAGCATCTGACTGTTAATCAGAGGGTCCTTGGTTCGAGCCCAAGAGGGGGAGCAAAAAAAGCCTGACAAGTAATTGTCAGGCTTTTTTGTTTCTATTTATTTGAAAGAATCGGACTTTGTATACCAAGTCCTGCAAAGGTTTAAAAAAAAACCTGCCATTTGGCAGGTTTTTTTTTATGTTTATTGACCATTAGTCGATAATAGCAAAGTCTTTTGTTGTATTTGCTTTAGCGTCTTGTACGTTTAATACATCGCCATTAGCATCTCTGATAACAACGATAGCTCTTAGATTATCAGCGTTAGCAGTTTTGTATACAGAAGAAAAACGTTCTGCAACAAAGATGTTCCCTTTTTTCGATTGTGCTGCAGGGATTGCTATTCCTGTGATTGCAGGAGTAGCTGCTTTTAATACTGCATGGTGAAGATAGTTAGCTCCAATTCCCGCTTGAGAATGTTGTACATCGTCCTCTACAATATAGTAATCCATCGTTAGTCCATCGTAATCTTGTGAAAAAGCGATTTCAGCTTCTGCATAACCAGCTGTTGTAGTTAATCCAGATGTGATTTTGATTCCGATTGAAGATGTTTTTTGAACTAATGTCATTGGATGGTTTTGACCTGCTGCTGTAGTCATTGTTCTCGTATCCCACTCTGCTTTTCCATTAATTACAATAAATGGTGCCCAACGCATCCCCTGTGTTTCCGGATCATTGACTACTTTACTGTTGTAATAGTCAAATAAAGGATGTGCAAATCTAGGAAGTGCAAATGGATCAGGTCCTGGAATACTAACGTGAATTCCTACAACTACAATGCTTGAATAGTCTACTGGGTAACCATTACCAGAAAAGGTGTGAGTTTCCAAACGCTCTAAAGCTCGAATGGCGCTTGCACATGGTCCACATTGAACTCCTGTGAAATCTTCCATTAATACGCGATGTTGATATTTTAAATCACCAGTAGGTGTTACAGGAACTTCGTCTTTAAATACTTTTATTGTAACGATATTACTGTTTTTGTAGCCGTCTTTTTTGGCCATTACTGTATAGGTTCCTTCTGTTGTAAACGTATACGGATTTTCTGAAATCTCTGCATCATTAACGAAAAGTTTGGCATCGGCAAGTGTATTGCCTTCTCCTGTTACTTTGAATAGTACAGCTGTGTTTTCTAAAACTCTTGTGTCGCCTTCTGCTTGTAATATAAGCGTTTTGTCTTTGCCTTTACCTCCGTCGTCATCTTTTTTGCCACCGTCATCACTGCCACATGAATATACTGTAACTAATAGAATTAGAGATGAAAGAAGCACCTTCGTAAAAGCTGCTAATTTGTTCTGTTTCATAAAATAATTTGTTAAAGTTGTTTTCGTAAAAATAAATATAAATTTCGGTTAATAAAAAGTTAAAGATATGTTTTTTTTCCTATTTTTGAACTTTACAACTAAAACTAAAAAATTATGAAAGTGTTCTATGCATTTATTTTATTGTTTGTTTTTTCTACTGCGACTGCGCAGCAAAAGGATTTGCCAGCAGTAACTCTTACTGACTTAGATGGAAAGAAAGTGGATTTTTCTTCTTTTGCAAATGAAGAAAAGCCTATTATTGTGAGTTTTTGGGCTACTTGGTGTGGACCTTGTTTGAAGGAATTAGCAGCTATTAATGATGTATACAGTGATTGGCAAAAGGAAACTGGGGTTAAATTAGTAGCTGTATCTATTGATGATGCAAAATCAGTAAAACGCGTAAAGCCGTTAGTTAATGGTAAAGGATGGGACTATACTGTGTTATTAGATACCAATCACGATTTGAAAAGAGCAATGAATGTGGTAAATGTACCTTTTACTGCAGTGCTATATAAAGGTAAAGTTGTATACAAACATACAAGTTATACTCCTGGAGTTGAGAAAGAGTTAATTAAGCAAGTAAAAGCTGTATTGAAGTAAAAAGATGAAAAAAATATTTTTTACACTATGTGGATTGGTTATGTTTTTAGGAGCGAAAGCACAGGTGCGTGTCGGTTTTGAAAACAATTCACAATGGTATGTTGATGATAAAAAAATTAAAATTGATGAGTTTGAAGCTGAAGACCGTTTTCGTTCAAATTCATATTTAAAGGCTGACTACAATTGGAAAAATTGGAGTTTCGGTGCTCAAATTGAAGGATATGAACCTAAAGCAATTTTAAATTATTCTCCAGAATACAAAGGTTTTGATATTGGGGCAATTTATGCTCGTTATAATAATAGAGAATTGGGGTTGGACGTTACTGCTGGACATTTTTATGATCAGTTTGGAAGCGGATTGTTATTCCGTTCTTGGGAAGATAGGCAAATTGGAATCAATAATGCTATTTTTGGATTAAATGTTAAATACAATATACTAGATCATATTAACTTAACTGTATTAGGAGGTAAACAACGTATTGGAATGGGATTTGACTTGTCTGATTCTTACGTTTTTGGTGGTAATGTTGAAGTTGATGTCGCTGAGTTTTTAAAATTTGAGGAATTTGGACTTCGTGCCGGGGTTAGTTATTTAGGTAAAGTAGAAAAGGATAAAGATTATGTAGAAGAAATGAATCAAAATCTAAGAAAGATGCAAAGTGCTTTTTCTGGAAGATTAGGCTTTGATTATAAGAATTTCTTCGGAGAAATCGAATATGTATACAAGGGTAAAGATGCATTAGTAGAATCTGGTGTTAAAGGTAATACGGAGCAAACTGGAAATGCATTGTTATTTAATGGAGGATATTCTGCAAAGGGAACTAGTTTTAGTTTTAACTTGAGAAGATTGGAAAACATGGCTTTTTATTCGGATAGAGAATTAACAGCCAATGTGTATAATAGAGGTGTTTTAAATTATGTGCCTGCATTGACGAAACAATATGATTATTCTTTACAGAATATTTATGTATATCAAGCACAATATTTATTGAGTACTTTTGATCTTCAACAAAAAATTGGAGAAATCGGAGGACAGTTTGACTTTTATCACAATTTTGAAAAGGGGACTACATTCGGAGGAAAGTATGGGACCAATGTTGTAATCAATGGGTCATACTGGGCTGGATTAAAACCAGAGTTTGTTGAATATGAAGATGAACGTCAAATCGTAAAAACGGGATTCTTTGATTTCGGTGAAAAATACTATCATGATTTTGGAATCGAGGTTCGAAAAAAATGGAATAATAACTGGTCGTCTATCTTTATGTATTTGAATCAATATTACAACCAAAGAGCTTTAGAAAGTTTATTTGAAGGTGTGAAAGCTAATATTGTAAGTGCTGAAGCAACCTATCAGTTTATGGGAAATAAATCAGTTCGTTTAGAAGCTCAGCATTTATGGACAAATGAAGATAAGAAAAATTGGGCTGCAGGAACGTTGGAGTTTGCTTACAACTCTAATTGGTCTTTTTTCGTAAGTGATATGTACAATTATGGAAATGATCAAGAACTAGTTACATTTGATGAAGAGACAATGGAAGAAAAATCAGAAAAAGTACGTCTTCACTATTATAATGTTGGGGCTAGCTTTACTAAAGGGTCGACTCGTGTTTCTGCTAGTTATGGTAGACAAAGAGGAGGGTTACTATGTGTAGGCGGAGTTTGTCGTTATGTATCAGAAGCTGCCGGATTAACGTTTGGTATCACAACATCATTTTAAAATTTAGAATTTTAGAATTATTATTTTGTTTTTGTATGAAAAGGAGAGCTTAGGCTCTCCTTTTTTTGTTGGTGAAGGTGGGGGAGTTCGAATGAAATCTATTTTTTCTAAATAGGAGGCAAATGGGAATTTGCCTATTATGTCCAAAATATTTTTTCCGATGGAAGATATATTTCTATGCAAAAGGGCACATGGCCATGTGCCCTTTTGCATGAAAGATGATTTTATTTGATTCCCTCCTTATATATAGATAAGAGCAAATGGGAATTTGCCTATTATGCTCAAATTTTTTTTCTGATGGAAGATATATTTCTATGGAAGAGGGCACATGGCCATGTGCCCTTTTGCATGAAAGATGATTTTATTTGATTCTTTCCTTATATATAGATAAGAGCAAATGGAAATTTGCCTATTATGCTCAAATTTTTTTTCTGATGAAAGCTATTTTTTCTAAATAGGAGGGCAGATAGCTATCTGCCCCTTTGTTTGAAACACTCTTTCCAAAAGCAATTTTCTTTTATTTGCTGCCTTTCTCCAAAAAGCAACTTTCAAAAAAACAAAAAAGCAAAAAAACTTCAAGGTGTAAAAGATGTCATATTAGCGAGTTGCGAATAAAATCAAAAAAACATTAAAAAAAAGGCGGTGAATAATTTGGAAGTGGCGAAAAAGGTACTACTTTTGCATCCGCATTAAACAAGCAGACGTTCATAGAAAAGCACAG
>NZ_JACAGN010000019.1:36196-65258 GCF_030324495.1 Myroides sp. 1354 | reverse complement strand
CTAGATTTAGCGAATGTGGTCAAGACGCATGAGACATTAACCGCTGTTGACTTGGATGCTGCTGCAGGATCGTTGACATATGTTGATGAAAGAGGAGATTCGAAGGTTTTAGATTTAGCAAATGTAGTCAAGACGCATGAGACATTAACCACTGTATCTGGAAATTTTGTTGAGGGAACTTTAACTTATAGTGACGAAGAAGGAGTGTCTACAGACTTAGATATTCGAGAATTGGTCGGTAATGGTGATTTAACAGTATCTGAAGGAATTGAGTTTTACGCTGCTACAGATGGGGTAGGGAAATTATTGACTAATGCAAGTGTTCGTGTTGCGAATGGGGGAATTACTATGCCTAAATTAGCGAGCCAAGCAGTATCCGCATCGAAAATGAATGCAGATACTGCTTTGGCTGGAATGGTACCTACCGCGACAGGAGAAAATGGACAAGTAGAGTATAAAGCTGTGCCTCGTTTCTTTTATATGCCATCTGTCATTTTCACAACAACAACTTTAGCTACAGGTTTGAAAAGAGATTTATATCAAGATTATGTCAATCAATTTACTGGTGGAGCAGCTGGAGCAGCTAATTCAACCTATTTTATTTCGCATGGAGCAGCAGGAGGAAGTATGCCTTATTCAGGTGGATTAATTAAAAATCCTGGTGCAGCATCACCTGATATTGTAACCTATGACAAAAATCAAATGGATTATTACATTACCTATTATGATACTTCTGTATTAGCAAATGTCCAGATTGACGATGATGGCATCTTAACCTATGACATTATTGGCAGTGCAACAGTGACTACTTATATGAATATTGTATTTGTAATTAAATAAAACGAAAAGTAGAACGATGGTTGTTGAGCAAGTTTATTTGCTGGCTTTTAAGAAAATACATCGCGAATGTTTAATTAAAAAAGTAATGGAGATGAATCATTATATATCAAGTCTTTTTTGGTGTACTATAGGGTTGATGTTCCTATTGGGGACTACTAATAGGTCTTATGCTCAAAATTGTGGGAATGCGTATTTAAATAGTTCAGATCCCAATACGATAGAATATGATAATATAGTGGCAGGTTATCATAGTATGATGTTAAGGGAATATGATGGAAGGGTTCTTGTATGGGGAGAAGGCGCAGGGCCAAGGAGTGAGAGTATTGCGAGTCCTATAACACTTAATGGAAATAATTATGGAAGTGGGGTGCATCAGTTAAGAGGGACTATCTTGCGATTTACCTTGGGAGGTGGTGCTCCTCAGTTTGCTGTATTAACAACAGAAGGATTGTATGTATGGGGATACAATGGAAATTTAATTTCGGAACTTATTTACAGTGAATTGAATAAAAGTTTTAAGAAAGTTTCCATAGGTACATATAATGTTAATAATGGAGCTGTTAAAGCGGATGGATTGCCCTATGGTGTAAAACCCGAAGATGTAAAAATGATGTTTGGTGCAACTCAAGTGCTTGTGGTTGTTACCTATGAAGGACAAGCTTGGAGCTTAATTAGAACCGGTGGAAGTGGATTTTATGGAGATGGAGCACCAAGTACAAACCAAAATGATGCAGTATGGCATCGTGTAAGTACAGCGCCCAATACTCCTTTAGAAAATGTAGTGGCTGTACGAGGATCTTCCTCTGCTTTGATGGCTCTTACTGCCGAAGGGGGGATTTATACCTGGGGGATGGCGACGTATTTAGGAAATAATACTGACGCTATTAATAGAGTTTATGCCACAGCAATGGTAAAGCCTAGTGGAATTACACCCAAAATGATTGCTCTAACTTATAGCAGTGGAAAAAGTAGCTATTATCTTTTATGTACAAATGGAAGACTGTATACGTTAGGTGGAAATTATGATGGGCAACTAGGAGATAATAGTGTGCTTCCCCAATCCAGCAGTTGGTACCAGGTATCAGCCACTCAAATAATAGGAGGGATAACTTATTCGTTAGGGGATAATATTGCGTGGATTAGCCCTAATGAGCATTATGTATCTTCTGCAGAAGTTAATGTATTGACCGTAGATGGCAAATTGTGGAGATGGGGATTAAATAGTCTTAATGGAGTATGGGGTAAAGCAGTAAAATTAATGTATTCTACTTCTACATCTGGGGGCATAACGGTGGACAACCCATTGACTTTGAATATAAACGATAGAGTGATAGCCGTAGAAACAGGGGGAGATAATGCCTTAATCATTAAACAATGTCAAGCTAGATTTGGATTTATTGGACATAAAAGGGATGGAAATATGTCAGATAATTTATTGAGTCAATTTCTAAACGAATACAGTTTTAATGGTACAGCTGGAGTACGTGTTTGTGGAGCCATGTCCCAATTGATGTTAGATGATCAAAAAATTTGTATGGGTACTACTTTTAATTTAGATGATGCAGTCCCCCGCTTTTTACCTTTAGGTAGTACAAGGGTTAATTGGTGGATGAATGCGACTGGAACAATTCCTGTTGCAAATCCACAAGCTGTAGAACCCGGAATATATTACGGAACTTTTGGAGGATCTTCTATTAACTGTCCTAATCCTACGCCTGTGAGGGTCTCATATTATACTGCTGCTGATCCAAAATCTAAAGATTGTGAGTCGCATTTTATCACGAATCCTCTCGTTCGTCAATTGATGCAAAAGGAAACTGAGTCTGTTGAAAAAAGAGATCAGTTCATCTCGAGATAATTCCAATAGAAAATAAAAGGGTCTAGTACTTGTTTAAGATAACAAGCTATACCCTTTTGTATTTTTTCCGTTTTTTGCCTTAGCATAGTATTTTTTACCCAAATACCCCATTGATGTAATTCTTGGTCATCTCGTGTTTGGGGTTTTCAAAGATGTCTTGCGTCAATCCACTTTCTTTTACTTCACCTAGATACATAAAATAAGTATGATCCGCGATGCGCTGGGCTTGTTGCATATTGTGTGTTACAATGGCAATGGTGTATTTTTCCTTTAGATGGAGAATTAATTCTTCAATTTTGATGGTACTCACTGGATCTAAAGCTGAACAAGGTTCGTCCATTAAAATTACCTCTGGACGCAGTGCTACCGCTCTTGCAATGCAAAGACGTTGTTGTTGCCCTCCCGATAAACGATGAGCGGGCATTTTTAAATCGTCCTTTACTTCATCCCATAAAAAGGCTTCTATTAAGGCTTTTTCAATCACACTCTTATCGTGTGGTAGATTGTTGATTTTTAAACCGTAAGCGATATTGTCATAGATGCTTTTCGGAAAGGGATTGGCTTTTTGAAACACCATACCTATGCGCTTTCTAATTTCTGTTACGGGTATGTTTTTGGCATAAATATCTTGATCTTCTAGCTTGATCGAACCTTGAATTTTGGCATAAGGAACCAAGTCGTGCATGCGGTTAAAGCTGCGTAATAAGGTACTTTTTCCACAACCTGAAGGACCAATTAAAGCCGTGATTTTATTTTCTTCAAATGCTACACTTACATTCTTTAAAACGTGTTTGCCTCCAAAGTTAATGTTTAAGTGGTCAGCTGATAATTTAGTTTTCATTTTTTCTGAATTTATAACGGATATAAAATGCGCTTAGGTTTAATAAAAACACCACAACAATTAAGACTAATGCCGTTCCATAGGCAATGGGTCTCACCTCGTCAATCGATTGGTGTTGGGTAGATAACATGTATAAGTGATACGGCAAAGCCATGAATTCTTGGTTGATATACCCATTGGTATCACTGATGTAAAAGGCAGCTCCTGTAAAGAGGATAGGGGCGGTTTCTCCTGCAGCTCTGGACAGGGTTAAAACAACTCCGGTTAGAATTCCAGGAACGGCAGAGGGAATCACTACATCTTTGATGGTTTCAAATTTGGTTGCCCCAACAGCTAAAGCTGCTTCTCTGGTACTATTGGGAATTTGCATTAAGGCCTCTTCTGTGGTAGTGATGATGTAGGGAAGAGACAGCAATCCTAAGGTCAATCCCGCTGCCAAGAGAGAGGTTCCCAATTGCAGGGTTTGAACGAACAAAGCCAATCCAAATAACCCGTATATAATCGAAGGAACTCCTGATAAATTTCGAATAGCTGCGCGAATAATACGCGTTAACCAATTGTTTTCTGCATATTCATTCAAGTAAATAGCACAACATACACCAAAAGGAATACTAAACAAGGCGGTAATCAAGGTAATTAAAACGGTTCCTATAATCGGAGTTAAGATTCCTCCTTTAGTCATTCCTTCTTTGGGTACACTAGAAATAAATTCCCAGGATAGACTTCCTGCACCTTTACTTACAATTTCCAAAAGGATGACAACCAAGAAAAAGCAAACGATAAGTGTTGTTCCTACAAGGGTTCCCCATTCAATGATAGAAGATAATTTAAATTTATTAGGCTGCATGATATTTTCTTAATCGGTTGATAAAATATTCTCCTACAAGATTGGCAATTAAGGTCATAAAGAACAAAACAGTCGCTAGAGCGTATAATCCGTAGTAGTGTGTGGTTTGATAGGGCACTTCTCCCATTTCAATCGCGATAGTTGCAGTCATGGTTTTTACTGAATCGAAAAAACCTGTTGGAATCAAGGCGGCATTACCTGTTGCCATTAAAACCGTCATCGTTTCTCCAATAGCGCGTCCTACGCCCAACATAATGGCTGAGATAATTCCTGGAGCTGCCGCGGGAATGATTACCTTGCGAAGGGTTTGCCATTTGGTCGCTCCCACACCATAGCTCGCTTCTTTATAAGTTTTGGGTACGGCGTGAATTGCATCTTCTGCAATAGTAATGATGGTTGGTAGAGCCATTACCGCTAGTAATATAGCACCATTTAAGGCGTTTAATCCATTGGGTAAACCTGCCATATCCGCTAATCCTGGACTCACCACAACGATACCTAAAAAGCCAATTACGACAGATGGAACAGCAGCAAGCATTTCAATAGCGGGTTTCAAGATGTTTTTCAATCGCGTTCCTGCATACTCAGAGATAAAGGCAGCAGTACCTATTCCCAAAGGAATGGCAATTAACATCGCTCCAAAAGTAACTAGCGTTGTACTCAAGATTAAAGGAAGCATACCGTAAGCGGGGTTTTTTGCCGTTGGATTCCACTCCATTCCTGTAATAAAATCAAGCGGTTTCACATCCATAAAGAAGGAAATCGAATTGTAAATCAACAGGGCTAAAATCCCACCTAACAAGCAAAGCACTAATAAACCTGTGGCTTTAAAGATATATTGAAAGGCAATATCTAAACTTATTCTAACTTTATATTTCATTTTATGGTCGTTCTATAATGTAATATCCATGTTCTTTAATTAGCTTTTTTCCCGTTTCACTACTTTCAAAATCGATAAACGGCTTTACCTTTTCCCAAGAATCCTCTAGGATAAACTGATATAACGGACGTTGAAAAAAGTAGAGACTGTTGTTGATGGCGTGAGCATCGATAGGAGAGTAGGCAACTGATGTAGGTGTTTCTTTGATGCTTAAAATTTTAACCGTTGGATTGGTTGCTGTTTCATGCGAGATATAGCCCGCCCCCACATAGCCAATTCCCGATTTATCAGTTTTGATACCCTCGAGAATCTGGGCATTACCCGTCATTTCCTTGGCTGCATTTGAGAATTCTATTTTAAGCTTCTTCTTAATGAAGGAATGTGTTCCTGAACTGCTTTGACGACCGTAAATATTAATAGGTAAATTCACATCCGTCAGCTGATTCCAATTGGTGATTTCACCTTTCATAATCTTGGCTAAGGTTTCCAAGTCAATCTCCTCGATGGGTAGGTCTTTGTGGATAACAAAAGCTGTGGCATCTTCTGCAAAAATCACTGTTCTCACCTTGATTTTTTTGTCCTCAAATTGTTGGATTTCCTTCTCTGATAAAGGACGTGAAGAATTGGCAATATCTGCCTGACCGTTTAACAAAGAGGTGATTCCGATTCCCGATCCCCCTCCAGAGATAGCAATACTAAAATCGGCATCTACTTCTGTGTATTGTTCTGCTAAGTTAACTGCAAGGTTAACCTCCGTATCCGACCCCTTCATCTTGATTGAATGGTTCTTGTCTCCACAAGATAATAGAAGTAAAGACGAGAGAATTAGCAGGTTTTTTCGTGTAAGAATGTATAGCTGTTTCATTGACACAAAAAACATCGTTTCCTTTAAAGTAAAGGTTACTCCAATATTATCAATATGTTAACTCTATATAGGAAAAGGAAGAAAATTAATGTAGAATTTTCACAGTAGTTAAATGAGGGCGATTCCGGTTGTACTATAAAAGAAAAGAAACGTTTTTATTTTTTTGCCAATTATATAAAAATACCAATATTAAATAGTTTTTATTTTGTTGAATTTCGTTGCTCTATTTTAAATTTTATTGGTTTTAAGTGGTTGTTTATTAGTTGGTTGTTATTTTTTTTAAAAGTAAAAATTACATTTTATTTGTTCAGGAAAATAAGCTGATTTTGATTCAGTATTTTTTTACACTTGACCATATGTTTTTTTTTGTAAGTCCTTTTATTTGCCAATAAATTCTATACAACAATGAGAAAAACAAGCGTAATGATGATGTGTATGATGGCTTATTTGGGGTTTGCACAAATTGGTATTGGTACAACTAACGTTTCAAGTACCTTAACCGTAGATGGTTCTATTGCAGGAAAATATAAAGAAGTGTCTGCTTCTACTTATACCATAAGGGATGATGATTATACCATTGCTTTTACAGGAACAACAAATAATACTGTCTTTACAATGCCTATTATTAGTGACAACGATGTACAAGGAAGAATGTATAATATTAAAAATCTCTCTTCCAATAAAACCATTGAAATTAAAAGTAACGTGTATTTTCGCCAAGGTGGAGGAACAGATCGATTTAGTTATACGGTTGCTGTTCCACCGAATGGATTTGTTTCTATCGTTGCTAATAGTGGAAAATACTGGGATATTAATTATAAGGTAGAGGATGTAAAAAAAATTACTTCTATACGAAAGGTAACAAGGATCTGGCAAAGCACCACTCAAGATTCAGAGATTCAGTTGAATAACCTCAGCATGCGTTTCAATTATGTTTATGGTTCTGTATACGGTTATTTACAGTTTAAAATGAATTCATCTAAAATGTCATCTGCTTCTGTTTGGAACACTAAGAGTATAGGTAATATTTCTTCGTTCAGAACAAAAAACTTCGCTGGGTCAACATGGCATTACTTAAACAAAGATTCGGGTGATGGGAATGATCGTTTAGAGATAAGTAAAGACGAAATGTCAATAACCTATATTAGTTTAGAAGAAGGTAATGAATTGTACAAAGTTGTTGCTTATATAAAAAAGAATAATTTAGTTATGATAGTGGAAAAGGTAGAATAAAGGAGATACGCTTGGTTGTAACTTTAAAATTCCCGTTGAATGGAATGGGCCTATTCGTTTACAGTAAGATAATACGTAGGCCCATTTTGTTTTATCACAATAGTGTTGTACTGTACTATTTTTTACAATTACTACGTTGATCACCGTTTCTTTTACACCTTTTTTGCAGTGAAGCTCTATGAAATTGACCACATGATCTATAAATCTTGGTTTATATCGTAAATAATTGGTCTAATGCTGCTGTTCCTCCACGGCTTGGCCAATAAATAGAGCCGACAAAATCGTAAAAATATAGGCCTGTAGAAAGGCAGCTAAAATCTTAATGATATAAATAAACAAGGTCAATAACAAAGAAATACTTATACTACCCCCGACTGTAAATTCCTCATTCAAGAGAAAGATAATCGCTATCAACCCCATGATAACCGTATGACCAGCCACATTATTGGCATATAATCGAATCATGAGGGAAAGTCCTTTGGTAAAAATTCCCAATACCTCAATTGGCAGTAAGATTAATCGTACAGGATAAGGAACACCGGGCATCCAGAGTATATGTTGCCAGTAGGATTTAGTGCCTTTAACATTGACAATGATTAAAGTTAAAAGTGCCAAACAGAAGGTCACACTGATATTACCGGTAATATTGAAACCAAACGGAGTTAAACCCAATATATTGACCATCCAGATTAAAAAAAACACAGATAATAAATAGGGCATATATTGTTTATATTTAGTTCCTATGTTGGGTTTTGCAATTTCATCTCTTACATATAGAATCAAAGGCTCTAGTAATCGACCCATTCCATTCGGTACTTTCGTAGGATCTTTTTTATAACTTTTGGCTAATCGGGTAAAGAAAAGAAATAGTAGCAAAGCAATAAAAATTAGGCCTACCACGCTTTTTGTAATGGAAAGGTCGAAGGGCTTTACCGGTTTCCCATTAACTAATATCTTTTGTCCATTTACATCAGCTTTGTATATTTTATTGTGATCTAAAATATAGTAGTTGTCTCCCTGTTTTGCTTGTTGATTTCCTTGGATGAAGGCTGATGAAGAAAAGATTTTTACTCCTTGATCCATGAGAATAATAGGCAAGGGAAATCCATAGGTTTTATTTTCTTTTTCATCTTTAAATAAGGTAAAGTAATAATCATCTAGCAGATGATGTTCAATGGTTTCGCTTATTTTTTTACTTTTATTGTTGATTTCTTTCTCTTGTGCAAAAGTTGTAACAGAGAAAAAAAGAAGTAAAAGAGACAAGGCGTATTGCAAAAGTTTCATTGGATCAATTAATTAAGTTGTTGTTATATTGGTAAAAACGTTGTTAACGATTTTTCCTATTTGTTTGTGTAGTGTTTATGAAGTTATTCCTGGTTTTAGTTTGCATGCTATTTAACTCGATACTACTTTCAATCCAATAATGGAAGCAATTAAGGTGGTAATGAAAAACAATCTCCAAAATGAAGTAGGATCTTTAAATACGATGATACCTAGTAAGACGGTTCCAACGGCGCCAATGCCGGTCCAAATGGCATAGGCTGTACCCAGAGGTAAGGTTTGTGTAGCTTTAATCAAAAGAAGCATGCTGATGATCATGGCTATAGTGAAACCCGTATACCAAGAGGTAGCTACATTTCCCGTTGTTATTTTTGCTTTCCCTAAACAAAACGTATAGCCTACTTCAAATAGGCCAGCGATAATTAGAATAATCCAGTTCATGTTAATTCTATTTTTGTTTTTTGTAAATGTAGAAGGCTTTGTGCAGCTAAAATTTATCACAGGATAAGAAATAGATTTCTTTTTTCTAAGAAAATAGAAGTATCTTATCCCAATCATATCTCAAATAAAATTAAATTAGCAGTGTTATTCCGTCTGTGGTTTTAGTCTTTGATCCGAAGGGAAATACAAAGAATAACAGCTTTAACTGTCATTTTACTCACGATTCATATCTAAAATAACCATTCAAATGAAGATGAACTATTATTTATTCCTTTGTTTCCTAATGTCTTGTAATTCTGCTTTAGTTGCGCAAAACAAGGATACCTGGACCGCCTTTTTTTCGAATGACAGCATACACATCGGCTATAAAGATTCACGCGGAATCGTTCAAATCGAACCTAAGTTTATGGGATATTCCTCAGCGCATAAGTTTGACAACATTATCGCGGTATCCGAAGAGACGGATGAGGGATGGAAAAGTTACTACCTCACCAAAGAAGGGAAAGAAGTTGGTTTGGGGCAATTGCATATTTACGACAATGGTGCCGATTGTGAAAGCGAAGGATTTATTCGTTTTAGAGATCCGAAAACAGACAAGGCGGGTATGTTCAACAGCAAGGGAGATATTGTTATACCAGCAATCTATAATGATTTAACTCGGGTGAGAAACGGCATGGTAGTGGCGCTAAGAGGGGCAGAGAAAAAGTATTGGGATGAAGGTAGTCATGCGGGCTGTAATCACTTTAGTTGGTCGGGTGGAGAAGAAGTACTTCTCGATACACTGAATAACGTTTTGGTAGAAAATTTTGCTTATGATAAGGCAATCAACTTTTATTCCCTTGAAAAATCGAGTAAACCTTCTTCCAATTCAACGCGAAAAGAATTTGTTGGGACAGCTGGTTTAATCTATTCATTTATGGATTTTGAAACCGAGTTTAGACAATGGCTGACTGATGATTTGCTTGTAAACCTCACCAAAGAAAAATTAGTACAAGCCTCGTATCACACTCTTACGTGGGAATCCGCTACAGGGTGGTCAACGACAATTAAAGAGCAGTTTATCAAAGACAACTTTGCTATTCTTAAAAGGGGATTACTGGAGATTGCACAACCCAATTGCGATTATTTTATTTCTCAAGATGGATTGAATCCCTTTATGTTTGAAGGCGTTGAGTTCGATACCTATTTTAATAATTGCAGAGAATCGAAAGATTGGCAGTATCCAACCATGACGATTGTAATTTCGCATCAAAGTAAAAAGAGCTTTACCCAAAATCACTTTGAGTTCTTACGCACAGATGCAGGATATCGATTGATTTGCGTGACCATTCGAAATGAGAAAGTAAAGGGGTAGTTCTTGTTAATACTTACTACTTTTTCATGAATTGGCAAGGAAGGTTATTTATTCCACTTCGAATTGATTAAATTTCTCGAAGAATAATTTTAGTCTTTCCTCATTTATAGATCCATCTTTCTCAAAAACATTGAAATTTACAAAGGCAAAAATTAAGTCGTTTCTGCCTACAATTTCTGGATTTGAAAACGTGATATCTTGAGCAAGAAAATGAATTGTACTCTTAAACCTTTGATACCCTATATTTTCAATATCTCCCTCAATGATATTTTGTCCTTCTTTGTCTTTTATGATAAAGTGATTCTCTATTCTTTCGTATTTATAGGCAATTTTGTGATTTAAAATAATATGTTGACTGTCGAAAGATACTTCCGTTACATGGGGCGGATTGGAGTCACTAAAATTTCTGTGCTGAGCAGTTCCAACAAGGCTAAACAGCAATAGAAAAATGATAATAATTAAGTGTTTTTGCATTATTTTAAAGCTAAAATTAGGGTTACAGTGCTTTAAATTTTGCTCAACTACCACAAGCGATATAACAAGTAGGAATACCCTCGATGAGTTGAGGTTTTTCATCCGTACCTTCAAAAAATACGTGATCACCCAGCTCTTTGTTTACCTGTTGATTGTGGGTTTTTAGTAGAAATTCTAAAGCCGTAAAGTGCTTGCCATTGTCAGCGGTTAACTTCGCTAAAATCTCCACCTGATACATATCATCCTCCTCTTCATTAGGCTCTTCTTCAAAAACATGTCGATCCTCTTCAATCAAGGTTTCGTTTTCAAGTAAATCAGAAGCTCCTTTTACCCAAGCCATATATTGAATTTGCAGTTCAGGAAAATCAAAGACAACTTCGTTGGGCTTCCAATTTTCATTTGTTTTATAGATACGATTTTGATACTCGATTACCTCTTGGTTAAACTCTTCCCTATCGGTGTAAAATTGAGCCGAAAAAGTCCAAGCAACTTTGTTTAAGGTGAAAGGGGAGTAGTTCTCTGCAGTTGTTGCAGTCTTCTCCATTGGTTTTCTCTCGTTTATTTGTTGGGTTTTGTTCTTTGACCCGAAGATTTTGCTGAAAAATGACATAGATGATAGGAGATTTAGGTTATAGATGAAGTTAATCTGTTGGTGTAAATAAGTGAAAGACAAACCGTGCAATCAATCTAATGGAAAGACCATATTATTTTCCAAATAATCGTTGCCAAAAACCTTTTTTCTTTTCAGGCACAATATTTTCAGGAGTGATTACTACGCGTTCTGTTTTTTCGAGAATTTCGTTGTCGTTTAAATCTTGATTACCCTCTAATTCCCTTAGTTGCTCAAACATGGCCTCTTGATATAATAATGCACCTTCTGGCTCACAATTGAATAAATTGGAATAACAAGTGGATTCATTGAGATCCATTGGATTGGGTTCAATTACCTCTGTAGCTTCTAGAAGACCGAGATTGTTTTCCTTTGCTGCAGTTAGTGCTTTTAGAAAAACGTTGATTCGGTTATGAGAGTAAAAATCATCTAACTCCTTTTTTACCTCTTCCTTCGATTGATAGTCATCTAGGAGCTGTACCACATTAGCTGCAGTCATATAAACGCCAGAACTGTAGTTCTCAACAAAACTGTTTACGATTGGATTAGGCACTTTTACTTGTAAAATATCTTCCCAAGGCGTGGTATATGCTTTAAACTGAGGTTTATCTTGAATTAAAAACGAAAAAGCAGAACCACGAGTGTAAAAAAACGTTCTGAAAAAACCCTGTATCACCGCAATATAATAGCCGTGTGTTTTATCAAAATAATCCGTAGGAGCCGTTTGTTTAGCCACGTTGATGGTATCGACGTATTTTTCAACGTAGAATTCGTCTATTTCATGCTCTTGTGTTCGTTTTTCAATGATTGATTCGTCTTCTAATGCATCGAAATACCAAGTTTTTATTTCTTGTTCGCTTATCGGGTGGTAACTGATATCATATCCCATAGTTGTGTTGTTTTGTGTTCTTGAAAGATCCTTTTTTCGTATAGGGCGATAAACCACGTATTTATATCGATAAAAAGACTTAGGCTAAGATAATTAACATTTAGTTTCAAAAAAATAAAATAAAAGGAAATTAGAGCATGGAATAGAAGATATTTTACTGTATTTTAAAATAAATGTACAGTTTATCAATGAAGTAAGAAATAAAAATAGTACCTTCTCAAGGTGCATTAAAGAGTTCAAAATAAAACAGTATGAGTAGCCCAAATTTTAACGATTCTTCCCATTGGAAATGGGGGATATTTTATTTCAACCCTCAGGATAAACGTTTGATTGTGCCCAAGCGAGTAGAAAGTTTAGGGTTAACGATTAATTTCGCTAATCCTTGGTCTATTTTGTTTATTTTGGTTCTGATTCTGCTCATTTTTGCCACCGAACGATATCTGCGTCAATAGAAAAGGGGAGACACTTGCTAGTACTTCGATTCAGAAACCGTTTTAGAGAAAAGATTTCTAAATTAGGATGTTCAATTATTACTTAATTTCAGTTGCTTCACCCATTCCTGCAAAGATAGCCTTGGAAAAATCTAACTGTTCGTCAGTAAGGACAGTATCATCTACTACAATAGCTACATTGACAACCGTATGGTTGGCTCCTTTTTGTAAAGGTTGCTCTCTAAATCGACCACCTACTATGAGATAATTTGCTTTTGCAACAGCAGTAGATTCCGATTCGCTATATTCAAAGGGTTGATCAAGCTTTACTACATAGTATTCACTGCCATCGGAACCGTTTAATTGCTGGATGATTTCACCCTGTACTTCCTTTCCTTCTTTAGCATAATCTGCTAAACCAGGTTCTCCTTCAATGGAATTTAGCTTGATTCTATAGGTATCCGTTTGTGTCCTATCTGCCGTTGTTGGTTCCATTGGTGTATTGTTTTCCTTCTTTTTTGCGCAACCCATAAAAAGAAGGGTGCTGCATAATATAATTGTCAGTTTTTTCATTGTTATTTATTTTTAATGGATATTAACCTTGTTTTGAGGATTATCGTAGGTTTACGTTGTATCATACAATTTCCTATTCTTGATTGGTCTGTGTAAGAAACGTTCAATCCTTTTTCTATTTTATTCTTTTACAGCTAATCTCTGTATATTTAATCGCATTATTTTTCTCATTTAAAGGATTAGGTAGAGAAGTCATAAAAGTGAATTCATCCTCAGTCAAATGGGTGATGAGCATTTCTTCTTTTACCCCCATATCGTCTATCGTATGGATCGTATGATCTTGAATCGTATACTTTAAACGAATAATTTCTTCTAGGCAATTGCCATTTTCATCTTTACCAATATATGTCAAAATCTCGATTTGATCTGTGGTAAAAATCCAAGTTAGGTTCCCACACCCAAATTCATCCTTGGGAGTTGTCTCGGTTAAAAACTTGGCTTCTCGATCGTAAAGCTTAGCCGAGGTGAGTTCCCATCTTCCTACTACCTCCGATAGTTTATCGATTTTCGTTTCTTTTTGCTCTTTACAACTATGGAGTCCCAATGCGAATGTGACTAGAAGTAAAAGGGGAAATATCTTTTTCATGGTTATTTAATTTAAAAATAAACCTCGCTTAGAAAAATTTAAATGAGGTTGTATCATTTCGTTTTTATGTTACAATTGTGGTTGTACAACAATTACACCATTTAGCAGTGATTCTTTTTTTGTTCATAATAGTCCAACCAATTTTTGATTCTTCCCACAAACATCTTGAGGTAGTTTGCTGTGAGGAAAATATTGGACCAATCAAATCGTTGTGCTTGAACACCAAGATAGAATACAAAAATTGAAGCGCCAGCTTCAGGAATTAAATCGAGTTCTTCTTTCGATAGGTTTCTTTCTTTTTTATAACCGTTTAAGAAACTTTCGACTTTTGTTTCATATTCCTTTTTATCTGCTTCAATGAAAAATAATTGTTTGCAAAAATATCCAATATCTAATATCAAACAACCATTTCCACAATTATCAAAGTCAAATAGGGTAATTTTGTTTACATTATTCACACTCAAATTATCATACCAAATATCAAGGTGAACAATACCTTTTTTATCTTCGGATAAAACTGTTTTTTCAAAACGCGTTGTTATTTTCGAGGAGATTTGTTTTAAATATTTCATTTCATTCAAATCATCGGAAAAAAATAAGTTTAGTTTATCATAAGCTTTATTCAGAAGAACATCAGCGTTGTAGTTTATTCTATTAATTATTTTTGTAGCTGTGATAGTATGAATTTTCGCCATGATTGAACCAATTGCAAAACAAGTTTCATTGGTCATGAAACGCATTTTTTCACCTTCTGCAAAGGTAAATAGCACGATATGTCGCAAACCTTCTGGAGCAACTATATCTTGAATTAAATTTCCATTTTTATCGGAAATTGGAGTTGAAATGGAAAGTTTATGTGCATTGAGTAATTCGAGAAGCTTTAATTCTTCTTGAATTTCGGCTTTTGTTCTCCAATTGTGACAGTAAACTCTAACCACATACGTTGTATCTGCATTAGATAAAAAATACGTGTGATTTACCCCAGTTCTGAATAATTTGCATTCAAAATTTTCTGCTAATTGATAGTTTTCTTTTATAAAATTTCCTAACGCTTTTTCTGATAAAGTTGATGCTGTTACGGGGAAAGTGGTCATTTTTTACTGTTGTTTTATTATTGTTGTAATGGAAACGTATTGTTGTGTTAATCGTTTATAGGCTCTTCCTCATTTTTTACTAACAAAGGTTCAACTGCCGCATAGTTTGTAATAACTTTGATCGTAAGTAGAGCTAGTAATATGCCTATACTATTGTTTGCCATACTTGCTACTGTTGTTGTTGTCAATTCATCAATAGCTTCGGCCCGCTGGGCATAACGAAGAACAAATTGCCCAAAGGCATTATTCAAAAGCCAAAAGGCCCACCATAAGCCTAAAAGATTGGTATTCAAATTTTGAATAGAAGGAATCCCTTTTTTTGTCAATACTACTTTTGTTTCCTCATACAATTCTTTCATAATCAAGTAAGGTCTAAATAAGCAAAGAATAGGAACAAACCAACTACCTGCTGCCCAACCTTCTGCATGGGATAAATTAGATACTTTTTGATGTAAATTGTAATATGCACGTCTGAACCATTGAATGAAGGTTATTATAGAAACAATATAAGCAAAGATATAGAGTAAGCCAATGATTTGTTCTCTAGTATCATTTGCACTGATTTCTTCTACTGTAATTTCTCTCCCAATTACTAGATTTTGAAGTAAGTCGTATTGAAAATAGCTCGAAATGAAAGATATAATATCTAGTGCTAACATTATCCATAGCAATAGAATTGCATTTTTTGCTCTTTGTCCGTTAGGTTTTAATTTTGTCATATTTTTTTGTTAGTATACGATGACTAGTATCGTTTCGATTTTTTTTTTTTACTTCTTAGATTTCTTTGCTGTTTAACATTGGTAGGAATACTTATCTTTCAATAGACTCTTCGTTGATGAAATTGAATTTATTATCTATTAATTGTTGCAAATACGCATCAAAGTTTTCGGCAATAACTAGAAATTCATCGGGATCATGAACAAACCTTACAATTTGACCTAGCTGCCCCTTTTTTGAGGGACTAAAGTCTATAAATAGTTGAGATGTTCCTCCGTTATTCATACAATCAGAAAAATGCAACCATTTGACTTCTTCACTTTTATCTGTTATTTTTTCATCTATATCTTCATCGCCATAGACTCTATCAATATAATCTGCATAATACGCTGAAGCAATCGTTTGATTTTTAATCATTTCTTCTGCGGATAGTAGATAATAGGGATACCCATTCAGATCTGAACCTAAAAAGTATAAGGTTATTTCTTCTCCTTTGTATTCGTTATAGTAAGTTCCATCAACAAAGCTAAGTAGTTCAAGTAAACTTTTTGGGATGAAAGGAAATATTCTTTTTAACTCTTCTATGGATTCAGCGGATACCCCGTGTTTTATCGTTTCGAAGTGCTTCCAAATCTCACCTCCATTGTAAGTAATGTAAGCGTCGCGAAGCCCATTTATATAATTTTCAACTATACCCATGTTTTTGAAGTATGAAATTCAGTTTGCACTATTTTTTAAAATAAAGAGCTAAAATAATAACATTATGTTACATAATCTAGTTTGTTTTAGTGAAGCTTACAAGTGCATCTTGCCTTTTGGGTAACTAGAAAAAAAAACCGATAACGAGCGTTATCGGTTTTTGTTGAGAAAGAGGGTTAGTCTCTTTTATGCCGTATGCTTTATAAATAGGGGTGTTCACTTTTTTGGATTGTAGTAAGCACCTAATTACGAAAGTTTTGGGCTATGATTGGAATTTTTTGATTCAAAACCAAATATACTATTTAATAGTTGATTTTTAGTTAAGATTAATTGGTTATTTTATAGAAACCCTTAAAGCATAGTTTATGTTATTCCAATACATTACAAGTCGAAATTTTCTAATAAAATATTATCTATATCAATATATTTTATTTCTATATTTCTACTTTTAGATTTTTTTATCTCAAATTTTACCCACTCAGATTTATCAATATCTTTAGTGTTAACTACAATAAGAACATCAGCTATTTCGAGCTTTTTAATTACTTTTTCTTGAGGATGTAAAAGGTCATCATTATGAAGTAAATCAATATAGACATCTCCATATTTTGAAAATATTTTATAGATTTTTTCTAGAGTTTTTTTATCGACATTTTCATTTCTAGTTGTATATGAAACAAATATATTCTTAGAATAATCCGACATAATGGCAAAATATAATTACTAGGTTTAAAAAAATTATAGCTGGATAAAAGGCAGAAGATACATTAAAAATCGATCTCTTTAGTCTTGAATTATTATCACGGCTATTTGGTAAAGTAAATTCTTCTTTAACCTTATCAGTAATAATATTAAGTTTTGATACATTTCTATTCTTTAATTTTTCAAAATGGCTATCCATCTTTTCACGAAGCTTTTCTTGATAATAATATGTAAAACTATCAAGAAACCAAAAGAACATGGAAATTATTAATGGAGTTATTAAAATAGAATAATCTAATCCTTCACCACTTATTTTATAAATGATTGGTGTCGCTATTCCTAAAATAGTGAAATAGAATTTTTTAAATTCTAAACTTGATGATGAAAATCTACTAGTTGCATTGTGAAGCTGTTCTATAATTTTCCAATCTATTTCGTCTTCAAACGATTTTTTATATTCTGACATAATGATATTTATATTACTGTTGGCATTTCATGGTTTTATGAAGTAATGAGGATCGAAAGAAAAAGTGTCAATTCTACACACTTAAAATGAAAAGTTTATTATTCTGTCAACTTTATGAAAAATTTTATATACTTAGTTTTTATGAGAGATAACTAGATTTTAATCTTAAGAGAAAATATCCATTTTGAACTCTATTGTTATGTGATTTTTTCTATTTTTTATTGTACGAAGCTAGAAGTATAGAAGATACTATAAATATCCCAATTAAATAAATTACTGTTGCCCAGTTGATTGTACATTCACAGCAAAAAATATTTTCAAGTTGTGTTGTTTTATCCTTTATTAACCAAGTTAAAGCTATTAACAACGTTGACAATACACCAAATTTAATAGGTCTAATAATATTCATCTTTTTAATTACATGTATATGATTTTCGTATTCTTTAATGAATTTAACATCGTTTTCATCATTCTTTAAATAAAATGATAAATATGATTTTTCTTTAAAGGAATCTAGATATTTTGTTGTTATTGGTATTTTTATTTTATCATATGGAACTGTAACACTATAATCAGGAGTTAAAATAACATTTAAATCTGTTGTTGAGCTTTCGATTGTTAAATTGGATTTAGCATTATTTGGATTCGCTATTGATAAGAAGAGAGAGTAATCTGTCCCTTGAGTTAAAGGATAGCTATATGAATGGTTAATAGCATTGTAGATTAAGTTAATTTCTGTGTCTGAATTTGATACAAGTTTATCTATTTTATAAAATATTTTATCAGGAAAATGTGATTTTACTTTTTCAATAATATCCTTCCATATAATTTTTTTTGCATAAACCTTAGAAAAATTATAAAAAAACTTATTATCATCAAAAATGATATTTGATAAATTTATTACTTCACAAAAATCTTGTAATTCAAAATAATAATGATAAATTTCTGTTTCTTCATCATATTCAAAATTTTTAATAATAGCTTTTCTTATTGGAATATATTCAGGATCAGAATGTTTTGTAATTTTAAATACAATAATTACCTCTTTATTTATAAGCTTTTTACTAGTGATACAATCAGTATTTGAATCAGATTGTACAATCCATTTTTTTTGATATCGAAAATGCTCTATAGACTTATTAGGTTTAACTAATACTCTATATATGTCCGCTTTATATAATTCACGAGCATCAGAGCTTACAGCTATGTATGTTGGTTCATTATTACTCATATACAAATTCCCATCTATATTTTTTATGTTGGTAAATTACTAAATTATCTCTTTCAATACCATCCAATTTAGATTTATTTTTCCAATTATTATGTGGTTTTACCTCTGCAACTTGTTCCCAACCAGCACCTTTAAGAGAAGCTCCACTTTCATAATCTAATGTATAAGTAATAATTTTTTTACCTCCCATTGTTTGCCATATTTTAGCACAATTAGATAGTAGAAAACTTGCAGTACCTAAAGGAGCTTCATTATTAACGCATAATCTAGTTATTTCAAGTGTATAACCATCCATATATGTAGCTGAAACTGGATTTGCACAAATAGCTACCCCTACTAGTTCATTATTTAATTTATTAATAACTGAAATTGCCCATTTACCACAATTTTTTGTAGTTGGTCTGTGATGTCGATGATATTTACTTATGAAAATATTAGCTTCTTTGATTGTGATAGGTTTTGTCTGTAAAATCTTAGCCATATACTGTTTCTGAAAATATTACATAATATTGTCATTTTATAAAATAAACACAAGATATTTGAGTAAAATAACATCTATTCGTGTATTTTTGTTAAATTTTACGCTATTAGTGTTTTGTATATCCATGTCATAAAAAAATCTGACAGCTAAATAACTAAACAATATTATTATCATCAAACATATACTAATTTTCTTAATCTTTATTACAAAAATCCGTAAACCACTCAATATTTTGAGTCTATCTACTATTTCACCATAAAAACAACGACTTCGGAGTAGTTTTCCAGCCCTCTGCAAGAGCAAGTAGTTTTGGTGGCACGAATGTAATTTCGAGTGCCTCAAAACATAACTTGCTGTTACTTTTCGATAACTTTTTCAACTTATTTACACTATGTTTTATCTAATGTAAATACTGTTTATATACCTATAAGTACGCCCAATAACCCGAAAATCTATTTCAAAAGATACAATGATTGCATATCCCAAAGAAAACGTAGGAGCGAATGGCAATTCGTCCAATAACCTGAAAATCTATTTCAAAAGAACAAGGGATTATATATCCCAAAGAAAACGTAGGGGCGAATGGCAATTCGCCCAATAACCCGAAAATTTATTTCAAAAGAACAAGGATTGTATATCCCAAGGAAAACGTAGGGGCGAATGGCAATTCGCCCTATAACATGAAAATCTATTTCAAAAGACAAAAGGGATTACATATCCCCAAGAGGATAAATAGACACAAAGAAAACCAATACTTCGTTGCACTCCGTATTGTCATTTTTTTATACCCTAAAATTAGGCTGAGAGTAAAACTCTCCCTAATTTTTGGGCATAAAAAAACCGATAACTCCCGTTATCGGTTTTCTTTGCGGAGAAAGAGGGATTCGAACCCCCGGACCTGTTACAGTCAACAGTTTTCAAGACTGCCGCAATCGACCACTCTGCCATTTCTCCAGTAGTCTGCTTTACTTCTGTATTGCGAGTGCAAATATAGGATAATTTGTATGTAATACAAGGGGTTTCAGAAGGTATTTACTGCTTTTTTTAGTAAAAAAATGTAAGTGTTTTATTCTCTGTGTTTTACTTGAGTGTTTTTTTTGATTTTAATTGAGGTGTTGCTTTAAGAAGCAAAGAAAAAGAAAGATTCACAAATTAAAAGTATATTTATCTCGCAAAGACATTAGTATGAAAAAGAATACCCAACCCGAAATCTACTATAGTGAGTATGGTGTTAGTTTAGCAAGTCCTCGTGCTTTCTTTTGTGATAACTCCAGTTTTGGTAGTTTTGTCTACGACTTTGAAGAAGAAAAGAAGTACCTCCTTTCCAAGGATCCCAAAGCAAGTGAAACAGTATCTCTATCCGCTGATGGAAAATGGGTGCTCACTATTGATACCACCTTTGACACCCGCAAGCGGTTTATTCGCCTTGTGGAAGTAGAAACCCAAACAGAACAAATGGCAACAAAGGTTGCTTTTGGATATGAAGCGCTATTTTCTCCTGTAGAAGATTGGATAGTCATAAGAGGAGATGTCAAGAAAAGAGAGAAAGTGTTTATTTACAACTGGAAAACAGAAGAGATGGTGCATACTTTTCCAGGAGCTCATCCACTTTCTTACGGTCACTTGAATGAGGAGCTACAAGCTTTTGTTTTACCGAATCCCAGAAAAAAAGCAGAAGTCTTTCACTTCGATTTTCAAACAGGGGAAGGACAAGTTGTCGCATTGCCTTCCAGGCGATTGATTCACCGTGTGTCTCTAGTCGGAAAGGAAGCGTATTTTTATATCGATGGAGATTATATCGCAACCTTGCATAAGGCAGGTGAAGTAATTTGGCAAGTGAAACTCGATTTCGATTCTTCCCTCTACTATGCTCCTGACTACTTTATCTGGGAAGGAAAGGTGTATTTTTCTTATGTATACGATATTGTTGTGGAAGGAAAAGAGGAAAGGCAACCTTGTTTTTATGCTATTGATTTGGAAAAGGGAAGTTTAGATACAATTGTCATTTCCAATGAGAAAATATTTGGTGCATTTTTACCTTTTCTAGGCAATCAAGTGATAAATAAATTTGGAGAATGCATCGATTTACAGACATTAGAATCTAGTCGATTAAGTGCTGCGATCTTTTAAACATCTTTTAGGTGTAATGTATATTTTTAAATAAGAAAATCATGATCAACTACAACAATAAAATATTTAGAGCAGCAACAAACACACCTAATGGAGAGACCTCTAGTGAGACGGTGTTTTATTACAAACAAGAAGGGAATATCTTAACCGCGTCTTACCAAGGTGGGAAGATTGTCTGTGGGCATTTACTCGGGCTTGTAAATGAAAGCGGAGAAATTGACATGCGATATCATCAAATTAATGATAAAGGAGAATTGATGACGGGTATATGTCAGTCAAAACCTGAAGTCTTAGCTAATGGTAAGATTCGCTTACACGAAGTATGGGAATGGACTTCAGGCGATCGATCAAAAGGGACGTCCATGCTTGAAGAAGAATAGCACCTAAACATAAAAAAATCCGTCCATCGGCGGATTTTATTTTAAATGCATTTGTTTCTTAGGGTTGAAGGAGAAATTAGTGTCGATCTAATTTCAAGCGTTCATCAATGGGAAGTTCTAAAAACTCAATAATTTCTATCTGTCCAAAGTTTTTATAAAGTGGATTGAGTACAAAATTATGTTCTAGAGGTACCAGCGTAGAAGGTACCTTTAAACCTAAAAAGTTTCTGTCTTTTGCGCGTGCCGTAAACAAAGCTGTTGTTTTAGTAGAATAGGGGTATTGCTTCCAGTTTTCTGGTAATTCTTTCAATTCCTCGATAATTAACGTGTCAGGGATTTCAATTTTAGCCACAACAATATGTTGCGGTAGATTCGCAATATTTTCTGAGTGTACGTAATATTCCAATAAAGCTAAAGCAATATTTTCCGAGCAATATACCGCTCGCGTGCCAATTTCATTCCATCGACCTCCAACTTTTTCAGCACCTATTCCCGAAAGTGTTGCCTCTTTGTACTTCACATTGGCTACTCGATACACCACCATTAGCTATAAACATTGTATTGAATTCGCGCAATCTCATTTTCTACAATATCAAAACCAAAACTACTGTCTAAGAGTTCGAAAGGCTTTTTGTTACCCAACGCTTTAGATGGTGTTAAAAGCCAATTTTTAAATTGCTCGAGGCTATCAAAAACAGCAGTCCCAATTCCAAATAACCTCGAGATTTCGTAAATTCTCTCCGAAGTTTGTGGATCGTACAACTCTTTTTTTTGCATACTGCTAATGGAAGTAGGAAGGATAAACTCAAATTCCTTTTCCGTAGCGTCAATGGAGGCGATTAATTCTTTCCATTCTACCTTTTTTACCCCTGTTCTAATTTTGGAGATGAGTTCTAATTTATAATCAGGAGAATCTTTGGGATGTATAACTACCCAAGCAGGTGAGAATTTTTCTAAAGAAGTAGATTTTTTAGTAGTTGTTCTTTGAGAACCACTATTTTTAATTGTCTTTTCAGAAGAGCGAACCCCCAACTTCTTAGCTGGTGTATTAGCTAGATTCTTCTTGTCAGAAACGGGTTTGTTTACTGTCTTCATAGTATTTAAATTGTATTTTTACAATGGGGTATGTGTAAATTTACAATTTCTATACGAGGATTCCTAATTTTTGTTGTTTGGTGAGAGGGTGAGATTTTCATCCAAAGAATGTACCTTCTTATTTCAGTAAAAACTTCTGATAACAGATCACCGATAACAGATCACAGATAACCAATACACAAAAAAATCCGCCCACAGGCGGATTTTCTTATTTATATTGTTCCAATATCTTTTTGTTGATCGCTTTAATCAAAGCTGGACCCTCATAAATAAATCCAGTGTATAACTGAATTAAAGAAGCACCGGCTTCTAATTTCTCTATGGCATCTTCTGGTGAGTGAATTCCCCCCACACCGATGATAGGGAAAGCTCGGTTACTCTTATCTGCTAAGAAGCGAATCACTTCCGTACTGCGTTGGGTTAGCGGTTTTCCACTTAATCCTCCCGTTTCAACCTTTTTTTCGGATTGTAAACCTTCTCGACTAATGGTTGTATTGGTTGCAATGACACCAGCAATTTTCGTCTCGGCTACGATGTCGATAATATCTAATAATTGACTATCTGTCAAATCTGGAGCAATTTTCAGGAGAATCGGTTTACTTTTTGGCTTGCCGTTGTTTTTCGTTTGCAACGCATTCAACAATGCCGTAAGAGGCTCTTTATCCTGTAATGCTCTTAAGTTTGGTGTATTTGGGGAACTTACATTCACTACGAAATAATCCACATAAGGGAATAGTGCGTCAAAACAAATCTCGTAATCGTCAATCGCTTGTTCGTTTGGTGTTACTTTGTTTTTACCGATATTTCCACCGATTAAAGTACCTTTATTTTTCTTTAAACGCTCAATCGCCTGATCAATTCCTCCATTGTTGAATCCCATGCGGTTGATTAAAGCATTGTCTTCCACTAAGCGGAATAAACGCTTTTTGGGATTTCCCTCTTGGGCTTTAGGCGTAATCGTTCCGATTTCAATAAAACCAAAACCGAAATTCTCCAATTCGCTGTACAATTTTGCATCTTTATCCAAACCAGCCGCTAATCCAACTGGATTTT
This sequence comes from Myroides sp. 1354, assembly GCF_030324495.1. Classification (GTDB taxonomy): domain Bacteria; phylum Bacteroidota; class Bacteroidia; order Flavobacteriales; family Flavobacteriaceae; genus Flavobacterium. The sequence goes on along the minus strand of NZ_JACAGN010000019.1, from coordinate 41,207 downwards.
TAAACGTTAATCCGAACACTTCGCGTTCCAATCGCTTGTCATTTACTTGAAATTTTGAGCGAATCATGGCTGATACACCTGGAATTTTGTTGATGAATTTCAACGAGTTAAACGTAAAATGATGTGCCTTTTCAGGATCTAAAGAAAAGAAAAACGGTTTGAGAATACTCTTGTACATAAAATGTGTGTGTTGCGTTGTAAAATACCCTGCGAAAGTACACTTTTTGTTATAAATTTTGAAACCTTCTGCAAAGAATACTTCTATCGTTTCTCGAATTTTCCTTTTTTATCAATAAATAGGGGCGATTTGGGTCGTGTTAATGTACAGGAACTCGATTTAGTGAACGACTGCATTAACTTTTACTAGTTGTTGAGGTATTTAACGATAAGGGAAGAAAGTAGTAAGAAAGTGCCAATAAAACGCCTGCGATTAACATGGGAACTAAAGAACTGATTCCTTCACCCACGGCGAGGTGGGCAATAGCTGCCGCAACGATATTAATGGTAAATCCAGCATAAGCAAATCCTTTGATCACACGTGGTAAAAAGGGAAGAAGTAGGGCTAGGACACCAAGTATTTTAGCAATTCCCAGCTCAACGCGGAAATAATCGGGATATCCTAAATAGACAAAAGCCTCCTTAAAAGTAGGATCTGTGAAATAGCTATAAGCGCTGAATAACATAAAAAGACTGAATAAACTGGTTGATATCCAGTAGATTATTTTTTTGTTCATGGTTTTTGTTTTTGATTTGTGAGACAAAGTTAGGACGATTAAAAGGAGAAATAGATAAAGCTAACCAATAGGTAAGTGGTTACTTTTTGGTAACTAATTTGGAAGGAGGGGAGCTATATCGACAATATGTTGTATCTTTACCTCTAGCGCAATTACAGAGTAAGTATGAAGGAACAACAAGCACAGTGTAAAACCAATGTAATGGGGATTAAGGACAGTATGTCTATTTTAAGTGGGAAGTGGAAGTTACATATTTTGGGAACCTTGTTGATGCACGATAGATTGCGCTTTATGGAACTTCAACGCATCTTAGGGGGTATTTCAGCCAAAGTACTCAGTAAAGAATTACGCGATTTAGAGCTTAATCAATTGGTTGTTCGAACGGAGCTTGATGGTGCTGTTGTAGCCGTCGAATACGCCATTTCTCCCTTTGGAATAACGCTGACACCCGTCATCCAATCTTTGGCCAATTGGGGAAATACCTATCGGCAAGAGATTATCCAACAAATGGAAAAAAACAAAGGTTGATAAACCAAGTAAGAGCGAATGACCTATTTTCAAAGAAAAGCATGTAAAAGCGGATAAAATGTATTGTTATTATTCGCTAAAACTTGTATCTTTGCAACTCATTTTTTAAAAATAATTATGATAAAAATTACATTACCAGACGGATCAGTGAAAGAGTTTGCCTCAGGGGTAACTCCTTTCGATGTTGCTAAAAGTATAAGTGAAGGTTTAGCAAGAAATATTATTTCTGCCAACTTCAATGGTACCACCATCGAAACCACCACTGCTTTGACCACGGACGGTAGTCTAGTTTTATATTCATGGAATGATGCAGAAGGAAAGAAGGCATTTTGGCACTCATCTTCTCACGTAATGGCGCAAGCTTTATTGGAATTATTCCCAGGTATCAAGTTAACAATCGGTCCAGCAATTGAAAACGGATTCTACTATGATGTGGATTTCATGGATCACAAAGTTACGGATGCTGATTTTAAGAGAATTGAAGATAAATTTTTAGATATCGCTAGAGGGAAACACGAGTTTTCTATGCGTTCTGCTTCTAAAGCAGAGGCTTTAGCCATGTATAAAAAAGAAGAAAACCCATATAAAGTAGAACTAATTGAAAACCTAGAAGACGGTACAATTACGTTCTGTGATCATGATACCTTTACAGATTTATGTCGCGGAGGACATATTCCGAATACGGGAATCATCAAAGCGTTTAAAATTTTGTCTATCGCTGGTGCATACTGGAGAGGAGATGAGAAAAACAAACAGCTAACACGTGTGTATGGTATTTCATTCCCAAAACAAAAAGATCTAACGGATTATTTAGCTTTACTAGAAGAAGCTAAAAAACGCGATCACCGTAAATTAGGAAAAGAATTAGAATTATTTACGTTCTCTCAAAAAGTAGGACAAGGGTTGCCTTTATGGTTGCCAAAAGGAGCTGCTTTGAGAGATCGCTTAGAATATTTCTTGCGTAAAGCACAGAAAAAAGCAGGATATGAGCAAGTAGTAACACCACATATCGGACAAAAAGAGTTGTATGTTACTTCAGGTCATTATGCAAAATACGGAGCAGACAGCTTCCAACCGATTCACACACCAGTAGAAGGGGAAGAGTTCTTGTTAAAGCCAATGAACTGTCCGCACCACTGTGAAATTTACAACGCAAGACCTTGGTCATACAAGGATTTACCGAAGCGTTTTGCTGAGTTCGGAACGGTTTATCGTTATGAGCAATCAGGAGAATTACACGGATTAACACGTGTACGTGGATTTACGCAAGATGATGCGCATATTTTCTGTACACCCGATCAATTGGATGAAGAGTTCAAAAAAGTAATTGACTTGGTATTGTATGTTTTCGGATCTTTAGGATTTGAGAACTTCACAGCTCAAGTATCCGTTCGCGATTTAACGAATCCTGATAAATATATCGGATCAGTTGAGAACTGGGAAAAAGCAGAGCAAGCGATTATCAATGCAGCTAAAGATAAAGGATTAAACTACGTGATTGAAAGTGGAGAAGCTGCTTTCTACGGGCCGAAGTTAGACTTTATGGTGAAGGATGCATTGGGAAGAAGTTGGCAGTTGGGAACGATCCAGGTAGATTACAATTTACCAGAGCGTTTTGAGTTGACTTACAAAGGATCGGATAACGAATTACACCGACCAGTGATGATTCACAGAGCACCTTTCGGATCAATGGAGCGTTTTATTGCTATTTTATTGGAACATACCGGTGGAAATTTCCCACTTTGGTTGATGCCAGAGCAAGCTATAATCCTGTCTTTGAGCGAGAAGTATGAAAAATATGCGAAAAAAGTTTTAGATTTGCTAGAAAATGACGAAATTCGCGCGGTCGTAGATAACAGAAATGAAACGATTGGAAAGAAAATCCGTGAAGCAGAGGTACAAAAATTCCCTTATATGCTGATTGTAGGAGAGGAAGAAGAGAAAAACGGTACGATTTCTGTGCGTAAACACGGAGATGCTGGAAAGTCAAATCAAACGATGAAAATTGAAGAATTTGTTGCTTTAGTAAAACAAGAAGTAAATTCGTCAATGAAACAATTTGGAGAATAAAACAAATGATGTATAACGCTTGTAGAACCAAGCATTAAAATTTTTAAAGCCATAGCAGTAAGACAAAGAGGAGGATTTAGACCTCGCGAAGAGAAGAAGGATTTGCATCGAGTAAACAACGCAATCCGTGTTCCTGAAGTTCGACTTGTTGGAGACAATGTCGAAACGGGTGTATATAAACTAGCTGACGCTTTGCGTTTAGCTGAAGAGCAAGAATTAGATTTAGTGGAGATTTCTCCCAATGCAGAGCCGCCCGTTTGTAAAGTAATTGATTACAAAAAATTCCTTTACGAGCAAAAGAAGCGCGAGAAAATGTTGAAAGCTAAATCAACGCAAATTACCGTAAAGGAAATTCGTTTTGGTCCTCAAACTGATGAGCATGACTATGAGTTTAAGAAAAAGAATGCAGAAAAGTTCTTAAAAGAAGGAGCTAAATTAAAAGCATTCGTATTCTTTAAAGGTCGTTCTATCATCTATAAAGATCAAGGACAAATTTTGTTACTGAGATTAGCGCAGGATTTAGAAGAATACGGAAAGGTAGAGTCTATGCCTGTATTGGAAGGAAAACGTATGACGATGTTCATCGCTCCTAAAAAGAAGACAAAGTAATTCTTTCACTCGAAAAGAATAAAAATAGAATTAAGTAAGATAATCATAATACCTAGGAACAAAATGCCTAAAATGAAAACTAAATCTAGTGCTAAGAAGCGTTTCAAGCTAACAGGTACTGGAAGAATCAAAAGAAAACACGCTTTCAAAAGTCACATTTTGACTAAAAAATCTAAAAAGCGTAAATTAGCTTTAACTCACTCTACTTTAGTATCTAAAGCAGATGAGCACAGCATCAAAGATCAATTAAGATTAATCTAATTCTAGGAAACTAGAACTAGATTCGGTTAAATTTATTTAATAACCCTGGAGTGGCGCTTAGTAATTTAGAAGAACTTGTAAAAGTCGCCCACTACAAAAAACACTTGTAAAGAAATGGCAAGATCAGTAAACTCAGTAGCTTCAAGAGCAAGAAGAAAAAGAATTTTGAAGCAAGCCAAAGGTTACTTTGGAAGACGTAAAAACGTTTGGACAGTAGCTAAAAACGCGGTAGAAAAAGCAATGCTTTATGCTTACCGTGATAGAAAACAAAAGAAAAGAAACTTCCGTTCTCTTTGGATTATGCGTATCAACGCTGGTGCAAGATTACACGGATTAAGCTATTCTGTATTCATCGGTAAATTGAAAGCTAATAACATCGAATTGAACCGTAAAGTTCTTGCAGATTTAGCTACAAATCACCCTGAAGCTTTCGCAGCTATCGTTAATAAAGTAAAATAAGAAACGTTTGTCAAATCAGATTAGTCTTACTTAATATAATAAAAAGCCCTACTTACGAGTAGGGCTTTTTTTGTTAGCAGTTATCAGTTATCAGTTATCAGCTAACTGTTATCGGTTGATTTTTCTAAAATAAAATGATGTTTTCTTTCAACAAATCTCATCATTTATCTCACCTATTTTATCTTTATTTTTGAGTTCGATAAATCTATCTCACCGAGTTTATATTTTGTTTTGGTGTTCGATGAATATATCTCACCGAGTTTATATTTTGTTTTGGTATTCGATGAATCTTCACTTCGTTTCGATTTGCACTTCGTTTCGATTTGCACTTCGTTTCGATTTGCACTGCG
>NZ_JACAGN010000019.1:0-36096 GCF_030324495.1 Myroides sp. 1354 | reverse complement strand
TTTCGATTTTCACTGCGTTTCGATTTTCACTGCGTTTCGATTTTCACTGCGTTTCGATTTTCACTGCGTTTCGATTTTCACTGCGTTTCGATTTACACTTCGTTCCGATTTTCACTTCGTTCCGATTTTCACTTCGTTCCGATTTTCACTGCGTTTCGATTTACACTTCGTTCCGATTTCACCATCTCATCATCTCATCCAACAACCAACAACTAGCCAACAACCAACAACAAACAACGAACAACGAACAACCAACAACCAACAACCAACAACCAACAACCAACAACCAACAACGAATAACCAACAACCAACAACGAACAACCAACAAAAAAAACACCTATATTTACTTTTTAAACTCATATCCACTCCATGATATCATTTTTAGATTTACAACAGATTAATCAACCTTATGAAGAAGCTTATTTGCACAAAATAAAGCAGATTTTTCACAATGGCATTTATATGCTAGGTAATGAAGTGGTGACTTTTGAGGAAGATTTTGCAGCTTATTGCGGTACTTCCTTTTGTGTGGGAGTGGGCAATGGTTTAGATGCGTTGAAGTTGATTTTTGATGGCTACATCAAATTGGGTAAGCTAAGTGTGGGAGATGATGTCTTAGTGCCTGCAAATACCTATATCGCAACCATTTTAGCGTTGTTAGATTGCGGGTTAAATCCTGTATTAGTAGAACCGAATTTAGATAGTTATACAATGGATCTTCACGGTATTAGTTATTCGATGACCTCTTCTACCAAAGCAGTTTTGGTGGTGCATTTATACGGACAGGTTTATGAGATGGATAAAATCAAACACTATTGCCACGATAGAGGATTACTATTGATTGAAGATGCTGCACAAGCACATGGAACAATGCTCAAAGGGTGTAAAGCTGGTGCTTTTGGAGATGCGGCAGCTTTTAGTTTTTATCCCAGTAAAAATTTGGGTTGTATGGGAGATGGAGGTGCTATTACCACCAATCATTTGGATTTGGTGGAAGTACTTCGCGCTACTCGTAATTACGGTTCGCACATCAAATATCAAAATAAATACAAAGGATATAATTCGCGTTTGGATGAAATTCAAGCTGCCTTACTCAATTTAAAGTTACCCCAGTTAGATTTAGATAATCAAAACCGATTGAAGGTTGCTTATCGCTATTTGCGTGAAATTAAAAATGTGAAGATTATTTTGCCACATTTATCTTCTGATGCGGGACATAATTTTCACCTCTTTGTAGTTCGCGTAGCAGATCGGGAGCATTTTCAACGTTATCTCTTGTCAAAAGGAATACAAACGCTGATACATTATCCAATTCCACCTCATCAACAACCCGCTTTAGCAGAATTTAGCTATTTGCAATTACCCGTAACGGAATTAATTCATCAAGAAGTGGTGAGCATTCCCATGTCTCCGGTATTGAAAGAAGAAGAGGTTACCCAAATAATTGAGGCAATAAACGCATATTAATGATTAAAGAACTGTGGCAGAAAATAAAGAATAGCGAGTTTACGGCTGTTACTGTATTGAATACAATGGGAATCATTGTACGTCTCATTACGGCTTTATTTTCCGCTAAGATACTTGCCTTGTTTGTTGGGGCATCAGGAATGGCTTATATGGGAAATCTGCGCAATACATTAGCTTCCTTAGAAGCTTTTTCTTCCTTTGGACTCGCCAATGGAATTGTACAATACGTAGCCTCACATCGCCAAGACCAAAAGAGAATAGAACAGTTTGTAACGACTTTATTGCGATTTATGCTCGGCGTATTACTACTTGTGTCTTTTGGACTTTTCTTTTGGAGAAAAGAATTGGATTACTACCTTTTTGAAGGAGCTTTTTCTATGCCAAGTTTATTTATTTGCCTGGCCTTTGCCTTTCCACTGCAAGTTTTAAATGGGATATGGATTGCTTTTTTAACGGGATTATCCCAGTTTAAAAAAGTGATTTACCTCAATATGATCGGAAATATATCAGGTTTACTACTTACGTTCTATTTGGTCTATACCCAAGGGTTAGGAGGTGCTTTGTTTGCTATGATCTTGAGTCCGGTTGTTCTGTTTTTTGTGTCGCTGTTTTGGGTGAAACAAATGTTGCAATTGAAATGGCAACCGTTTGATTTCAACTTAATCAAACCCTTGTTCTCTTATGCGGTAATGGCATTGTTTTCTGCTGTTGTTAGTCCCTTGTGTTTGCTGTGGATTCGAAAGCTACTCATGAAACATACAGGAATAGAGCTTGCCGGGATTTGGGAGGGAATTCAACGAATATCAGGTATTTATATGTTGTTTATTACCACCTTAGCTTTTACTTATTTTTTACCCAAATTAGCAGAGGTAAAAGCCTACCAAGAAAAGAAAAAAGTCATCGGATTATACTTTAGAGGCGTATTGCCTTTATTTGCTTTAGGCTTATTGCTCGTTTATTTTATGCGCAGCTGGATAATCCCCTTGATTTTAGATGATAGTTTTAACCCTATGATTGATTTGCTGCAATGGCAATTAGTTGGGGATTTTCTCAAAGGAGCTGCACTAATTTACGGGTTGCTTTTTTATACCGAACGCTTACTTTGGCCGTATCTCTTTTGCGAAACCTTGTTTTTTAGCTGTTATTATGGATTTACCTATCTGTTAATTGATCATTTTGATGTGGAAGCAGCTACTTTAGGCTATACTTTGTCTTATATAATTTACAGTTGTGTTTTAGTTGTCTATTTTTCTTGGTATTTTAGCCGCTCGGAGTTTAAACCTATCCAATAGTAAATGAAAAAATATAACATTTTTGATTGTAGTGAAATTATTGTTCCAGAAATAAGCGATGAAAGAGGTAATCTCGCTGTGATTCAAGGGGACGTAATTCCCTTTGAAATCAAGCGCGTATTTTTTATTTACGATGTTCCTCAAGGAAAAAGTAGAGGAGGACATGCACATAGAGAACAGACAACAATTCTATTTGCGCTTAATGGAAGTTTTGAAGTACTCTTGGATGACGGTATTCAACAGCGAAGAGTCGTTTTAGATGATCCAACGAAAGGATTAATTCTTCAACCAGGTGTTTGGAGTATCCTAGAAAATTTTGAAATAGGAACGGTTTGTTTAACGGTGAATTCAGGTGAATATGACGAAAGTGATTACATTCGATCCTATGAGGTTTTCTTGCAATTGTTGGCCTTAACGCAAGAGTGTTAACCATTGCTTGCCAATGAATGTGATATCAAAAGGAAGGGCAGAAGGTGAAGCATTTATTTTGAGTTTATTTCGATATTCTTCCTCAAAAGCTACTAATTCTATCGCTGATTGTAATGCATCAAAGTTTTGATTTTCGATAAGTAAACCATTGTACCCTGATTGGATGATTTCACTTGGCCCCGTAGGACAATCAAAACTAACAACAGGCAAACCACAAGCCAAAGCTTCTAAAAATACGGTTGGAAACCCTTCTAATCGACTGCTGTGTACAAAGAATAAGGCTTCTTTAAATATCGGAAAGGGATTTTCGTAAAAGCCAGGAAGGGAAACCCACTCTTTGACCTGCAAATTTTCTACTTGTTGCTCTAAGTGTTTTTTGTGAGTACCATCACCTAAAATAATCAAATGAATCCCTTGACTGGGTAATTGACTTTGTGCATAGGTTTCAATCAGGCGATCGAATTGCTTGAGATCTGAATCCATTCTACCACAAGCAACAATATAGCGTCTCCCTTGAAAAGGATTAGTATCTAAGGCATGCTGCTGTATGTCAGCAATTGAGATGGGATTGTATATCGTTTGTACAGTGGTATAGTGATAGGTAGCTTTAACCTGATCTGTCATGGCTTGACTGACACAGATAATTGGTTTGGCTGTGTAAATGCGCTTGCCCCAAAATGTGCTGGTGGTGAAATACCAAGGCAAATGAGAACTGTGAACCGTCGGAATATAGCCGTGATCGAATAGAAAATAATGTAATAATACTTCTGTAAGGGGTTTGCTTCTCGTTCTAAAGTCGATGAGATAATCAAAGGAATTTGTTTTGATATAGTTTCGAAGCAATTGAAATCGTTTGTATTTATTGAGAAGCGAAAAATCGTCCGACTTAAACTTTCCTAAATTATACAGTACACCGCCATACGGATAGGTAATATCATCCAAGTTGATGAGGTTGTGTACCTCAAAACCCGCTTGTTCAAAATATAAAGACAGCGTACTGTGAATGCGTTCTGCACCTCCATTTGCAAGGGTATCACCAAGTAGAGCTATTTTTATTTTCTTTTGCGGCATAAAAAGATAAACGTACATTTGAGCAAATCACGGCTAAGATAATGAGAATACTTTTAATTGGAGATTATAGTGGATTACATTCTGCCTTGAAAAAAGGACTGATGCAGCATGCCGCTGTTGAAGAGGTTGTTTTGATTGGGGATGGAGATAAATTCAAAGATTTTCAAGTGGATGTATCGATTCGCCCTACTTTGGCGTATAGTCGAGGGGGCGTATTTGTGCGAAAAGCAATACACAAAGTATTTGGGTGGGATATTGCCGAATTAGAAGTGGGATGGAGGGCTCAACAGCAGTTAAAAAAGAAGAAAGATTTTGATGTGGTTCAATTGATTAACGATCGTCCCATTCAAACGTTGGCGTTTTGGGAAAGAAGAATTTTAAAACGCTTATTTAACCAAAATAAAAAGGTATTTCTTCTCTCTTGTGGGATAGATGTTTTTGGTTTACAGTATTTAATGGCACATCCTGAAGAATTGTCCCTGCTTCAACCGTTGCTTGCTAATCCTCAGCTTAGAGCTCAATATGGCTATGTAGATGTATATCGTCAGAAGGGAGTCATCCAAACACAACAAATGATTGTTGAACACTGTGTGGGAATTATTGCCAGTGATGTAGATTATGTGAATCCCAATAAAACACATTCCAAGTATTTAGGGTTAATTCCACATCCTGTTGTATTGGAATCTATTCCGCCCTTGGAACTTCTTCCTCTCGATTGTGTGCGTATTTTCTTGGGAATTAATAGGGGAAATTACCATCAAAAGGGGATTGTTTATTTTGAAGAAGCTTTACAGCAAATTCAGCTTAAATATGGAACAGAAGTAGAGGTAATTATTGCAGAACAAATGTCCTATCAAACCTATAAAAAAGTACAAGCTACTGCCCATATTGTCTTGGATCAGGTGTTTTCTAAAGATCAGGGATACAATGCTTTGGAAGCTATGGCTAGAGGACAGGTGGTGTTTACTGGTGCCTCTAAGGAGTTTTTGGCGTACTATACTCTCCAAGAAGATGAAGTTTGTATTGAAGCCAAACCCAATGTAGCTTATCTCGTGGATAAATTGAGCTTTTTGATTGATACTAAATCGAGAATACATGAAATAGGGCAACGCGCACAAGCTTTTGTACGCGAAGTGCACGATTGTCAAACAATAGCCAAGCAATACGTAACTATATGGGAATCAAAAAAATAAATATACTGTATATTTCGACCTCCACTACGGGAGGTGGAGGAGTAGCGCGTATTCTCAGTCAAAAGACGGCAAGCTTTGTTCAACAGGGACATCAAGTGCGTATTATAAGTACAAATGACAATAGTGAACATCCTTTTTATACCTTTGATTCTCAGATGCAATGGTATTTTTATACTCAGCCTATTCGGACTCTGATGCAGATGAAACGCTATTATGCGTTTGTGCAACAACAGGGAATTGAGGCATTTCAACCCGACGTTATTTTTGTATTAGACAATGGAATAAAAGGATATTTTGCCTCCTTTTTCTTAAAGACAACGATTCCAATTTACTTTGAAGTGCACGGTTCGCGTAATTTCTTATTGTCTCCGATTGTATCCAAATGGAAGCGCTATCTTGTGAATCGTCTTACGCTGTGGTTGAGCAAACGCTTCACAGGGCTGATTGTACTCAATGAAAGTTCAAAACAAGATTGGAAACACAGTAATCTTTCTGTAATTCCCAATTGGATTGAATTAGATAAAAGCACTCCAAGTCAGCAAGAATCCAGTAAGCAGCAAATCATTGCCATTGGTCGATTGGTGCCTGAGAAAAATTACGAAACCTTGTTGGCTATTTGGAAGCGACTAGAAGTGATTTATCCCGATTGGCGTCTGGTTATTTGCGGAACAGGAGCACCTTCTTATACAGCTCAACTACAATCAATAGCAGGCGATTCTGTCATTTGGAAAGGAGAAGTGACGGATGTTAATCGCGAGATACAAACCAGTGCTTTTATGCTACATACGTCAAAAATGGAAGGGATGCCCATGGCTTTTTTAGAAGCCATGGCCTTAGGTGTTCCCGTGGTGGCTTTTGATGTTGATTATGGCCCATCGGATTTAATTGACGATGGAGTGAATGGGTATTTGGTTCCTTTGGGAGATCAGCAAAAGATGGTAGATAATTGCCTCATGTTGATGCAACAACCTAATCTTTGCAATCAATTGGGAACTCAAGCAAAAATCGACATGAAACAATATGATAAATCTAGGGTGTTACAACAGTGGATTCAGTTTTTCGAATCGCTACCTTAGCTTTGTGAAATTCCAATAATTTAAAAAGTTTAAACATAGTCATAGACGGATTCTTTCCCTGAAGATTGCGTTGAATACTTGTGCCAAAAAGCCAATGGAATACCGAGAGAAGTGGAGTGATATGCAGCTGTTCCAATTGTTTGTACCCTCGACTCAATTGAACTTCTTCTGCTTTTATTTTACCTTGTTGAATCAACTTAGCTAAGCCCCAGCAAGCTTGTTTACTGCGCTGTAAATAGGTTTGATTGCTTTCGGTACTATGGTGAATAACGGGATTATCCAATCGAATTACCTCAATATTTTGCTTGTTTAAATTCAAAAAGAATAGTGTATCCTCATAACCATATTCAGTAATCGTTTCATCAAATTGAAGTTGTAGTTTTTCCTGATTAAAAAAGAGGTTACAACAAGAATGCAGGTGTTTGTGTTGTTCAATGGTGATTCCATACTTTAAACGCAGGGATTGCTTGGAATCTGTTGAATCATACGTAAACCCTCCTTGAAAAAAAGGACCTCGTTCTCGTTGTTCGAGATAGGTTTGAATAAAAGTAGGAGAAATGGGCATAACATCTGCATCCAAAACCAATACCCAAGGATATTGTACTTCTTTCAATAGTCGATTACGCGTATAAGCGACATGTTGATTGATTTCATTCTTCAATATACGTGTGTGTGGTAATTGAAGAATAGATTCATTTTGGAATAGAGAGGTAGAAGCATCGTCACAAACTAAAATTTCAAAGGGAATAGTTAAAGTGATGGCTTCTTGGTGTAAGCGCTCTACTAAAGGTAGAATATTGTAGTTATATACGGGTATAACAATAGATAACATGGAGTTATGAAGTACGGTGAATCACTTCAAAAAGAGAACCGTCATCACATTTTAGTGTTTTAGCAGGATATTTTAACAACAAAGCATAGTCATGGGTAACCATAATAATAGTACGTCCATTTTTATTGATTTCCAATAATAATTCCATTACTTCTGAACTAGTTTGAGGGTCTAAGTTTCCTGTTGGTTCATCCGCTAAAATCAAATCAGGATCATTTAGTAAAGCACGAGCAATCGCAATGCGTTGTTGTTCTCCACCTGAAAGCTGGTGAGGCATTTTCTTTAAATGCGACAACATACCTACGCGTTCTAATACTTCTTCAATACGTCTGTCAATAGCCTCTTGCTCTGACCATCCTGTCGCTTTTAAAGCAAATTGCAAATTGCCGTAAACATTGCGGTCTGGTAATAGTTTAAAGTCTTGAAAAACAATACCTAATGAACGACGTAAGTAAGGAATATCTTTTTCTTTTAATTGTCTTAAATCATAGTCAACAATAGTACCTTCTCCCTCAGTTAAAGCTAAATCAGCATAAAGTGTTTTCATAAAACTACTTTTTCCTGCTCCTGTTTTACCAATGATATAAAGGAATTCACCTTTATTCACCTCTAAGTTTACATTAGATAAAACTTGGTGTTTGTTTTGGTAAATATTTACACCCGTTAAAGATAAAATTACTTGTGACATAGCTATTGTACGAATTAAAAGGTAAAAGTACAAAAAAGACCTGATTTATGGAAGAGGAATTACGGGTTTTACAGAAGAGTTTTTTTATACGCGAAGTTGTGAATATTGGAAAGAGGAAATCGAAGCGAAGCGTAGATTCATCGAATACCAATATAAAATATAAAGCTAATGTGATAAAGGGGAAAGAGGAAAGGGGGAAAGAGGAGAGGGGAGAGAGGAGAGGGGGAGAGAGGAGTGAGGAGTGAACATCCCTAAATACGGTTGACCGTTTTTAAACATTAACTTCTTGTTAGGTCTTCTGATTTAAGAGCACTTTGATTATTCAGAAAATTTAACTGATAACTGATAACCGATAACCGTTAACTAAAAAAGGATTTCTCACTAGAGAAATCCTTTTTTGATTATTTCATGGTTGCAGTAGCAGGAAGAAGCATACTTTTTACTTCTCCGAAGCCGATGCGAATGTCGTTGTTTTGACAGAATCCCTTCATGGTGATGGTGTCATAATCCTCAATGAAGGTACGCGTATGGCCATCTTCTAACGTTAGTGGATGAGCACCTGCCCAAGTTAGTTCTAGTAAAGAACCAAAGCTATTTGGGGTTGGGCCTGAAATTGTTCCCGATCCCATTAAATCTCCAGCGTTTATTTTACAACCATTGCTGGTATGGTGAGCGAGTTGTTGACTCATCGTCCAATACAGATACTTGAAGTTTGATTGACAAATCAAAGTGTCTTTTCCGTTTTCTGGTTGGATATATACCTCTAAGTGGATATCAAACGTTTTATCACCCGTTTGTTGTAAGTAGGCTAGTGGTGTAGGCTCTTGTTTCGGACTTGCTGTTCTAAAAGGCTCCAAGGCATCTAACGTAATAACCCAAGGAGAAATAGAAGTAGCGAAGTTCTTGGCTAAGAAAGGACCTAATGGAACATATTCCCACGTTTGAATATCACGAGCACTCCAATCGTTTAATAAAACCATTCCAAAGATGTGATCTTCTGCTTCATCAACGGGAATACTCTCGCCAAATAGATTGGCATCTGTTGTGATAAATGCTGTTTCTAACTCAAAATCAATGCGTTTAGAAGGACCAAATACGGGTTGAGATTCTCCTTTAGGTAACGTTTGTCCCATAGGGCGCTTGACATTGATTCCAGAAGGAATTACCGTTGAACTTCTACCGTGGTAACCTACAGGAATGTGCAACCAGTTGGGCAATAATGCATTGGCTGGGTCTCTGAACATCTTACCTACATTGGTTGCATGTTCTCTACTCGAGTAGAAATCGGTATAATCCCCAATATATACGGGTAATTGCATTTCTACTTCTTCTATTTTAAAGATAACCGCCTCTTTGTGTTTGGCGTTGTTTTGTAAGGTTGGGTTGACTTTGTCGAAAATATCAGCGATTCTATTTCGAACTGCACGCCATGTTTTTTTTCCACTAGAGATAAAATCATTGAGATTGTCTTGTAAAAATACATCGTCCGTCAATTCGATTCCTTTTAAATAACCCAACATTTGTAAGGCACTTAAATCGATGGCATAATCGCCAATACGAGTTCCAATTGTTACAATATCATCTTTCGTAATAAAAACCCCAAAAGGAATATTTTGGATAGGGAAGTCCGATTGTGTTTGAACCGCTAACCATGATTCTCTTTTCGGATCATTTGCCGTAATCATCATATTTATTGCTTAATTAATTGAATTGAATAGTTTAATCAAATATATAATTATAGGGCAAATTAACAAACGAATTTTGTACATTTGAGGTCAATTTAACGAAATATACAATTCAGATGAGAAGAGATACAGAAATTTTCGACTTAATCGTAGAAGAAGGGGATAGACAAGTACACGGTATTGAGCTAATTGCCTCTGAAAACTTTGTAAGTGAGCAAACGATGGAAGCAGCCGGATCTTGTTTAACGAATAAATACGCAGAGGGTTATCCAAACAAACGCTACTATGGAGGATGTGAAGTAGTAGACGTGGTAGAGCAAATTGCAATTGATCGCGCAAAGGCTCTTTTTGGTGCTGAATATGTGAATGTTCAACCTCACTCTGGATCACAAGCGAATACAGCTGTTTTCTTTGCTTGCTTGAAACCAGGAGATAAAATCTTAGGATTTGACTTGTCACACGGAGGTCACTTAACACACGGATCACCTGTGAACTTTTCAGGAAAATTATACAATCCCGTATTTTATGGTGTAGACCAAGAAACTGGATTGTTGAATTATGATAAAATCGCAGAAATCGCGAAGAAAGAACAACCAAAATTAATCATTGCGGGTGCATCTGCTTACTCTCGTGATATGGATTTCAAACGCTTTAGAGAAATTGCTGATAGCGTTGGAGCTCTTTTAATGGCTGATATTTCTCACCCTGCGGGATTAATCGCAAAAGGGTTGATGAATGATCCTGTGCCTCATTGTCATATTATTACGACTACAACACATAAAACATTACGTGGACCTCGTGGAGGAATGATTATGATGGGGAAAGATTTCCCTAATCCATTCGGATTAACAACGCCAAAAGGTGAAGTACGCATGATGTCTGCTTTATTGGATAGCGCTGTATTCCCAGGAAACCAAGGTGGACCTTTAATGCACATCATCGCTGCTAAAGCAGTAGCTTTTGGTGAAGCTTTAACGGATGAGTTCTTCACTTATATGTTGCAAGTACAGAAAAATGCAAAAGCAATGGCAGATGCATTTGTGAAAAGAGGATACGATATCATCTCTGGTGGAACAGATAATCACATGATGTTGATCGATTTGAGAAACAAAAATATTTCAGGAAAAGACGCAGAACAAGCGTTAGTAAAAGCTGAAATCACTGTAAATAAAAACATGGTGCCATTTGATGACAAATCACCATTCGTAACTTCAGGTATCCGTATTGGTACACCAGCAATTACTACAAGAGGATTGAAAGAAGCTGATATGGAAACAATCGTTGCTTTAATCGATAGAGTAATCATGGATCATACAAACGAAGATGTTATCGAAGAAGTTGCTGATCAAGTAAACGAAATGATGGCGGAACGCCCGATGTTTGTTTGGTAATTAGTTATCAGTTGACAGTTAACGGTTAACAGTGAATTTTATTAGTAAGATAATTACATCATTTATAACAAAAAAAGGATAAACTTTGGTTTATCCTTTTTTTGTTATGGGTTATCAGTGATCAGTTATGATTTTGTTGTTGGTTGATTGTCGATTGTCGATTGTTGATTGTTGATTGTCGATTGTTGATTGTCGATTGTTGATTGTCGATTGTTGATTGTCGATTGTTGATTGTCGATTGTCGATTGTTGTTAACACCATCTCATCAAACAACGCACAACGCACACCAAACGATCTATTCTACTTCCATCAAACAATAGAAATGTACTACACCATCTACGCAAATTTGGTAGTGTAGTTGGTGATTTTCTTGTAAGAAATGAACTTCGCACTTATCGTTGATGCGGGTTTCTTTTAAGAAGTGCATATCAATCACTTGTATTTTATCTACTTCTTCCTGACAAGCAAAAGCTGCGTCAATGCACCATTCGAGGTATTTGATATTCGTGACGTGCTTCACCATGTCGAGATCAGAAAGTTTTACTCGGAGTTCATCAATTTTGTTATAAGTTCCTTTATATAACTTAGCAAATTCGGCTTGGGTTACTTTTTTATCGGTGTATTTGATAAAGTGTTCATGGGGCAAAGCGATGAGTTCGGGTCTACGGCGTTCGGTATTGATGATTACCCATAAAGAAGTAGCTACCGCGATTAGTTGATCTTTGAGGTAAACCTCAAAATTACGGATAGAACGCACCCCATCTAGGCGTTCAATCCACGTGTGAATGGTAATTTTATCCTGCCATTGCGGAAGTTGTTCCGCTTTTTTCTCAATTCGAAATTTGCTGAGTACCCAAGCTTGGTTGTGTTCTTTTAAATCCCAAAAACTAATTCCTCCAAGGACCGAGTGATCTGCCGAAACACTTTGAATGAGTTTACATAAATCTACCCATTTTAGATGTCCAGAAGGAGAACATGCAAAAAAGTCGATTTCGTAGGACTGTTGGTGAATGGGGGTAAATTGATTAGAAATGGGCATAATAATTTAATTTAGTTGCTTGGTAATAGCATCAATAATTTGTTTTGGGTCGGTTTGATATCCATACCAAGTAGCGTTTGGTGTTCTTTTGAACCAAGTAATTTGTCTCTTGGCAAAGCGACGTGTATTTTTTTTGATTTCTTCGATAGCCTCTTCCAGCGTACCTTCTCCATTAAAATAATGGAATAGTTCGCGATAGCCTACTGTTTGTAGTGCATTTAATTCTTGATAGGGAAGTAGAGCTTTTACTTCTTCTAGTAATCCTCCTTGAAGCATAAGATCTACGCGTTTATTGATGCGTTCATACATCATTTCACGAGGTGCTTCTAGTCCAATAACGATGGGAACAAAGTTGCGTTTGACTTTCTTTTTCGCCAAAAAGCTAGAATAGGGTTGTCCTGTTCCAATCGAAACTTCTAAAGCACGTGTAACGCGTTGCGGATTGTCTAGGGCTACTTTTTCATAGTGCACCGGATCCAATTCCTTTAGTTGGGCTTGTAAATAAGGCAAGCCTTTTTCTTCTAAAGTTTGGTTGAGTTCTTCGCGTATACGTGGGTCAATATCGGGAAATTCATCCAATCCTTCTAAAATAGCATTGACGTATAAACCAGATCCGCCCACCATGACTTGAACCTTATTTTTTTCAAATAGTCGATCCAAATGCGCAATGGCATCACGTTCAAAGTCCCCAACAGAATAAGAATCTTGAATGCTGATATGTTGAATAAAGTGATGAGGAACTGCTGCCAATTCCTCTGGAGAAGGAACCGCAGTACCCAGTGTCATTTCCTTGAAGAACTGACGACTGTCACACGATATAATTTCACATTGAAAATGTTGGGCTAATTGTATAGCTAAAGCCGTTTTTCCGATGGCTGTCGGGCCAATAACGACAAGTAAATAATGGGTATTATCGGGTAAAGACATCTCCTAATTTTTGGCCGCAATTATAACAATAATTGGCGTCATCATCATAAATTGTTGTTGTACATGAAGAACAAGTTCTCCTTCTTCTCGCATCAATGCTTTTATTTCTTTTTAAGCTCGTAAATTCCGCAGTTACAATTCCGGTAGGAACGGCAATAATACCGTATCCCATAATCATAATGAACGAGGCAATCATCTGTCCGATGGTTGTCTGAGGAGCAATATCTCCATAACCAACTGTGGTTAGGGTTACAATACACCAATAGATACTTCTCGGAATACTCGTAAATCCGTTGTCTTTGCCCTCAATGACGTACATTAAGGCACCTAATAAGATAGAAACCACCACAATAAAGTAGATGAAAACTATAATTTTCGTTCGACTGGCTTTAATAGCAAGCTTTAGGTTCGATTCCTGTCCAATGTAGGGAACTAAATTTAAAATACCGAATAAACGCAGTAAACGCAAGGCTCGAACTACAGATAAGACACCTAAATCCGAAACAAAGAACGAGAGATACATCGGCATAATCGAAATTAAATCGACAATACCATAAAAACTAAAAATGTATTTTAGCGGTTGCTTGTTACAGATAATCCGCAAAATGTATTCAATGGTAAAGAAGATAGTAATCACCCATTCCAATACTTTTAAAAGGGTGTGATGTTTCATGTCGTAGCTCTCAATCGACTCCAACATAACCAAAATCACACTCAATAAAATTACAGCTAGTAAAACTAAATCGAATAGTTTACCTGCAAATGTATTGGATCCATAGATGATGATATAAATCTTCTGTTTCAGAATATCCCACTTATTTTTTAGCCTGCGTCTCAACGTATATACTTTTAATAATGGATTAATTTATAACCTGTTTTCTTATTCAAATAATTGAGAATGATATTTCTGTTGTTGCGGTGAAAAGTAATAGGTGTCAGGTTGGCTGCAATTCTAGCAGGATCGTTGATTTGATAATTCAAATCGTAAAAACAATAGCCCGATAACTTACCATTTTCCATCACAACAGCGCTTCTCTCATTGATGGTACGTCCCTTGTCGAGAATTAATACATGACCATCATCTAGGTTGTAATTCTTTAATAAGTTAAGTAATAACTCATTATAGGTTTTAAAATCTAATTCAAATGTAGTGCAAAAAGTTTCTTCTGTCACTTTTTTTGATTTTTTTTCATGAAGCACTTCCAAATAAAACGGATGTTCAAAATCAGCCGTAATTTTATCTACAAACTTTCTTCCTTCTGCTAAAGAGGTAAAAGCCATGTGATTTCTCTTGCGGCCATCCGTTTTTTCTAAGCTGAAGTAAAAATACCCTTGAAGGTTTGTTTTTACATAAAGCGAGTAGGGGAAGATACCCTTTTTGGTTACTTTGTTGTATTTAGGGTGATTTAAAAGTACTTCTTCTGCTTCTTTTAAAATAGCAATCAATTCATTACCCGTTTTTTCAAAAGTAACTGTATACGTTTCTTTTTGTACCTTTTTGAATAGAACAGAATTGTTGGTGAAATGCTGCATGATTTTTTTCTTGATGTTGCGGCTTTTACCAATGTAAATAATTACACCTTCTTCATTGTGGATATAGTAAATTCCCACAGCGGTAGGAAGGTTGTCTGTAATATCAAAAAACTTGGGATTAAGACCTGTTTTGATATCAGACTTAATCATACTGGTAAGAATTGTTTTTTCCGTATCTTTAGATAAGAGTAGTTGAAAGAGCTTTAGTGTAGCTAAGGCATCTCCATAGGCACGATGGCGATCAGCTAATGGGATTCCCAAAGTACGCACTAATTTACCCAAACTGTATGAAGGCATTTCGGGTAATAACTTTTGAGCCAATTCTACAGTGCACAAGGTATCCTTTTGAAAATCATATCCCAAACGGCTGAATTCATTGCGAAGTACGCGATAATCAAAAGCAGCATTATGTGCAACGAGCACACAATCTTCCGTCATTTCGATGATGCGTTTGGCGATTTCGTGAAATTTTGGTGCTAAGCGAAGCATAGCGCTATTTATCCCTGTCAGCTTGACAACGAAGGGCTGTATTTCTTTCTGGGGGTTTACTAAGCTAATGAGTTGGTCTACCACTTGATGCCCATCAAATTTGTAAATGGCAATCTCGGTTATCCCTTCTTCATTAAACTGACCACCAGTGGTCTCTATATCTAAAACTGCGTACAATAGTATACTATTTGTTTAATTCGTAATTGCGTTCTCCAAAAATTGTACTTCCTATTCTAATCATCGTACTTCCGCAATCGATAGCGATAGGGTAGTCGTTACTCATGCCCATAGATAAGGTATCACAAGCTACGTTGGGTAAGTGATTGTAGGTTTGTACTTTTTCAAAAATATGTTGTAGGGTAGAAAATTCTTGTTTAATTTGATCTTGATTTTCTGTGAAGGTTGCCATTCCCATTAAACCTTGGATCTTAATGTGTTTTAATGCTTTGAATTCCTCACTGTCTAAAAGCTCGAATAATTCTGCTTCACTTAGACCAAACTTCGTTTCTTCATCTGCAATAAACAATTGCAACAAGCAAGGAATAACACGGTTATTTCGCTCGGCTTGTTTATCGATTTCAGCCAATAAACGCAGGCTGTCTACAGCGTGAATCAAAGCCACAAACGGCGCCATGTACTTTACTTTATTGCGTTGTACATGTCCAATCATATGCCAGGCTATATCTTTCGGTAGCGCGTCATATTTATCCGTCATTTCTTGTATCTTATTCTCACCGAAAACTCTTTGTCCTGCTTCATATGCTTCTAAAATAGCCGCATTGGGTTTGGTTTTAGAAACAGCTACTAACTGTACCTGTTCTGGTAAGTCAGCTTTAATTCGTTTTAGATTCTCAGCAATCATTGACATCATATTCTATATTTAAATTTCGTAGGTTAATAGCCCATTCATGAACTTAGGTTCTATGTAAGTGCTCTTTGGCGGCATAATTAAATCATTATCCGCTACTAGTTTAATCTCCTGTACATTGGTTGGATATAACATAAAACCAACTTCGTATTCTCCATCATCAACTAATTCTTTGATGGCTACAATGGATTCATTCCCAGGGATATAATCAATTCTAGCATCATTTCTTAAATCATCTAACCCCAAGATAGGGTTTAAAACAGCATCGTACAATATTTGAGCATCCAATTGCAATAAAATGTCGTCTGTTTTTATTTTATCCTTTAGTTTTAGTGAGTAAAAATCTCCATCTAAATACATGCCAAATTCCATCTTTTTGGATGGCTTCCACAACTGTTGTTGTTTGTTTTTTACAGTAAATTTTTCACTTAATAAAGCTAAAAATTCCTCTTTTGTATGGTTGTTTAAATCGTGGATAATGCGATTAAACTCATAAATTTTAATATTGTTCTCTGCAATTAAAAAAGTCATGACCGTATTGCTATGCGAATGTGGTTCAAAGCCATTCTCTTTTTTGAGTAATGCTGCCGAAGCAAAGCGATGGTGTCCGTCAGCAATATACAATTCCGGAATATTGTCAAATTCCTGACAGATCCAATCAATACACGCTTGATCATCTACTTTCCAAATGGTATGACGTTCTTTGGTAACCGTTGTAAAGTCATAGATAGGTCGGTTTTCTTTGTATTCAGCAATCCAAGCATTGATATTTTCTTTGTCTGGATACATCATCAATACGGGTTCTGTATTGAATCGACTGTGGTACAGATATTCCTTAAATAAATTGACACGATATTCAAGGGTATCTTCGTGCTTTTTGATGATGTTGTTCTCGTAATCTTCAATGCAAGTACCTGCAACAATACCTGTAAATTTCCAGTTTTTCGTCTCTATTTGGTAGAGGTATAAAACTGGATTTTCTTCCTTTGTTAAGATTCCTTCTCTTTTAAAATCATTAAACTTCGCAGCCACCATTTTAAAGCGCTTATCACTTGTTACCTTTTGAGGGTTGACATAAGCCGGATTTAAAACGTGTAGAAATGAAAAGGGATTGTAATCTAAAAGATAGGCCAATTCTACGGCATTGTAATCTTCAAAAGATCGACAAGTGACTAGATTAGCTTTATCTCGTGTCGGGCGTATACCCTGGAAAGGAATTATTTTTGCCATTCTTTACTTTATGGTATCAAAAAATAAGACAATCGACAATGAATATCGATTGCCTTGGTATGATTGTTTGTTTTATTTGTCTTTCAATTAAGAAAACATTTTTGCGACTTTCTCCGCTTTTTTGCTTTCTGAATAGTCATAAAATCCTTCGCCTGATTTTACACCTAATTTTCCAGCCATTACCATGTTAACTAATAACGGACATGGCGCGTATTTAGGGTTTTTGAAACCGTCATACATTACGTTAAGGATCGATAAACACACATCTAAACCGATGAAGTCAGCCAATTGTAATGGTCCCATTGGATGAGCCATTCCCAATTTCATTACTGTATCGATTTCTTCAACACCTGCAACACCATTGTACAAGGTTTCAATAGCCTCGTTAATCATTGGCATTAAGATACGGTTTGCTACGAAACCTGGGTAATCGTTTACTTCTGTTGGCGTTTTGTCTAGTTTTAAAGACAATTCCATAATCGCTTTAGTTACTTCATCTGTTGTGTTGTATCCTCTGATAATCTCAACCAACTTCATGATTGGCACTGGATTCATAAAGTGCATTCCAATTACGCGTTCTGGGTTTTTTACAACAGACGCGATTTGTGTAATTGAAATAGAAGAAGTATTCGATGCTAAGATTACATCTTCATTACATACTGCGCTTAATTCTTTGAAGATGTTTAATTTTAAATTTACATTTTCAGTAGCCGCTTCAATCACTAAATCCGCGTTTACAACACCGTCTTTAATTTCAGTATACGTAATAATATTTTCAATGGTTGCTTTTTTGTCTGCTTCTGTGATAGCACCTTTCGCAATCATTCGATCTAAATTTTTGCTAATGGTATTCATTCCTCTTTCAATCGCTTGTTCAGAGATATCGATTAAAAGTACTTTAAAGCCTTTTTGAGCGAAAGTATGAGCAATTCCATTCCCCATTGTTCCTGCGCCAATTACAGCAATATTTTTCATAAGATAGTTTATATTAACGAGTTAATGTATATTCTAATTTTTAAATGCTTCGATAATTTGATACGCTAAACGCAAGGCCTTAGTACCATCTTCTAACGTAACGATTGGTCTTGTATTGTTTACAATAGCATCGTGAAACGTTTCTAGTTCATCTAAGATAGCATTATTTGGTAAAATCGTTGGATTGTCGTAGTAAATTTGTTTTTTCAAACCTTCTGCATTTTGCAAGATTAAGTCGAAATCCCCTGGTGTTTCAGGAGCATCTTTCATTTTTACAACCTCACATGTTTTCTCTAGATAATCAACAGAGATATAAGCATCACGTTGGAAAAAGCGCGATTTACGCATATTCTTCATTGAGATTCTACTCGCTGTTACGTTGGCTACGCATCCATTTTCAAATTCAATGCGCGCATTGGCGATATCTGGAGATTCACTTAACACAGAAACTCCACTAGCACTAACGTGTTTTACAGGTGAATGTACTACACTAAGTATAGCATCTAAGTCGTGAATCATCAAATCCAATACAACAGGAACATCGGTACCTCTTGGGTTGAATTCCGCTAAGCGATGGGTTTCGATAAACATGGGATTTTCTATTTTTGAACGCACAGCAACAAAGGCAGGGTTAAAACGCTCCACATGTCCTACTTGTCCTAAAACATTGTTTTCTTCCGCTAATTTGATAATCGCTTCGGCTTCTTCAACCGTAGTAGTGATTGGTTTTTCTAAAAAAACGTGTTTTCCCGCTTCAATGGCTTTTTTAGCACAGTCAAAATGGGAGAGTGTAGGAGTCACAATATCGATGACATCAACGGCTTGAATTAATTCGTCAATGCTGTCAAATTTGGTATAACCAAACTCTTGTGCTACTTTATTTGCATTTTCTGCAAAAGGGTCATAAAAACCTACTAGTTCATATTTTTCTGATTGGTTCAGCAAACGCAAGTGAATTTTTCCTAAATGCCCAGCTCCCAATACGCCAATTTTTAGCATAAAAAATTATTTTGAACAAAAATAAAACTTATTTATGGAATGGGTAAAATTTCAGCTTTAAATCTTTTGTTTTACTTCCTTACCTAGGGAGTGAAAAGCTGTTTTTTATAAAAATATTGGTTACTTTTGTATAAATTATTAAATACAGTGAAGGATTCTACAAAGCATCAGGGATTGCGCAATCAGTTGGTTGAGGCCTTGAAGGAAAAAGGCATTGAAGATCAAGCCGTACTTCAGGCGATTAGACGCATTCCTAGGCATTTATTTATTGATTCGAGTTTTGAAAATTTTGCTTATCAAAATACGGCTTTCCCCATTGGTGCAGGTCAGACGATATCGCATCCTTATACAGTTGCTTTTCAATCGCAATTACTGCAAGTAAAACCGGAAGACAAAATATTGGAAATCGGAACGGGAAGCGGATATCAAACTGCTGTTTTGGTTGCTATGGGGGCAAGGGTTTACAGTGTTGAACGTCAACTCGAACTGTATAAGAAAACCGCTCTTTTGTTGCCAAAACTGGGAATTCGAGCCAAACTCTTAACCTTTGGAGATGGGTATAAGGGCTTGCCTAATTATGCTCCTTTTGATTCGATTATCGTGACTGCTGGAGCTCCATTTATTCCACAAGCTTTAATGGGACAACTCAAAATAGGAGGACGCCTTATTATTCCCGTAGGAGAAGAACAACAAACGATGATTGAGCTTATTCGTTTAAATGAAACTCAATTCGAAAAACATGAACACGGCGATTTCCGTTTCGTACCCATGTTAGAAAATAAAAACTAAATAAAAGCAAAAAGCATCCCCAGAAAGGATGCTTTTTTTGAAAAAAATATGAAGGTTTGTTGTTTGTTTTAGATAGAAAGGGTATTGTATTTTCTTTCATTTAATTGGAACATATACTTATGTGCATTGGGTGTTCCTACAAAATAAGAAGGTAGATCTTTCAATTGTACTCCATAGACTTGAAGGGCAAATTCACATACAACCAATTTGACTCCTGCTTTGTTTGCAGCATCTAAGGTTGATCTCAATTCAGAGTCATTCAATTCTTGGACCATTTGTCCCATAATGACAATTTCAAAAGCAATCGCTGGATTGTCTTTTTTCATTTCTGAAGCGGTCATAATAGAAGCGCGTAAGTTTTTGGTAGATTGAACTAAAATCGCATATTTATCTCCTGTCGTTACTTGTAAAACAGCTGCGTTTACTGTATGCGTAAGGTTTGTCGCATTGATCATCGTTGTAGTTCCCAATAGCACGGCAATAGCCCATAGCATTCTTTTCATAATGATTGATTTAAGTATTTGTGTAAAGCAAATCTAACTGTTGCTGGTAAGATTCACAGTAACAATTGTTACCGTACAACAAAAAAAATAAAGCTATTTTTGAACGTTAGAAAAAATGAGAATATGAATACAATCGCCAATTATTTTAAACGATGGACTCCAATGCGCTATATCCGCTTGGGACTCGCTCTTCTCTTGTTGTTTCAAACCATTGATTCCCGCGTTTGGGTATTGGGAATTCCCGCTGCTTATCTATTTATACAAGCGGTCTTTAATTTTGGATGTAAGAATGATTCTTGTGTTAGGTGAAGTTTTTTTGTGAAGTTGTGAGGGTTATCTCATTGGTTAATGTTTTATTTTCGTATTCGATGAATCTACGCTACGCTACGATTTGTGCTTTGTAGAGCATTTACAACTTCACAAAGAGCAAACCTCACAACCTCACAAAGCACAAATCATCTTACATTAGAAAAACGCTACTGCATCTCGAATGATTTTCTCTATTATTTAAAAAATAAAATAATTTCCTTTGCTACTTCTTCTGGTTTTTCAGCCAATATAAAGTGTCCACAATTTTCCAGTTTTTTCAATTGCAGATTAGGAGCTAGTGATGTTAAAGATTGTTTCAATAAATCAAAACCACTACCTCCAATTCCCAAAACAGACATAGTCAATGGAGTAAATGCCTTACTGTCTTCAATGTCTTGAGGAAAGGTTTGATACCATGCATTAGATGCGCGTATAGCTTTTTTGGAATTATAAGCGGTGCTGTAAATGGATTTATCGAAGGGGGTAATACTTTCTTTTTGTTGTACTAAATGGTCAAATAACCAATCAATTACGATATTCATACGCCCTTCTAATACTTGTTCGGGTAGTTCTTTGACTTGATTAAACGCTAACCACCAAGGATAAAGATAGGGATTGCCTAAGAGGGGTAACAAAGGGAGCTGATACATGCTCGCATCAGGATGAGGGGTGTCTAGCATGATTAATTTTGAGGTGTGTTGCGGATAGTTTTGAGCAAAACTGTAGGCAACATGAGCACCAATGTCATGTCCACAAATAGAAATTTGTTCATAACCAAGTTGCTTTGTCAACTCGTATATGTCTTTTGCCATATTCTTTTTTTCATAGCCTTCAATGGGTTTATCGGATTCTCCCATGCCTCGCATTTCTACAACGATGACACAGAAATGTTCAGCCAAAAGAGGCATCACTTTATGATAGGCCCACCAGGTTTCTGGGTAACCAGGAATCAAAATTAAGGGTTCACCTTGTCCGCCAATGACATAGTGTAAGGTAGTATTATTTACAGTTGAATAGCAACTACTGAAATCTTTTAAGGTGTTGGTTAGTAGTTTGTTGTTTGGTTCTTTATTCATGATTGAATTTGTTTTTTTATTTGATACATGTAAAACTAAATACTATTTTTACATCTAACAACCATGAAGTATACTTCATACTTTGTTTTTTAGAAATACTTTAACAGATGAAGTTAATTAGTCAGTTAGCCAAAGAAGTGGGAATCCCCATTGCAACCATCCGATTTTATGAGAAAAAAGGATTGATTCGAAGCGAAACTAAAAAAGAAGTCATTACCAATAACTACGCGTATTATGGAGATGATGCAGTGGATAAATTGCGATTCATTCAAATGGCAAAAGCTGTTGGATTTACCCTTTCAGAAATAAAAGAAGTTATCGATGCTTGGCATGAAAAACAATGGACAACAAAAGCCCAATTGGATGTACTCAATCTAAAACTCAAACAAATTGATGAGAAAATGAGTGAACTACGCGCGATGAAAAAACAAATTCAACAGTGTAAGTTGAATATTTTGGATAGAGAATTAGATGACTAGAGGATGAGGATTCATCGGAAATTTGCACAAAAAAAACTAAAAAGCTAAAAAACCAACCCCTACGAAGGATTGGTCTTTCTATTTTGAGTTTTTTTTTGTCAATCAACAATCAACAATCAACCATCAACCATCAACCGTCAACAACCTATCGTACCAATAGAATGTAATTTTCATTTGGATCGGATTGAATAGAACCTCTGATATACAATAATTCTTCTTTATTCGTTTTGAGGTTGAGTTTAATTAATCCCATTTCACAATAGAAGTAAGCGGTATTTTCATCTTGTATTTCAATATTGGAAATTGGATCATTTTGTAAGTCAATTTCCTTTTCTAATTTTCCATTTTTGGAATTTACAACAAAGAAGGTACTCTTGTTGTTGTAGGCGTATAGTTTATTGTTGAATTCCGTCAATTGTTTTACTACAAAGCGCGATTCAGCATGCTCTTTGCGCGGTACTTCTGTTTGCCAAGTAATAGCACCTGTTTCTGGATTTATCGCATAGAAATTGTGTGCTGTTGCTAGTAGCAATTGATTGTTTTTAAACACCATTTTATGATCAATTACACCTTCAGGGAGTTCTATCTGCCAAAGGATATCTAATTTTTCAGGATCTAAAGCAAAAAGATCTTGGGATAAATCGGCAATAAAAACGCGCTTTCCATCTGTTACCGCTCTAGAATACATTCCTGTTTTAAATCCGCGAATGTATAGGGCTTGTCCCGTTTCAGCGTCAAAACTGTATACATAAGGTGCATTGGGAACAAATATTTTACCGCTGCTATATAAAACAGGCATGTGGTTGTATGGATATTCTAGTTGATAGTTCCAAATGTGGCGTCCTGTTTTCTTATTTAAAGCGTAAATGTTCTTGTTTTCATGTTGGGTAACTAAATATAGTTTATCATCGTGAATCACTGGAATTTGATTGATCATCATTTTGTTGAGGGCTCCATTTTTTAAACCAATTTTTACCTCCCAAAATTTTTCGCCTGTTTTGTGGTTTAAAGCATATAATTCTCCATTGTGAAAGGGCACATATAAAACGCCATCTTCCAATGTCATTTTGTTTCGCGCATAGGTAACAGTAGAATCACTAGCAACAAAGGTCCAATTAACCTTTTTGGTTTCTAAGTTGAAGGATTTTAACGTTCCGTCATAATCATAAATGATTATGGCATTTTTATCTAAGGACACTTTTTCATATTCGCGATAGTAATCGTTAAGTACGAAGTCGTATTCCGTAGCAATCTGATTGTTGGAATATTGGTTGCTTTGACTACGTGGAGCCATCATTGGGGCTACAGGTTCTCCATCTCCCGTTTTAGGGTAGTTATCTGATTCTCTGTTTTGTCCCATCGCCACAGCAGTTAGCAAAAAAGCAAGAGCGCATAGTAGATTCTTTTTCATTTTTTAAGTTGTATTTGGGATGTAGTTATAAAAAAAGCATCCAAAAGGATGCCTATAGGAGTAAAATCAAAGCATTAATACGCTTTCTTTAAGCGATCTAATGCTATTTTATTGTCTCGATCTTTTATTGTCTCTCGCTTGTCGTAGTTTTTCTTTCCTTTACACAAGGCAATATCCATTTTAGCCAATCCTTTTTCATTGATGAATAAACGCAGAGGAATAATCGTTAATCCTTTATTCTGAACACTTTTGTGTAAACTCTTCAGCTCTTTTTTATTCAATAATAGTTTGCGTTCTGTTTTGGCTTTGTGGTTGAAGTGACTACTATTAGCGTATTCTTCGATTTGTGAGTTAATCACAAAAAGCTCTAGGTTTTGGAATTCACAGAAACTTTCCGCAATACTAGCTTTACCTAGGCGCAATGATTTAATTTCTGTACCCGTAAGCACAATTCCAGCAGTATATTTATCTAAGATTTCGTATTCGAACTTAGCTCTTTTATTTAGAATGTTGATGTTCTTTTGCATAGCACAAAAATAATAAAAATTTAAAGCAAAACTAGCGTTGAATTTTAAACTGTTTACAAGCTACTTTGAAATAAGTAGAACAACAAAAAAGGCTATCACCAAAAGTAATAGCCTTAATGTATATAAGGGAAGTGGGATTATAGGAATTTAAATCCAACTGCAACAAACCAAGTATTTGGTTTTGATGAGAAGTCTTTACTTACGTTATTTAACCCTCCATCATAAGAAACGTCTACAGTGAATTTTAAAATATCTACACCAGCACCTACACGGTATCCAATATTCGATTTGTCGAATTTATCAAATGCATGGTCAACAGAACCTTTAGATAAATCATTTAAAATTACAGAATATACTCCACCACCAAAAACTCTTACATTGTATAACGGACTTTTTAATAATTTATATCCATATACCACTGGAATTTCGATGTTTTTCATTTTCGTTTTGTCACTGCTAAGATCCGATTCAAATTTGATGCTCTTTTCTGAATACATCAAATCCGCTTGAATATAGGAACGATTCAAGTTAATACGTGCCATTGCACCTACACCAAAACCAGAAGCCGTTTTACTGCTGTAATCTTTAGGATTACTCGAAAAATTTGTGAAGTTAGCGCCTGCTTTAATCCCTACATTAATAGGTGATTGAGCATAAGAATTAAAAGCAAATGACGTTAGTAAAATGCTAAAAAGTAGGCCTAATTTTTTCATATGAAGTTTTTTTATTAGAGGCTAAATTAAGTAAAAAGAATGGGTTATAAACATAAAAGGTTAAAAAAAATGTAAAAACTTCGCAAATAGTGGAGGAAGAATAAAGGGCTTTAGACTTTTATTGGGCTTCGTTATTTTTGCTTTTGGGGTTTGGATTTCATAATGGTATTATAGGAAAGTGTAAAGGCAGATAAACTGCTATAACCTACTAGATGTGCAATTTCACTTAAGGTATATTGTTGAGTATCTCTTAGTTCAATGCTTTTTAGGATGCGAATCAGCTGGGTGTATTTCTGAAGAGTTATACCTGTTTCTTGTTTGAATAAGCGTTGTAAACTTCGAGTAGATACTTGGGCAATCTCAGCCAAATCTTCTGTTTTACAAGAGCTGTGGAAGTGAGTATTAATATAATCACAAACCGCTAATAAACGAGAATGTGTAGGAACGGGAATGTGTAAGGATTCATTTTCCTGACAAAATTCAGGAAGATTCCTCAAAATGGCTTGAATGAAAAGTGCTTGATCTGGGTTTTCATCTACAACTTGATTCCACTTACTCGCATACAACAGCATTTCTTTCAATACCGGAGGTGCAGAGAATACGTGTACCTGCTGAAAGAAATCCGATTGAGGTACAGTTTTAAAAAGAGCAACGCGCAAGTGTACTGTTTTAGCCTCTGAACTGATGCGGTGTGCTGTATTAGAAGGAATCCAAATGACGTGATGTTGCGGTACTAAATAGGTCTTGTTGTTTAAATGAAAGTACTGATACCCTTGTTCTACATAAGTCAACTGATAACGTTGATGGGTATGGGTATAATCGTCGTGTTGCCAGTTTTGTACATACCAAAAATAGGCATCAATCAAGAGATTATCGATATAATTTCCTTCGTTTTGCTCTATTAAACCACATTTAGGTGTGTCGTTTTGCATATACTTTTTGGCAAAGTTAATAAAAAAAGCAAGTGTATCTTTGCTGAAACAAATCAAAAAATACATGAAACAAATTACAATTTTCATTTTTGCCCTCGTATTGATTTTAAATACCCAACAAAGTATGGCACAAGAAAAAACAACACATATTTTAGTTCTGATTGATTCCGATCAAGGTGGAACTTATACTTTAGCAAAAGAAATAGCCCAAGGAGTTGAACGATGGCCTGGTGCTAAAGCAACAATCAAAAAAGTAAAAGAAAGTAATCACCCTAGTTTAGCTGCTGTTCCTCTTGTAGAAGTAACTGAATTGCCAACTTATGACGGAATAGCTTTTGGTTCGCCTGTTTACTTTGGCAATATCAGTACGGGAATGAGTGCTTTTTTTGCTCAAACGATTGATCTTTGGAGCGCTCGTGCATTGGAAGAAAAACCAGCCACCGTGTTTATGGCTGGAGGAAGTGGGGCAGCGAATGAATTGGCCTTACAGTCTTTTTGGAATACTTTGGCAGTTCATGGAATGGTATTAGTTCCCAACGGAATTCAAGGGTTTGATACGATTGATCAAACCAAAACTACAGGGAATTCTGTCTTGGGAATTACGAGTCCCATGTCAATTAATAAAGGCGAACGTCCTACTGCAGACGAACGCAAGTTGGCTCAAAATCAAGGAGAAAAATTAGCGAGAGTAGCTAGTGGATTAAAAGGTAGTAAAAAAACAGAATCTACAATTAAATCTAAAGCGAGTGTAGAACATATAGACCTCAATCAAGTATTGAAAGATAAAAATATAGAACTCCCCCAATTGCCTAAACCTGTAGGAAATTATGAATTATACGTGCGAACAGGGAATTTGGTATTTATTAATCAAGTCGCTTTAAAGGATGGAAAGATATTTAATCCAGGTAAATTAGGAGTAGATGTCAATGAAGAACAAGTAAAGGAAGCTACTAAAGTTACCATGCTCAATGTATTGGCTATTTTAAGAGATGCCGTGGGAGGTGATTTGAATAAAGTACAACGCTGTGTACAGTTAATCGGTGCTTTTAATACTGTAGATACGTATACGCAACATGCAGTATTGATGAATCCCGCTTCAGATCTAGTGGTTGAAGTATTGGGAGAAAAAGGAAAACACACTCGAAATACTGGAGGCGCAAGTTCTTTGCCTTTGGGATCAAGTGTTTCTATTCAGGCGATATTTGAGGTGGAATAGTTTTTTTGGAGAGAGGAAAGAGGAGAGAGGAAAGAGGAGAGTGGAGAGAGGAGAGTGGAGAGAGGAGAGAGGAGAGAGGAAAGAGGAGAGAGGAAAGAGGAGAGAGGAAAGAGGAAAGAGGAGAGAGGAGAGAGGAGAGATGTAGGGGCACATGGTCATGTGCCTAATAGCATGACATAACCTTTTTAAAGCGAATACTAAAATAAAACATAAACCTAATGAGATAAAAAAGCGAAAAAGCGAAAAAGCAAAGAAACAAAAACACTTTTTTTGTACTTTTGAAAAATCACCTATCACCTTACGCGAAAAAAAACGTTTACCAAAAATTACAATTATGCGTAAAGCCTTTGGCCTATTTTGGCTATTTTTTTTCTTGTATTTTATCTTTGCACACCCAGCTATCATTTATTATGGAAGTGAATATCCAAGACGGTATTTGGATCAGGTAAATCCAACGGAGACCTTCGTGTACTTGGGGATGAGTTTTGTTTTATGGACAATTGTATTGGGCGTTTTACTAGCTGTAATTTTCAAATATACCATCCAAACAAAATGGAATATTAATAAAATAAATCAAAGAGGGAAACGAATAGAAGCGCGTATTGTCCAAGCAAGTGGAAGTACAATTTTTGAGCACAATACAGCAATTAAATCTCTCGTGCTTGCCTTGCATAATTTTGAAGGAGAATCTATTAGACATATGATGGAGGTTAGAGATTCAAAACCTGAAGAAAGGCGATTCGAAGAAGGGAAACACATTCATCTACGCGTTGATTCTAGTTTTAAGCAACGCCCCTATGTAATTGTAGAGGGAACAAAAGGAAAAGTAAACGGGTGGTTTTTTGTTGGTTGGCTGTTGTTCTTTGTGGGAATCGTCTATTATTACGTATTTTCTTATCAATTAGAAAGTCAAGGTTTTGGTTGGCGTTTTTTAACGCTGAGTCATCCTTTACTTAGTAGTGCTGGTTTTTTAATTCTGTTTGCTGGAATTCTGTACCTAATCGCAAAGTTTTTGATCTTTAAAAAACTGAATATCGGTTCTTCTAGTTTGGCGCTCAAGTTTAGAGGAAAACGAGTAAATGGCACAGTTGTACAAGTTCAACAAACAGGAACTTATATCAATGAACAACCAGAAGTTCGATTTGATGTGGAATATAGCGATGATAAAGGAATAGTACATCAAGTGGTACTAAAGAAAATCGTGTCTTTACTCGAGGTGGGAAGTGTTAAACATCAAACTAGTTGCATGCTGTTCTATGATCCAAAAGAACCTAAAAAAGTGCAATTTGAACAGGACATTAATCCAATGTAAACCATGAAAAAAAGAACTATAACCACCAGTTTATTGTTGCTCGCTCTTGTTTTTTTGAGTTCATGTACAGAGTTTTTAAAGTCTATTGAAGAGACCAAAAATGGAAGTAGGGCTATTGATTCCGTTGGCGAAAAATCAGTGGAGTTACAAAGGGAGCTTTCTGTAGAAGAAGCAGGGGTGAATCAAACTCAAAAGAAATTTGGATTTGCATCAAATAAAGAAGCACTGCAAGAAGTGGAAGCAGCCTTGCGAAACCTCCCTCAATTGAAAGGCAAACCTATTTATGTTTATCAATCCATTCATTTTTACGATAATTACCGCGTCTTGCTTCAGATTCAAAATCCCGATCATGCCAATTATGTCGATGAATATTATTATACAGATGGACAGTGGCAAGAGCCGAAACCTGTTGTGTTGTCTAAACACACTAAAATTGAGCAAGACTTAGTATCTTTAGAAGAGATTCCTTTTGTACATGCAAATAATGTATACGAAGCATTAAAAGAAAAAGTGGAAGAAATAGGAGGTGATTCTACTGATTTAATAGTTTATGTTATTACGAGGAATAATCGCGTACGCTGGTATCCAAGAACGATTAACAATGAACGTTCGAGATATGCTATCGAATTTAAAAAAGATGGAACCTTGCTTTCTTTTGAACAAGAATAAAAAGTGTAGAGATGAAAATAAGAACAATGCAGATAGAAGATGCAACCGTTGTTGCAACTCTATTAGATCAAATGGGCTACCCAGATACCTTAGATTTTTTACCTGCAAAAATTGCAAAGATGAACCAAAATCAGCAAGAAAAATTGTTAGTTGTTGTTGATCAAGAAGAAGTTGTTGGCTTTATTTCTTTGCATCTTATTCCCCAATTAGCAGTGCGTGGTGATTTTATGCGCATTAGTTATTTTGCAGTGGATGAAAAGGTAAGAAGTAAGGGAATTGGAAAAATGGTAGAGGATTACGTTTCAGCTTTAGCCAGACAAATGGGCTGTGACCGCATCGAATTACACAGTCATAGTCGCAGAACAAAGGCACATGATTTCTATTTTCGACAAGGGTATGAAGAGGTACCAAAGTACTTAGTGAAGTATTTAAAATAGAAGTTGGACAGGTAATGATTCAATTGATGCCATAATGCATAGAATATGAAGGAATTGTCCTACCTTTGTAGGATACAAAATATACAAGAAAAGAAGGTATGGGAATTTTTTCGAAAACTTGTGAATATGCATTACGAGCGGTTTTATACATTGCCAAGCGAAGTGAGCAAGGCTATAAATCAGGAATAAAAGAAATTGCGCAAGAAGTCAATTCTCCCGAACACTTTTTAGCCAAGATCCTCCAGAAATTAAGTAGGGAAGGGCTTATTCAATCGACAAAAGGACCCAATGGAGGGTTTTATCTTGAAAAAGAAGATTTTAATCGCCCTTTAGCGGAAATTGTTGAAGCCGTGGAAGGTAAAGAACTCTTTGTTGGCTGTGCCATGGGCTTGAGCTATTGCTCCGAAACTAATCCATGTCCTTTACATCATGATTTTAAGCAGATTAGAGATAATTTAGCTCAAGTTTTAAGAACAACTACAATTGGTCAGTTCAATCAAGGTCTTATTGATGGAGCTTTTACTTTGAATAAATAAATTAAAATTTAAGTCAGTTTTAGTTGAATAAAAGATATTTATATCTTTTATTTGTATTTTGATAGTACCACGTTTCAAAAGGTATATTAAAATAAAAGATAAAAAACTCTTTTTATCTTGTAATTTAAAACTAAAGACCAATGACAACAAATCAACAAGAACTCGTAAAATCGACCGTTCCTATTTTGCGTGAGCACGGGGTAGTGCTAACCAAACATTTTTATCAACGCATGTTTCAACACAATCCTGAGTTACAACATGTTTTTAATCGAGGGAATCAACAAAATGAAAAGCAACAAACGGCTTTGGCTATGGCAGTTTTAGCCTATGCGGAACACATTGAAAATCCAAGCGTATTATTCCCAGTTGTTGATTCAATCGGACATAAGCATACGAGTTTGGATATACGTGCAGAACATTATGCCATCGTAGGAAAGCATTTGATAGCTTCAATTAAAGAAGTGTTGGGCGAGTTGGCTACAACAGATTTACTAGAAGCTTGGGCCGTGGCTTATCAAGAATTAGCGGATTTAATGAGCGGTCACGAGCAAAATATCTACAATCAAAAAGTGAGTGAAAAAGGAGGATGGACGGGTTGGAGACCTTTTATTGTAAAGGATAAAGTAGTCGAATCGAGTGAAATCACTTCTTTTTATTTGTATCCCGCAGATCAAGGGGCTATTGCCGATTTTAAACCCGGTCAATATGTGAGTTTGCGCATGTTTTTACCTGAGTTGAATCTCTTGCAGCCAAGACAATACAGTATTTCTTGTGCTCCGAATGGTCTATACTACCGCATCTCTGTGAAAAGAGAAAGTGGAAGCCAACATCCCGATGGACTCATTAGCAATCGTTTGCATCAAGTCGTCCAAGTTGGAGATTTGGTTGATTTATCCGCTCCTTCAGGGGTATTTGTATTGCAAGACAACCTTGAGAAAATGAAAGTATTTATTAGTGGAGGCATCGGACAAACACCACTGCTATCGATGTTAGAATCGTTGATTCAACAAGAAGGAGCTGTTGTTCAGTGGATTCACGGTTGTAGAGAAGCGGAAGTTCACGCTTTTAAGGATAGACTAGCAGAAGTGGTGCAAGAGCATGTGAATGTCAAACAGCATATTTTCTATGATGTCGTAGATGAGACTGAAGCGCATGTGAATCAAGGTTGGGTTGAGCTCGCTCAAGTAAATGATGCTGTTGTATCTCAAAATGCGGAATATTACATTTGCGGACCTCGTGGCTTTATTGAAAAACACTATCAGTATTTAGTGGATCAAAAAGTTGATAAAGCATCGATTTTCTTTGAAGAATTTGGTCCTGCTTCCCTGCAGGTGTAAAGTCAAGATAAGTTCAATACAAAAATCCCTTTGACTTTGTAGGTTAAAGGGATTTTTTATTTTTTTTCTCGATATAAATCAAGTCGGGATGTATTTTTTGTAAGGTAGTTATAAAGTCGTTTTTGTCTTTAGGTGAAAGTAAAATACTATCATAAATATTAAAGTGAACTTCCAGTCGATCCATCGATAAAGCAGGTGCACTTAGTAAACTGTTTGATTCTTCTATCTTTCGAATGCTACTGATAGTTAGTGTTTGGTTTAATAAAAAACTGCTTCTAATATGCAGTGTTTGTGCTACAGTATCAATTTCATAATAGGTGCGTACATACAAATCACCTATAAAAAAAGCGGTCACTATAAGCACAAGACTAATAATCCTTTCAGGTGAGAAAAAAGCCGCTACAAGACATCCTATTCCTGCTACACTAAGGCATATAGCCAAAAGGAGGGATATTTTACTTCTGTATTTTATTTTCATATGGACTAAAAAGAAAGAATAAAACTCAAATGTAAGTTAATTCTAATAAAGAAGATAATTATTCTCTTTGCCTTATCTGGACTACCATTGATTCTAAAACTGAGTTGTCTTACTGCTCCATTTAAGGTCTACTTTTGTGCTCAAATAAAGTAAAAACCTTTGACCGAATAGTTTAACTACAATCTAATTCAACAAACATGAACAACTACAACAACAAACTTCTATTTGAATTGATTAAAAGAGAAGAGACAAGACAACGAGAATCGTTGGAACTTATTGCATCCGAAAATTTTGTAAGTGATGAGGTATTAAGAGCCAATGGTTCTATTTTAACCAATAAATATGCAGAAGGTTACCCAAGCAGACGCTATTATGGTGGCTGTGAATATGTAGATTTGGTTGAGAATATGGCGATTGAGAGTATCAAAGCTATTTTTGGTGCTACTTATGCCAATGTACAACCGCACTCTGGTTCTCAGGCTAATTTTGCTGTTCTTTCTGCTTGTTTACAACCGGGGGATACAATTTTAGGGTTTGATTTGACTCATGGAGGACATTTAACGCACGGATCTTCAGTTAATTTTTCAGGAAAACTATATCAACCTGTTTTTTATGGGGTAGAACGAGAAACGGGAGTATTGGATTATGATGCAATACAAGCTATCGCATTAAAAGAAAAACCCAAGATGATTATTGCAGGTGCAAGTGCATATTCACGAGAAATTGATTATAAGCGATTTCGACAAATTGCCGATAGTGTGCAAGCAATTCTATTAGCTGATATGGCACATCCAGCGGGATTAATCGCTAAAGGATTACTCAGTGATCCCCTTGCGCATTGTCATATCGTTACGACCACAACACATAAAACCTTGCGTGGACCCCGTGGTGGCGTAATTTTAATGGGAAATGATTTTGAAAATCCTTTGCAATTAAAAAATGCGAAAGGAGAGGTTCGCCTCATGTCTTCTGTATTAGATTCTTCTGTATTTCCAGGTAATCAAGGAGGACCTTTAATGCATACCATAGCAGCCAAAGCGGTTGCTTTTAATGAGATTCTGACGGATGGTTTTACTAATTACGCTCAACAGATTCAAAAGAATAGTCGCGCCATGGCTCAGGCTTTTCTAGATAAAGGTTATACTGTTGTTTCAGGGGGAACGGATAATCATTTGATGCTGATTGATTTGAGTAGTAAAGGTATTACTGGGAAAGAAGCGGAAGGAATTTTAGAGCAAGCGGGAATTACCCTGAATAAAAATATGATTCCCTATGATCAACAGTCTACGGCGATTACATCTGGAATTCGTGTTGGTACACCAGCTATTACGACCCGTGGCTTGTTGCAAAAAGACATGTATACAATTGTCGAATTAATTCACGAAGTATTAAAAAACAAAGACAATGCGGTAAAACACCGTCAAATAAAAGAGGAGGTGCAACGTATGATGCAGGAGTATCCTATGTTTGCCCATTAAACGCGTAGTTCTATAGCGTGCAATGAATCTGATTTGTTATGTAATGTGCCTCGCAACAAGTATTGCGGGGCTTTTTTATAGAGAAAGGAGACCTAGGTTTGAAATGGATAACTATATTATCTGGACTATTAAGAAGTTGAAAACTGGTGTAGAATACTAATCCAAATAGCTCGTACTTTTGTGCGTATAAACGAAACAAAACTAAGAAATATTTCAATCTAAGGGTTGACAATCCTAGCTAATTTTTACAAACGAATATACTACTTTCAATATGAATACAATACAAATGGTTGACCTTAAAAGGCAGTATCAAAACATTCAAACCGAGATCGATGCTGCAATCAAAGAAGTGATGGATAGTGCCGCATTTATAAATGGACCTGTAGTGAAGGAATTTACGGATAAACTGGCTGCTTATACTAAGGCTAAGCATGTTATTCCTTGTGCGAATGGAACAGATGCTCTACAGATTGCTTTAATGGCTCTGGATCTCCAACCAGGAGATGAGGTAATTACACCTTCTTTTACGTTTATCGCTACAGTAGAGGTTGTTGCCTTGTTGGGATTAACTCCTGTATTTGTTGATGTTGATCCAGATACTTTTACAGTGAATATTGAAAGTGTACAACAAGCTATTACGCCAAAAACAAAAGTGATTATTCCCGTGCATTTGTATGGTCAATGTTCGAATATGGAGCCAATTATGGAATTAGCTCAAGCGAATAATATTGCGGTGATTGAAGATAATGCGCAGAGTATAGGTGGACATTATGTAGGGCTGGACGGCATGCATAAAACAGGAACCATGGGAACAATCAGCAGTATTTCTTTTTTCCCGTCTAAAAATTTAGGCGCTTATGGTGATGGTGGGGTAATCATGACGAATTCAGATGAATTAGCAAGTAAGATGTTGAAAATATGCAATCACGGTTCTGAAAAGCGATATTATCACGAAATAGTGGGGGTAAATAGTCGATTGGATAGTATACAAGCTGCTGTATTAAAGGTTAAACTTAAGTATTTAGATCAATATTGTGACAAGCGTAGGGCTGTAGCAGCATTTTACAATCGCGTGTTGGGTAATCACCCTCATCTACGTACCCCATTTGAACCAGCTTATAGTCATCATGTCTATCATCAATACACGTTGATTCTAGAAGGTATTGATCGAGATGCTGTGCATGAAGCACTGGCAAAAAGAGGAGTACCTACGATGATTTATTACCCCGTTCCTTGCCATCAACAAGAAATGTTTAAAAATCTACAAGATCGAAGCTACGATTTACCTCATACAGAATATTTGGTTTCCAAGGTATTGTCGTTGCCGATTCACACCGAATTGACGGAAGAGGAAATGACGTTTATTACAACTCAATTGCTAGAAGTGATTGATGAAGTAAAACAAAAATATTACATTTAATTGATTTAAATTGAGTGGTTTGGTTATTTAATTTGTGTGATTCAGATGGAAGTAAAAAGCAAAAAGACAATTGTCATTCACAGTAAGGTTGCTTATGGTTATGTGGGAAGTAATACGACTTCTTTAGTATTGCAATTAGCAGGACTGGATGTTATTGCAGTGCCTACCGTAATTTTATCAAATCGATTTGGACTGCCAACAGTAGGAGGGGGACTCATACCCGCTGATTTGTTTCAAGAAATATTAGATGGAATCTTAGCATTGAATATTTTGGATGAAGTTTCTACGATTGTTACTGGTTATATAGGTTCTGCTGCATTAGTGGAGATTACTGCGCAGTTCATTGTCAAAATAAAAGAAAGTCACCCCGAGATTGTATATCTATGTGATCCTGTAATGGGAGATCAACCTCAGGGACTCTATGTGAAAGAGGAAGTGCCTCAAGCGTTAATTACGAAGCTCTTGCCTTTAGCGGATATATTGACACCCAATCAATTTGAGATGGAAACCCTTTTAAATCAGAAAATTGAAACCTTTGAAAAACTAAGAACAAGCATACAGCAACATGCTGTGTTGCACACAAAAGATATTTTGGTAACAGGCTGTCGATTTGTAACAATCAATGACCAATTGTTGCATATTATTGTAAAACAACAAGAGCAATATGAGGGAATCCCTATTGATTATGTACCTGTTGATCCACCAGGGACAGGAGAGTTATTTGCAGCGTTGGTGTTGGTGTTAAAGTATAGGAAATACGAGGATTATAAAGATTGTGCGAAACAAGCGAGTCAGTTGATTCAACGTGTTTTGCGTCGTATGGTAAAAGAAGGAAGAAGTGAATTTGATTTAAGGGATATATTGGCAGTGTCTCCGTGTACGTAGGGGCGAATTGCCATTCGCCCGTACATTTTTGGCAATGCCCCCGTGTACGTAGGGGTGCATGGCAATGCACCCGTATATATGAGAATTCATGGCAATGCACCCGTGTACGTAGGGGTACATGGCAATGCACCCGTACAATTTTGGAAATCAATAAAATATTTTGTATATTGAATGATTGACGAAACAAGGTTCCGTGGCCGATTGGGAGGCCTGATTACGCAATAATCAGTAGATTGGTTCGAATCCAGTCGGAACCTCGAAATGGTTTGCGGTTAACCGTAAACAAAAAAAGCCTTCTAATAAAAATTAGAAGGCTTTTTTTTTCGGTGTGGGGAGAGCAGGATTCGAACCTGCGAAGGTTTCCCAACGGATTTACAGTCCGTCCTCGTTGGCCGCTTGAGTATC
>NZ_JACAGN010000018.1:45345-70100 GCF_030324495.1 Myroides sp. 1354 | reverse complement strand
ACTCCGTTTCCTAGCTTTGGGGCTTAAGCCCCAAAGCTAGGAAACGGAAACTGACACAGTTTGTGTTACACTCCCTTGGCTACAAAAAAAAAGGACATCGTAAGATGTCCTTTTTCCATTTTTCGATGTTCCTGTGTAATCCATAGTCTATTCAGACTATTTTTTACTTCTTCCTAAAAAATGGGTATTCTCTTTTTCATGCTATTTTCTACATTTCATTGGATAAAAAAAATAAATTTCACTATCTATTTCCTTGTAGAACCCCTTAATTAAGCATGCAAAGGCCTCCATTTTTATTGATTACAGTCTTTAAAAAATAACATATTGCCCTTTAGGAAAATCGAATAAATCTTCGTACTCTCGGTCTGATAAAACCGTTCCAAATCTTTTCATCAAATTGTTAATCAACCTATTATAGTCGATATTAAAAACTGAAAAATGATATTGTATTTCGTATTTATGTTCCGTAAGAATTTTAGCTAATTGCAAAACTTTAGCTTCTTCTAACGGATTATTTAGTTTATTTTTTATTGCAAATTGAACATCTATTTTATTCAATAAAAGTGCTTTGTCATAACCTTGAACTTTTTTCAATTCGTCCATATTGGCTAGATTTTCAAATTCCATTTCAAAACCACCTCCAATACCATAAGCCCCATACATAAAATGAGAGGCCCAATATCCTTTTGCATCACGTACTAACTTTAAGCTACCTGCTCCTTTGAGTATTCTATTCGCCGCTTGATGACATACACCGGTGATACCATAGATAATACCTGCTTGCCCAAAGGGTTCAGATGCTCTATTAGCATTTTCGAAATGTCCTCTATCTGACACTAATTTAGTTCCCCCTTGATCTCGACCAAAACACCCCCATCTTGTTTCGGGATTGTGAAAAACAACATAAGTATGATCTGCGTATCGAGAAGGATCACTGGGTCCTTCAATATTTTGCCGATCTGGATAAAGTGCTATATATTCTTTTTTTGTGCGAATAGGAATAGCCCAACCCTCTATAATTGGTTCTTGATTCATTTTACTTCTATATTTTTGATACCGCTACTTGTTCTGCTTTTACCCCCTATTTTGTTTGGGATTTTACTTTTACACCTTATCCAAAGGGGCAAAAAAAATGTCTTGTTCAACATGATAGTTCACATGAACAAGACAAAGAAAGTCTAGTTAAGAAAAAAAACATTCAGTATTAACTACCAAAATTCCCCTTCCGTATTTATACGTAATCGCTCCTTATCGGATTCTATACAATTGATTCACTACGGCATACACAACGAGTCCAACGGTATTTTTCGCGCCAATGCGTTCTAATATTCGCTGTCGATGTGTTTCAACCGTTCTCTTGCTTAAAAATAACGCATCTGCGATTTCTTGGTTGGTGTATTCTTGACAAATTAATTCAATCACTTCAAGTTCTCTTGGACTAAATACAAGTTCCTCTTCGTATTTGGATTTTTTACGTTGCAAATAACCGATAATCATCGCTTGGTCTTGTTCCGTAAAAAACACCCCGTGTTCTTCTACTTTTTCAATGGCTTCAAAAAGTAATTCCTTGGACAAGTTCTTTGGTAAAAAGGA
This sequence comes from Myroides sp. 1354, assembly GCF_030324495.1. GTDB lineage: Bacteria > Bacteroidota > Bacteroidia > Flavobacteriales > Flavobacteriaceae > Flavobacterium. The sequence goes on along the minus strand of NZ_JACAGN010000018.1, from coordinate 68,507 downwards.
AGAAACGCCGAGTTTTACCATTTGTCCTAAATAAGTTTGGCGATAATAGGAAGACAAAACAATAATCTTTATCGCAGGGTATTTCTCTTTGACTATTTCGACAAGTTGAAATCCATTGAGGGGTTCCATTTTAATATCAATTAACAATACATCTGGAAAATCATTTTGACCCACCACAGCGAGTTGTTCCAACACAGTCTCTGGATGCCTTGTAGAAAGCGTAATATTTAATTTAGAAAAGGAAGATAACAACAAATGAAGTCCTTCTAACAAAAGTAAGTCGTCATCTACCAAACCAATGTTTATCTTATTTTTCATACTTATTTTGAATTTTAATTAGGAGAGAAGTTCCTTTGCCCAAAGTACTCTTCCACTTATAAATTCCAGAAAGGGAATGCACGCGATATTCAATATTCTTCATTCCCATTCCTTTTTCCACCTCAGCAAGATTGAAACCATTTCCATTGTCTTGCAGTACAATTGCCAAATAGCGATCTGTTTGTCGGATATACAACCTCAATTGAGTTGCAGCAGCGTATTTTATCACATTATTGATAAACTCTTGCACAATGCGATAAATTTGTATTTCAATTTGTAAGTCACCTAGATTTAATTCTTCTGGCGTATAAATCTGAAAATTAATTTTTTCAAATAAATAAAGCTGAATTTCTTCCAACTTCCCCAATAAACCTAAATACTCAATCTCCACTGGATACATTTCATGTGATATATTTCTAGCGGCTTCACTTAATAAAGGCAACTGATTTAACAGAATTTCTTTACTTCGACCTTCTTTCATCTCAATGTTTTGTGCGCACATGGACAAAATATTAATGCGATTTCCGATATCATCGTGAATAATGCGACCTATTCTCTTTCGTTCTTCTTCTTGAACTTGTATCACCTTATTCAACACCTCTTTTTGATGTTGAATTTCCAATTTACCTTGCGCAATTTGGGCCTCATATATTTTTTTTTGTGCCTTGAGGTGTATTCTTGTAAAGACGACTAATAACACCACTACAAACAACAACAAGACTACAATATAAGGAATTACATATTCAAGGTTTTCATATTTTTCCATAAATAATACGTTGACATGGTATAGAGCACACCTCCTGCGAGAGCGTACAACATCCAAGTAATAAAGATTGAGCCATGAGGGATATTAACTAAAAAATCGAGCAACACAAATTGTATAAAACAAATTGTAAAATAGATAATCATCACGTGGATTAACGGTAATGTTCTAACACCTTTACTCTCTTCACCATCTTTAGATAAAATACTCAACAAAATGGTTAAAAAGAATATGGCATTAAATACTCGTCCTTTATTTATGATATAATCATTCGTATTGAAATAATGCACCCATTCATAAATATTAATCAAAACCCCTAAACTAATAGCCATTTTTGTCATTTTAGGATAGGGATTCATCTTACTTACAAATACTCCTAACAATATTAATTCCACAACATTAAAAAGGGGCAATAATCCTACATTGGAATAATTAAAGTGAATGAGTACTGTATTAGTAAAATCAAACAAAAAACACAAGATAACATATATAGCAAGTGCTTTATTGTACTTTTCCAACTTTCTAATGAGATAAAGATTAATCAAACATAGAACAAAAGTGACACAGGTGATAAATCCAGTTACAATATCTGCTACTATCAAATAGTAATCGTCCATTTCTCTTTTATAATCAATTGGTTATAATTAAATTTTATATTGAAGTAGAGCAAACTCTTCTTGATATTGTGTATTTTTGAATGGTGGACTTAATTTAGCCATATCAAAATAAGCTTGGGATTTTAATTGCATATTGGTTTGCAGAATAATCAAATCTGGAGAAGATTTTACTTCCGTAAAAGTTGTTCCCTCTTCTACTTTAACCTCTTTCATTCCGAAATGTCCCTGCATAGTAATGGATGAATCTTTAAAATTGAAATCCTCCATAGGTAAATCGAATACATCAAATACTTCATTCTTTTCTACCCAGGCTCCGATTTCCTTACTCCATCTCATTTTGCGTTCCATCGCTTCTTTTTCAGAGATTTTTGTATCATCATCTTCCCCTTTACCTTCCCCAAAAGGCGTATTTATTACCGTAAATTTTCGAATCACTTCATTCCAATCCCCTTTATAAGTATCTAAAAATGCTTTGGTATCTCGCTTTTTAGATATCATATACATGATCAATTGAGTTACGTCTTCTTTTTCCCCTTTCACAAGTTCTAAAGCTGGATAGAAATGGTAACTTGCAGAACCATCTGCATTAGGATAGTTGATATCAAAATAATCTGCTATCTTTAAAATTGAGGCAATCGCCGATTTATCTTTTTTCTCTGTTTGCCAATTTTGTAAATTTTCAAGGATTTGTTTCATCATGTATAGTAAGTGTGTTTTTGAGTTTTTAAATATACCACAAATACTATAAAATTGTAAACTGTTATTTCTTTAATTAATTTTTTAAAAAAACTACATATCAGTCTATTACCCGAATCAAATACAAAAAATAAATTAAAACTCACAATAAAAAGCGTCCGAGAGGACGCTTTTTATGTTTATTTTTTCACAAATCGTTTCACTACTCGTTTATTATCTTGATTTAATTCAATCAAATAGACTCCTTTATTTAATTGACTCACCTCAATTCCTTGATTCGCAATCTGATCTTGTTGCATGAGCTGTCCAATTGCATCAAAAATGCGGTAGGTGATTACACTTTCCGAATCTGAGGTGATGTATAGGGTGTGCTCTGTTGGATTAGGATACAGAACAAAATCTAAAGAAGTTGTTGCTTGATTTCCTTGTTCACGTTTAAAAATCGCTTTCACTTTGTAATTTCCGTTGGGATTGATTACAATTTTTGATTGGGTAGATTGAACATCTCCCTCCCATCGCACAAATCGATAACCTGGTAAGGCAATTGCTTCAATTGTTACGGGAATCGTTTTAAAATAATAGCCTTGCCAATTCTCATAATCATCTCCAACTCCTACTGTACTGCTGTTAATTTCAATTGTATTGACTTTGACAAATCCTCTTTCTTTGTCATTGATATGTGCTTTTAATCGATACTTTCCTCTCAAATTAAAAAAGGCTTGTAGGTGTTGATCTTGATAATTGGGTCTTAAACGAGCAAATTCTCTCAATTGTTCCACGCGATTTTCCCAGTTTTGCATGGAAGTAAGTAAATTCCATCGCTCAATGTATTTAGGCATTTCTGGTCGAATATTATCTTGCATGGAATTGATTAACGCAATAACGTGTTGTTCTTTATAGCAGGTATTCATCAAATCGGCAAATCGATTGATGAAGTACTTCTTATACGTATCATTCTTTAATAGGGATTGAAGAATCTGATCTGTACTTCCAACTGCTGCGGTCAATGTATTGTGGTTATAGGAATGATTGATCCACTCATCAATTCCATTAAACCCTGCATCTAAATCTTTAAACAACCAGCGAAATCTTCCATCCTGTCCATAAGGAGCATCCGGAGTATAGTCCACTCGCTTTCTAAAATAGACATTGTTGTTATGAGGCCAATCAAAATTAGCTGCGTAAATTTCAGCAATTTGGAAATCGGTAAAATTAACCTCATCAATATACGTTAAAGCCTTTTGGTAATGCTTCTTCTTTTTTAGGTTTTTCGTTTGAAAAAAATCTAACACCAAACGATATTGTACGCTATCCCCTACCTCAACTAAGGCATCATTCTCTAAGAAATCTAACTCTCGTTCTTTGATGTCATAGACCCTTTCAAAATATTTCTCATCATATCGTTCTCGTAAATTCATCAAGCCATAATATTCCCCATTGACAAAAGTGATGACGGGTTGATATTTTTGCGTTGAAAAATTCAAGTGTTCATTGAGTTTTTGAATAAAGGCATCCCTAAACATTGTTCGATAGGTATCATTTCCGGAGTTTCTCACAATTAAACGCTTAAAGCTGTCGTAGGGATACTCATCAAAGAAATTGTACTTTAAGTCTTTCTTGCCGTAATCTGATTTAGCATACATGCGGTAGGATCTATTTTTAAAAAATCGAGAACCATTTCCGTGGTTTCGTATTCCAACGGTTTGATTAATCTTCTCTCCTCCCTGCGCTAGATAAACAAAGTTAACAGGAACTTCAGATGCTGAACCACTGGCCCAATAATTCGCTGTGACGGTTGTTTCATACTCATCCACTAATGGGTTTGCTATTCTCCATTCATCAAAGGTCTTTCCCGCAACCCATAGTCCTTTTTCGTAACCAAACAACTGATCATCATCTACGTTAATATTCACAATTGGAAAGGAATATTGTTTGTTAATCAAATACACTCTAGTTGCTGTTTCGGAAAAATGCTGATTGTCTACATAGGCTTTAGCTCGAATAACAAAGCTTTTGTCAATCGGATTCGGCGGAAAATAGGGTTGATATTCGTACGTAGTTGATATATTGGCGATTCGATTGGGTTCCATGGTTCGATCATAGACCGCAATAGGGGCTGTATAAACAAAAGAACGCAGGGTATCTTGGTACATTTCAAAAGGCAGTTGTCCTCCGCGTTGAGGATACTGGGTTTTGTAATTAAATGCCTTTCCATTCAAATTCTCCAGAGTAGGTTCAGACCCATCCAGGGTGTAAACGATTTGTACACTGGGGTTTTCATGGCTGAGATTCAGGGTAAATGCCTGTTGGTAAAAACCGCTATCTGCGGAAAAAACAGGGGGCTTTACTTGTTGCCCAAATAGGGATAGCGTCAAGCTAAACACGAATACTAGATAACAATTTTTCATCATACTTTAATTTTTTAAGATTAAAATTTTATCTTAAAATTAAAATATTAACATAAATAAACCTATTATTTATATTTTAAATCAAAACTATTTAATCAATTAACAAGTAAAACAAAAGGATAAGACACTAAATTTCTTTTGATCTTGACGTTGGCGGTTTGGGGATTGAATTGTTTTAATCTCTAAAGGATGGGGTTAAAAGTCTTTTAGAACGTTAACAAAGTTTCCATTTACTTCATCTCAATTCCGCTTCACCCAACTACTCTCCTTTTTCTTTTTAGGCACAGTCTTAGCTCCCCAGCTACTTGGACCTGTTTTTACCCATACCCTATCATGGGTGAGAATCATTTTGATATACCCCCAGATTCCAAGCGTTAGAATTACAATAAAAAAGACAAGAAGCCCCGTTGCAAAGAGCGGCATTTCATTGCCATAGAAGAACGCGTAAATCAACAAAGCATCAAAGAGTATCATTACTAGTGGAACAAAGAAATTGACCCCTACAGCCTTCACTATCTTCAGGTAGTAATCCATCTTGTAGTTCAAGCCGTACAGCAATACTCCCCAAAAGGCAAACACCAAAACGATAATCATAATCAATGCCCCAAAGAACAAAGCATACGTATTAAAGCCGAAACTCATACTATCACCTGTTTGTGCATTGTAATATACGATAACCGTATCCCCTATCCTTGGTTGATGACTAGACGAATAAGACAAAGTATGTTCAACCCGTTCACCAGAAGTAGTAAAAAATTCAACCGTAGGTGTAAACATTGTGGTGGTGGTACCCGCATCTGCATCGTGACTTTCGTAGGAAGAATACGATACGACTTGACTCATATAACGCTCGCTATCCATCAACTGTTTCGTTGTTTTGCGCAAAGAAGACGCCATTGCTAGGGTAATAGAAATAGTCATAACCATCAAAATAATCACCACCAGAAAAACATAGCCAAAACCCAAACAACCTAAATTACCTTTTCCAGTCTTTGCTCGGCGTTTTCCAATACTATATGTCAAATACAAACTAAAGGCAATAGCAAAAAACCAGCTCCATCCGTACGTAGTTAAACCAAGGGAAATGCCATTCAATAACGTAATTTCCATATCTAGTTATAACGCGAAGTTTGATGTTTAAACGTTCGTTTTTGGCGCTGTATCAAATCATTCTCGTGCTTTGTTGTGGGCATAGTACTCATAGGTGAATGAATCACTTCTGATGCCGTAGAATTGACAGGTGAATTCCTGATTTTTCCATTGGCGGCATGAAGGGCTAAATACGAGCGAATATCCAAAAGTCGTTTAACAATAACAAAGAGGAAGTACAAACCATAAATCAATATGAAAATAGAAAAGGCTTCCGCTTCTTCTTCATATCCAAAGATTCGATACTGGTAAAACACTGCTAAGAGATAACCAAAGAGCAACATTCGCATGGGTTTAATTAGGAAATGAATCCCTTTTCTAATGTGAATCGCTGTTTGATTTTGGATAACAGTTAATCCTTGCAAAACCGATAGTACTAAAAATGAGGCAATTCGAAAAGCGAGAAATGATAGAACGAGGATGGCATACGCAAGAAGCAAATCTTCATACGTCAACCAAAACGCAGCTCCCTCAGCATTCATAAACACGGCTTGATCTGTATCCCAGAAAAATTCTTGTGTAATTTCATCAAATCGTTCCGCTGGAACAAAGACAATATCTCCATCTGTTCGCTCAGCAGTTATACCTACAGATACAACACCGCGCTCATCCACTATTCGTTCAATGGGTCCTGCATACAATTCCCCTTTTACAAGCGCTTGTCCCATCTGAATAGGGATAGTTACTACAGAAGACACCCAAGAACTTCCTATCGAAAGTAAAATTAATACAATTGCTATTGGGAATATATTGATTTTCTTACCGCGTTTTACATTCATTTTTATCGATTTTCCTTTTTTATATTCATGCTAGAAAAGCTAATTTCAGTATTATCAGCAAGATACCACAATAAAACGTAAGGATACAAAAAAGGGATGAATTATAAAATCCATCCCTTTTTTATATGTATCGTTTTTTCTACTTTATTCACCTTTAATAAACGTGAGAAACTCATCGTAATACTGGGCTAAAAGAATTTGATATCCTTCGCTTTGATCTACTTTTATTTTATTTGTATCAGGTTGAGTAACGAAATAAATTACAAAAGCATCCACGTGATATTCCGGAATTCCCAGATCCTTCATCAGTTCCTCTCTTGGATATTGTTTATAAAAAGACGTCATATTATACTCAATCTTTTCATATTCGATCATTTGTAAATCGCGTTTACGCGTTCCGTTCAAACGATTGATAATACCATCTATAGTGATTCCCATTTTCAAATCTTGCGTCGCCATGAAGATGCGATTATTTTTATTGTATCGCTTTTCTGCTGGGGTGAGTTTTTTACCACCAAAATCCATTTCACCTTCACCAAACTCTTTTTTTACAATTACAATTTCCTCCAGTTTTTGTCCTGGTTTCACTAGTACAGGTGTAATGCGTTTGGTTTGTAAATCACCTTCATCAATGACATACAACATCGTTGCACTGTATTCACTTGAAAAACGCAAGGTATCTCCGAGATGAGTTTGAATTAAAAAATATCCCGTTTGATCGGCTTGGGTCTTCTCTTTTGTATTTTTATTTTCAATAGTAACAGGAATAATCTGTCCATTATACAATCGAACGCGTCCATCTATTAAAGTAGGTCGTTGTGCATAAGCACTTAGTCCGACACACAACATACTCAATAGCGCCAATAAATTTTTCATAATGTACTAGTTTGTTTTGATAAAGATATAATTACTTCAAAGAATAAAAAAAATTATTCCTCAGGCATTTCGTTTATTTTTTCCAATACATAAGGAGGGGGCAACGTTGGGCGTCCTGATTTCATATCTACAAACACCAACATTGAATAACCTGTTGTTAATAACTCGCCTTGTTGGTTATACAATTCATAATCAAATTCAATTTTCACACCACTACATTGTTTAAAAATTGTTCGAATACAAAGGTCTTCATCGTACTTTGCTGGCTTTTTATAATTCATAGTTAAGGACACTACGGGAAGCATAATCCCCAACTCCTCCATTCGTTTATACGAGATTCCCAAATTGCGCAACCACTCAACTCTCCCTATTTCAAAGTATTGTGCATAGTTACCGTGATATACCACTCCCATTTGATCTGTTTCTGCATAACGCACACGTACTGTGTAATCGAATTTTTTCATATTACTTTTAAATTTTATTTGACTAATTGAATTATAAATGTACTTACCATTTTTTTTTGAAAATTACAATGACTAATTCGTTTTTTTATCCCAAAAATTGTTCACATATTTGCCATCTGATTCGACACCGACATCAATCCAAAAAACATTCAAAAATAGTAACTGTTTTTTTAAAAATCTAACCAAAAATGCACGAATACAAAGACATGACAGCGCAATCTGCTTGGAATGCTTGTCTTGAATTCATAAAGGATAACATAGGCGAACAAGCATTCAAGACTTGGTTCATGCCTATTAAAGCCATTGAATTAACTGAAGATAAGCTCTATATACAAGTGCCTAGCAAATTCTTTTATGAATGGCTAGAAGAGCACTACGTAAGTATATTGAAAGTTGCGTTGACAAAAGTGTTAGGTGGCAATGCGAAGTTACTATATAAAATTCAAATGGAAAATGTATCTGGCAACAAGCAGCCATTTACAGAACAGTTACCTAGTTCACAACGAGGACCTGTAAAACCACAAGAATTGGATGTTCCAGTTCAGAATAAAAACCCTGAATTAAAAAATCCTTTTATCATACCGGGGATTCGAAATGTAAAAATTGAGTCTCAATTAAACGCTAATTATTCGTTCGACAATTTCTTAGAAGGAGATGCAAACCGCTTAGCGCGTTCTGCAGGTATGGCTGTGTCTAAAAAACCTGGAGGAACCTCATTCAACCCTTTATTGATTTTTGGTGGTGTTGGATTAGGAAAAACGCATTTAGCACATGCTATTGGTGTAGAAATCAAAGAATATTTCCCTGATAAAACCGTACTTTATATTTCTGCGGAAGTGTTTACACAACAATATGTAGACTCTGTTCGCAAACAAACAAGAAATGACTTCATCTATTTTTATCAATTAATTGATGTATTAATTGTCGATGATATTCAATTCTTATCCGGTAAGTCTGGAACACAAGATGTATTTTTCCACATCTTTAACCACTTACATCAAAATGGAAAACAAGTAATCTTAACTTCAGACAAGGCTCCTGTAGACATGCAAGATATTGAGCAACGCTTACTATCGCGCTTCAAATGGGGATTATCTGCTGAGATTCAAACACCAGATTTTGAAACTAGAGTTAAGATTGTTAAACATATTTTATACCGCGATGGTGTGACCATGCCAGAAAGCATCATCGAGTATATGGCTAAAAACGTATCGACAAACGTTCGTGAATTAGAAGGAGCTATTATTTCCTTAATCGCTCAATCTTCGTTTAACAAACAAGAAGTTACGATTGATTTAGCTCGTCAAGTCATTGAGAAATTCATCAAGCATACACAAAAAGAAATTTCAATTGACTACATCCAGAAAGTAGTTTCTGACTACTTCGAAATGGATATTGAAACATTAAAATCAAAAACGCGTAAACGCAATATTGTACAAGCAAGACAATTAGCTATGTTCTTTGCAAAGAAATACACAAAAGCGTCTTTGGCTAATATTGGTTCTCAAATAGGGAAACGCGATCATGCTACTGTACTACATGCTTGTAAAACAGTAGATAACTTATTAGAAACAGACAAGGAGTTCAAAAAATTCCACGACGATATTAACCAAAAGTTCAATATGTAATGAAAGCAAAAGTACTCATGGTTTGTTTAGGAAATATCTGTAGGTCTCCTTTGGCCGAAGGTATTTTACAAGCTAAACTTCCCCAAGAAGACTTTTTAGTAGATTCTGCGGGTACTGGAAATTGGCATGTGGGTGAATTACCTGATCAACGTTCCATTGCAGTAGCTAGTAAATACGGTATTGACTTAACGACACAAAGAGCCAGACAATTTAAAAAGAGTGATTTTACTACTTTTGATTATATTTTTGTCATGGATCAGTCGAACTACAACAACGTCATTCAATTGGCGGAAAAACCAGAAGAAGCACAAAAGGTTCGCTTGTTATTGGATGTTATTCATCCTGGTAAAAAAGCAGAAGTTCCCGATCCGTACTACGGAGGTCCTGATGGATTTGAGCATGTTTTTCAATTGGTCGATGAGGCGTGTACGCTTATCGCTAAAGAATTAAAATCTTAGTTATTTATATAATGATTCAAGGAGGAAATTGTATTTCTTCCTTTTATTTTTTCTAAACTGCTTTACTTACCTTTGTAGTTTAAACACAGTTCCAAAATATTATGGATAAAGCCACTCAAACGGGAACCTTGTATATGATTCCCACCACATTGGGAGAAAATGATCCCATGCAAGTACTTCCACAGGCAGTAAAAGACACCATCGATCGATTGGATATTTTCATTGTCGAAAATGAGAAGACAGTTCGCAAATTCATCAAGCGCATTGCACCAGAAAAGAAACAATCGGAATTAGTTCTATTTCCGTTAAATAAACACACCGATCCAGCTACGCACAAGCAGTACATACAACCTTTGTTAGAAGGTAAAGATGTAGGTGTAATCAGTGAAGCTGGTTGTCCTGGGATTGCTGATCCCGGCGCTGCTATTGTGGAACTTGCACACAAACAAAATATCCGCGTACTCCCTTTAGTCGGCCCCTCTTCTATCCTATTAGCCCTTATGGCTTCGGGAATGAATGGACAGAGTTTTGCTTTTAACGGCTATCTTCCCATTGATAAAAACGAAAAAAAGGCCGCGTTAAAAACCTTTGAACGCTTGTCTTTCGAAAAGAGTCAATCGCAAATTTTTATTGAAACTCCTTACAGAAACAATCAACTACTTCAAGATTTAATCCAAACCTTACACCCAAATACTTTAGTGTGTATCGCTTGTGATATTACGCTAGAAAGTGAATTTATACAAACCAAACCCATTTCGGCTTGGAAGCGAACTACAATTGATTTACATAAACGACCTTGTATTTTTATTTTGCATAAAAATTAATCTATATGCCAAATGCAGCCTCTTATTTTGAAATTCCAGTAACCAATATGCAACGCGCTATTGCTTTTTATAGCTATGTATTTGAGGTAAATTTTGAAGAAGATATTTTTGATGATTTAGAAATGGCCTATTTTCCTATAGATGAAACAGCTCAAGGAATTTCTGGAGCATTAGTAAAAGGAGAAATATACAAACCAACACAGGAAGGGGTTCTAATTTATCTTACCACCTCAAATATAGACAGAACTCTAACACGAACATTAGAACGCAATGCAATCACACTGTTCCCTATTCACCGTCATGAAAATGCTGGATTTGCAGTAGCTGAATTTGAAGATTCTGAAGGAAATAGAATCGGACTTTATCAGAAATTATAAAGTGATATAAAAAAACGTCCTAGCGTATTTAACATTAGGACGTTTTTTATTTTTATTTTTTCACCTTAATCGAACAACCAATAGCAACTGTTTGCGTTTGTTCAATTTTTTTCCCTGCCAACAAAGCATCTACTGCTTTTTCAACATACTTTTCAGAAACTTGACTTGCATCTTCATAGTTATCGTCAATAGCTCCGATGTATTTTACGATATTTTTACCTCCTTCTTTTTGCAAGATAAAGACATGGGGTGTTTTCGTTGCTCCATATTGCGGATAAATCTTTTGCCCTTCGTCTAACAAATAGGGAAAGGTAAATCCTTTTTCTTTTGCTCTTACTTTCATTAATTCCAATCCATCTTCGGGTTGAACAACAGGATCATTGGGATTAATTGCAATAACAGGATATCCTAATCCTTTGTATTTTTGATCTAAAGCCACAATACGCTCTTCATACGCTTGAGCATACGGACAGTGATTACACGTAAAAATTACGATGTATCCTTTTGCCTCTGCAAAATCCGTTAAACTGTGTTTTTGATTGTCTGTGCCCAACAAGTTAAAATCTGTTGCTACATCCCCTACTTTATACCCCAAAACCTCTTTGAAGTCATTTACAGGCTCGATTACCTCTTCGATCGGATCAATAGCTTCTATTTTCTTTGCGTCTTTCTTACACGCGATAAAGGCAATGCTACACAGTATTGCTAAACCTACATTTTTCAACATAATTCTATTGTTTATTGGATTAATTTTTTGAGTTCTTCATACGTCAATATTCCCTCGTGAAAATAAATTTGCTTTCCATTTTTATAAATAGCCGTAGCGGGAATAGCTCCACTCCACGTTTTATGAATGGCGGGAATCCATTCATTCATTCGCTTCACATCAGCCAATAAAACGACAGGTGGCGTTAATTGATGCTCAGCAATAAAAGGTTTTACTTTAGTTTCAAAATCACCTGAACGATCTAAACTAACCAAAACCATTTCAAAATCTATTCGCTCTTTATTCTCCTTGTACACTTGCACAAAATCAGGAAGTTCCTTCACGCAAGGAACACACCAAGTCGCCCAAAAATTGACAACGTAAATCTTATCATCTTCCTGATTTACCGCTTCTAGAAGTACATGATAATCTTCAATCACCCCTTCTAATGCAAAAGGTTCTGATTTTTTATTTTCTTGTTTACAGCTCACTGCTAATAGGAAAAGTAAAACGAGAGTTAGGTATTTATTCATGAAATTTATACTTGTTTAAACAAATATAAATTTTTTTGTTCGTTGTAAAGTTGTTTGTTGCGATGTTTTTCGTTGAGAGGATGAGTTGGTTACTTGGTAGAGTGACTGGCGTTGAATGACAGATACAATCTATCTCACCGAGTTATTATAAAATAACAAACCTCACATTTTTTTGCTCTTTGCTCTTTGCTCTTTGCTCTTTGCTCTTTGTTATTTGTTATTTGTGAAGTTGTAAATTCTCTACAAGACACAAATCGAAACGTAGTGAAAATCGTAACGCAGTGAAGATTCATCGAACACCAAAACAAAATATAAACTAAGTGAGATAGATTCATCGAATTCCAAAACAAAATATAAAATAGGTGAGATATATTCATCGAACACCAAAACCAATATAAACCCTGTGAGATATATTCATCGAACTCCAAAACAAAATATAAACTAAATGAGATAAACCTCACATTTTTTTGCTCTTTGTTATTTGTGAAGTTGTAAATTCTCTACAAGACACAAATCGAAACGTAGTAAAAATCGTAACGCAGTGAAAATCGTAACGTAGTGAAAATCGTAACGTAGTGAAGATTCATCGAACTCCAAAACAAAATATAAAATAGGTGAGATATATTCATCGAACTCCAAAACAAAATATAAACTAAGTGAGATAACCCTCACAAAGAACAACCCTCACAAAGAACAACCCTCACAAAGAACAACCCTCACAAAGAACAACCCTCACAAAGAACAAAAAAAACCACTCCTACAAAGGAATGGTTATATTATTATTGATGATCTTCCGTTAACTGATTACTGTTTACCGTTAACCAATCTATTCTTTCGTTTTTTCTTTGGGATAAAGAAACCCTAATCCCATTCGTGTCAACATTTTTTTCACAAAGTTCCAAAAGAACTCACGTTGACCAAATAAAGTTCCGATGCAAATCAGAATTACTTTATACATGGGGAAAATAATTAAAACATAGAGTATCCAATACAACAAAGGATGAGTCAATCCTCTTTCTATTCCTAAATACGTTAAGATAGGTTTCGAAATAAACGCTGCTGTTGAACCCGTAATTGCAAAGACAATTAATATAATGACAACCTGAAAATTAGAAGTAAGTCCCCAACGTTGCTTTAACTTTTCCATTTATTTATTTTAAATCTAAACAAAAGTAGTTCTTTTTTGAGTAGTAAAAAACTAATTTTTACTTAAATATAAAAGCCATTCATTCGAATGGCTTTTTATCTTTTTACAGTTCAATTTGATTGAGTGTTTCCAATACATATTCGTGCATTACTTCGCGATAATCCAAGTGAGTTACAAGGCGCAACCATCCTTTTCCGATTTCGCTAATAAGAATATTTTTTTGTTTAAGTTTATCTAAAAAAGGTTTGATATTCGCATCATCTTCCAATCGAAAAACCAATATATTGGTTTGTACAGGCAAAATTTCTTTGACCCATGTTTTCTTATTGAGTAGCATTTCTATTTGTTTGGCACGATAGTGGTCGCGTTGTAATCGACTCACATTATTTTTTAGTGCAAACAAAGCGGCAGACGTTAGGTATCCAGTTTGTCTCATTCCACCTCCCATCACTTTTCGCAAGCGAATAGCACGTTGAATCAATTCTTTAGATCCCAACAGTACAGAACCCACAGGAGCTCCTAAACTCTTAGAAAAACAAACGGAAATCGTATCAAATAAAGCACCAAACTGCGTTGGATGTTGGGATTTTGCAACTAATGCATTCCACAAACGCGCTCCATCTAAGTGCAATTTTATATTGCGAGCCTCGCATACTTCCTTAATACGTTCAATTTCATTCAATTCATAGCAAGCACCACCTCCCATATTCGTTGTATTTTCTAAACAAACTAATTTAGTTATGGGCAAATGTATATTAGTAGGATCGGTATAGTGATATAGCACATCTTCAGCCGTAATTCGCCCTCGATCTCCATCCACTAAGGCACTACTCACTCCGTGATTCACCGCAGCTCCTCCTCCTTCAAACTGATAAATATGTGAACTTCTATCGCAAATCAATTGATCTCCAGGTTGTGTATGTAATTTGATTGCAACTTGATTAGCCATAGTTCCCGAAGGAAAAAACAAGGCCGCTTCCATTCCAAACAATTCAGCAACAGCCGTTTCTAATTCATTGGTACTACCATCTTGTTTATAAACATCATCTCCTACTCTCGCTTTCAACATATAATTTAGCATTTCGGGAGTAGGCTTTGTAATTGTATCGCTAATTAAATTAATTTCCATAAATCGGCAAGAATAAGTATTTTTGCTTGTAAAAGTATTAAAAATTATGGTAACCACAGAACAACAGAAGGACATTATTGATCGCCTTGGTGCGTTAAGGAGGTATCTTTGACGTCGATAAGAAGTTAATCGAAATCGCCAACGAGGAGGAAAAAACATTTGCTCCTGACTTTTGGAACAATTCAAAAGAGGCAGAAATTATTGTCAAAAATCTAAAATCCAAGAAAAAGTGGATTGAGGATTACGAACAAGCCAAAAATTATTTGGAGGAACTTCAGGTATTAATTGAATTTTACAACGCCAAAGAAGTAACGGAGGATGAAGTTGTTGAGCAATATAAAAATACGCTGGAGTTAATTGAAAATTTAGAATTCAAAAACATGTTGTCTGACGAAGGAGACAATATGAGTGCTGTCTTACAGATTACGGCAGGTGCAGGTGGAACAGAAAGTTGTGATTGGGCTGCTATGTTGATGCGTATGTACATCATGTGGTCTGAAAACAGTGGGTATAAAGTAAAAGAGCTCAACTACCAAGCAGGTGAAGTTGCAGGCGTAAAAACCGTTACCTTAGAAATTGAAGGAGAGTTTGCTTTTGGTTATTTGAAAGGTGAAAATGGTGTACATCGTTTGGTTCGTATCTCTCCTTTCGACAGTAACGCCAAACGCCATACTTCTTTTGCTTCGGTTTATGTCTATCCATTAGCGGATGACACTATCGAAATCGAAATTAGTCCATCGGATATTTCTTGGGAAACCATGCGTTCCAGTGGTGCAGGGGGACAAAACGTAAACAAGGTAGAAACTGCAGTTCGTTTACGACACCATCCAACTGGCATTATCATTGAAAACTCTGAAACGCGTTCTCAATTAGATAATAAAATCAAAGCCATGCAGCTCTTAAAATCTCAGCTTTACGAAATTGAGTTGAAGAAAAAACAAGCCATGCGCGATGAGATTGAAGCCAATAAGAAGAAAATTGAATGGGGATCGCAAATTCGAAATTACGTGATGCATCCGTATAAATTAGTCAAAGACGTGCGTACGAGCCATGAAACAACCGATGTTGATTCAGTGATGGACGGCGAAATTGACGCTTTCTTAAAAGCGTACCTCATGATGATGGGACAACAAGAAGAATAATTAAAAAAGGTGCTAATCGAAAAGATTGAGTACCTTTTTTGTTGTTTGTCGTTTGTTGTTTGTCGTTTGTTGTTTGTCGAGCAACCGACAACGTACAACCGACAACGTACAACCGACAACGTACAACCGACAACGTACAACCAACAACGTACAACCAACAACGTACAACCAACAACGTACAATCAATAACATCTCAATTCACCTTCTTCATCACGTCTTTCAACATATGGCGAATTTCTTGAAACATCGCTTTGGTGTCAGCTTCTCCCAAATCTTCTGGTTTAAATTCTTCCGTAGCTATACTACAAGCGTATTCCCAAATTTCCAAAATATCATAGGCCTTAATGCGATAAGGCTCATAAAACGTATTATCTGAATGCAATTCATACGTTTCTTGATCAATGCGATAGACGCGTTTATACACCACTCCTTCATTTGCAGTCATGACAATATACGTACGTCCATTTCGGATATAATCGAGCTGTTCAATATAACTACCAATAATAAACGATCCCTCTTGATGTGGAGGCATAGAGTCTCCTTCAATGGGGAAAGCCCTGTACTTTCCTTCTCTCAAAAAAGGAAGAGAAATTTGATCGAGATTCTGTATAAATTCAGGATCTGCATAACCCGATAAATAGCCTGCTCTTGCTTTATGCGGGATGATTTCAATAAAATTATTCCCATTGGGATCTACCATAATAGGCAATAAAATGCGATTGTCTTCCAATTTTAATAAATCCTGCATAGGTACTTTTCTCAAATCAACTGAAATGAGTAAATCTACACTCACGTGAAAATAGCGAGAGATTTTCAACAAAACTTCCAAAGGTGGTTCAGATGCCCCTTCTTCATATTTTGAATAACGAGCGCGTGTAATAAGTAGGGAATCCGCTACTTTTTGCTGAGACAATTCTTTCTGTGCTCGCAAATACCTGATGTTATCTGATAAGTATGACATTTGCTATTATTTATAGCATCAAATATAATAATAATTGCTAACATACGTAGTAAGTTTGTTTAAAATAATTTAATATCAGGAGGATGCAACGCGCGATTGTACATTTAGATTTAGACAGCTTTTTTGTTTCTTGTGAGCGACTTACTAATCGACAACTCACTGGTATTCCTCTTATTATAGGTGGAGGAGATCGCGGAGTCGTATCGAGTTGCTCTTATGAAGCTCGCGCCTTTGGCGTGCGTTCTGCTATGCCGATTCGCATGGCCATGCGTTTATGTCCACAAGCTAAAATTATCAAAGGTGACATGAAGCTTTACAGTAAAATGTCTGCAGAAGTAACGGAAATCATTGCTGAAAAAGCCCCCGTGATGGAAAAAGCGAGTATTGATGAATTCTATCTCGACTTAACGGGGATGGATCGTTTTTATAGCACCAATCAGTGGACCTCCGAATTGGCAACAACCATCCAAAAAGAAACACATTTACCATTGAGTTATGCCTTATCTGTCAATAAGACGGTTTCTAAAATGGGAACCAACGAGGCTAAACCTGCTGGAGCACTTGTCATTCCTGAAAAAGAGGTACAGCCTTTCCTCAATCCGCTATCCATTCGCAAAATTCCCATGCTAGGGCAAGCTACTTATGATTCCCTCTCTCGTTTGGGAATTCGAACCATTGAAACCCTCTCCTCCATGCCTTCAGAAATCTTGTTTCAATTGTTAGGTAAAAATGGTTTAGATCTTTGGAGAAAAGCCAATGGTATTGACTTTACTCCTGTTGAGCCTTATCGAGAACGCAAATCCATATCAGTAGAACATACTTTTGCTCAAGATACCATCGACCTGACCTTGTTGAAAACAACCTTGTTGGGTATGGTCGAGCGACTGGCTTTTCAACTGCGTACGGAAGGTTGGCTTACCTCTGTGGTTTCCGTTAAAATTCGCTATACTAATTTCGACACCGAAACAAAACAATGCAAAATTGCCTATACCTCAGCCGATCACATCCTCAATGCCTATGTATTAGATTTATTCGAAAAGCACTACCAACGACGCATGCGTCTACGGCTAATTGGTATTAATTTCAGCGGTTTAGTACGCGGAAATTACCAAATTAATTTATTTGAAGATTCTCAGGAAATCATGGCGCTTTATGAAGCCATGGATCACATCAAAAAACAATACGGCATGCAAGCAGTTCACCGTTGCTCTAGCGCCATACTCAAATCAAAAAAGAAATAGCTATGTTGTTAAATTGTCATTCTTATTACAGTTTGCGTTTTGGCACTATTCCCCTAGCGCAATTAGTTGAAACAGCTAAAAAACTACAAATAGCCACCTTAGCCCTCACTGATATTCACACCTTTTACGGGGTGTATGATTTTATTCGCCTTTGTCAACAAGCGAATATCAAACCGCTAATTGGCGCTGAATTTCGAGTGAATCAACGGCTACAATACGTCTGCATGGCTAAAAGTCAAGCCGGTTTTACTGAAATAAATGAATATATTACCCATCACAACAAAACCAAACAAGCTTTTTTGAAACAAGCGCCTGCCTTTGCGGATGTCTTTGTCATTTATCCACTAGAGAATTGTCCTCCCACTCTAGCAGATCACGAGTATATTGGCATCAAACTAAACCAACGCAACTTATTGTATCAGGAACAATGGAAACAATGGATACACAAAATGGTCATTCTTCATCCAGTGACTATTCAACAACCGGAAGACTTTGAATTACACCGCATCCTCCAAGCCATTGATCAGAATACCCTATTGAGTAAATTGGATCCTCAAACCTGTGCTTCTCCAGATGAAATACTTCTAACAGAAGAGGAGTTATTCCGTCATTTTGAATCATTTCCAAACTTAATTGCCAATACGCAAAAAATAGCAACAGAAGCCAACTTTGCTTTTACGTTCAAAAAAAGTAGAAATAAACAGTGTTTCACTGAAAATAAAGCAAGTGATTTACAATTACTTACTTCCCTCGCTCAAGAGGGATTAACTCGAATTTATGGCGCCAATCACGAACAAGCGAAACAGCGTTTACAAAAGGAATTAGACGTTATTGAAAAGCTGTCCTTTGCCAGCTATTTTTTGATTATTTGGGATATTATCACCTACAGTACCCAACGCGGTTTTATGCATATTGGACGTGGAAGTGGTGCTAATAGTTTGGTAGGTTACTGCATTGGCATCACCAATGTATGCCCCCTAGAACTCGATTTGTACTTCGAGCGTTTTTTAAACGTAAACCGCAAATCTCCACCAGATTTTGATATTGATTGGTCTTGGACGGATCGCGATGCGATTATCGACTATATTTTTGAAACTTATGGGGAAGAACACGTCGCCTTTTGTGGAGCCATGTCGACCTTCAAAAAGCGTTCTATTGTCAGAGAAATTGGCAAAGTATACGGCTTAGCAAAAGAGGAACTTGATCAACTGAATAACCGCTATAATCCCAGCAATGACACTAACTCTATTGTACAGCTGATTCACTATTATGGTCAAATGCTAGAAGGTTTTCCCAATCAACGCACCATGCACGCTTGTGGAATTATCATTTCAGAAGAGCCAATTACGCATTTCACCGCCTTGGATTATCCTCCCAAAGGCTACGCTGTGGCTCAATTTGACATGCATATTGCGGAAGATATTGGCTTTGAGAAATTTGATATTCTCAGTCAACGCGGTATTGGACATATAAACGAAACAGTAGCGTTAATCGAACAAAATCAACAAATTACCTTGGATATTCGAGATATTACTTTATCAAAAAATGAAGCGAAATCCAATGGGTATTTACAAGCAGGAAACACCATTGGATGTTTCTATATTGAAAGCCCCGCTATGCGAGGTTTATTGAGAAAATTAAAATGTAAGGACTATAAAACATTAGTAGCAGCTTCCTCGATTATCCGACCTGGAGTTGCCCAAAGCGGTATGATGCAAGAATATATTTTTAGACATAACCATCCCAATCAATTTGACTATTTCCACGAAGTATTTAAAGATCAATTAGGGGAAACCTACGGGATTATGGTATATCAAGAGGATGTGATTAAAATTGCCCTTCACTATGGCGGTTTACCAGCTGAAGACGGCGATATCCTCCGCCGTGCCATGAGTGGAAAAAGCCGTTCAAAAGAGGGGTTACAAGCGGTGCGCCAGCGTTTTCTTGCGCTCTGTGAAGAAAAAGGACATCCTCAAGCACTGAGTGAAGAAATTTACCGTCAAATCGAATCCTTTGCAGGTTATTCTTTCTGTAAAGCTCATTCCGCTTCTTATGCTATTGAAAGTTATCAAAGCTTATATCTAAAGGCACATTATCCCTTGGAATTTATTGTGGCTGTTATCAACAACCAAGGAGGATTTTATCGCACTGAAGTCTATGTACACGAAGCTAAAATGTCGGGCGCACGCGTATTTCCTCCTTGTATCAACCGCAGCAATCAAGGAGCAACTTTGAGAAAACGAGATATTTTCTTGGGGTTTCAATTGGTCAAAAACTTAAATACAACGCTAATCGAAACCATATTGACAGAACGTCAACAAAATGGAAATTACACCTCGTTAGCTAATTTTATTCAACGGGTAACAATCAATCTCGAAGCCTTGGAAACACTTATCTTTATTGGAGCTTTTCAATTTACAGGGCTTCAAAAGAATGAATTGCTGATTCAAGCCAAATTATTGTACAATAAAAATAAATCTAACCCGACCTGGCAATTGTTACAAGAACCTATCAAATCCTTTACATTCCCTCAATTGAAACGAACGCCAGCCGAAGATGCCTTTGACGAATTGGAATATTTAGGTTTTCCGATTACCTCAAGTCCGTTTGATCTATTACAAACGAAATTTAGAGGCGAAATTACAACCAAGGACTTTCTCTACCACAAAGATAAAACGACGCGCTTAGTGGGCTATTTAATCGCGTTAAAGCCGATTCAAATCAAAAGTGGGTTAATGTATTTCGGCACCTGGATTGATTCAAATGGAGATTATTTTGACAGTGTACACTTTCCGCATAGCTTACAACAATATCCCTTTCAAGGAAGTGGATGCTATTTGTTATTGGGAAATATTCAAATCGAATACGACGTTCCTACTTTACACATGCTCAAAATGGCCAAACTTCCTTATATGCCCGATCCGAGATATGTTAACAGTTAACGGTTAACGGTTATCAGATGAATTTTCTGATCTAAGGGTATATTTTCTTTAATAGATAATCTAACGAAAAAGCAAATCTAAGGGTTATCAGTTAACGGTTATCAGATAAATTTTCTGATTTAAGGGTGTATTTTCTTTCATTGATAATCTGACGAGAAAGCAAATAGAATCCAAAAGAATCCAGTAGGGGCAAATGGCAATTTGCCCTATATATTGAAAAATTGAAAAAAAGAAGTCCCTTATTTTTAGACAAAAAAAAATCCCCTATAAAGGAGATCACATAAGAAAAAAATGGCAAGCTACCTACATCGCACCGCTACAACCACATACCTTTGCTGCGTTCCCACCCTGGAGGATTCTGCAGGAGCTGGTCGTGTAGGACTTGCCGTTGCAAATATACAACCATTTTATATTTTTCCAAGTGTTTACAACTATTATAATAACTTTTGTATATTGTAATAAAATTAAAATGACCGATGAAAAGATCTAACATGCTTATACCCTTAGCCTTATCTCTTGCTATTTTCAGCTGTGCTGAAAAAAATAATTTAGAAAAAAATGTAATTTCTTTAAATACATCCGAATTAAAACAAGTTTACAACGATAAAGAGGCTATAAAATTAAGCTTAAACCTTGCCCCAAACACCGAGCTTGACTCTGTAGTTTATCACTTAAACGATACTCGTTTAGGTGCAGTAAAGGGAAATGAAGTACTAACAGCTCCTTTAAAAGGACAAAAATTTGGGCAATATGTAATCAAAGGAACCGCCTATAAGAATAAAGAAAGTATTGATGTTTCCTCTCATGTAGCTATTCTTTCTTCCGTTGCTCCTCAAATAATGAATTACACCATTGTCAATACTATTCCTCATGATATCAAAGCGTATACACAAGGATTGGAATTCCACAATGGAATCTTATTCGAAAGTACAGGTAATGGCGAAGGAATAGGAACGAGAACCAAAGGGGTATCCAGTGTACGTCAAATCAACCCTAAAACAGGTGAAGTAATCAAGATTAAAGAGCTTCCTGCTGAAATCTTTGGCGAAGGTTGTACGATTCTCAACAATAAATTGTACCAATTGACCTATAAAAACAATGAGGCTTATGTGTACAATCCCGATACATTCGAAAAGATTGCCACAATCCCCTACTTCAAAAAAACAGAGGGCTGGGGCTTGTGTAACGATGGTACCCACCTTTATATGACAGATGGTTCTGAAAAGATTTACAAATTAAATCCAGATACTTTCGAGAAAATAGATGACATTACCGTTGCTGCACAACGCGAAATCCTAGTAAACATCAATGAATTAGAATGGGTAAATGGCAAAATTTACGCTAACTTCTATGGTAAAAGTGGTGTAGCTGTTATTGACCCAACAACTGGATCTGTAGAAGGAGTTATCGATCTTTCTCAACTGTATGATTTGGTAGAAAGACACGCTGACTTAGACGTACTAAATGGCATCGCCTACAATGCAAAAACAGATACATTCTTCGTTACTGGAAAGAACTGGAATAAAATGTTTGAAATTAAACTTATTAAATAGGGAAAGAAGAAATCGAAGCAGAGCGGAGATTCATCGAACACCAAAACAAATAGTAACTCTATGAGATAAAGGGAAAAGGGTGAATTTCTCAAATGAAAATACTTCATTCTTTACATAACCTATTTCACCTAATAAAGAAGAGGATCGTCATACATGACGATCCTCTTCTTTATTAGACTTCTTCTTTTTGTTTTTTTGTTTTTTT
The DNA here is from genome assembly GCF_030324495.1 of Myroides sp. 1354. Classification (GTDB taxonomy): domain Bacteria; phylum Bacteroidota; class Bacteroidia; order Flavobacteriales; family Flavobacteriaceae; genus Flavobacterium. The sequence goes on along the minus strand of NZ_JACAGN010000018.1, from coordinate 45,591 downwards.
GTTTTTTTGTAAAGTTGTGAGATTCTAATTTAAAAGATAGCATTTACTTCCTACAGAAAATTCACTCTCCTTTTGGCGTTTTTGTTTTTTTGCCTTTTTGTAAAGTTGTGAGATTCTCATTTAAAAAGTAGAATTTACTTTCTACAGAAAATTCACTCTCCTTTTGGCTTTTTTGTTTTTTTGCCTTTTTGTGAAGTTGTAAGATTCTCATTTAAAAAGTAGAATTTACTTCCTTCAGAAAATTCA
>NZ_JACAGN010000018.1:32157-45245 GCF_030324495.1 Myroides sp. 1354 | reverse complement strand
TACAGAAAATTCACTCTCCTTTTGGCGTTTTTGTTTTTTTGCCTTTTTGTGAAGTTGTAAGATTCTCATTTAAAAAGATAGCATTTACTTCCTTCAGAAAATTCACTCCTTTCTTCTCTCCTCTCTCCTCTCTCCTCTCTCCTCTCTCCTCTCTCCTCTCTCCTCTCTCCTCTCTCCTCTCTCCTCTCTCCATTACTCATATAAACTAACTCCATTGACATCGGTAGTCAATACTTCAGACATATAGTCAAAAAAGGGCTTCATCACTTCAAAAGTTTGAATAACTTCGTTTATAAATCCAGGTTGGATAAGTTCTTCATCAGTAAATGAACGCATAACCAAAAACTGTTTTTTACGCAGTAAATCAATCGCAGGATGTTCTTTTTCAAAGCCTTTAGGCGCTGTTTTTAACTCCTCTCCCATTAATCCTCCAAAGGTTTGAACAAATAGAGGGTTACTTATAATTTCGCGCAATTCAGAATCATCCAAAGCAATTTCTTTTCGAATGCGCAATAAATCATCTTTATTCGGTTCCCAAAATCCTCCTCCAACAAAACTCTTTCCAGGTTCTATATTGAGATAATATCCACCTCGAAGTAAAGGTTTCTTTCTTCCAATATGCAAGCCAAAATAAGTTTTATAAGGCGTTTTATCCTTTGAAAAACGCACATCTCGATATAGGCGATGTACGTGAAATAATTCTACCTCATCCACTGCGGCCATCTGATCAAAAACAGCCTTAAAAAAACCTTTTACCTCAGTAAAAATGGCATCAATTTGCGGTTTATTTTCTGTAAACCAAGGTTTATTATTGTTCTTTGCAATAGTCTCTAAAAGGGCTATATGCTCTTGTTTCAACTGATTCATATACTTTTTATCCTACGATTAAATGATAAATTTACTCTAAAATTACGGTATGTTTAGCGATATACGCTTGACGTTGTGCTTCTGAAATTTTTAATCCTTCTTTGATATAGGCTTCCATTGAGCCGTATTTAGCTTCAATAGCTGCAAACATTGCATCCAAATAATTAGGCTTAATCCAAGAAAAATTTTCAATTACTTCATAATCTATTTTTGGAAAGAGAAACTTGCCAAATTTCGCCAATTTCATTCGACTCGACACATCGTCCACACGCCCGTTATTAGACAATAAGTATTCTTCCATAATCGTTTCTCGATCAACGTTAAGAATACTCAATAGAATGGCACCAATCATTCCTGTACGATCCTTTCCTGCAGAACAATGAAATAAGGTCGCTTGATCACTATCCAACATACGCACAACAATCTCGCGAATCTTCTGAGGATTATCCAACACATAAATACCGTAAAATTCTTCCACTGCTTTGTTTGATTGCTCTACGGTTACGCTGCCTTTTAGCACTTTTTTTCTGGCTTTGCTAAACATATCTTCAGAATCTTCAAAGGCTTGTTCGTTGTAATATTGAACAGTTACAGGTAAACGATCGGGATGCTTTTTAATTTCTCTGTCTGTTCTCAAATCAATGACCTGTGTGATATTGTATTGTTCTAATGTTTTAAAATTCTTCTTTTTCAACTTACCTAGATGTCCACTGCGGTAAAAGTGTCCACTCTTTATCACTCGTTGATCCTGCGTCATAATACCTCCTAATTCACGTACATTGGCTACACCTTGAATAGCTACACTTTCATTTACCTCTCGATATAATTCTTTTTGCTCTGGTTTAGGTATATAGTTCGTTTCTTCTCCGCTTGCATAACGCTTGGTCAAAGCCTCGTAATTTGCTGTAGTATCTAATTTAGAAAATACAATCGGTTGATAGGCGTGTTTATAGGAACAACTACCCAACAACAACATTCCTCCTAAAGCAAACAATAATCTATACTTTTTCATAACTCATTTTGGATTAACCTTTCTCAAAGTTAAGCATTTCTAACCTATTTCTCTTTCAAACGCGTTTCCATAAAAAAAGCAATGCAGTATTGCATTGCTTTAGTGTCTTCAGATTTCAATTGAAAACTAAATTCCCATAAATTGGAAAGGTTTACTTTCAACTAATTTATCATTCGATAAACCGAAATATTGTTGTCTTTTTGAAACATCTAATTTTTTCACTTGGTTTTTCTCGCTGAAATCTAGTGTTTTTAAATCCAACCACAGGGGCGATAAAGTCAATGGGTCTTCATAATAGTACACTAAGTTTTTCTGATCGGAAACCGCTCTCCATTTGGTAGAAGATAAGTTCGGATAGCCTTCAATATGCACACCATAAGGCACAGAACAGTTACGGATTACGCTAAAAGCAGATCCGACTGCTACCATTGTATCATCACTTTGATCTACTGCTGTTGCATAATACGAAGCTCTAGCAAAACGATCTTCTGATCGTCCCGTTCCTGGTAATACTTGATTTCCTGGTAAGAAAGCCCAATAATCGCGAATTGCTAATTGTTTATCATAGGTTGGTGAGTTTGTTACTACTGTATAGGAAGGATCATGGTAGATTTTTAATTTACCATCAATATATTCTAATACTGCATTATCTCCTTTAGCATCTGACATCGTTAAATGCACTGTAGCTAAAGTAGTTCGTCCAGGTGTATTCGCTGTAACAACAGTAATTGGATTTTTCTGTAAATCCGTAACCGCTTCAGCAACTGTAGCATAATTATCCAATACATATTGTGCCCAGATTGCTAAACTCATTCCTTTTTGTTTTCCATTTGGATCATAATCAGGATATTGAGATTCTACTAACCACAGAATATTCGCCACAAGACCTTTTTCGTTCATTCCGTCTGTTGTAGCAATATCAAAAGCCGATACAATCACACTACCGTATTTTGATTTCCACTTTGCAGAAGCTTTTCCAACTTCTCCTGTGCGTTCCATTCCTCTTGGAAAAACCCAAATATTCGGGTCGATTTCATCCTTCCAATCCATCGAACGCGCTGTGATAATTGTATTTTTTGGTCCTTTGTACACTACTCGAGTGCACGCATAGGCATCTGAGGTAACGGGTAATAAAAAAGCGGCTAACGCTAAATTAGCTACCCAAATTTTCCATTTTTTCATAGTTTAAGGGTTTATTTGTGTGTTATTTTAATGCTTGTTTAAATACTACTAAAGCGCGTTCTCTCGCCAATTTATGCTCCACTATAGGAGGTATATAGGTTGATTCTTCGTATTGAGGAATCCACTTTTTAATGTATTTTAATTCTTTGTCAAACTTCTTTTGTTGTTCTGTGGGATTAAAAATTCTAAAATAAGGAGCTGCATCACAACCACATCCCGCTGCCCATTGCCAATTTCCCACATTAAGCGCTAAATCATAATCATTGAGTTTTTGTGCAAAATAGGCTTCTCCCCAACGCCAATCAATCAATAAATGTTTTACTAAAAAACTAGCGACTACCATGCGTACGCGATTGTGCATATATCCAGTTTGATTCAATTCGCGCATACCCGCGTCTACTAAGGGATATCCCGTTTCTCCTTTACACCAAGCCTCAAACTCTGTTTCGTTATTTCTCCACTGAATATTTTCATATTCTCTTTTAAAACACGCTCTGGCAGAATAAGGATAATGGTATAATATAGCCATAAAAAACTCCCTCCAAATCAATTGACTCAGCCAGGTTTCATTCGCTTGTAACGCTTGTCTAACACAGGCGCGAACAGACACTGTTCCAAAACGCAAAGCAATTCCCAAACGCGTCGTTGCATCTAAAGCTGGGAAATCGCGATTGGCGGTATAATTTTGAATGATATGTGAGCCAAATACAGGTGATTTAAAATGAACTTCTTCTGTTGTTTTATATCCCAAACTTGCTAAACTCGGCAGTGTTGCATCCTCTTTTTTAGCAACAAAATAATCAGCCTTTAATGCTAGAGTCCAATCTAATAGATGCTGTGCTGTCAATCTACTTCTCCATAGTTTAGCATAAGGTGTATATACTTTATAGGGTGTTTGATCACTTTTCAGCAATTCATGAGCTTCGAAAATCACTTGATCTTTATAGGCATAAAAGGCAATCTGCTGTTGGGCTAAAAAAGTTTGTACTGCCCCGTCTCGCTTGCGAGCTTCTGGTTCATAGTCTGCATTGGTATATACAGCAGTTATAGTATGGGTTTGAACAAGCTGTTCGAAAACAGTCATCACTCGGTCGTGATAGCACACGACCTGGCTGTTATACTGCTTCAAAATACTATTAATTTGCGCCAAGGCTTGATAAAAGTACACCACGCGCTTGTCCTCTTTGTCTGAAAATTTCAATAAGATATCTGGATCAAAAATAAAGATAGGCAATACTTTTTTTCCTGTTTGTATTGCATGATACAAGCCTACATTATCTTGTAAGCGAATATCTCGTCGAAACCAAAAAACTACAATTTCTTCCATATTAGTAAGTCCTACTAAAAAGACCCTTTATTCTAATTGATAAAGGGTCTTTAAAGGTAACTTTTTTATTTAAAAATAACCAATAATACTCAGCCAAGTTGTTCCAACGACTAAATAAATCGCCAAAAGTAATAGTCCAATAATCAATCCATACATCCACCACGACTTCAATTCAACATAGCCACTTCCGAAGAATACAGGAGCTGGACCATGTCCATAATGTGTCAGAGTACCATAGATAGATCCCATATATCCTAGCGTTAAGGCCAATAGCATGGGAGGAACTCCCAAGGATACCCCCACTCCTAATAGGGCCGCATACATCGCGGCAACGTGAGCCGTTGCACTGGCAAAAATATAATGACTAAAGAAATAAACAATGACAATTAGAGGATAAGCATAATGCCAATCAATACCTCCCATTTGCGCTTTTACTAAGTCGCTAAACCAGCCGATGAAACCAAGCGTATTCAAAGAACTCGCCATCATCACTAACACAGCAAACCAAACAATCGTATCCCAAGCTCCTTTTTCAGACTTGACATCATCCCAAGTTAACACAGAAGTTAACAATAAAATAGATAAGCCGATAAAAGCGGTCGTTGTAGCATCAATCGTGAATAAATCCCCTGTAATCCACAAGAAAAGCAAAATAAAGAAGGTCAATAACATCAGCTTTTCAGGCAAGGTTAATTTCCCCATTTCTCTCAATTTCTCTGCAGCAATTTTAGGTGCATCTCCTGTTTTCTTTAATTCAGGAGGGTAAATTTTATACAATACCAAAGGCGTGATGATAAAAGCCACGACTCCAGGAACAAAACCGCCAATCGCCCAATTCATCCAACTGATATTAATTCCAATATCCGCAGCAAATTTCTGACACATCGGATTACTAGCTGTTCCAGTTAAGAACATCGCAGAGGTAATTAAGTTCAAATAGTAACAATTCAACGTCAAGAAAGAACCTACTTTCTTTTTCGTTTCTTCCTTACTTGGATCGGAACCAAAATTCATCGCCATGGATTTCATGATGGGATAGATAATCCCTCCTCCACGTGCTGTATTACTTGGAATGGCAGGCGCTAGTACTAAATCAGCCAATCCCAGTCCATAGGCTAATCCCAACGTACTTTTTCCAAAAGCACGAATAAACAAGTAAGCGATGCGATTTCCTAACCCCGTTTTAATAAACCCCCTCGCAATAAAGAATGAGATTCCAATTAACCAGATTACCTTATCCCCAAACCCCTTTAAACTCAAGGTGATGGATTGTCCAGCATTCCCAGGAGCTAACAATTGGAAAAAAGCAGTAAGCCCCACGGCAATCATACACATAGTTCCCATTGGAGCCGCTTTGAGGATAATTCCCAAAATTGTACTCACAAAAATCGCAAATAAATGCCAGGCTTCTGGTGTTACTCCCTCTGGGATGGGACAAAACCACAATAATATTCCTATTATTACGGTTATTCCGAAATTTTTTAAATTGACTTCTTTCATAGAAGGAGTTTTTTATAGTTTATTGTTGTTTGTTGTTGTTTATTGTAATCGGCACTGAAATTGAATAAAGGCTAAATTTGAGTTATAAGACTTTGTATGTTCAATATTCGTTTTATAATTGTCGATTTGCATTCCTACTTGTAAACGCGCACCGTAGTTTTTTAAGAATTCTAAGCTCACCATCGGAACCCAAGTTTGTCTACCATTGGAATTGAGATGCGCACTGCCATCTAAATATTCATAACGACAAGCGAATTCAATTGCTTGTAAGCGTTTTTTTCCCAATTCATATCTCACATTCGGCAGAACATAAAAACTCTTCATTAAATAGTCTTTCATATCCCCTATGCGTTGATCCACTGGTTGCCCAAAATATAGAAAGTGATTGGTTCCTTGTTTTGCTTCCAACTGAAAATCAATACTCCAGCGATCGCCCATCGAAAAAAAAGCGGTAGCTTCTGCCCCAACGGCATAAACAGTTTGTCGTTGCACTTCTCCAACACCTCCACTAATTCCCACGTTAATTTTGTGCTTGGGATCCACATTAAACAACAACCGGCTCGAATAATGTTTGCCATCGTCATTATCGGTTTTATTTTTTCCATTACCGTTAGTTACAGACACTCCATAACTCATGGGAATAGAACCTAAATCCACACTACCTGTAACAGCCGCTCCAATTTGGAAACTCGTCCAGCCATTATCGCCAAACATATAGTACGAATTTGAATAGTCGATTGATTTTACTACGTCAACAGGATAAGTTTCTTCCATACCAAACAAGGGTCTAAATTGTCCTACAGTAAATTGCAAATAGCGATTGATTGTATATTTAGCGTATGCATTTTCCAAGACTTTTGTTTTGGGGTCCGATTTAAAATCCGCCAAATTCACCAAAGCTACTACTTCTAGATTTTCTGTAACTTTAGCATTCATCGACACGCGCATACGCTTAATTTCAAAAGAGTTATTTGTTCCTTGTCCATCGCCATAATGCAATCCATTGATGTCCACCCCTCGTTTAAAATTATCCAAATAGCGCGTTTGAAAAACACCGCCAACTTTAAACTGAGGGTATTTTTGCGTTGCATCATTCAGTACAATTTTGTCTTCAAAGATTCGAATCGTGTCTTGAGCCACTTCGTGTTCTTTTGAGATTAGGCGTTCTTGTCCCAAGCTATTCATCGTAGTAAACAAGCCTATTCCACAAAGGAATAGGCTTTTTATAACACTGCTGTTATTTTTCATGTTATTTCTTTTTAAACTTGAGAAAACTAGCGCGATTGTACTCATAGTTCATACGAGCAATATTCAATACAGAAATTCCTTGTGGGCATTCTACCTCACAAGCTTCTGTATTAGAACAGTGTCCAAACCCTTCTTCGTCCATTTGCATAATCATATTCAATGCGCGTTCTTTTCGCTCTTGTTGCGATTGAGGCAACAACGCCAATTGCGTAATTTTAGCCGAGGTAAATAAGGCTGCACTACCGTTTTTACACGTAGCTACACAGGCACCACAACCAATACAGGCTGCCGAATCAAAAGCCGCTTCTGCTGTTTCATGTGATACGGGGATAGTATTTGCTTCTGGAGCTTGGCCTGTATTTACCGATACATATCCACCCGCAGAAATAATACGGTCAAATGCACTGCGATCAACTTTCAAATCTTTTTTCACCGGAAAACCCGCTGCTTTAAAAGGTTCGATTAAGATCGTTTCTCCATCTTTAAACTCTCTCATGTGCAACTGACAAGTCGTTGTATTTTCCAGAGGTCCATGTGCATTTCCATTAATCACCACTCCACATTGTCCACAAATTCCCTCTCTACAATCGTGATCAAATTCAATAGGATCTTCTTTTTTGGAAATTAATTGTTCATTTAACGTGTCCAACATTTCTAAAAAAGACATATGCGTATTTACATTATCTATCGCATAATCAACAAGTTTACCTTCCGATTTACGATCTTTCTGTCTCCATATTTTAAGATTCAATTTCATAGCCTCAATTATTTATAACTACGGATAGTCGGTTTTACGTATTCAAATGTTAGTTCTTCTTTGTTCAAAATAGGTTGTTGATCCAGAGATCCTGGCCATTCCCAAGCAGAAATAAACTGGAATTGCTCATCATTACGAGCCGCTTCTCCTTCTTCTGTTTGGTATTCCTCTCTAAAGTGAGCTCCACAAGACTCATCACGTGTTAAGGCATCATAACACATCAGTGTTCCGATTTCCAAATAATCTGCTACGCGTCCTGCTTTTTCTAATTCTGAATTAATAGTTGCATTTGTACCAGGTACATTCACATTTTTATAAAATTCAGCTCTCAATTTTTTAATTTCTTCAATTGCAAATTCCAATCCTTCTTTGGTACGTGCTAGACCACAGTAGTCATACAATAATTTACCTAATTTTTTGTGGTAGTAATCCACGGTTTTATCTCCTTTGATTTTCAAGAGTCCTTCTAATTTATCTTTTACCTCTTGTTCCGCTTTATCAAATTCAGGGTGATCGGTTGTAATTTTCCCCACTCTAATTTGATCCGCTAGATAATTGGCAATCGTATAAGGAGCGATAAAATACCCATCTACAGAAGCTTGTAATAAAGAATTGGCTCCTAAGCGATTGGCTCCGTGATCGGCAAAATTAGCTTCTCCCAAGGCAAACAAACCCGGAATAGTTGTCATCAACTCATAATCTACCCAAAGTCCTCCCATAGAGAAGTGAGCCGCTGGTGAAATCATCATGGGTTCTTTATAGGCATTTGTTCCTGTAATTTTCTCATACATCGTAAACAAATTGCCGTATTTCTCAGCAATTTTTGCTTGTCCTTGTTCTCTAATTGCTTTAGAAAAATCCAAATACACTGCATTTTTTAAAGGCCCTACGCCATAGCCTGCATCGATTCGCTCTTTAGCAGCACGAGAAGAAATATCACGAGGTGCTAAGTTTCCAAAAGCAGGATAACGTCTTTCTAAGTAGTAGTCTCTTTCTTCTTCTGGAATATCATTGGCTATTCTGGTTTCATTTAGATTTTTAGGAACCCAAATACGGCCATCATTACGCAATGATTCAGACATTAACGTTAGTTTAGATTGATAGTCACCCGATTGAGGCAAGGAAGTTGGGTGAATTTGCGTCCAACTTGGCGAAGCAAAGAAAGCTCCTTTTTTATGAGCTCTCCATATAGCAGAACCATTACATCCCATAGCCAATGTGGATAAATAATATATTTTTCCAAACCCTCCTGTTGCTAAAACAACAGCATGAGCCGCATGTCTTTCAATTTCACCTGTTTCTAGATTTCGCACAATCACACCACGTGCTTTTCCGTCGATCAACACTAAATCCAACATTTCATGAGACGAAAAAAGTTCTACAGTCTTTTTATTCACCTGGCGCATCAAAGCTTGATAAGTTCCCAACAACAATTGTTGTCCTGTTTGACCACGTGCATAAAAAGTTCGACTGACTTGAACTCCTCCAAAGGATCTATTATTCAAATATCCACCATATTCTCTTCCGAAAGGAACCCCTTGAGCTACAGCTTGATCAATTAAGTTAACGGAACACTCTGCTAAACGGTATACATTGGCTTCTCTCGCTCTAAAGTCACCTCCTTTTAGCGTATCTACAAACATGCGATAAATACTATCTCCGTCATTTTTATAATTTTTTGCTGCATTTACTCCTCCTTGTGCTGCTACAGAGTGCGCACGACGAGGGGTATCTTGAAAGCAAAACGATTTTACATTATATCCCATCTCTCCCAAAGAGGCTGCTACAGAACTACCTGCTAATCCAGTTCCAATTACAATAACATCCAACTTTTTTCTATTCGCAGGATTGACCAAACGAGCATTCTTTTTATAGTTAAACCATTTATCTTCTAATGGTCCTTCAGGAATTTTTGCATCTAATTTCATAACAACTTGTATTAATGGGTGATATAAATATAAATAGGCATTAAAGCGAAACCAACACATAAGATAACCGCATAAGCGATTCCGAATACATTAATCCATCGCACATATTTGGGGTGAAACAACCCTAACGTTCGCACACCACTAGTGATGCCGTGAATGAGGTGATAGGCAAGTGCAATCATTGCTATTACATACACAACAACCAACCACAGTTCTTGAAAGGCTGTTACAACAACCGTATACAAGTCTTTATTGCCGTTTGCATCTAGACCAATCTCACCAAATTTATAGACGTACCAAAAATTTTGAAAGTGTAGTACGAGAAAAACTAAGATAATTACGCCTAATACTCCCATATTTCTGCTATACCATTTACTGGCTCTACCTCTATTGTCACGCTTGTAGTTACCGCCAGCTTTTTGGTTCATTGAAGTAATGATTAAAGCATAAATAGCATGTCCTAGAATGGACAAATAAAGCACATAAGATACGGCCTTTACTAAAGGATTTCCCGTTAAAAAATGGGAATAAGCATTAAAGCTTTGCTGTGCATGTTCAGGTTCCAGAAATAACTGTGTATTACCTAAAAAGTGAATAAGTAAAAAGAAACACAGAAACAACCCAGTCCCCGCCATTACAATCTTTCTTGAGAGTGTATTCATCTTATTTTTGTTTTAATAATTAATTCTTTTCATCATGCGATAACCTACCATCTTTGTTTCTTGGAATAAACCACATAAATAATACCAAAAAAGTATTCACTCTTCCCCCTACATTTACCAACAAAACACCAAATAGACAGCATTTTATATTTTTAGACACCTAAATATCTTAATTTTGTACTAAATTTAATAAATATTTCAAATATTTTTAAAAAAATAGATTCAATTAAGGCTTCTTATAAATAATACAGAATGATTATAAATTATCTTCGCATTTCTTTAAAATTTAAGAATCGTCCTTCAAAAGAAATAGTTATCTTGAGAAAATGAAATTAAAAAAATATTTTCCCTAAAAATGTAACAAATATCATATTTGGTCAACTAATTACGATATGAAGCAAAATAATTTAGAGCAAGAGTTTATCACCTTATTGGAAGAGAACCAAAATCTCCTCCATAAAATCTGTCGTTTATACACAGATGAGGAGTCTGCACATAAAGATTTGTTTCAAGAAATTTCGATTCAGCTATGGAAAGCTTATCCTAGTTTTAGAGGGGAGTCTAAATTCACTACTTGGGCGTATCGAATTGGTCTAAACACAGCAATTTCGTTGTTCCGGAAAAAAAACAGACAAATTGCCACCACGAGTTTTAATCCAATCATTCACCATTTTGAATACCAGGAATACAACGAGGAAGAAGAACAACAACTCAAATTAATGTATAGTGCTCTTCATCAATTAAATGACATTGATAAAGCTTTAGTTTTTATGTATCTCGAAAACAAAACCTATGAAGAGATAGCCGATACACTCGGAATAAGCGAAGTCAATGCCCGTGTAAAGATGAATCGAATTAAAAGTAAACTAAAAAAAATATTAAATCCGTAAGGATTCGCTATAATATGGATGAACTTGACTTATTAAAAAAACATTGGAACGCCAACCATAACTTTCCAAAAGTGTCAAAGGACGAAATTAGAGGAATGATTCACAAAAAATCGTCCTCTATTGTGATGTGGATATTCATTATCAGTGTAATTGAATTTTTAGCCTTAAACCTAGCTAGTCTTTTTCTTTTCAATGAAGACAGTGAACTAAAAGGCAAAAGCAGTCCTGTTTTTGAATTTATTGTAAATAATATCGACTACCTCAGTGGGTTGATTTCACTTATATTTATTGTTTTATTTTACATTAAGTATCGCAAAATTTGTGTGGCAGACAACACCAAAAAATTAATGAAACAAATTCTTCAAACGAAGAAGATGGTCAATTATTATATTGCGATTAATATCTCTATTATTTCTATTCTAACGCTCTATGCGGCCATTAGCGTTTTAAGTGGTGATAATGATCCAACGCATGGTTGGAAGTACTACCTTTTTATCATTGGTATATTCTTACTGTTATTTTTAATCTTCTTCGGAATTATCTGGCTATACTACCGTGTGGTATATGGAATTTTAATCAAACGCTTAATGAAAAATTACCAAGAACTTGAAAAGATAGAGGATTAATGTCGTATCTTGGATACACATTTTTCTTATCATTATTCAAGTTATGACTATCACGCAATTACTATATGCCTTGGCTGTTGCAGAACACAAAAATTTCACTCTTGCTGCAGAAAAATCTTTTGTTACTCAACCTACATTGAGTATGCAAATTCAAAAATTAGAAGAAGAATTAGGCGTTCAAATTTTTGATCGCACAACTAAACCGATTCAATTAACTGCTATTGGAGCTGTTATTATTGAGCAAGCACATAAAATAGTCAACGAATCAAATCGAATCAAAGATATTATCGATCAAGAAAAAGGATTCATAGGAGGTGAATTTAAATTGGGGATTATCCCCACCGTCACTCCTACTTTACTTCCGATGTTTATCAAATCCTTTGTAAACAAATATCCTAAGGTACATTTGATTATTGAAGAATATACGACAGAGGAAATCATCACTCGATTACGTGGCGGATATTTAGATGCTGCAATTGTAGCCACTCCCTTAGAACTAGAAGATATCAATGAAAAAGTAGTATACTATGAGCCTTTTGTAGGTTATATTCCCAAAAACTTTCAAGGTGAATTTGAAGGTAAACTCACTACAGATCAATTGGATTTAAAGAAACTTTTATTACTTCAAGACGGACATTGTTTTAGAGACGGAATCATCAATATTTGTCAAAATAAAAGTGCAGATACGGATCGTCCCTTTTCATTGGAAAGTGGAAGCTTTGAAACGCTAATCCAACTGTCTAAAGAAGGTTTGGGATATACGCTTTTACCGTATTTACACACCTTGCAACTCAATGCAGAGGATCAAAGCAACTTGATGCAATTTGCTGCTCCACAACCTGCCCGAGAAATTAGTTTAATTCACACCAACAGTGATTTAAAGCTACAAATTATCCAAGCTTTACACGAAACCATATTGGGGATTATCCGTGGAGCCATTGCCTTTCAGGATGTAAAAATTATTAGTCCAAAGAAGAAGAACTAATTTTGTTTTTTTGCTTTTTTGCTTTTTTGCAAGTTGTTTTTTTGCTAGATTATCGATTAAAGAACAATTGATCTTTCCAGGAAATTAGAACTGTTTACTGTTAA
>NZ_JACAGN010000018.1:0-32057 GCF_030324495.1 Myroides sp. 1354 | reverse complement strand
CTGTAAACCGTTCACGAATATACTTTTCGTCCAATTTTCGATTAAAGAACGATTGATCTTTCCAGGAAATTAGAACTATTTACTGTTAACTGTAAACCGTTCACGAATATACTTTTCGTCCAATTTTCGATTAAAGAACGATTGATCTTTCCAGGAAATTAGAACTGTTAACCGTTAACAAAAAAAGGAGTAAGACAACATCTTACTCCTTTTTATTTTATTTGGAAAAGATTACTCCTCTCCTTCTCCTTTTACTACTAAACGGAATCCCTCTCCGTGAATATTTAAAATTTCAACAGCTTCGTCTAATTTTAAATACTTTCTCAATTTTGCAATATAAACGTCCATACTACGAGAAGTAAAATAGTTATCATCTCTCCATATTTTCGTTAAAGCAACTTCTCTTGGCATTAAGTCATTTTCATAAATAGCCAATAATTTCAGCAATTCATTCTCTTTTGGGGATAACTTAATTGGCTCTTGGTCTTGGAACGTCAAGAATCTCAATTTAGAATTTAAATGAAACTTGCCAATTTGGAATTCAAATTTCGTGTTATCAGTTTTTACCTCTGATGTTTTTCTGTGAATAATCGCTTTGATTTTCATCAATAAAACTTCTGAATCAAAAGGTTTATTCAAATAATCATCTGCTCCTACTTTATATCCTCTTAACACATCCTCTTTCATTGATTTTGCAGTTAAGAAAATAATAGGCACTTCCTTGTTTTTATCGCGAATTTCTTTGGCTAAAGTAAACCCGTCTTTATAAGGCATCATGACGTCAAGAATACAAAGATCAAAAGTATCGCGTTTAAACTTTTCGAAACCTTCCATTCCGTTTTTAGCTAATGTAACTTCAAAGTCGTTAATGGCTAAATAATCTTTCAAGATCGCTCCAAAGTTTGGATCGTCTTCTACTAATAAAATCTTTTTGTTGTTTGTTGTTTCCATATATTGATTAATTTATTAATGGCATTTTAATAATGAACGTACTTCCTTTACCTTTTTCACTCTCAACATATACTTGTGCATTGTGGTCTTCTACGATTTGTTGTACGTAAGCTAACCCTAATCCATGTCCTTTTACATCGTGTAAATCTCCTGTATGTTCACGATAGAATTTATCAAAAATTCTCTTTTGTGCATTTTTACTCATTCCTACTCCTTGATCCACAACTTTTATCAAGATAAAATCTTTGATATTCTCTGTATATACATCAATAATAGGTCTTTCTTTTGAGTATTTAATAGCATTATCTAGCATGTTAACCATTACGCTGGTTAAGTGAAAATCATTTCCTAAAATATCTGATCTTCTTGCGTCAAGATGAAGGTTGATTTCTCCTCCTCTATCTTGGATAATTAAGCTAACGTGGTCCACAGCTGATTCAATCACCTCATGTATATCCACTGCTTCTTTATCTGCTTCAAACTCTTTCTTTTCAAGTTTTGAAATTCGAAGCACATTTTCCACTTGTGCATGCATGCGTTTATTTTCTTCCCGAATCATATTGAGGTATCGCTCAACCATCTCCGGATTTCCAATAACCTTTGGATTCTTAATTGCATCCAAAGCTAGATTAATTGTTGCAATAGGCGTCTTAAATTCGTGCGTCATATTGTTAATGAAGTCTGTTTTCATTTCTGAAATCTGCTTCTGCTTAATCAACTGATTAATCGCATTTAAATAAGCTGCAATAATCACAACGGTAAACAAAATCGACAAAAAGGTAATCCCGATTAAAGAAGAAAATAAATACTTACTTTTTTCTGGAAAAGTCACATATAAATGATACTTACTCTTTCCGTCGTTGTTTTTTAAAATTGGTACTCCATAAGTAGATCCTTCACTGTATTCGAAATCGTCTGACTTAATTTTAGTTGCCAATCCCTTGTTGTATACACCAAATTCATATTTGGCATTTACTCCGTATTGATGTAACTCATTCTTGAGTAATTCGTCGAGTTTTTCTTTTGAAATTCGCTCGTCTACTCGTTTTAGTGCAACAATATCTTTAAAATATATTTCAAACTGTGCTTTGTCCAATACATCGAGGTTCCCTGATTTCTCAATTACCTCATCGGGATAGTTTTGATGTAAATTGTCACCTCCTCTATCAAAAGAATTCCCTTTGTGGATTTCCGTTTTTCGCCTAGCTACAAAACTTTTAATGTTTGTACTATCGGCTCTCTTATCAAAGAACGAACTTCGCAAATTAAAATCTTCAAGAACCAATGTGTTTGAGTAAAATATCGACTCATTTGTTCTTGGGTTGCGCTCATAAAAAACGATCTCTTTTAATTCACTTTGTTTTGGCGGTTCGCCAATACTATCCTTCAAATCATTGTACATCTTGTAAAACTCCATCGCTTCGTTTTGCTCCATGGCGTTTGCTACATTTCCAATAACTTGTTGAACATGGTACTTGAACTGTTCTTCATTGTTGTTATACGAACTAACAATCCAATATAATTGTACGATGATGATCCCAATTAATGAAAAACTCATTATACCGACAAGTACTCTAAATCGTAATTTATTCATCGCAATTCAAAATTATGATTAATAATGTATATTCCCTAGTAGTTAACATAAAATTAACCGATTAAATTAAATGATTTTTTAAATTAATATCGCGTATTATCGAAATAATATCACTTTCAATTGTTTTTTTGTTATTATTTTCAATTATATATTGACTTCTTCCTATCTTTTCCTCATCTTTCATTTGATTATTTATAATTTTTAGCACCTGTTCTTTTGAAACTCCATCTCTTGCCATAACACGTTCTATTCTAACCGACTCAGGAGCAACTACTAAAATGACTAAATCACAACTTTTCTCCAATCCACTTTCAAACAAAATTGCGCTTTCTTTGATAACAAACGGGCATTCTCGATGTTTTTCTAACCAATCTTCAAAATCTTTTTTTACCCTTGGATGGACAATATGATTGAGTTGATCCAGTAAGGCTTTGTTGTCAAAAACCAATTGTTTGATTTTAGCGCGATTGAGCAATCCATGTTCATTAATAACGGATGTTGTAAATATTTGTTGTACGGCTTTGATCACCTCTGGTTGTTCCATAATCATTCGCGCGCGTTCATCCGCAATATAAATGGGCACTCCGTGTTTTTCAAACAATTTAGCAACGGTTGTTTTTCCGCTGCCAATTCCCCCAGTTAAGCCTACAATAATACTCATCTTCTTTGTTGTTATTTAAAAAACATTTCAGGCATTCCTTCTTCTGGTTTTTTTCTTAAAATGTATAAGATATAATTTGATTTAACAAAGCCTGTGCCATAGCCATAAAATTGTACAAAAACAGCGCAAACAGACAGAATCGAAACCCTAAAATTTCTTTCTTTCATCAAAGATATCACAAAAACTAAGAAAAAATACAACAAATAAAGTAAAAAAAACGAATAAAACCCAATCAATAGGAATAAAAGACTTACCAGAAGCCCTCCGATAAAAAGACTAGGAAACCAATACGTCATTTTGGCATATTCTGGATAGCGCTGATTGAGAATAGGCCTCGCTTTTCCAAATTTATTGACCTGCACAAAGAACTTCTTCCAATCAATTCTTCTTTTGTGATACACATATGCTTGTGGAAAAAGCTCTGAATGAAAGCCTAAGTTCCAAAGTCGAATGGTTAAATCGGGATCTTCTCCTGGGTGAATTTTTCCAAACCCTTCCGAAGCCAAAAAAGCTTTTTTTGAAATTCCCATATTAAAACTTCGCGGTTGAAATTTACTCAATCGCTCGGATCCTCCGCGAATACCTCCTGTAGTGAGAAAGGAAGTCATCGCAAAATTAATGGCTTTTTGCACCTCCGTGAAACTAGATAAAGCACGGTCTGGTCCACCAAAACAATCAACGTATTTCTCTTGTAAATATTGATCCACTATACACAAATAGCTTTCGGGTATAATGCAATCCGAATCTAAGATAATGTAATAATCTCCTTTTGCTTTTCGCATGCCGTAGTTTCTAGAATCTCCAGGCCCTGAATTGCTTTTATAATAATAAGAGATATCAAGCTGATCTTGATATTTCTCCACAATAGATCGAGAATCAACGGCTGATCCATCTTCTACAATTACCACCTCAAAGTTGCCTTGAAAAGTTTGCTTAGTTAAACTAGCCAACAATTCATCTGTTTCATCAGGTCGATTGTAAACAGGAATAATAAACGAATAATACATTAACTTCTTAAATAACTACAAAAATATCGCTTCCTAAATTGGAATACAAAATTTACTCCTTATATTTATATATATATTTATAATTTTTACGTTATAAACTGTAATCTTTCAAATAAAAAGCTATACAGCAAACTGTAATAAATTAAAATAGTTGAACTTCTATACTTATGAATGCAATTAATATACTTTGGGTTGATGATGAAATTGATCTATTAAAACCGCATATTCTCTTTTTAGAAAAAAAAAATTACGCTGTTACCACAGCTACCAATGGCGCTGATGCGATTGAACTCGTGAATCAACATCATTTTGACATTGTCTTTCTAGACGAAAACATGCCTGGTTTAACTGGTTTAGAGACATTAAACGAAATCAAAAGCATTAAAAACAGCCTTCCAGTGGTCATGATTACCAAAAGCGAGGAAGAATATATCATGGAGGAGGCAATCGGTGCCAAAATTGCAGATTATCTAATCAAACCTGTTAATCCCAATCAAATTCTCTTGTGTTTAAAAAAGAATTTAGACGATTCGCGTATTGTATCGGAAAAATCCTCGTTGAGTTATCAAAAGGAATTTCGAAATATTGCGATGGACCTCATGGCCGTTAACACCTATGAAGATTGGATTTCGCTTTACCGCAAGCTTTTGTTTTGGGAAAGTAAACTCGAAGATATTGAGGATCAAAATCTAATTAATATTTTAGAGGGGCAAAAAAGTGAGGCCAATAGTCTATTTGGAAAATTTATTGAAAAAAAATACGAAACGTGGATGAATTCTACCACTGATCGCCCTACTTTTTCTCATGAAATCTTTAAAAAATGGGTAGTACCTGAACTAAAAAAAGAGAACAATAAGATTCTCTTTCTCGTTATTGACAACATGAGATACGATCAATGGAGGTCGTTTGAACCACTGGTATCCAATCACTATAAAATAGAAAGTGAACATACGTTTTTTTCTATTCTACCTACAACGACACAATACGCTAGAAATGCTATTTTCTCAGGTTTAACACCGCTACAAATGGAACAAATGCATCCTGATTGGTGGAAAAACGATGTGGATGAAGGAGGAAAAAACTTACATGAAAACGACTTTTTACAAGCGCAATTACAGCGTCTGCGTTTAACTATTCCCAACGAGTACTTTAAGATTGTTGGACAAAAAGAGGGTCGAAAACTCGTAGACAATTTCAATGCAATCAAACACAATCAACTGATTACAATTGTCTATAATTTTGTTGATATGTTGTCTCATGCCAAAACAGAGATGGAAGTAATCAAAGAATTAGCCTCTAACGACAAAGCCTATCGTTCCTTAACCACAAGTTGGTTTAAGAACTCAACGCTATTGGATGTTATCCAACAAGCGCAACAAGCAGGTTTTAAACTAATTATAACCACGGATCACGGAACCATCAATTGCAATACTCCTTCCAAAGTTATTGGCGATAAGAACACCAGTTTAAATCTTCGCTATAAAACAGGAAAGAGCTTGACTTTTGAGAAGAAAGATGTCTATGTGGTTAAAGATCCAAAAAAGATTCAACTACCCGCTATAAATCTAAGTAGTTCCTTTATTTTTGCAAAGAATGATTGTTTCTTGGCCTATCAAAATAATTACAACTATTATGTGTCTTATTTTAGAAATACCTATCAACATGGAGGTATATCGCTAGAAGAAATGATTGTTCCCTTTATCATATTAAACCCAAAATAAATGGAATTCACTTATCAACTAGAGGAGATTGACCGTATTGCAGCTAAAATTCTACCTTTATTAACGCATAAAATTGTTCTATTTCAGGCCCCAATGGGGGCTGGAAAGACCACGTTTATTAAAGCGCTAGCGAAACAATTGGGGGTTACAACCATGACAAGTAGCCCAACCTTCTCTATTGTCAATGCTTATGACATCCCCCATTCCCACGATACTTTATACCACTTCGATTTATATCGTTTAGAAGAAGAAGAAGAAGCCTATGATTTTGGGTTTGAAGAATATCTCTATAGTGGAAATTGGTGTTTTATTGAATGGCCAGACCAAACACCTAATTTAATTCCAGATGATCATAGCACAATAGAAATCACTATCTTAGATACCCTGGAAAGAAAATTAACGCTTACGAATGCTTAACGAATACCTATGTCCAAAATGTATCCTTTTTCAAAAAAAACCTTACTCCCTCAAGAGGAATGCTTGTTAGTAGAGCCACGCAAGGGTGAATTATTCATTGGGGTACCGAAAGAAAACTTCTCGATTGAAAAGAGAATTTGCATCACACCTGAGGCTGTACAAACACTACATGCCTACGGTCATCGTGTATTAATTGAAAAAGGAGCTGGAGAGGCTTCTAGTTATAGTGATTTAGAATACAGCAAAGCGGGAGCAGAAATTACAACGGATCCAAAAAAAGTATTTGGTTGTCCTATTGTGGTTAAGGTGGTTCCTCCTACATTGGATGAAATAAAACTCATGACTCCTCATAGTGTATTGTGGTCAACCATCCAGTTAAAAACGCTAGATCCTTCCTATTTTAAAGCGTTGGCAAAAAAGAAAATATCTGCCATTGGTTTTGAGTTTATTCAGGATAAACACGGTTCTTTCCCTGCTACGAGTATTTTAAGTGAAATTGCAGGAATTGCATCCATCCAAATTGCCTCTGAATTAATGACCACCACCAATAATGGCAAAGGGCTATTAATGGGAAATATTACAGGAGTCGTTCCAACAGAAGTTGTCATTCTAGGAGCGGGAATTGTCGCAGAATACGCGGCTAAAACAGCCATTAGTATGGGTGCTAACGTTCGCATTTTCGACAATTCTATTCAAAAATTAAGACGATTACAAAATAATTTACCTTTTCCTGTTGCTACGTCTACGATTCAGGATAAAATTCTTTTAAAAGCTCTAATGCGATGTGATGTAGCTATTGGTGCTATTCGCGGTAAAAATCGCTCCCCTATTGTCGTGACGCAAACCATGGTTGAAAGCATGAAAAAAGATGCCGTGATTATCGATGTTGCTATTGATAATGGAGGATGTTTTGAAACTTCTGAGCTTACCACACACGAATATCCAACCAAACGAAAATACGAAGTAATTCACTACGGAGTTCCCAACATTACTTCTCGTTATTGTAAAACCGCTTCTATGGCTATTAGTAACGTAATTACTCCTTTTCTTTTAGAATTTGCTGACAATGGCAGCCTAGAAGGCACTGTATTTACAGATAATGTCTTAAAATCTGGAATTTATACGTATAAAGGTTTAATAACAAATAAGGTAGTTGCAGATTGGTTTAATCTGGACTATAAAGACATTCGACTTTTTGCATTCTAATTTTTTGCCAATTATTTAGTTTTACAACGCTATATTGCTACTTTTGTACAAATTTTAAAGAAATGAGTTTTATACAAAGACTTGCGTATTATTTGTTTGGCCTCTTGATTGGCTGCATGTTTTTATTTTACTTTTTTGGAGAAAAGAAAACAGAGTTTTGTTATTTACCGAATTGTAGAGTTTTGAAAGATTTGAGAAGCAAGCCTGTTCAATATAGTTCAGATGCAGAATTTAAATTAAAAGAAGGATGGGTTGTGGAAGATGACATCCGAAAATCACTACAATATGGTAAAGTTGACTTTGATCAAAGTAATGTTGATTTTGAAAAAGGTAAACTGTATATTATTAGTGGTCGAAATGCCAACAATGATCCCATTACAATTAAGATTGTAAATTATAGCGATAAAATCAAACTCTTAGATATAACAAAGCCCTAAATTTAGGGCTTTTGTCTTTTTATAAGTGATCAATTTGTATTCGATGTGGAGTCGTCAATTGTTTAAAAGCAGTAGGTGTCATCCCCGTTATTTTTTTAAACTGTGTACTCAAATGAGCTACACTGCTGTAATTCAATTGAAAAGAAATTTCTTTTAGCGTTAATTCATCATAAACTAATAGTTCTTTTACTCGCTCAATCTTCAGGTGAATGAAATACTGTTCAATCGTTGTGGATTCTATCTGAGAAAAAAGCTGTGTCAAATACAAATAATCTCTATTTAATTGTTCAGCTAAATACGATGACAAGGGAGTTTCTAATGTCCACTGCTCGGATTGTAATAAACCAATTAACAGCGATTTTATTTGAGTAACTACTTGACGTTCTTTATCGTTGAGAAGTTCAAATCCGATTTTCTCCAATTGCATACGCAAGTGCTGCAGTTCTTTCTCTACTAATTGCTCTTGTATTTCAACTTCGCCCAATTGAATAGCAACAGCTGTATAATTCATCGTTTGAAGAATCTGTTCCACTGCTAAGATACAACGATGACAAACCATGTTTTTTACATACAACCTCATCCTCTATTCTTTCTTTTTCTGATTTGTAACTCATTTGTTTTACTTGACTTGATTGATAGAAATAAGTCATTTACCTTGATATTTATACTTATATATGCGTTCATTTTGGTGTTCATTTACATTCAAAGATAAAGAAAAGGTAATAAATCTGATGATTGATAATGTTTCGATTTGTTTTTTGCTTTTTCGTTTTTTTGCAAGTTGCTTTTTCGTCAGAACATCGATTAAAGAAAACATATTCTTAAATCATAAAATTCAACTGATAATCTTTAGATTGACTTTTTTATTTTTTTGCTTTTTTGCAAGTTGATTTTTCGTCAGATCATCGATTAAAGAAAATATATTCTTAAATCAGAAAATTCAACTGATAATCTTTAGATTGACTTTTTTGTTTTTTTGCTTTTTTGCAAGTTGATTTTTCGTCAGATCATCGATTAAAGAAAATATACCCTTAAATCAGAAAATTTATCTGATAACTGATAATTGACAACTGTTATCAGGTAGATATAAAAAAAGCCATCTCAATGAGATAGCTTTTTCATTTTATACGTTTAATAAATGTAGCGAATCGCTTAATTCAGGTTTTTCTTGCACGAAGCTACTCACCCATTTACCTAATTGTTCAACATCATAAGGAACTAAATGATTTAGTGCTTTTTGTAACTCTTTATAAAACAATTTCGAGTCAAAACTAACGCTTTCTAAGACAGTCGTTGCATAGTTCAACATTATTCTTGTTTTCATAATTCTATTTTTTAAAATCTTACGTTGTATAAACATACTCTTTTTTCTGATCAAATCAAGTGTACAGCTGGTATTTTAATATTTTTTTAATACTTCATGATTTTAGGCTAAATACCCCTATAAAACGCAAAAAAACACATCTTATTATACGAAGTATAAAAAAAGATTCTTTTTATTAAGAATAATCAAATTCTACTTGTGTATTCTAAGGTTATCTCAAAAAAGTACTCGTCCAATTCAAAATAAGTTGTACTTTGATCCCTTATCATTTCAATCCATTATTACTTATACAAATCTTTGATAATGAAGTTAAAACCAAATTTTTCACGTGGCGCTGTGCTTATTTTAACGATTATATTCTTAATCACTGCAGTTACTTTTGAAATTTTCGAACTCAGTTCGCTACCTGCCCAATTCTTCGGTACCTTATTAGGTGTCGTCATTACAGCTATTATTACTGTTTTACTTTTACAAGGACAAACGAAAAGTGAAGAATCCAGAGAGCGAAACTTGATGGTCTTTGAAAAGAAGCAAGAAATCTTCTTTCATTTCCTCACCCAGTTGAACACCATTTTACAAAAGGAAAAATTAACCTTGCATTTAAGTCATGATAAAACCTTAGAAAGAGAAGTGAACAGCTTACAAGATTTGCTTTTTGAATTTGGTTTCTTACAAATGCATACTTCAACAAAGACTTTTGATCAGATCTTAGTTTGTGTTGGAAATTTAATGGAGGAAAGCAAAAAGATAAAACAACTTGAAGATAAAACAGAACAAGACTTCGAAGGGTATTACAAAGTACTAGCAACTGATTTCTTTGCGATTGTTTCACTTTTGAAGTTAGAACTTTATAATGCAGCTCCAACAGATATCAATAAAAAACAATTGGATCGCATCATCAGATTGTCATTTTAAAAAAAACAGGAGGTTCTAACCTCCTGTTTTTTTTTTTAATTACCCAAAGCGACTTGGATTCTTTTTGTTGCTTCTTCTGTTGTGATTCCACTGTAAAAATCGCGAATCAACTCATTATTTTCTTTTTGATGTAAGTAGATATAAGGGCGTCCTTTTTCATTGTCTACTTCTACATTAGTACCAATTTCCATACAGGTATCAAAGGAATAGGGACCAATATGATTATTGAGCCATCCAAAATAAGTAGTTTTGAACGCTTTATTTTCAAAATTTTCATAGTATTCTTTAAAGCTTTTTTCACTGAGTGATACCCATACGCCATAATCTAAATCTTGACAAGCATCTACCACCGTTTGAATTAAAACAACACGAATAAAATAATAAGTATGTTCTGGATGGATAATGACACAGAAATCACTAGTTACTTCAGCTTCTTTTTTCTCTTCTTCTGTCAATTGAGCATAGCTCAAGGGAGTTGGATAAGCTAAGGCAGGCCAATCCTCATGTTCTTGTCCACAGTCTACACAGATGTATTTCATCTTTTTATTTACAATATTACGATTTTTTACTGGATGGTTTTAAGCAATAAGCGAGGCGGCATAAGAAGAAAGGAAGGTTAAAAACGAAAATAAAATTACTCATTTGCTTATTTATCAGTCTTCGTTAATACAAACTATACCTTACTCAACAAAAAAGGATTCCCTTTTCAGAGAATCCTTTTTCTTCTAACCTAAAAAATTATTCAGCCCAAATTAATTTGGT
Source organism: Myroides sp. 1354 (assembly GCF_030324495.1). Classification (GTDB taxonomy): domain Bacteria; phylum Bacteroidota; class Bacteroidia; order Flavobacteriales; family Flavobacteriaceae; genus Flavobacterium. Next base: position 21,062 of record NZ_JACAGN010000018.1, on the reverse strand, counting down.
ATTCATGAGATCTCCTCCCATTCTAGCTGCTGCTTCGTCCTTATTAGCCTTATTAACGAGATTAAGATCTGTAGGGTATGTAATTCGTCCAGGCAAATCAGTCAATCCGTTTAATGGCGTAAAAGTATATTCTGTCTGTTGTTGTGGTCCTGGAGCGATTAACTCGTGACTTTGTCCGGGAAATAACAGTGTTTTTGGGTATTTTGTTCTTCTGTATTCCGCCCAAGCTTCATAAGGTTGGAAAAACAAAGCAATATATTTTTGCGTGAGTATTGTTTCTTGATTCACAACAAGTGATTGCGCTAGATAATCATCCATAGCACTAGGTTCTACCTTCCATTTTTGCATAGAGGCTTTAATTCCATTCACATAATTTGCTTGGGGGTCTACTCCCAATTCTGCTAAAATGAAAGCGACTTCTGCATATTCCATCAGTATTTCTGTATAATCGGCTTTATACACTGTACCGCTAAATTGGGAAGCATAAGCAAGCTGACTTCCTGTATAAGCATCCACAATTCCGATAGGCATTCCATTATACAAATCAGCAGTTCGATCTACGTAATCATTTTTCTCTATGCAAGGTTCTGGTTTGGAAGCATCATAATAAAAGGCCACTGTTACTTCAGTCTGTTTTCCGTTTTCACTTGTAACCAACTGACTCACTGGAGCTACCATTTTAAACAATCTTGGATCGACAATTGTAGCAAAAGGATTAGGATGTGCTGTTTTTGTTTCTCCCTTTAGCAATTCGACAAAAGTATTGGTTGGCGAAAAATCATTCCTTCTAGAAATAAATGCATCAAAATAAAAAGGAGCTGGTTTTACAGGATCATTTTGAAATTTTTGTCCAACATTATCCTCATTCGACTGCATTAAACTCTCGGGATTTGCAGTTAGTTCTGCCAAATGTGTTTGAGCGATGGGAAGAACATTTTTCACCCTATTAGCAATTCTCAAACGAAGTGAATTGGCAAATTTCTTCAATTTCAAAGGGGAACCGAATAGAAAATCACCTGAATTAAATACATTGGTTGCATTTAGATTAATAGATTCAGCGGCTTCTTTCAATTCATTCATTAAGTCGGTATAAATTTTTTCTTGAGGAGCAAATTTAGGTGTTGGTATTTCGTGGTCAGTTCCTAAGGTCATGGCTTGAAAATCGGGATCTTTTGAAGCATAGGAATAATATGGAACATCGCCATACATATCCACCAATTGCAATTGAGCATAGGCAATCATAATACGCGCCGCAGCCAATTGGTTAGCAGGATCTCCATAAGTAGCTACTTTAGCCGCATTGGCAGGATCATTGACTATATCAATAATTTGTTTGTATCCTTTTACAGCTAAAAAGATATCCGTATACAAACTATTGTTGACCTCATTTCTGAATTGATAGCGATCTTCTGCCGTATAATTTCGTTGGGCAGAATATTGAATCCAAGGCAGAGCCATTCGTCCAGAGGACATGCCTCTGCGTGTTCTAGTCATCAACTCTTTGTTTGTATTATTAAACAATCCATTGGTTGTTACTTCCAAAGGTTGATTGGGGTTGATATTAATTTGTTCTAAATCACGATCACAACTTGTGCTTAGTACAAAACTTGTTGTTGCAAAAAGCAATAGGATATATTTTCTCATTTGATTCAACTATAATTGAAATTTAACGTTCATTCCATATGTTCTAGTAGAGGGCAAAGAAGCACCTTCAAGAGCTTGTATATTGCCACTAGCATAGGAAGCCATTTCTGGATCCATCCCTTTCCAAGCCAGGTTCCAAGTAAACAAATTGCGAGCGTATAATGAGATGGTAATTCCTTTAAAAGGACCTATCCACTTTAGAGGTAAATCATAAGCCAACGTTATTTCTCTCAATTTTACGTAATCTGCATCAAATACATTTTGCGCATCTACTGTCCCATTAAATCCTTTCGCCCAATCTACAGCCGTTACAACCTGATCATTCGGTGTTCCGTCTTCTTTAACTCCTTCTAGAATTATTCCTTTTTCTCGAATATCTCCTTTAGCTGTTTCTTCTAACATTCCAGAATACATTCCATACATATGAGTGGTAGAGAAATATTTTCCGCCTTTTTGGATATCGAGAAGTACACCTAGATTAAATTTTTTATAGCGAAAATTGTTTCGGATTCCCATATTGTAATCAGGTAAATAAGTTCCTAATGCTTTTACCTCTGAGGCTACATACAGACCATCTTCTCCAATTTTCTTATTGCCTTTATCGTCATATACATAATCTGTTCCATAGATTTGTCCATAGGTTTCCCCTATCTTTCCTTGTAGTGTAACTCGAAAAGGTGCTCGAGCAATTTCAACAGACTCCACTCCCTCTGCCAATCGAATCAACGTATTTTTATTTTTTGCAATATTCCATGTCATTTGCCATGCAAAATCTGCAGTTTGAATTGGTGTCAAATTAATTGTTGCTTCAACTCCTTTATTTTTCATATCTCCTGCATTCATCCATCGGTAAGCAAATCCTGTGGCTGCATCATATTGCACTTTGGTAATGAGATCTTTCGTTTTGATTTCGTAATACGAAACCTCAAACCCTATTCTATTGTTTAAAAAGGCAGCTTCTAATCCGACTTCCTTCGTAATCATCAATTCGGGTTTTAGGTCGGGGTTATTCGCAGTATTTTCTAGTCCATAAGTTGGATCACCTAAAAATGGTCCATTTACTCTAAAATAATTTCTCGTTCGATAGGCTTCTGTATCATTTCCCACTTGAGCCCATCCCAGTCGAATTTTACCAAAACTCAACCAATCAGGTTGTTCTAATACATTTGAAAACAAGAATGTACCACTCAAAGAAGGATAAGTAACTGATTTTTTAACTGTGGAAAACCAATCGGTTCGCATTGTTCCCTCAAGAAATAAGTATTCCTTAAAACTTACAGTAGCAGAACCAAAAACAGAATTCGTTCGCATATGGGATTCGTCGTTAATTGATTTTGCAGTAGCAACGCTATTACTCAAATTATATAAGTTTGGAAGCTCAAGTCCTCCCACAGTTTCACCTTGCAGAAAATTCGCTCGTTTTTCACTGCGATTGATTCCTACAAAAGCTTCTATTCCAAAAGCACCAAACTGATCGCTATAGTGCAAGCGCCCTTCGTAATTATATTCAGACAAACTTCGTCTAGCGGCAAAATAAGAAGAAGTACTTTGTGATCCGACGGCGATATGTTCATCAATGGCTAAATCATATCGATCCGCATACACAGTTGTAACGGCATATAGTTTATCAGAAAAATTATACGTCAACTTAACATTTCCAAACCAGCGATTTCGAATATCTTCGGATGTATTTTCATAGACAACCCAATACGGGTTATCGGAATAAGCAGGCATTCCATTATCCCAAGAGGTTCTATTCCAAGAGCGTTGATTTCCATTTTCGAGTTTATACGCTTTTAATTTTTCAAAATCAATCTGTCTTTGTCCCCATTGAAAAAATCGCTCTACAACCGAATTATCTCCATATCCAACAACAGGTCTATTAAATCCTTTTGTGCGAACATAATTGATATTGGCTTCTGCTTTAAAATTCTCATTGAGTTGAGTAGCTGCATTTAAGGTTACATTATTGCGCTGTAATTTTGAATTGGGAATAATGCCTTCGGTTACGTTGTTGTTGAAAGCCATCCTGATATTACTGTCTTTGAAAGACTTGGCAATAGAGACGGATTGATTGTACGTAACTCCAGTATTAAAAAAAGTTTTTACATCGTTTTTGGATTTAACCCAGGGAACCTCTTTCATATAGTCATGTTCGAACTCGGGATCAAATGCATACCATGGTAGATAAGGCGTTCCATCTAGTTTAGGACCCCAACTTTCATCTAGAATATATTCGGGAATATTGTATATTTTTCCGTTAATTTCCTGTTGTCTAAACGTCTCTGTCGAACCACCTCCATATTTATTTTGCAGTTGTGGCATAACGTTAATGGATTCGAATGTAATGCCCGAATTGAGTTCAATTTGCGTTCGTCCATTTTTAGCTGATTTTGTTGTATAGAGGATGACCCCATTTCCACCTCTATTTCCGTATAATGCAGATGCAGGACCTCCTTTGAGCACCGTTATAGATTCAATATCATCTGGATTAATATCAGCCGACCCATCTCCATAGTCCCTTCCACTAGCTCCTCTTTGCATGTTTTCATCTGCGTAATTGCTATTGTCTAGTGGAATTCCATCTACAACAATTAACGGTTGATTATTTCCTACAACAGATTTAACTCCACGCAATACAATTCGCGTAGACCCGCCCATAGAAGAAGGAGCGGTTATTTGTAAACCTGCTACATTTCCCGAAAGCGCATTTACTGCATTGGTTTGTCCGGCGTCTGATAATTGTTCCCCTGAGACCTCTTGAGAGGAGTATCCGAGTTTTTTCTTGTCTCTTTTAATCCCCAAAGCGGTCACAACTACACCTTCTAACATTTGCTCTTCTGCTGTCATCTGTAAATTAAAAATACGCTGATTGTTTACGGTATACTTGACCTCTTTCATTCCTATAAAAGAAAATACTAGTACGTCACCTTGTTTTACGTTCAACGCATATTTTCCGTCTAAATCTGTTTGAGTTCCCTTTTGGGTTCCCTGAAGGAGAATCGTTACACCGGGTAAAGGCATTCCGCCCTCTGTGACCATTCCCGAAAGTTCTTTCTCTTGTGCATGCGCCAGTTGCATAAACAAGCAACACAGACAGAGATAGATGTACTTAATTTTTGAATTCATTGTATCATTTTGATTAGTTCTTCAACCAAAATTAATACAGTGATTGTTATAAAAAATTAAGAAAACAAATACAAAATAAACAGAATTCGAAATAAAATTAAAATTGCAAACAACATATATGATAAATATATAAAATTCAATTTTTTTTAAGTCTTAAATACGGGAACACAAACTAAAAAACACCGTTATTTTAAATTAATCTTAAGATTTAGTTTTCAGAATTTTGAAGAGTTATGATAGAAATTATTTGAATATATTTCTTTTTTGAAAGTAGTTAAACCTTTAACAATTAAGATAAAATAGAAAAATAAATTATAGAACTTTACGTATAAAAATTAACAATCATGCAATCACTTCAAGACCTTTATCGCTTTTCACAGACCTTATCCTATAGTGAAACGATCATGCCAACGTTATTCATTGGACATGGTTCGCCTATGAATGCTATTTCAGATACGGTATTTTCTCAGAATTGGCATCAGCTGGGACAATCTCTTCCCACACCAAAAGCGATTCTAGTTATTTCTGCACATTGGTTAACGAAAGGCAGTGCAATTACGGCTATGGATTTTCCTGAAACGATACACGATTTCAGGGGATTTCCGCAACCTTTATTTGAAGTTGACTATCCTGCACCTGGCGCACCTGATTTAGCTAAATCTATCCAGGAAATGGCAAAACCAGTAGATCTTCACTTGGATCACGATTGGGGTTTAGATCATGGTACATGGTCTATTACGAGACATATGTTTCCCAAAGCGGATATTCCGGTTTTACAACTGAGCATTGATTATTACAAACCTTTGGAATACCACTATCAATTGGCTACTCAACTGCGTGAATTGCGCAAAAAAGGGATTTTAATTATTGGCAGTGGAAATATGATTCACAATTTGCGTATGCTCTCGTGGGATCAGATGGAAAACAATTATGGCTTTGACTGGGCGCATGAAATCAATGCGGTTCTCCAACAGCATATTGCAGAGAACAAGGTACAATACTTGATTGACTACGAGAAGCTACATCCACAGATTTCACTTGCTGTCCCTACGTTAGAGCATTATATTCCGATGTTGTACAATTTGGGATTGAAAGAGGCCAAAGATGAATTGCTGTTTTTTAACGATGCCTATGTAGGGGGTTCGTTGAGCATGACTTCTTTTATGTACTACCAATAAAAAGTAAGAGCGCTCGAAAAATCGAGCGCTCTTGTGGGCTTAGTGCTGCGTGTTTTAAATCCTACAGCAGGATCATCGAAAAAAAATTGTTTTGTTGTTTGTTAGGTATATGTATTACATTTCTGTAATAATAAACTCGCTTCGTCTATTTAACTGATGTTCATCTGCTGTACAAGGAACGCCATTACTACATTTGTTTAGCAATTGACTTTCTCCATAACCGCGACCTGTTAAACGACTTGGATCGATTCCTTGTTCAATCATCCATTTGATTGTTGATTTTACACGACGATCTGATAAACTCATGTTATAATCATCGTTTCCTCTACTATCTGTATGTGAACGAACATCGATTTTCATTGTTGGGTATTCTTTCATTACCTCTACTACTTTCATCAACTCAATCGAAGCGTCTCTTCGGATATTTGATTTGTCAAAGTCAAAGTAAATCGGTTGAAGTTTTAATTTCTTAAATAAATCGTCGTTAATCTCTAGTGGTTTTTCCGTTTTTTCTAATCCGATATTCACGGTTTTAACTCCAGGTTCGCGATTTACATTAAAGGCTACTTCAACTGTGTTATACAGTTTTTTCTCTGCTTTAATGCGGTATTTATGTCCACAATCTAACAAAGAGGTACTATAATATCCTTTATTATTGGTGTAAATTGTATCTGATTTTTGATACATTGCATCAGAAATAACCACTAGGGCATCTACTAATACTTCGTTGGTATCTTTATCATATACTGTTCCTTCAATGGTTTGTTTACATGGTTTTTCAGCTAAGAAGTAGATATCATCTGATCCTTTTCCTTCCGCGCGGTTTGAACTAACAAATCCTTTGTTTTGTTTTGAATCCAAATAGAATCCAAAGTCGTCCATACTACTGTTAATTGGCGTTCCCATATTCACCACCGGTCCGAAAGTTCCGTTTGGATATAATTTAGCTACAAATATATCCATTCCTCCCAAACCTGGATGTCCATCAGAGGAGAAATATAGTTGAAAATCTGAAGATATGAAAGGAAAACTTTCTCTTCCTTGCGTATTTATTGTTTTTCCTAGGTTTTCCACGGGTCCGTAGCCACCATTTTCATACAAAGCTACGCGAAATAAATCAGATTGTCCTATTGTTTCTCTTCGATCTGAGACAAAATACAACCATTTATCGTCAGGAGTTAAAGCAGGATGGGCTGTATTGAAATTATCCGAGTTAAACGGCAATTCCTCTACTAGTCCCCACTTCCCATCCGCTTGCTTTACTGTCTTGTATAATTTTAATAAAGAGGTGTTATCTTTATTTTGTTTGCTTCTACCACTGGTTTTGGAGTTGTTACGCGTAAAATACATCGTATTGCCATCTTTTGTAAAAACAGCCGTTGCGTCATTTACTTTTGATTCAATCTCTGGCGCAAAAAGTACGGGCTCTCCAAAGCCATTTTGATCAATCTTTGAGCTATATAAGCTCGTGTAACTTTCGTTGGTCCACGAGTGAATTTTACTTCCACTTTGGTGTTCTGTTGCACGTGCTGAAGTAAATACGAATTGGTCTCCCAATATCATTCCTCCATAATCTGAATATGCTGTATTGATATCTAATAATTTAATATCATAACGATCAGAATGGTTTTCGATATGCTCTAGATAATCGCGGTTTTTATTGTACAACGCTGTTCTGGAATCTTCTTGCTCTAGTGCGGCAAAACGATCCATCATTTGTTGTGATTTTGTATAATCTTTCGCAGCTTTTAGGGTTTGTGCATAGCGATAGTAATATTCAGAAGATAAGGCTGTAAGGTCTTTGTCTTCGTAAGTACCCTCAAATAGCTCTGCGTACCATTTATTAGCCTCCACTAATTTACCATTAAAATAGTAAGCATCGGCTAAATTTTGCAAAATAGACGTATTGACAAATCCTTTATCGGCAATGCGTTCATATACTTTAATTGCATCAATATAAGCTAAGCGATCAAAGCTTTTATCGGCTTGTTTTTCTTTTTTTATCTGGCTGTATCCCGAGAAGCTAAAGCTCAAGGCTAGGCTGAGAATTCCCAGTTGCATTATCTGTTTTACCATACTTATAACAATTAGAAGAACCTAGGCGCAGTAATACGCTTGTAGCTATTAAACAAAGTGAATCGCATGAAAATCTCGTGAGATCCAGAGTTGTAGTTGGCTAATTTGGTTGTTTCTGCATCGTAGCTATACCCTACAAAGATATTTTCTGACACTTGGAAACCAACTAAACCACTTACAGCAGCATCCCAACGGTAAGCAATCCCCGCAGTAAATTTATCCACAAACATAAAGTTTGCTGATACGTCCACTTGTAATGGAGATCCTTGCTCCATTTTCACCATTGCTGCAGGCTTAAACTTGATGTCGCGATTTAAATCAAACACATATCCCCCTGTTAAGTATAGGTGCATTTTTTGACGCAATGTTTTCACATCGTTGTCGTTGTAACGTGAGCGCGTTAATAAATTAGGTGCAGATAAACCTACATAGGCTTTATCGGAATACAAGAATAATCCTGCTCCTACATTGGGTGTAAACTTGTTCTTGATATCGTTTTCCGCTACAGGATCTGTTGGATTGTAAATATGTAATTTACTGTAATTTACGTCTAATAAATTCGCCGATCCTTTTAATCCAAAGGCCAATTTATAGTGGTAATTTAAATCCACTGCATACGATAAATCAACAGATAACGTATTATCATCCATTACCCCTAAGTGGTCGTTAACAAAGTTTACTCCTAACCCTAATCCTGAGTCACCTAAAGGTGTATTTACGGATAGTGTTGCTGTTTTAGGAGCACCTTCTAATCCAACCCATTGGGTGCGGTATAATCCAAAGATGTTCAACCCTTCTCTACTCCCTGCATATGCGGGGTTGATGTTCGAGTGGTTATACATGTATTGGGTATATTGTGGATCTTGTTGTGCATAGGTTTGTGTCATGCTGAACAAACCTATACCTCCAAGAACAATTGTTTGTATTGTGTTTCTAAGTTTCATCTAGTATTGATTTAATTAGACTCCAAATGTAAATTTGCAGCTTTCTTAATCATGCGACTACCATTTTGGTCTTTGTATTCGTATGTAACAACATAGTAATACGTTCCACTTGGTAATTTCTTGCTCTTATCTATGGTTACACGTCCTTCAGAATATCCTCTAAATACATTTGAACTTCCGTCTCCATTCGGATCATATCCTTTGGTTTCGTATACTTTTACTCCCCAACGGTTGAAAATTTCTACTGTATTGTTTGGATATTTATTGATATTATCAATAATAAAGTAATCGTTTTTACCATCTCCATCAGGTGTTACCAAGTTGTAAATAACGATATCTCCATCTAAGATCCAATCTTTTTTCACGGTTGCTAAGGTAAAAAATCCGTATCCTTTTACAGCAGCTACTGTGGTTACTTCTTTGGTTGACATATCCACTACTCCACCTTCGTCTACCCATAGTTGTTGTTTGGCATCCCAACGCACAATGTGCAATTCATTTTCAGGATCCGCAAGCAAAGTAGGAGGTGTAGTACGCTCATCCCAACTCAAAGTTAACAAAATATCACTTTTCGTTTCACTTCCGCGGTCAATTAACCAATACTCATTTGTATCCAATTCTTTGATTACGCCTACAGTTGCAGGTCGAGCGACAAAAAATGGAGCATCTTCTGTGCGGTATTCTCCAACAAAAGCATCTTTGATATCCTTGGGTGCAGTGATACGCGCATAGCGGTACATTTGTCTGTCTCCTTTTGGATATTGAAAGGGTTCGTTTCCTATTTTCTCCACCTGTCCTTCTGCATGCGAACGATCATCTACGTTCGTAGCTTTAGATCCTTGGTGAAAACTCAACATACCCATTGATAATTTTGTTTCTGGAGCAATGGTAGGATCTACTTTTATGATTCCGTCCAAGAAATCCATAGTTCCGTATACATTGATGTTGTTTTTTAAATCGAAAGCAACTTTGGGTGTTTCGTTATTCAACTCAACATTATAAAAGCTAGACATCGACGCACCACTTAGCAACTGTGGTCCTTTTTCATCTTCATAGCGTTTAAAGATAGCTGTACTTACACTGTTATTCTTTCTTTCTTCATCAAAAGAATAATACCCATCGTTGTTGAAATCACGGTAAAAATAAGCCGTTCCTCCATTCACAACAGAAGCAGTTTCCTGATTGTCAAAACTGTATAGCGTAGAGATAATTCCATCATTCCCCACTACTATTTCTCCTTGATTGACAAAAGAAGCTGAATTTTCTTGTGCCACTGCTACTGCGCTAAACCCTAATATGCTTAGGAAAAGTACTCGGTTGCTATATATTTTTTTCATAGATTATAATTGCTTAACCTTTTGATAAATCATTGGATTGGTAATTAATATTCCGCTGCCTTCTAAACGAACATAAGTGTGGAATGGTTTCGTTGCATCCCATCCTGGATCTCCTTCTCGATAAGGCGTTGGGTCGGTTGACTCCTCATCCACTGTATATGAAGATCGAGGTAAACGACCAACACCTATAACTTTTGCACGGTTATATACCCCTTGATTAACATAAATATCATCCTGTGTTACTTGATAAGAAACGGTAAACGTCCACGTTTCATTTCTATTCAAGACTCCATTGCTGTTGTTATCTCCCTCTAAAACAACACCTGCTTGTGTGGGTTGATGCGTAGTTGGATCTAATTTGATATGGAAGCCGAATAGCGGATCAACAATCTCCACATCGTAAATATCCATATCTCCCGCATTTTTCACTTTGAATGTATACGTAATGGTTTCTCCTTCTTCTGCGAATGTGTTAGCATTCTCATCTGCAAAGACTCCGTCTTTTTCCAACGTACAAGTTTCACACTCTTTTTGTTGTAAACCGTATCCGAAACCATACATCATCGTTTGTCCGATTACGTTTTGGGTAACATCTACTTTATTTACTTGCATTCCCGTTCCTTCCGAAATCCAGTGTACCACTTGTAAAGGAACAACGACATTATTATTATTTCGATCGTAAACTTCTAACTCTTCTAATGCGCCATTTGTCGTTCTTTTACCTTCCAATTTCACATTCCCCCATTTGTCAATACTTACGCGAATAACTGGTGTAGGGTTGTTCAATCGATCTTCTAAATCCAAATTTGTAACATCTGATTCAACTCCATTTGGATGTTTATTCACATTCCAAACTGCACTTGTTCCTGTCTCTCCAAATCGCTTCCCATCTGATTTAAAACGCACATTTCGGTTTGCATGTCCTGTTTCAAATTCCAACTCTTCTTTATACAATGGCACTCCGTTGATTACCATATTGAAAGAGTTATCTAGACGGTAAATATCCACAATGAAACCTCCATCAGTAGCTGGTTGTTCAAACTTCTCTACTACGTTGCTCCCTTCAGGTCTAGCTCCTGCACTATGGAACCATCCAAATCCTTTACCTACTACATCTTGATAACATTCATCTGCACATGTAATATTGGATACGTGAATTCCACAACTTTGATTCGCTGTGCGTTTAGAGAAGGTAATATTGTCAATTAACGTATGTCCAAATCCTTTACTTGTTTCTAACGCTCTATCTTGACTTCCGCGAATGGCAATTTTCACTTCTCTTCCTAAAACATCCACACATTCTGCATCTGCAAATGTAAAACTAGCTGTTAAAGGTACCCATCCTAAGCTAAATCCTTCTGGTGAAGCCCCTTCTGGTAAACCAGGTCCTGGGTATTTTAAAGGTACAGACGCATAGATATGTCCTGTTATTTTATCCACTACATCCATCAACATATAATCTTTGTCGTGGTAAGTTACATACGAATAAATATCTAAGGTATATACTCTATCTTTTTCAATTCTTCCGTTTACTTCAAATTCATAGAATGGCTTAATACTTTGTGCTGCTGAACTCGCTCCACGTACTAAGAAAGCCGAACCATTTACCGCTCCAGACATATCGCGAATCGAATTTACTTTGTCCCAAGCTGGTGTCCAATCGAAATTACTGTTTGGCAATGTTGGATCATTGGTTGGCGCATTGGGCACCCAAATTCCTTCACTCCAAGAGTCCGTAGTTGGGATCCCCATTTGTACATATCCTGGAGGGTTTACCGAATAATATCCGTTTTTGATACGCGCTACAGAAATTGTCTGACTATGTGGTGACCCGTTTGCACTAGCATAACGGCTATCGTTCATCCCTGGTGCAAATAGGTAAGTTGCTGTTGCTCCACCTCTTGGACCTTGTCTCACTACTCTTCCATTCCCATCAGTCATAATAGCTCCTGTAGTAGGGTTAATGCTAATCGATGCTTTATTCATCCAATCAGTTCTCCCTGAATTTACATTCCAGTAGCCTCGATCAAAATCTTCAAAATACAAGATCTGATCCACACACTCGCCCAACGCCATGAATACCACTTCTTGAATGTTGTTACATCCAATTGACCCACTACTACCTGGTAAATTCCCTGAGTCGTTGTTGTAACACTCAAAGTGAGGATTCGTTGGTTTAATGTTCGGATCCCCATTCGTTGCATCTGGATCCGAAACGTCTGCTGGTCTCATGATGGTTGATTCTGCCACCATAGATCCTGTCATTCCGTTTAATTTTCCAGTTACTTTATAGGTAACGGTACAATCTTTTGGAATTTGCAATTCTGAACGGAAGGTACGCGTTGCTGGATCATAAGTTAATGCAATTGATTCTCTAGCTGTTCCATTTGTACAAGTAAACGTTGCACGTACACTTCCTGGATTAGTTACATCTACTCCTGGAGGAACCGTAAAGCTAAACGGTGCACCGTGAATACCATTAGGAATATCAGCGATAATATTAGAAGGTCCTTTGTTACCCGCTACAATCGTATATTCTACAACATCCCCTCTATTTCCACTTCCTTTATTTACCACTCCACCTACTTTATAAGTCAAAGTTGTATATAAATCGGCTTCCATCACTTCAACTGTAGCATCTACTTGTTTTTCTTCTCCTTGGATAAATGCCCAAGTATCAATTGATTTTGTATCTCCCCAAGTTGCCCATCCAGTTCCAGCTGAATTTAGACCATATACATGTCCGTTTGTTGTACTATTCTCTCCAGTGTTAAAAACACCATTGATCATTTTAAGGTGACTGTTGTTAATTGGATCTACTTTAGAACCATTAAAAGCATTACCACTTACACTTCCGTGCGTTAATCCACTATCATCCCAAAATACTTTATTGGTAATTACGCGATCTAAGTTATTCGTATCCAAAAGTTCAATGGCAATACCACCTATATTATATTCTACGTCAAAGAATGGGAAGTGCACTTCAGCACCTTGTAAAACTACTTTAACGTGAACAGGCAAAGTAGTACCTAAAGCACTGATTCGACCATTACCATCTTTTCCATCCCATAAAATAGAGTTATCACCTTCAACCGCTTGACCTACGAATAAACGAGGAGCAAAATTCGCGTTTGTACTTTCTAATAAAATTCGATACTGCCCTGCAATAGAGGCTACAAAGTCAATTCTTCCTCCTTTGTGTCCCAATCGTCCTGGTGTACCCTCTGCTCCAATTACTTTTACCTGAGTCAAATCAGGGCGCACTGGACTAGCCTTCAACCACGTTGATGTTGCAGTAGGTCTTTCTTTTCCACTACCATCTGACACTCCAATTGAGGCATTTGCTTTTAAAGGCAAATCTGTAGCTGGTTTCGCATAGAACATTTTATGTGTAACATGTCCTCCCTCATCAGGTGTATTCGGATTTTGTACCTTACCACTAATATTATTCGGTGTATCGTTTAAACTTTTATACAATGGAACCACCTGTCCATTTTTAGTTTCGTAGAACCCAAGGTTATTTACGAAAAAGGCAAAAACGATTCCGTTACTTCCATTATGCGTTACTCTATAAGTATATCCATCAATAGTACGTGCATATAAAGAACCGTAAAAACGTACGTTATGATATTTATTACTTCCCAATCCTGCATCATTTCCTGTTGATAGGTTTAAGTTAGTTGCATAGACACGTCCTGGAATAAACACATTGTTGCTAATCACCGAAATATCCCAAGCAACAATAGCTGCATCATCTCCCTGTGACCAGTTACTATTTGCAGACACACCACTTCCTTGACCAGTTGAAGATCGAGACGTAAATTCTACGCGATAGATTCCTTCTGTTTCAACTGTATAATAAATAGGTCTATATCCTCCAGTACCACTTGCTGTGAGTCTTGGTCCTGCTAATTCTGCTGTGCGATCGGGAATATTTCCATAAACAGTATTACTATTTTCTCTTCCTGTATAGGCAGATAAAGAAATTTTATTACCTGTAGGCCCATACAATGTGATACGCTCCCTATTAGGCCATCTACTGCTATTAGAAGAACCATATCCCTGAGCAGAAGAAGCTAAGGTAATAGTTTCTCCTGCTTTCGCATAGACATAGTGAATTCCTTTGTTCGGAAATGGAGTTGCTTCCGAAGTATATCCACTTCCCAACAAATGCGCACGATGCCCACTTGCTCCGCTCGGATATAAGTTTCTAGAACCATCTGCCAACACAGCTGTACTTACGCCTAGTACTAGCACTAGCGTAAGTAAAGCTTTTGTTGTTATTTTATTTATAATTGTATATATCATTGCTGTATTCGTAATTATAATTCATTTTAGATTTTGAAACTATTGTTTCAAAATGCCTACATTATGATTCGTTACTTGATTACAAAAACGATATTCATATACGAAGCTGGTGTTGCTGTTCCGATGATATCGTATTTCAATACCCCATCTTCATCAATGCTTATATTAGCGAATACATTTTTATCGTAATAGGTAACATAGTAATGTAATTCTCTTTTACCAAATACATCCATAATCGCTGGTGCATTTGTACTTCCAATTACTCCACCATCATACGGAAGACTTCCTCCTGCTGCTCCATGGGCAATATTATAGGCTGTACCTCTAGTTGTAGTGAATTGATTCACATAATCTTGGTATAAATCTCTTTTTAGATTTGTTCCTGTAGTTTTTGTATTGAAAATCACCGCTGGCATATAGAAAAACTGAGGAGCCACTTTCTTGCGCTCTACTGTTTTTAATACCCCATCAGCATCCGCTACTACTACTTTATCTGTTGCTGCTCCTTTGAACGCTGGTTTGTTGATGTTTACCACCTTTACTCCACCGTTTCCTTGGAAAACAACGTTGTCATTATTGTCCGTACGCCCTGAAGTACCAAAACTGATGTCTTTTGTGTTTTCAGCAACTATTTTTATTCCGTTATCAGCATTTGAATGGATTAAAGATTCATCTTTTGTATGCTCAAATATCAAATTTGATCCTTCGCTCAATAATCCAATAGAAGCCGTATTATTTCCACGTAGATTTAACCCTGTATGCGTAGCATCATAAGTAAAATCGTGGCTTTGATTTCCACTTTTAAACATCAAACTATTGAATGTACCGAAATCTACTGTTCGCTTATAGAAGTTCGCTTCTGTACTAACTAACGTACCATCATGCGTATAAATATTCTCATGAGCTGCAGGCGTTTCCCATGATGTAGTAAGATCCCCTCCTTTGTCTACTGTTGTCAATACTTGACCTTCTGCACCTGGAGCAATTTGCACTGGGTTTAATGAACCTCCGATTTGACCTAAATCTAAGTTTCCTTGTTCTACGCCTACTGTATATTGTGTATTATTTCCAGTAATACCCGATGTTACAGACACTTTATTGTCTTTTGCTACTACAGAAGATGTTTTCTGCGCATCTTGAATTGCGTCATTCGAAACATTTACTTTGTATTCAGTTGTATTACTTCCTGTAGGGTTTACAGAAGAAGTAACGGTTGTATTTAAACCATCTACAACTGTTGTGATTTTTTGTCCTGCTTGAATGGCATCTTTTAAATCCACTGAATCTGAAATAACACCATTTACTGTAGTTTGAATTGTCGTTCCTGTAATGGTGTTTGTTACCTTATCCACAAGATTTACAGAAGCTTCTTCTCCATTTACAGTAGAAGTAATTGTATTTCCTGTTGCATCTTTTACTATCGTATGTGTAGTTGCAGGCGCAATTGTTGATTGAGGTACCCAAGTTGTTCCGTCTCCCGTTGCATTGGTAACCATAACGTAATTTGCATCACCAGGTGTAATAGCCAATGTTACGTTTTTCAACGTTGAATTTGCTCCATTTGTTTCTCCACCTACTGTAATTCCAGTTCCTGTAATTCCTTTCGAACTTGTCAGGTTTGTTTCTGTTAAGCTAACTGGTTTCCATTTACCTTCCGTTGCATCGAACGTTAACACTTGATTTGCCGTTGGATTTACATTCGATACTTCAACCCCTTGAATTGCTCCAACTACTGTAGCATTCGTTGGTCCTGTTACGTCACCATCTAATTGAATAGCTGTAATATCCCCTTGTTGAGCAAAACGTACCCATTTTGCTCCATCCCAATAGTAATATCCAGGAGTTACGTCTGTAACTGTAGCTGTAGCTGGATCTTTAGCCGTCGTTGCTTGGTTATACACCATTAACGATTTTTCAGGATTATTAATAGGCGTTGTTCCATTTGTTGTTGCCACTAAATCCACACGCGGAATCAACAATCCTCTTTTTGAGGATTGTATGTCTACCGCTGCTGATTTTGCTGGTTTATCTGTACCGAAACCTTGTTGTGCGTGAACTTGTTGCGTACCTAATGCCAATACTAAACCAAGTCCTGCAAATCCAATGTATCTTTTTTTCATCTTTGTTTTTTGTTTTTTGTTAGTTACGACCTACAACGATCCATTTCGTTCCATTCGATTTGATAATCCATCCTTGGTGAGGCATTGCTCCATACGCTAATACTTCATTTCCTGATTTGATATTCAAATACCCCGCGTGATTTTCGTTTAGATTTGCGATTTTCACACTGATGGTTTGTCCTTCTGTTCCGTTTACAGCTGGTAAACTTAAGTTTGTATCTGTAGTACCTAATGTCACTTCAATTACGATTTCACTCATTGAAGGGTGGTAATTGTTTACTACTGAATTATCTGTAACGTTTACATCTCCACCTTGGTTGATTGTCACGTTTCCAGCCGCTGTATCAATCGTAGCTAATTTTCCATCTGCCTGAACAACAACTGTTTTATTTGTTTGATCTTTTGCAGCAGTTCCCAATCCAGTGATCGCTAAAGAACCTTTTGTGTTGTCAATCGCCAATGTTGTTGGTGTTTCAATTGCACCACCTAAAGTGATATCGTTCCCCGTTTTTGTTAAACCGTTTGAAGCTGTTACCGTGTTTCCTAAACTTTCTGGAGTTACCCATTCAGTAACATAGGTAGTAGTACCACCCACTGTTACTTCTTTTGTAACTAATACTTGTCCTGCAGCAGTACCTCCTGCAATTTCAATTGTAGTTTCGTCTAATAAAGCTTTTTCTCCACCAGTTACTTTAATAGAAGTTGATTTTAATTCTTTACCGTTTAATATCTCTCCTGTTATTTGTTGGTATGTAACTCCACCATTTCCATCTGCTACTGGAATTTGTCCTTTATCTGCTGGAGTAGCTGTTCCATTTGCTGTAGTATTTGATGTCATTTTATCAGCAGAAACCACTTGACTTCCTAAATCAACATTTGCAATTGTTCCGTCTGCGATTTCAACTGTTGTAATACTTCCTTCTTTAATACTTAAATGCGTAGCTACTAGTACTGCATCTGCTAATGAAGACTCTTCATTTGTACCAATAACGATTTTCCCATCTGTAGTTAAATCTTGACCGATTGCAGAAGAAACGTTTTGATACGTTACTCCACCATTTCCATCAGCAACTGGTACTTGTCCAAGTTGAGCATTTCCACCATTTGCTGTATCTTTAGATGCCATTTTATCTGCTGTTACCGCAGCTGCATCAATTTTTTCATTTGTTACTGCTCCATTCGCAATACCTAAAGTCACATCTTTCAATAAAGCACTTGCTACTTCTAATGATGTACCTACAGTTGAACCTGCAGTTACCGTAATTCCATCTCCTTTTAATGTTTTAGCGTCAATTCCACCATCTTCAATTGCTTGACCAATTAAATTGGCAGGCGTTGTTTCGCTTAATACTCCTTTTGAATCAGCAAGAACTACATTTTTACCAGCTACACCTGCTTTATCTTGCTCTTTCAAACCGTCTAATGCCAATGTATTTGTTTCATCTGTTGTAATTGTAGTAGCTCCACTTAAAGCACCACCTAAAGCGATATCATTACCTGTTTTTGTTAAACCGTTAGAAGCCGTTGTTGTATTTCCAAGTTCACTTGGAGCCTTCCATTCTGTAATTTTATTACCATCTGCATCTGTTCCAGTAACCATTACCATTCCATCTGTTCCACCAGGCGTAATTTCAATATTCACCTCTTTTAAAAGTGATGTAGCTCCATTTGCTCCAATTGTAATTGAACCAGATGTCAACGCTTTTCCGTTTACTCCACCATCGATAGCATCTTCCATTAAAGCTTTAGCATTCACCTTTTTTAAGATTCCATCTGCACCCATTACAACGATATCGTGTTCGTCTGCATCAAATTTAGTCCCTGTTGTAGCTCCTTGACCTACTAATTCCTCTAAACCAGTAATTGCTAAAGTATTTCCTTTATCTCCAGCTGTTGTTTCAATTGTTGTTGCTTTACCTAAAGCTCCACCTAAACCAACTTGTACCTTATTTCCAACGATTGTAGATGTGATACCATTTACACCTTCTACAAATCCGTTGATAAACTCTTGTGGGTTAACCCATTCTGTAGTGTGAATAGTTTCACCATTTACTACTTCAATTTTCGTAACTAATACTTGTCCTGCTTCAGCACCTCCTAATACACTTACGTTGTAATCTGTATCACGTCCGTCTGTTGTTGGTTTAACAGTAACATTTGTTCCTGCTGAAACCGTTACTGCACTTCCTGAGTTAGACGATACGAAACGCACCCATCTACCTGCATTATTATTATAAGTTGCATCCCAGTAGTAAAAACCAGCTGCCGTTGTTGATCCTGTATTATACACCATTAAGGCATTTGCTGGATTTGCAACTGGTGCTGCTTGGTCTAAATTAGGAATGTCAATTCTAGGAATCAATAAACCTCTTTTGCTAGACACGATATCTACAGCAGCTGAACGATCCGGTGTATTTGTTCCAAATCCTTGCTGAGCTACAACGTTTGTTGTTGTTAATACTGTAAAAGCTACTGCTGCTGATAATATAATTTTTTTCATGATAAATTTCTGATTAAGTAAGGTGATTAAAATTTGTTAACGATTTGCCATTGTGTACCATCTGATACAAAGTCCCATCCAGAGTATGGTAAGCCTGTTTCTAGCTTTTTACCGTTTAACCCTGCAACGTTTCCTTCAACAACTACATAACCGTCTTCGTTCGTGTCTAGTTTTTTAATGGTGTATTTTTTTCCTTTGTTATTTTGATCTGCTGTTGGTAGTGTAATCACAATACCTTCTGTTGGTGCAGTATTTGCATCAACCAATACTACGGCGTCTGCTGCTACTAATGCGGTTGCGGTTGCTACTGTTTTTACAGCATTTGCCACATCTACTTTCCAAATCGTTTCATTTGGATTCGCTGCATCTACACGGCTTGATACTTTCGTATTGATACCATCCTCTAGCACCACTGTTTTTTGTTCTGCTTGAACCACCGTTTGTAAATCTTGGTAGGTTACGTTTCCATCTTGATCTGCAATTCCCACTCTTGGTGCATCGGATGTACTTGTTCCTGCGTCTAATTTACCTGCTGTTACTGCTTTGTCTGCAATACCTAAAGTCACGTCTTTTAATAAGGAACTCGCTACTTCAGTATTCAGATTTGTTCCAGCGTTTTCACCAGCTGTAACGGTAATTCCTACCCCTTTTAGCTTTTTAGCCTCTAGATCACCTTGCGTAATTACATCTTCGATCATGTTTTTCGCAGACGTTTGTTTTAATACCCCTGCTGCATCTGCAATTACTAAGTTATTCGCTGTTGGATTAGTCGTTACATGGTCTAATCCTTCAATTGCTAATGTATTGGTTGTAGTTGTTGTGATTACGGTTGCTGCATCTAAAGCACCTCCTAATCTAAACTCGCTGTTTCCAGCTGTGTCATTGACTACATTAATACCATTCTTCGCTGTTACTGTAGCAGAAACAACCTCTTTTGGATCTTGCCATTCTGTTACTTTGCGATTTTCTACGATATCGGAACCATCTGGATTCTGTCCTACTACAACATCTTTCGTTACTGTAACTAATACTTGTCCATCTGCAGACCCCCCTTTAAGGTCTAATTTCGCATCTTTCAATAAAGCCGCTGCTCCACCGTCAACATAAATTGAAGAAGAAGTTAAATCTCCTTTTGTTCCTTCAACCGTTGTAATTTTCTCTAACAATTTCTCAATCGCTCCTTGTACGTTTGTAACGCCTAAGTTTGTTGAGTTATCGTTGTACGTAATTGCATTGGCATTAGCGTCAATCTCTCCAATTACATCTCCGTTTGAGTTTTTGAACTCATATACGTTTGTTGTAGTGTTTAAAGCTACAGACACCTCTTTTGGATCAATGGTTACTCCAGTTGCACCTGTTAAAGGTTGACCATCCGCACCAATTTGATTTTCATTATAATAGGTGTATGTTCCATTTGCATTTGCAACTAGTAAAGTCACTGTTTCATTTGCTTTTACTACTGTATCAAGCAATTGATACGTTATATTTCCATCTGCATCTGCAACACCTACACGTCCATCTAATCCTTTTCCTCCATCTAATTTCTCAGCCGTTACTCCTTTATCAGCAATTTCAATTCCAGCATCAGCCAATAATTTATCTGTTCCAGTTGAAGTGCCTGTGAATGCTAATCCACCTGCTACTGTTAAATCTCCTTTTGTACCTTCTACTGTTGTGATTTTCTCTAACAACTTCTCAATCGCTCCTTGTACGTTTGTAACGCCTAAGTTCGTTGAGTTATCGTTGTATGTAATTGCATTGGCATTAGCGTCAATTTCTCCAATTACATCTCCGTTTGAGTTTTTGAACTCATATACGTTTGTTGT
>NZ_JACAGN010000017.1:44667-70976 GCF_030324495.1 Myroides sp. 1354 | reverse complement strand
AAACTCCGTTTCCTAGCTTTGGGGCTTAAGCCCCAAAGCTAGGAAACGGAAACTGACACAGTTTGTGTTACACTCCCCAAACGGGCGACATTAGACAAGGCAATACCTTTGATTTTATCAAATAACAATCCACTATAATACATAATGACGAATTTAAAACAAACGATTCAACGAATTTTACATGAAGGATATGATATCCAACCTTTTCTCGTAATGAGAGAAGCCGCTGTATACTACAAAAAAACGATTTTACTTGTTGTAGTCAGCCTTTTACTAGCGTTCTTTGCTGCTTCTTTTTTGGGTTCCATCGCCTTTACTCAAATGACAGACATCAATGAAACTGCTACTCCAGCAGAAATACAAGAGCAATTCATTCAATTGATGAACAAGCTTACAGAGCCACCGTTATTGTATACGTATTTGCTTTTTGCTGTGCTTTTTTCTGCGCTATCTAGCGTACTCATTGCGGGATTTTACAAAATAAACGCAGAAGCAGCGCTGGGGCAAACTCCTCGCTTTATTAGCGTTTTTAAATATTTTTTCAACGTAAAAGGACTATACGTTTTTATTGCTCAGGGACTCATTACTTTATTCTTCACTGTATTTTCTGTATTGCTAAAAGAATTCCAATTGGAAATGGTTTCCGTAATCATCAATTGGTTGGTTAATATTCTAACGATTTTCGTTACGCCTTTAATCATCTTTGGTCGTATGTCTCCTTTTACAGCTATCAAAACGAGTATTCAAGTCGTAAACAAACAACCCATCCCGATTATACTAACCGTGATATTGAATTATTTTTTAGTGTTTTCAGGTTTATTTTTCTTCCTAGTAGGAATCTTAATTACCCTACCTTACTTATTCTCTATCTACTTTACTTTGTATAAACAAATTATTGGTTACAACTTAGAGGAAGCAAAAGTATAACGAATTGCACTACACATAAAAAACAAAAACGCTGTTTCAAGAACAGCGTTTTTGTTTTTTTGTGTTTTTGTGAAGTTTGCTCTTTGCTCTTTGTGAGATTTGCAAAACAACAAACAACAAACAACAAACAACTCACCACCACACCATCTCACCACCTCACCCTCTCACCCTCTCACCACCTCATCCTCAATTAAACCATCCTTCTCGATCTAAGCTTCGATATTGTATTGCCTCGGCGATGTGATGAGCGACTATTGTAGGTTGTTGTTCTAAATCGGCAATGGTTCGCGCTACTTTGAGAATTCGATCATAAGCCCGAGCGGATAAATTCAACCGTTCCATCGCTGTGCGCAAAAGCATCAAAGAATCTGCATCTAAATTGCAATACTCTCGCAATAAAGGCGTCGTCATTTGTGCATTATAGTGGATGCCAGGATAAGGACTAAAGCGTTCAATTTGTCGTTTTCTCGCTTCTATTACCCGTTGACGAATGGAAGCACTGGGTTCGGCTAATTGCTTATCCGCTAATTTTTCAAAGGGCACAGGATTCACTTCAATATGCAAATCAATGCGATCTAGCAATGGCCCAGAGATTTTGTTCATATAGCGTTGCATTTCCGCTTGAGTGGATTGCATCATTGATCCAGGTTCGTGAAAATACCCACTGGGACTAGGATTCATACTTGCCACCAACATAAAAGAAGATGGATAAGTAATGGTAAACTTAGCACGAGAAATCGTAACCTCCCGATCTTCCAGGGGTTGTCGCATGACTTCTAGTACTTCTCGTTTGAATTCGGGCAATTCATCCAAGAACAACACCCCATTGTGTGCCAGGGAAATCTCTCCTGGTTGAGGATAGCTCCCTCCTCCTACTAGAGCTACAGAAGAGGCCGTATGATGGGGATTTCGAAACGGACGTACGCGAATTAACCCTTTGTCTTTGGCTTTCCCTACCACACTGTGTATTTTAGTTGTTTCTAGGGATTCCTCAAGTGTCATTGGCGGTAGAATACTCGCCAATCGCTTTGCCAACATGGTCTTTCCCGATCCTGGTGGTCCGATCAAAATAATATTATGTCCTCCTGCAGCCGCGATTTCCATGGCTCTTTTTATACTTTCTTGTCCCTTAACATCTTTAAAATCGCGATCTAGCATATCCTCTTGATTTACTTCATCCCCATCTAAATCCAATTGATAGGGTTCCAAAACGCGTTTTCCTTCAAAGAAATCAATAACCTCGCTTATATGCGTTAATCCATACACTTCCAATCCATCCACTACCGCTGCTTCTTTTTGATTTTCTTCAGGTATAATAATTCCCTTATACCCTTCCTCTTTCGCTTTAATAGCAATGGGCAATGCTCCATTAATACTTTGTAAAGTACCATCTAAAGACAATTCTCCCATCAAGATGTATTGGGTTTCATCCAGGTGGAGTTTGACCTGTTCAGAGGCAATTAGAATACCTAAAGCAATGGGTAGATCATAAGCAGAACCTTCTTTTCGCATATTCGCTGGAGCCAAATTAATCGTTATTCGCTTCCCAGGAAGTCGATAACCTGTATTGGATAAAGCAGCGGCAATTCGATAGGAACTTTCTTTAATTGCATTATCTGCCAATCCTACTAAATAATACCCTACCCCATGATCAACATTCACCTCTATAGTGATTGTGGTGGCCTCAATGCCGAACACAGCACTTCCCGCTATTTTTGTTAACATATTTTCTATTTACTGTTAATATTCTTCTCTTAATTTTATACTTAATCAAATTTTATTCCTAAATTCAATCTTATAAAAAATGTAGAGTTGTAGAACACATCCCCAATTAGCAACGATTTTTTAATCTCATATATTTTTTATTTTTTTATTTAAAAATTGAAAAACAAAAATCAAAACACTAACAATCAATACATTAACATTTAAATACCGTTTTATTTCAACTGTAGTATTCATTTTGGCACTCTAGTTGAATAACTACTACTAACGAAGAAAAAGAATTCATCACCTACAACAAGTAAATTAACAGTATGAAAATGATAACAAATCGAAAAGTGTTTTTTATTGGCTTTGCAGCATTGCTTATGATTGGAACGCTAGTAGCTATTAATAGCTGTAATATTGGCAATTCAAAAACATTAGATCCGAGAGAAAATGCCATTGCCTTGCCTATCATTACAATTGATACCACAACGGCCATTACTATTAAAGACTACATTGGAAATATTGAAGGAAAGATCAATGTAGAAATCCGTCCACAAGTTGAAGGAACTTTAGATCAAATTTTCGTTGATGAAGGAGCTTATGTTCACGAAGGGCAACCTTTATTTCAAATTAATCCACAACCTTATCGCGAGATTTTAAACAATATGATTGCGACAGAAAATGTAGAAAAAGCAAAATTAAAGAATGCACAATTGGAGATTGATCGTTTAAGACCGTTGATTGACAATGAAGTTATTGCAGAAGTCCAGTTAGAAACAGCGAAATCAAACTACGAAATAGCAAGAGCTTCTTTGGCCAAAGCTTCTGCTGCGGTTGCCAGTGCTCAAATTAATTTAGATTATACAACAATCAAAGCGCCTGTAAGTGGCTATATTGGTCGTATGCCGAAACGCATTGGTAACTTAGTAAGCAAAGGAGATAAAGAACCTTTAACTGTTCTAACTGATGTCAGTGAGGTATATGTTTATTTTGGAATGAGTGAATCCGACTTCCTTTATTTTACCAAAGACACCAAAAAATCAGATAGTACACGTATCACTTCATCAGGACAAATCTTACCTGAAGTAACATTAATCCTAGCTGATGGGCATGAATATGGTGAAAAAGGAAAAGTGGATATGGTCAATGGACAAGTAAACCGCAACACTGGATCTATCTCCCTACGCGCCTCTTTCCCTAATTCACAAGATGTAATGCGTTCAGGAAACACAGGAACAGTAAAATTACGCGAAACCAAAGCGCATGTAATTTTAATTCCACAAGAAATGACTACAGCTATTCAAGATAAAACTTTCGTCTATCTTTTGGATCAGGACGACAAAGTTAAACTACAGTCTATTCAATTAGACGGAGTTTCTGGTACGAATTACATCGTATCAGAAGGGCTTCAAATTGGCGATCGCGTAATTAAAACGGGATTCGATAAGTTAACAGAAGGAATGTACGTAAAAGCGATGAACTAATTCATTGCTCTTCTACCTATTTTTCACCTCTACTAAAATCAAAAAATATGCTAAAGACTATTATAGATCGTCCGATCTTAGCTACAGTTATTTCGATTATGTTCGTTTTACTTGGGCTAGTAGGGCTAACGTTATTACCGATTACTCGTTTTCCTGAAATTGCACCACCAAGTGTAAGTGTATCCACTTCTTATCCTGGTGCAAATGCTGAAACAGTAGCTCAAAGTGTTTTATTGCCGATTGAAGAAGCTATCAACGGGGTAGACAATATGACTTACATCAGTTCGAAAGCAAGTAACAGTGGTTCGGGAACGATAAATGTATTCTTCAAAGCAGGAACAGATCCCGATCAGGCGGCTGTTAACGTACAAAACCGCGTGAGTAAAGCTTCTAGTGATTTGCCCTCCGAAGTAAATGAGAACGGGATTTCCGTTACCCCACGTCAGAGTGGTAATATCATGACGATTAACTTCTACAGTGATCATCCAGAAGAAATATACGATGAAACGTTCTTACAAGCGTATACACAGATTAACATCAACCGCGAGTTGTTGCGCGTTCCTGGTGTAGCTGCAGTAGGACGTGTAGGTGCGCGTGATTATTCGATGCGTACTTGGTTAAACCCGGAGAAATTAGCCTTATATGGTTTAACTCCACAAGATGTAATTGCAGCAATCAAAGATCAAAACTTTGAAATTGCCCCAGGAAACTTTGGAGAAACTTCAGAAGAAGCTTTTGAAACTGCCTTAAAACACAAAGGAAGATTCAGTCAACCGGAGGAATATGAAAACATTGTAATCAAAACCAATGTAGATGGTTCCGTTTTACTATTAAAAGATGTCGCTCGTGTTGAATTTGGAGCATCCAATGTTGGAAGTGACAACAGTGTGAATGGTTTTCCAGGTTTAACAATGAATATTACCCAAACGGCAGGTTCCAATGCAAGAGAAATTGACATTGCGGTGCGCAAAGTATTAGAACGCGTAGCTCAAACCTTTCCCAAAGGAATTCACTATGAAATCAGTTATTCGGTAAAAGATCAAATTGACGAATCGATTAATCAAGTAAAAAATACACTTTTCGAAGCCTTTTTCTTGGTATTTATTATCGTTTACTTATTCTTACAGGATTTTAGATCGACAATTATTCCGGCAATTGCCATTCCAATTTCATTAATTGGTACGCTTTTCTTCATCTATTTGATGGGATTTTCCATCAATGTATTGACCATGTTTGCCTTGGTTCTGGCCATTGGTATTGTAGTGGATGATGCTATTGTCGTCGTCGAGGCGATTCACGAAAAAATGCATCAAACGGGATTGAAGGCAAAAGAGGCGACCATTGAAACCATGAATGAAATTACCCGAGCAATTATCTCCATTACCTTAGTAATGTCAGCAGTATTTTTGCCCGTTGGTTTTATGCAGGGACCTGCAGGAATATTTTATAAGCAATTTGCTTATACATTGGCCTTTGCTATTTTAATTTCAGCGGTGAATGCCTTGACGTTGAGTCCTGCTTTATGTGCTTTGTTTTTAAAACAGCCCAAAGCAGAAGAATTGGCTAAACAAAAAGAAACCAATCCCATCAAAAGAGTATCTGGGCGTTTTTTCTTTGCGTTTAATACCGCCTTTGATTCATTCACGAATAAATACGTAGCAACCATTGGCAAATTAATCCGTAATAAAAAAGTAGCCATCTCTGGATTAGTATTAATCATTGGATTAGGAGTATTCTTTTTATACAAAACACCTTCTTCTTTTATTCCAAGAGAAGACGATAGTTATATTACATATTCTCTAGCCATGCCACCGGGAGCTTCTCTAGCGAGAACTAAAGTGGTTTTAGCTAAGGCAGATAGTATTTTAAAATTGAGAACAGATATTGAAGGGATGACTGCCATCTCTGGGTATAATACCATCGATGGAAATGCGAGTCCATCTTTTGCCGTGGGGTACATCAATTTAAAGCCCTATAAAAAAAGAGGAAAGGTGAAGAATATCGACCAAATTATAGATGAAATTCAACAAGATTTATCTGTGATTCACGAGGCGACATTCAATGTGTTTCCAAGACCAACCATTCAAGGTTTTGGTGATTTTGGAGGAATTGAATTTGTGTTACAAGATCGATTGGGAGGTGATTTTACATCCTTCAGTCAAGCAGCCGATGGCGTGATCAAAGAATTAAACGAAAGAGAAGAAATTGGAACTGCTTTTACCTCTTTCAAAGCAAACTTTCCACAGTATTTACTAGAGATTGACTACATCAAGGCAAAATCATTAGGGGTAAGTGTAAAGGAGTTAATGAACACCATTAAGAACTACTACGGAAGGGTTAAAGCGGGAGATTTTAATCGATTTGGGCGTACGTATCGCGTGTATATGCAAGCAGATATTGAATACAGAGAGAGTCCACAATCGTTTAACTCAATTTACGTCAAAAACAAGGACGGGGAAATGTTACCTGCCAATACCCTTGTTAAATTGAAAAAAGTCTTGGGTCCCCAGACTGTTAATCGCTACAATTTGTATAATGCGATTACAGTTAAGGTGAATCCTAGTCAGGGGTATAGTACAGGAGATGCGATGAAAGCGATTGAAGAAGTAACGAGTAAAATGCCTGGAAATTATTCGTATGAATTCACGGGTATGTCATTAGAGGAAAAAGATTCAGGTAATCAAGCGATTTTCATTTTTGCTTTGAGTATCATCTTTGTTTACTTTTTACTTGCGGCTCAATATGAGAGTTACTTCTTGCCTATTGCCATTTTATTGACTGTTCCTACAGGATTATTAGGTGTGGCTTTATTTGTCAATTTAGCTGGACTTCAGAACAATATTTACGTCCAAGTAGGATTGGTGATGTTAATCGGATTATTGGCGAAGAATGCGATTTTAATCATCGAATTTGCATTACAACAGCGCAAAAAGGGGTTGTCTATAGTGGAAGCAGCAACAGAAGGTGCTAAGATGAGGTTGCGCCCCATTTTAATGACTTCTTTTGCCTTCGTTGCAGGTTTAGTTCCATTAATGTTTACGGTTGGTCCATCTGCACAAGGAAATCATTCCATTAGTTTTAGTGCTGCTGGCGGTATGCTCTTTGGAGTGGCTGCGGGGATATTCATTATTCCTGTCTTATTTGTCATCTTCCAAAGCATAGATGAACGATTAAAAGCAAAATTTACTAACGATTAAAAAAAGCAGTATGTCTAAAAAAAGAAACACCGCTCCCTTAACACTTGTTTTTTTATTGGGGACAGGTTTGACTTTATTTCAAGCTTGTGCTCCTCAATCGAACTATAAAACACCTCAATTTGATCTTCCTGAAACCTATAGAGGTCAAACGGATAGTATCACGATACAAGATTCCTTGTCTGTCTCTGCTATTAAATGGCGTGACTTCTTTCAGGATGAGCAATTAACTAGTCTCATTGACAAAGGATTGATTCACAATTTTGATATGCAAAATGCGCTTAAAAACTTAGAGATTGCAGCGCAAAAGACCAAGCAAGCGAAATTAGAGTGGTTGCCTTCTATAGGTTTAGAAGCAGGAAGTGTGGCCTATCAATATCGTTCGGAAAATTATTATGGAACGCCTTCTTCTAATTATTACAAAAATAAAGGAGAAGAACCGCCTACGAATATGTATGTTAACTCCGCTCAATATGTGTCTAGTTTATCTTTAAGTTGGGAGATTGACATTTGGGGAAAGATCAAAAGTCAAACGGCTGAACAGCTAGCGCGCTTTCTGCAAACTGCAGAAGCCAAAAAGGCCATTCAAACCGAATTAATCGCTAAGATTGCACAAGGTTACTACAATCTATTGTTGTTGGATGCCCAAATGGAAGTAGCCCAAACCAACTATGAATTGACAAAAAACACCTTGAGAATCGTTGAATTACAACGCGATGCGGGACAGATTACTTCTTTGGCGATTACGCAAACCAAAAACCAGATGTTAGTGGCTAAAGCGCTAATTCCCTCGTTAAAACAACAAATTGCCATCCAAGAAAATGCACTTTCTCTACTGACTGGTCAATTACCAGACAGCATTAAACGAGAAGTTAAACTTGCGGATGTCAAGCAAGAAGAATTGGGTAGTGTAGGCTTACCTTTGGCTTTACTTCAATACCGTCCAGATGTACAAATGGCGGAGTTAGAACTCAAAGCTAAAAATGCGGCAGTTGGTGTTGCACAAACCGCGCGATATCCTTCCTTAACGATTAATCTCGAGGGAGGAGTCAACAGTATGTTGGGAGAAAATTGGTTTAATATTCCTGGTTCTCTCTTTGGAAGTTTAATTGGAAAGGTAGCTAATCCTATTTTCAACAAACGCAAGCTAAAAACAGCTTTTGAAGTGGCGAAAATCGAACGTACAAAAAGTGAGATTGACTTTCAAAAGACCGTTTATACGGCCGTAACAGAGGTTACTGATGCTTTAATCAATCTAAAGACCTCAGAAGAGCAGATTGAAATTGCAGATGAACAAGTAACTACGTCTCGTTTGGGTGTAAAGCAATCAAACTTGTTATTCAACAGTGGCTATGCCACCTATATTGAGGTGATCAATGCACAGAAAAACATGTTGGACAATGAGTTAAATTTAAACAAATTGAAATTGAACAAGCTTCAATATGGAGTACAATTATACAAATCTTTAGGAGGAGGTTGGCAATAATAAAGGAGTTTCTTTTTTTACAACCACCCTCCTATAAAAGCGAAAAGAGGAATAACCTTCCTCCTTTTCGCTTTTTTTTATTCTTCTATTTGCTGATTTAACTCAGCCGTTTTTTCCGCTACCCAATCTGAAATCCATGTTTGAAAAGATTGTACCTTTTTCTCGTTTTTATTTAGCCATTGCTTATTCCCTCCAGGAGTCGTTTGGTAGAGGTAGTTGCAAAAAACATCCTTATCTGATATTGCATTGAAAAAAGGAACATAAAAAACAAGATCCAATTCCAAGAAAGATGATGATTTTTCAGTCTTTACCCCTTGCAGTAAACCTAAAAAATGAGTTGTATTTTCACAAAAACCCTCTTTATCTTGTCCTATTTTTTTTTCAAAATTGACCGCTGCATTCAATACTAATCCCATCTCAACCATTCCATATTTAGAATTAGCATCCAAACTTTTCTCGTCAATTTTCAGATTGATTGTATTTTTTTCTTCTGTAGAAACTGATATCCCATGTGCAAAAGATTCTTCAATCAATTGTAACATCTTTATGCTACGTGCTGTATTCTTTTCCAACAACAAGAAAAAATAAGCAGATAACATGGATTCGATGCGCAACTGCTGACTTTCTTTTAAACTGGCCAACATATAATGTGAACTAGCATGCATTGGATTCTCATAAATTCCAGCAACTAAAGCACGCTCTGCCCCTTCTAAGTTATTCAATTTAAAATAACAAATGGCTAAATTGTAGTAAACCATCACGTCTACTTCGTATTTTTTAATGGTATCTTCAAGCAAGTCAATTGCTTCTTCTACTTGTCCCTGACTACTTAAAGTAGAAGCTTTCACTACAATAGCAGGAACGGTGTATCGTCCTCCTCTTTCAATTGCTTTAGTACTATATTCAATAGCTAAATCATATTGTTTTGCGTACATATAGCTCATACCTATTTCGTAAAGTGCAATACTAGAATTTGGGTCTAGTTCTAACATCTTTTGATAACTTTCAATAGCTTTGTCATACTGCCCCTTATCGTGATAAGCTATGCCTTCTTTCAACAATTGTTCCAGTTGATTTTGAGCGTGAACTGCAACAATAGAAAGCAGGAATAAACATAAGGTGATTACATATTTTTTCATCGTTAGGCGATTTTAAATCTTAATTTCCGAAGATACTCCTTTTTAGATTTCCTTAACAATAATGCATCACGAAATGTTTCAACAATTTTTCATGAGGTCATCATAATTAAATTTATACCACCTATCTTTGTAAGAGTAAAGCCACGGCTTTCATTCCCTAATTTAAAAAGACAAGTATGAAAGAACAATACGAGCAAATTGCTATTCAATATCACAGTGAAGTATTAGAAAAAGAGACAGAAGAAATTTTATGGGGAATTGTCGTTGATGCAGATAAAAACTTATTTCAGATTGACAATATTCCTTTCTATGGTCCGGAATTATCATGTGAGGATATTGTACATGCCAAATACGATGAAAAAGCCAAGCGTTATCAATTGGTACATATAGAGCAACCATCTGGAAATACAACCGTTCAAGTCATGGTACTCAAAGAAAAATACAACCGTGAGGATTTGTACAATGAGATTTTATATGCTCAAACTGAAATTGAATTAGTGGATGATTATTACTTTGTAATTAACGTACCAGCTAAAACAGATTACAAGAATGTATACGCTATTTTAGCTGCTTTAGAAGAAGAACAAGTGATTTCTTTTGCAGAGCCTAATTTATCGCCAAAACACAATGCTGATATCAGAAAATAACAAGAAAAGCCTTGCAAATTGCAAGGCTTTTTTATGTATATCAATATTTATTTTTTAGAACTGAAAGTAAATAAACGGTTGTGGACCTGCTGTAGCTGTAGCATATACCACCCAGAATACAAATCCTAAGATGACCGATTTTACAAAAATTGGCGCTACGTTAAACCATTGTTGTGGAATAGCCATCCAGCGTTTCGGAATAAAGTGCCACACAAATCCGATAGCAATTAACAAGAATACATTTTTATACCCCATAATAATCGTTTGCCAAGCCTCCCAATCAAATTGAAGGTCTGCGATATTATAAATGATATTCAAAGCGGTTTCAAATGAATTAGCGCGGAAGAAAATCCAACAAAAAGCCACAAAGTGGAACGTCAATATTATTGAGATTACTCGCCATATAAAAGAAGCAGGTTTATCCTTCTTACGTGGAAATAATTCCATGACCAATTTGTGTACGGCTAAAGCAATTCCGTGTAAAGCCCCCCACACAATAAAACGCAAACTTGCACCATGCCACAATCCTCCTAACAACATGGTGGTCAATAAATTGAAATTAGTAAATAAGCTCTTTTGTTTTGTTTTAGACAAAGCAATAGTCAACAGAAACACTACAAAAGATAAAATACCAATAATCAAAGGATAGATACTCGCATTATAGCTATAAATCCCCCATCCAATAATTCCAACGAAAAATAAACCGGGGAAGAAATAGCCTCCAAAAGTTCCCTTTCGATTTCCTCCTACTGAAATATAAAGAAAGTCTTTCAACCAAGTAGATAAAGAAATATGCCATCTTCTCCAGAATTCTGTAATTGATGTAGACTGATAAGGCACGTTAAAGTTCATCGGCAGGCGATACCCCAGTAATAGGGCAATACCAATTGCCATATCGGAATAACCTGAGAAATCACAGTAAATCTGAATAGCATATCCATAAGAAGCCATTAGATTTTCAAAAGCAGTGTAGCTATTAGGTGCGTCAAATACGCGATCCACAAAGTTAATGGAGATATAATCGGAGATTACCGCTTTTTTCAATACCCCTCCAATAATTAAGAGCATTCCTTCATTTACTTGATCTCGTGTTACAAGGAGATTGGAGTAAATCTGCGGAATAAAATCCTTCGCACGGACAATAGGTCCTGCCACCAATTGGGGGAAGAATGAAATAAAAAACAGATAATCCAAAAAGCTCTTCGTGGGTTCAATCTCTTTGCGGTAAATCTCTATAATATAACTAATCGATTGAAAAGTATAAAATGAAATTCCCACAGGTAGAATTAAATCGTCTAAATGGAATTTGGTATCTGCAAAAAAATTGAATCCATCCAAAAAGAAGTTGGTGTACTTAAAGTAGCCTAATAATCCTAGATTTAGTACTACACTTAAGGTCAACAAAAAACGTTTCTTCGCCTCATTCGTACTGTGGTGAATGGTATTGGCAAAGGTGTAATCCATCAAAGAAGATCCTATTAAAATAAAGAGGTATAAACCACTTGATTTATAATAGAAAAACAAAGAGAACACCACTACGTATAATAAACGAGCGTGAAATGTTTTCCTTAAACCAATATAGATAAAGTAAAAAACAATAAACATACCCAAAAACAAAGCCGAGTTAAACAACAAAGGCTCTTTAGGGTTAAATGTAAACCATTGGATTACATCATCCAGGGTTACAGAGGGCATTTCTATATTAAATAGACTCATTTGTCTGTTCTGTTTCTGTTGAAAAATAATTCTGATATACCTTCATCAATCCTTCAAAAAACAAGGTTCCAGTATATTCATAACCTTTAATTGTATAATGTACTAAATCTTTCGATAGCAATTGCTCATCAATTAAATATGGCAGTCCCAACGTACCTCCTAAATTGTAATACATATCCCAAATTGCATACTTCTGTTCAACGCCATTGATGATAATTTCATTGGCTAATGTACTTGCAACCGTATTGGGATTTCCCTTTGAAAAATAACTAGGCGGTGGTGAAGTGACTAAAATAGAAGCTTGAGGATTTTTGCTTTTCACTTCTTTCAAAAATCGGTTAATTTCTACTTTAAAACTCTCTCCATCTATTTTGTCAAAAGCTTCATTGGTTCCTAGTGAGAGGATAATTAAATCGGCTTCTAATCCTTCCAATTGATCGAAGAACAAAGGGTATTTATTATAATCTGAATAACGAGCACCATTTACCCCAATGGTGTGGTATACAATTCCTGCCTGGTCATTCTCTAATACAAGTCCATTTAAATCGTTGGACTCATTTTGAGTCACTGCATACAGGTAAAACTGTGCAGTTGCGTTAGGAAAATCAAAAGCAAAGAACGTTTTTTGTTTGTTGTAATTCACAGGATGAAATACAGAAGTTGCAATCTGCGGTCGTTCAATTTCTTTGGTTGGAATAATTAGGGTTTTTCCCGCCTGAATATTCGCTGATTTCAACTTGTTTAACTGTTTCAAATGCGCAACAGTCGTATTGTATTTTTTTGCAATCCCTGATAAGGATTCTCCTGATTTGATTTTATGTGAACTCGTCTTTGCTACAGTTGTGTTAGTTAAGTTCAATTCTCTATCCGTTGTACCTACGCGATAAGTCAATTCATTATTGGGGGTGAAGAGCTTCACTTTAGTAAATGCGAATTTACTATCTCTCAAATCTACTTTGATTATAGCATCTTTCGCATTGGAAGACAATGCAATACCACTTAATCCTACTTTAGCCCCATTGACTGGATAGATGTTTCGTCTATTCTCCCAATCGGAATTACTAGAATAACGCACAAAATTATTGCTATTTGTACGCGCTAATTGATAGGGAAAGGTAAATCCCAATCCTCCATTTCCAAATTGTTCTTGAATTAAATTGCGCACTCTACCACTGAAGAAATCAGCTTGAATGTGTGAATCACCAATATGAACAATATTCACTTTTTTTCTCTTTCCAGAGCTTAATTCCTTTAAGCTCTGGAAAAAGTGTTTCAATTGTTCAGGATAATAGATTCTATTCTTATAGGGCTCATTTAGTGTATCTTGTACACTAGACTCCGCAAAGGCTTCTTGATCTTTTGGTTGTTGTTGAGCCAAAACACTAGTACTCACCAAAAGCAATAGCGAAGCCAGTACATTACTCCATCTCATCATTGGACACCGTATCTATTTCTTTTTGAACTTTCTTTTTTTGAAGAGCATCTTCTTTTTCTTTTACTCCTCCCCTGCGTGCGGTTTCTCCACCTTTTTCTTTCTTATACGTAGCATAACCTTCTTCTAATTGTTTAAAAATTAGAGCAGATACCGTTTGTGCACCTCTAAAATTAAAATGCGTATAATCTTTATTAGCCTTAGCAGGAGATCCTTCTACCCATTGAACCATAGAGCCTTTTCCTCCCATTGCTTCATATAAGTTGAAAAATCCAGCTTTGGATTCCATCGCATACTTACGCTGTGCACGCATCAATGGGGTTACCGCTGAATCGGTTTCCATCGTCAAATTGTATTTGGTCGATTTATCTGCCGTAGAAATAACTAAGATAGATGCTTTAGGAAAACACTGTCTTAAATGACTAACGACTTTATTCATCTGTTTGGTATACCAACTGTAATTATAAGATCCATAATTTAACACATTGGTTCCATAGTGTAAGATAATCAAGCTATAATCCAATTCTTTTTGGAATTTCTGCATGACTGACACATTGAATAGGGACAACGGCAATCCTGAGTTTCCACGACTAGAGAAATTATCTACTTGTACTCCCGTTGGGCTACTAACATCTATACCATACAAAGGAATCGAATCTGCATGAAGAAATTGCAATTTCAACTGCTTGATTGAACTTCCCCCTGTTAGTTTTAATCTATTTAAAGCTTCTGTAGCATGTAAAGCTTTTCGAAGGGTATCCTTTTGCATAATCACATCAACGGTACCTCGTGTATTTGTTGATCGACCGTAGTACAAGGTCGGATTATTCAGCGTTGTCATATTGCGAATAGTACCCGCTTGGTAACTAACCCATGTTGGTTTTACGGTATCTTTTACGAAAAACACTTGTCCTCCAATACCAAAAGGTTTACGTGGACTTTTGACGTTGAGGTAAGACTGTACTTTCCAGTTTGGTGAATATTTATGGGTAACCGATCCTCGAGATTGAGCGGATTCAGAGGTAATTTGAATAAATCCAACCCCAGATCCTCCATACTTATCTTGGTAGTTTTTTCTTAAATCTTGCACAATCATATCCCCATCTGTCATGGAATCTCCATAATAAGCAATACGCGCACGTCCTTGATTTTGCATTTCTACTTGGTACAAACGACTGAAGAAGTAGTCTAAGAAGACCATTCCTTTAAAACTTGCCTCTCCTTCATTAGAAAACAAATCGTCTTCTTGAATGACAAGAACAGTTCCTTCTTCTTGTTCTCCGTCTGTTGCTGTTGTTTTTTCTTCTTTTACGGCTACTTTTTCTTCCTCAATAGCTTCCAGCAACAAACTGTCAATAACAACATTATTTGTTTTTGGTTTTTCTTCTGAAAAAATCTTTTGTGGCAAATTAGCCTTAAAGAATAAAAAAAAGCCACTAGCCAATATTACAATGGCTAATGACTGTATCATGTATGATTTTACTACTTTCACAAAGAACTAAATTACATACGATTTGGCACCGCGATTCCCAATAAAGAGAATGCGTCTTGGATCACCAAACCAACTTTTTGAGATAATTGTACTCTAAACGTTTTCAACGTTAGGTCTTCTTCTCCAAGAATAGAAACCGATTGATAGAAAGAGTTGTACTCTTTTACCAGGTCATACACATAATTAGCAACTAAAGCTGGACTATGTGAACGTGCTGCATTTTGGATTACTTCCGGGAAGTCTTCCAACAATTTAATTATTTCTTTTTCTTTTGGATCTAAAGCAATCGCTGTAATTACGGGTGTTAAATCGAAATCCGCACGACGCAAAATCGATTGAATACGCGCATAAGCATATTGAATAAACGGCCCTGTATTTCCAGCAAAATCCACGGATTCTTCTGGATTAAACAAGATGCGTTTTTTCGGATCAACCTTTAAAATATAATATTTAAGCGCTCCTAAACCAATTGTCTTATATAGGGTTTCTTTTTCTTCTACTGAGTACCCTTCTAACTTGCCTAGTTCTTCTGAAATCGAACGAGCGGTATTGGTCATCTCTTCCATTAACTCATCGGCATCAACAACCGTTCCTTCTCTACTCTTCATTTTTCCTGAAGGTAAATCCACCATGCCATAAGACAAATGGAATAAACTATCCGCCCAGTCAAATCCCAAGCGTTTCAAGATTAAGAACAATACTTTAAAGTGGTAGTCTTGCTCATTTCCAACCGTATAAACCATCCCTCCAATATCCGGAAAATCTTTTACACGTTGGATAGCCGTACCAATATCTTGTGTCATATACACCGATGTACCATCTCCGCGAAGTACTAATTTTTCATCTAGTCCTTCATCTGTTAGGTCAATCCAAACGGAGTTATCTTCTTTTTTAAAGAACACTCCACGAGCTAAACCGTCTTCTACCACATCTTTTCCCAATAAATACGTATCACTTTCGTAATAGTTTTTATTGAAGTCAATACCTAAATTAGCATAAGAAACTGCGAATCCATCATATACCCATTGATTCATCATTTTCCATAAATCAATTACTTCTGGTTTACCTGCTTCCCAATCCAATAACATTTGCTTTGCTTCCTTGATAATGGGAGCTTCTGCTTTGGCTTGATCTTCTGTTTGCCCATCAGCCATCAAATCTTTGATTTGAGCTTTGTATTCTATATCGAATTTCACATAGTAGTTTCCTACTAGTTTATCTCCTTTTAATCCTGTAGATTCAGGTGTTTCTCCATTGCCAAATTTTTGCCAAGCCAACATTGACTTACAAATATGGATTCCTCTATCATTGATAATTTGTGTTTTATACACTTTTTTACCCGCTGCTTTTAAGATTTCCGCAACGGAAAAACCAAGTAGATTATTTCGAACATGGCCTAAGTGTAAAGGCTTATTGGTATTAGGTGAAGAATATTCAACTAATACTGCTTTGTCGTCCGCTTGTGGAGTTTGGTATCCAAAATGCGCTACTTTGTTCATCTCTACAAATGAAGATAAATAATAGGCATCAGAAACTACCAAATTCAAAAATCCTTTTACAACATTAAACCGTTCGATTTCAGTTGTATTTTCAACTAAATATTCACCGATTTTAGTCCCAATCTCAATAGGGTTTCCTTTAATCTGTTTTAAAAATGGAAAAATAACAACTGTAATATCTCCTTCAAATTCTTTTCGAGTCACTTGATATTCTACTTTATCAATTACTACATCATACAGCTCTTGGGCTGCCTTTATAATCTGAGGAGTTAAAATCTGATTCAACATCATTAACAAAATTTAATAGGCAAAGATAATTCTTATTTTATCATGAATAAAATAGATAAAAGGAAATTTTATCTACAAAAGAAATGGTTTTCTTATTTTATTTTGGAGGAGGATTGGTTTTAACTAGTAAATCGAGTCACATGCTTATATAAAAAGCAAAAAAGACAGGTAAAAATCTCCAACAACACCCCTCTGATTTTCCTAAAATTAGTTAGGATATGCTCTCTTTCTATACTCTAAGGGTGGTAAAGCGTGTATTTCTTTAAATGCGCGATAGAAAGATGTCGTAGAGCTAAACCCTACTTCTAAACCAATTTCTTTAACAGACAAATGAGCATATTGTCGATCTACTAATAATTCTTGCGCTTTGGACACTCGAATTGCATTGACATACTGATTAAAATTAGTTTGCACTTGATTAGAAAAGAAATAGCTTAATTCATATTTACTAGTTTCTAAAGTTTCTGCTAATTTGGTTAGGTTAAGACTAGAATCAAAGAAATATTGCGTTGGCAGTTCTGCTAGTAATTCTTTTATTGTTTGTAAACGCTTAATCTCTACATTTGACTTCACATATTTTGTCCATTCTTTTTTTTCGTTCACTCTTGAAGGGTCAGTCTCAAGCAAAGCCACAAATCGCTCTCGATGTTCTTGAGGTGCTACTAGATGAAGTTTTTCTATATTTTGTTGAAGGAAAACCAAGCTCAAAAATAACAATAGAAGAACAAAAAAAAGTAAACTTACTGTCATCATCCACGTGAAATTACTGAAAACAACAGCCGATAATAAGCTGATATTCAAAATAAAAAAACCAAGAAATAACAGAAAAAACTTCCCTTTGTCTTGGGATATCCTTCTTAAATCTGTAAGAAATAGATAACTATAATACAGCATAGTACTGAACAAAAGAGCCACTAAAAACAAGAAAAAAACGCCTTCTCCTTTATCAAAAAGATCATGAATAAAAAACTCAATCAACGTCAATACAGCTAAGGCATAGGAGAAATAAAACTTAACGAGGTATCCTTTGTTTTGATGGGCTATTTGGTTTGACTCAACAAAACAAAAATAATAACTAGGCCAAAACAAAAAAAGGAACCCCACAATGACATGATCTCCTATACGCTCACTTTGCCCTATAAACACAATCAATTCAACTAATGCAAATAGCATCATCAACCACGTAAATTGCCGTCTTCTATCAAAGTAGTTTTCTTTTGAGGCATTGGTCTTACCATCCAAAACCAACGCAAATACATTAACCACACAGAGTATTGTGAAGATGATAACCGCAAAAAGACTTTGTATCGTATACAATTCCATGATGCTCTTTTATTTTTTCTCTATTTCTTCTAAATATTGAATAAAAAAAGATGGATTTACCCCAATACTCTTTTTAAATTCAATAGAAAAACTACTATGTGAACCAAATCCTACAACCTCAGCTAAATGGCTAATTTTATACTCTCGATACTCTTTTTCAAAACGCATGAGTTTTACACTTTCACAAAGTCTTAATTGGGTAAGATACATTTTGAATTCAACTTGTTTGTGTTGCTGTAAAACTTTAGCTAACGCCGTTGGAGTTACCTGACAAGACTCCGCTAAAGCTTCTAAGGTAATTGTACTATCAACAAATCCTCTTTCCTGTTCAAAGCACATCAAGGCTTCTACTACTGCTCTTTCATCTTCTTCACAAGGAATATTATACCAACTCACACCCTGAAAAAACGAAGCCAATTCACTTTCTTTAGCCTGAGCTAATTTTTGTAAAAAAGCGGAAGAAGGACCTTCCTCTTCTTGATTTTTACTCTTCTTTTTACGTCTCAGAAGGAAATAAATTCCTGGTGCGATTAATAAAACAACTAAAAATGATACAATTACAACTAAATACTTTTTGTTTTTATAGGTAATTTCCTCCTTGAATAGGTGCTGTTGCTCCAATAATTCATTGACGGTCTTTGTCCTAAACTCTTCTTTTTCGTGTCTTTCATCCAAATACAATTTATTGTACTTGCTATAGTTCTCCCAATCACCTACGGTTTCATAATATTCTCGCAGATAATCATAACAGATTTCCTTGAGATCTCTATTGTCATTTAGTATTGCAATATGTAACCCTTTGTAGTAGTAATCTAAAATTTGATTCGCCGTCACGGGTTTCTGTTGTATCCCATAGACTTTAGCTAATCCTGCATAAATATATCCTAAAGCTAGAAAATCGTCTATATTTTCTTCTTTCATAATATATTCATATCCTTTTTCATACGCCTTCTCTGCCTTGTCGTATTGTTTAAGCTCTAGATAATTGATTCCTTTATTCTGCTCTATCGAACACATATAGTGATTGTAGTGAATAAGTGCTGTACCTACTTTAGCAATATAACTTTCTGCACGTTGAATACTCAACAAAGCTTCATTATAACTCTTTTGCTCATAATAATAAGCAGATAACAGGTGATAGTAATAAAAATGAGAAAAATTGCGGTCATGTTCATCTGAAACCAATGGAATTATTGCTTCAATTTTATCAAAATACAACATAGCTTCACTAAAAAGCCCCAAACGACTATATTCTGCTCCAACAAAACCATATAAACGACTCAGCCATTTATAGCTTTTATTTTTTTCTGCTAAATCAATGGCTTGAAAGGCAAATTGCAAAGAGGTAGGTATATTAAATTCATCGTGATAAAGATAGGCATGTATAAACAGAGCATGTATTTTCACATGAATATCGGCATCGTTTTTATAAATTGAATCAA
The DNA here is from genome assembly GCF_030324495.1 of Myroides sp. 1354. GTDB lineage: Bacteria > Bacteroidota > Bacteroidia > Flavobacteriales > Flavobacteriaceae > Flavobacterium. The sequence goes on along the minus strand of NZ_JACAGN010000017.1, from coordinate 51,200 downwards.
CTAAGAAAAAGGCTCTTTCTTTATTTGTTGACCGCACCTCTGTGAGGATATTTGCCAATAACATTTCTGATTTACTTACTTGCGCTTGTGCCAAGGTGCAAATGAGAAGAACGATAAGTATCCTTAAATGTCTTCTTTTCTTCATCCATTTTTTATTTAACATCTACTATCAATACATCCATTCAAATAATTAGAGATACTTCCTTACGCTCAATCGCTTGGACAATCCTAAAATTTTAAAGCGAATCAATGCTATTTTTAGCAAATATGCAAATTACGAAAGAATTTCAGACTTTTTAAAATCTATTATTACGATACAAAGACAATTTTTAAAAAAAATCACTCCTATTAACGCAATCCCTTTATTGACTAAGGTTGAGAGAGATTTAATTTACTTTCCTTAAAACAACAAAAAAACAGCTTCTTTTTTCCGATTCTTTACTTCTATTTTATTCAAATTAACTGCTATTTCTGTGTTTACAACTGTTAAAAAACGCAAGTAGGGATTAACGAAAAGAATTAATTCAAAAAAAGAACATAAAAAACTTAAAAACAATGTATTACACCCTATTACCAAATTATTAGAAAAGATTTTATTACTTTTTTGAAAAGCCTTTATTCGCAGTTTTCGACATTTTTGCAACCAACAGAATCACAACATAAGGAAGGTCTTATTTTTTTGCACGTTGAGTTTTAAGTAATAAGCAAAAACAATTCACAGTCCCCAATAATCAAAGATCGACCTTCCTTCTTGTGAGAGACCTTGTTAAAGTCATTCCGCTATAATGAAACCTTGCAACGTCATTCAAATAAAAATTAATCAAAACGCTATGAAACGAAAAAAAAATCAAATCTTACTCAGTCCTTTACTCTTTGTTTTCTTTGCTTTGTTTTTGCCATTTACGAGCAGGGCTGCAAATGTCAATTGCACAATCCCCTCGCATTCCATTTTGCTTACTCCTTCCAGAACAGTATTAGAAACAGGAAAATCATATCACATTACTCAAAACACAACCTTAACTGGACAAACACTAACAATCGAAGCTGGTGCTAAACTATACATCCCGACGGGTTTAGTTCTACAAGCAGGAGGAACAATGCATATGCAAGGTGGAGAAATCAACATTTGTGACAATGCGGGTTTCTTCTTCAAAGGAGCAGTTAATATTGGAAAATTAGCCAGTCAAAAAGATGCGATTGTCAATGTAGGAAATTTTAGTTTTTTCAGTGTGAATGGATCCATCAGTCAATTGGATCCAGCAGATGGGAAAATAAATACACCAGGTAAAGCACAATTCAATTTAGGGGATGGTGCAAATATAAATGTCTGTGCTACCCTATCTATTTCTTCCCTTCACTATCCGATGGTTAACTATGTTGGTATTGGCGATGTCAATGCCAATGTAGTCAATCGCGCTCCTGCCTCAGGTACTCCTGGCGCACGATTATCAGAGTCAGCATTCGTCAATTGGTTTGCGCTAGCAGGTTTAGCACACGTTTCTCCAGGAAGAGCATCATTGTGTACGAATGCTACCGCTTGCCAAGAAATGTGGCCTCCAGGATTAAAGCAAGAAATTGAAGGTATCTGTTCCGAGACAGGAGGTAATATTAATCCTAAACCAGCATTAACCTTAACCAAAACTGGAAAATTTAATGAAACAAGCGAAAATGAAGGTTATGCCAGTGTTGGAGAAACCATTACCTATACCTTTAAAGTAAAAAACACCGGAAATGTTCCTTTGCGAAGAATTCTAATTACAGATGATCGCTTAACGGACTTACCTACTCCTACTTATGTAAGTGGCGATACAAATAACGATGGCTTATTAGATCTTACTGAAACTTGGACTTATCAAACAACGTATAGTTTAAAAGAAGAAGATATTTCAAGAAAAGTAGTCTATAACATCGCTACAGCAACTGGATCTGATTTCAAGTTTAATACAGCTACAGCAACATCCTATGACCCTAATCCTTTACCCTTGGATACTCCTGATCATCCGGGAATTTTAGCGGATTGTCCTAAGTGTACAATTGTATTGCTAAAGGAATATTATCTTTTGGTAACTAATCCACATATTATACAATTAATAAGAAACCTCGATAATTAATATCTCATTTAAATTAATCTAAAAGAAAGACTTAGCCTTCAACCCTAAGTCTTTTTTTTTCGTCTTAACCCAATTCTTTTCTTACTCACTTTTTTATCTATATTTGATTCAAAATCCATCGAATTGATTATGAAAAAATTTCCAGCAAAGAAAAAAAGATTCCTCTTATATCCAATTGTTGCTTGTATCATCCCCCTTGTCATTTTTTTTACGCATGAGGGAAGTGAAAAACACCTCTGGTTTAATCTTATTTTAGGCAGTTTACCCTTTTTCTTATTGATTTGGATCTACTTTTCTACTGCCTATTGGATTCAAGACCATCACCTGCATTACCGATCTGCATTTATCCGTGGAAAAATAAACATCATTCGCATCAATGAAATTCAATTAAACAAGACGTTATGGGTAGGATTAAAGCCTGCACTAGCCACGAAGGGGATTATTATTACATACAACCGATTTGACGAGGTTTATGTTGCACCATTAAGCAATACATCTTTAGCCAAGGCATTACTTGAAATTAATCCACATATTGAAGTAAAACAAACAACTTCCTCCTAATCGACTCATAATATGGTTTCTCTTTGTAAATAGAATGTTATTTTATAAAAATTAATATAATTTTAAAATATAAAATTTTTTAAAATTATATTAATTTTATTTTTTTTGCTATATTTAAAATAAATATATGTTTTTTTTAAAAAAATAACACCCATAACAATGAAAAAACTATTCACCTTACTTTGTATTTTAGTTATAAATAGTAATGCTCATAGTAGAAATACCCCCAACCTATCTGCTACTAAAGACGAACTAATTCCCCCTTCTAAAACCTTAAATTCCCCCTCCGTCTCACAATCACTCGAAACTTTTGATGATACGACTTGCCCTCCTATTGCCTATCCATTCTGGGAGGGATTCAATACAAATTCACCAACAATAGCCTGTTGGACCATGCTAAACAACAGCAACAACGACAGAGCTTCGTTGGAAAACTGGTATTTCTCTTCCTCTTTTCCTTATGAAGGAAATCGATCTATCAGTTTTATAGGATTTAATAATTCCAATGATGTTTGGTTAATCTCTCCCGATCTTATACTAGATGGTAGTACTTACATTATAAAATACCAATATAGGACTTATCCTTACTTAAACAATCAAGTTGAGGTTCTCCTATCGGATCAAGGAAAAAACCTTACAGATTTCACTCATACCATACTATCAACAACAACGTATCAAGAAGTAAATTGGACCGAAGAAGAAATACGCATCGAAGGATTTACAGGTACGGTTAACCTCGCTTGGCATATTAGCTCTGAAAGCGAGTTATCTATTGAATTAGACGATATATCGGTCCGAAGAGTAAGTAGCTGTCCTGAACCTATAAATCTTACATTAACTAATGCTACGACAACCACTATTACAGCAAGCTGGGAGCCTGACAATAGGGTTACTTCTTGGCAGGTCGATATTTTTAATCGGCATGCTAATCCGTATATTGATCGTCCTGTAAACAGTATAACGGTAACAACCCCTACTGCTACATTTCGCAACCTACCTAGTGGGCAAGTCTACGACCTCTATGTTAAAGCAAATTGCTCACCTAGTTCAAGCTTGTGGTCTTCTCCTCTTCCTATAGCCACGGTGATAACCACTAATGATGACTGTAGCAATCCTCAATTGATTCCTGTCAATTTAACAAGTAGTTGCACCAATTATATTTCAGGAACCCTCCTTGGTGCTACACCACTCCAAACCTTACCTCTAGAGTATAGTTGTCATACCTCACTGCAACGAGATGTATGGTTTCAATTTACAGCCACGGCAAAAATTCATCAATTGGAAATAAGCAATATAGAAACCTTATTTTCCAATTCTAATTTTGCGTTACTAAGTATAGGATTATACGAACAAGACTGTGATAGCATATCAAGAACTCCTGTAGCATGTTATATTACAAATGAATCTATACAAATCCTCCCGGATTTAATACCCGGTCAAACCTATTACATCCAAGTTAGCGACCTATCTAACACCCCAGAAAGTGAAAATAGCTCAGATATTATATTTGATCTCTGCATTACAACCTCAGCTTTTTCTCCTCTAGAAATCACACCACTTGGAGAAGAGCATTCCCTTGACTACCTAGTAAACAATGTTTTAATCGACACCGATTGTAATTTGGCCTCAAATATACACTATCAAAATGGCGATGGTAGCCCTGCGCCTATGTCTTTTAATACCCTTGGTTTTTTCAATAAAGGGAATGCTGATTTTCCGTTTGAAAAAGGCCTTGTCTTAGTGACCAATGAAATTCAATATGTTACAGGACCATCACAACCATCTTCTTTTAGCTTTAGAGGAACAAACGATCACCGTTGGCATGGAGATCAAGACATCAATAGCCTCATTAACGAAACTGGAGGAGGCTTATCACCAATAAAAAGGGTAACCCAATTAGCTTTTGACTTTATCCCCACAAACAATGAAATAAGCTTTGAGTATCTGTTCGCTTCTAATAGTTATGACTCAGGTTGCGGCGTACATTGTTCCGCTGGTGCTTTATTTGCTACTTGGCTAATAGATACCACCACAGGAGAAGGACAAAATCTAGCTAAAGTAGAAGGTACAGACCTTCCCATATCCATCCGAACAGTATTAGACACAAGCAAAACAGAAAGTTTATGTACTAGCTCATATCCTGAATTATATGGAAAACACTACAATAATATCATAAACAAAAAAATAGATGCTCCAATTGATTTTATTGGTTTAACTAAAGCCATGAAATCGAAAAAGGCAACAGTAATACCAGGTCGTCGTTATCAAATCAAATTTGCTGTCATCGACTTTTGCCCAACTACAGCACACTCTACCGCTGTTTTTTTTAATGCAGGCAGTTTTAAAATTGGTGCAATTGATCTCGGTATAGATCGACTAAATACAACGGACAATCCCCTTTGCGAAAATGAATGCATCACACTAGACGCCAAACTAGATCCAAGCGTAACAGATATTACCTGGTATAAAGATGGTGTTATCCTTCCTGATGAAAAGCAAGCAAACCTAACTATCTGTGAAAGTGGTCAGTATAAAGTCGTTGCGCCAGATCCTATATTTGGTTGTTTACAAGAAGGTAATATTACCATTGAATTTACTCCATCTATTTTTGATCTTGTCCAAAAACCTAATGCGTTGAAATTCTGTCAAAAATATTTGTCAGATAAAGAAATCGATTTAACCGCGATTGAAGATGATATGTTCCTAAACGTCGATCCTTCAAAATATAAAGTACGTTACTATTTGACAGAAGAATCAGCTTTACAAGAGGAAGACGAGATTATCAATGGACTCTACATGCTTAGCCCCCAAGCACCTGTATCCGTTTTTTACCTCAAAATAACAGATTTAAAAACGGGGTGTCAAAGTATTACCTCTTTTCCGATTCACTATACTACGATAGGAACACTAAAAGCTCCAGCCAATTTTAATTCTTGTGAGAATTACATTTTTCCTCCCCTCCAACCGAATCAATATTACTATGATCAGCCCCAAGGACAAGGAAAAAACTATATGCCTGGAGACATAATCACAACCCATGGACAGCATACTTTTTATTTATTACAAAAAAGTTCTGAAGAAGATTGTTACCTCGAAGTTGCCTTCCAAGTATACATCGAAAAACAGATAGAAGTAGATAAGTTCGACGATATAGTAGTTCACTGTGACTATTACGAATTACCACCATTATCCGACAATAACCGATACTTCACTAAACCAAATGGAAAAGGAAAAGAATTAGTTGCTGGAACTATAATTATACAGAAAAGCACAATCTACATCTATGCAAGTTCACCTACAAGTCACTGTATCTTAGAAAGTGAGTTTCTGATTGACTTTGACGATTGTCCCATTCCTCGTGGCTTTTCACCTAACGGAGATCAGACTAATGATGCCTTTGATTTGAGTAAACACAACGTGCAAAGTATTAAAATATACAATCGATACGGTATGGAAGTATATTCTCATGGTATAGGTTATACCAACCAATGGGAAGGGCAGAACAAACAAGGGAATAAATTACCTAGTGGGACGTATTATTATGTCATCATCACACATAACAAACAAAAAACAGGGTGGGTTAAACTATCGTATTAGTCTCTTTGAAAAGACAGTACTACACTAAAAAGGATTCCAAGCAAAAACAAAAAAAGCCTATTCATAATGAATAGGCTTTTTTTTGTGGGCGATGAGGGATTCGAACCCCCGACCCTCTCGGTGTAAACGAGATGCTCTGAACCAACTGAGCTAATCGCCCGAATTATAATCGTTGTATTTTAAAATATTGTGGGCGATGAGGGATTCGAACCCCCGACCCTCTCGGTGTAAACGAGATGCTCTGAACCAACTGAGCTAATCGCC
>NZ_JACAGN010000017.1:0-44465 GCF_030324495.1 Myroides sp. 1354 | reverse complement strand
GTGGGCGATGAGGGATTCGAACCCCCGACCCTCTCGGTGTAAACGAGATGCTCTGAACCAACTGAGCTAATCGCCCTAATAAATATTTCTATAAATTCGGAATATTTTCAATATGTGTAAGAAATGGTGGGCGATGAGGGATTCGAACCCCCGACCCTCTCGGTGTAAACGAGATGCTCTGAACCAACTGAGCTAATCGCCCTTTCTTAATGAACGTGTAATCGTGTGTTGATTACGGGTGCAAATATACGACGGGATTTTATGTTTGCAAGCTTTTTGCAACTTTTTTTTATAAAATTTCTGCTACTACAAAAGTACTCCCTCCTATATAAATCAAGTCCTCAGCCTTCGCCTCAGCCTTTGCTTTTGCATAAGCTTCTGGTATTGAATTACAAACAATCCCTTCCAATCCAAATTCCTTTGCTTTCTCCGCTAAAATATTTCCATCTAATCCACGAAAAATATCTGGCTTCGCAAAAAAATATTTTGCCTCTTTAGGCAAAAATGGCAATACACTTTCTAGATCTTTGTCATTGACAACCCCAAAAACCAGATATAATTGCTCGTATTTTTCTGTTTTTAACTGTTCCATTACGATAGAAATCCCATGTTCGTTATGTGCAGTATCTGCAATAATCTTTGGATTTTCTTGTAATACCTGCCAACGACCTTGTAATTTTGTATTTTCCACTACACGATTGAGGCCTTTTTTCTCATTTTCTTCGGTAATCACCAAGTCTTTGCGCAACAATTCTACCACCTGACGGACCGTGCGTATATTTTTTTGTTGGTACACTCCCTTTAAATCGGAAGTCCATGTATTTGACGCGTAGGTTTCCGAAGCAAAATAAATCGGGCTCTCCATTTCTTTCGCCTTAGCGATAAAAACAGGTTTTGTTTCGGCTGTATATTCTCCAACAACGACAGGAATATGTCGTTTAATGATACCTGCCTTTTCTCCTGCAATAGCCGCTAGTGTATTTCCAAGAAAGGCAACGTGATCTTTTCCTATATTGGTAATCACAGAGACTAAAGGTGTAATAATATTAGTTGCATCGAGTCTTCCTCCCATACCTACTTCAATCACCGCAATATCAACTTGCTCTTCTTTAAAGTATTGAAAGGCCATTCCCACTGTCATTTCAAAAAAACTCAAGGACTCTTGTTCAAAAAACGGTTTATTCGCTTCAATAAAGTCAACCACAAAAGCTTCTGTTATCTCTTCTCCATTTATTTTAATGCGCTCTCGAAAATCTTTTAAGTGAGGAGAAGTATACAATCCTACCTTATACCCTGCTTCTTGAAGAATGGATGCTAACATAGAGGAAGTGGACCCCTTTCCATTGGTACCAGCAATATGCAACGTTTTAATCTCTTTTTCAGGATGATGTAAATGTGCAGCTAATTTTTCGATATTCGATAAATCTGCTTTATAAGCAATCGCTCCTTGCTGTTGATACATTGGAAGTTGTTCAAACATCCATAAGACAGTTTCTTGATAAGTCATAAGTCAAAATATAGGACTGCTTCCTATAGGATTAATTAATTCGTGTAAATCATTTACGTTCCATTCCTTTTACACAACATCCAATTGGACATTGCCTTGAATAAAAGTAGATCAAAGATAAGTTGTTTTCTAGGTGTTACACAAGCAGATTAACGTTTTAAGCCTTCCCTTCCCTACCAAACAGGATCAAAAATATCGTAGATTACACCAGCGCTATGATCATATTGCGCTCCTGTAACACTAGCTAGCGTATTAACTTCATCTCTCACTTTAAGCACACCTAACAAGGCAAAAATTAACGCTTCCTTATAGTTAACCAATAAGGATGAAGGAATATCAAATTGGTAGGCTATTGCGTGATGTTGAATGCGTTCCATCAGGTAACTATTAAAAGCTCCTCCACCTGTTACTAAGATTTTCGCTTGCTCAGGCAACTGAATTCCTTGTGTTATTTGCTGTGCAATATGTTCAACAAAGGTTGCTAAATAGTCTTGTGGAGACAGTGGATACATCGCCAACAAGGGTTGAATATGGCTTGACACAAACTCCACGCCTAAAGATTTGGGCGGTGTTTTTCCGTAATAGTCCAATCCATTTAAAGCCTCTAATAGCGGGTAGGAAATAGTACCTTGTCGGGCTAACTTTCCTTCGTCATCATATAAAAGACCGCACCTTTGCGCTTGTTCATTGAGTAAGACATTCACTGGACATAAGTCGTAAGCAATGCGGTAATTCAATTTATTTTCATAGGATACATTTGCAAAACCACCGAGGTTTAGACAGGCATCGTATGCACCAAATAGCAAGCGATCTCCAATTGGAACCAGAGGAGCTCCTTGTCCTCCGAGTAAAACATCTTGTACGCGAAAATCACATACTACTTTATGTTGAATCAGATCTGCTAAAATGGATAAGTTGCCAATTTGAACGGTATACCCCAAATCAGGACGATGTAAAACTGTATGTCCATGAGAACAAACGAAATCAACAGATTCTAAGGCGTGTTCTTGAATAAAAGCAGTAATTACCTCAGCCAAATACACCGTATACTGTTCATCTAGTATATCCAATTCCTCTTTATTCAGAGTAATAGCTGTCTTCAGTTTTTTTCTCCATACTTCCGTATAGGGCACGGTCTGTCCTTGTTCAATTTCAAAGGTCCATTTTCCTTGAGTAACAGACAAGGTTACATACACTACATCGACTCCATCGAGAGAAGTCCCTGACATGATTCCGATAACGCGGTATTGACTATTTTTCATAGGTATAAATTTACGTATACTAATTGAATATTTGATATTATTCCGCTATATTTGAACTTCTAAATTTTACAGATTACAAAGCATAAAATAAACAATCAATGGATTTTAAATTAACAGAAGAACAACTAATGATTCAACAAGCTGCGCGTGATTTCGCACAGACTGAATTATTACCAGGTGTTATTGAAAGAGATGAACATCAAATTTTCCCAACAGAGCAAATCAAAAAATTAGGAGAGCTTGGATTTTTAGGGATGATGGTTGATCCAAAGTATGGAGGAAGTGGATTAGATAGCGTATCTTATGTATTGGCAATGGAGGAAATTGCAAAGGTTGACGCATCTACAGCTGTAGTTTTATCTGTTAATAACTCTTTAGTTTGTGCAGGTTTAGAAAAATATGCAAATGAAGAGCAAAAAGAAAAATACTTAACTCAGGTAGCTTCAGGAGAAGGAATCGGAGCTTTTTGTTTATCTGAACCAGAAGCAGGTTCGGATGCTACTTCTCAAAAAACGACTGCTGTTGACATGGGGGATTACTACCTATTAAACGGAACAAAAAACTGGATTACCAACGGTAGTACAGCTTCCTTTTACATTGTAATTGCACAAACAAATCCAGAGAAGAAACACAAAGGGATTAATGCATTTATCGTAGAAAAAGGATTACCTGGATTTGAAATTGGAGCGAAAGAGCAAAAAATGGGAATCCGCGGATCTGATACTCATACTTTATTGTTCACAGATGTTAAAGTACCAAAAGCAAACCGAATTGGAGAAGACGGATTTGGTTTTGCCTTTGCGATGAACGTATTAAACGGAGGACGTATTGGTATTGCTTCTCAAGCCTTAGGAATTGCACAAGGTGCTTATGAATTATCTTTAAAATATGCCAAAGAGCGCAAAGCATTTGGAACTGAGATTATCAATCACCAAGCAATTGCATTTAAATTAGCAGATATGGCAACTCAAATTTCAGCAGCACGTATGCTTTGTTTAAAGGCAGCAGCAGAAAAAGATGCTGGTCAAGATATCTCTGTATCTGGAGCTATGGCTAAATTATTTGCTTCTAAAACAGCAATGGACACCACTGTAGAAGCAGTGCAAATTCACGGTGGAAATGGATATGTAAGAGAATATCATGTTGAGCGTATGATGCGTGATGCGAAAATCACTCAAATTTATGAAGGAACATCTGAAATTCAGAAAATTGTAATTTCAAGAGGAATTTCAAGAGACTAATCTCACTTTATAGCATACAATAAAAGCGATCCAATGGATCGCTTTTATTTTTTAAACCTATCTATCAATTTATCTCTCTTTACTGTACCTGAATCGTTATTGGTAAAGTGAATTGAGATCGAACTGTACGATTATCCTGACGAGCAGGTTTCCATTTCGGCATATTTTTTAATACGCGAACTGCTTCCTTACCTGCACCATAACCTGGGTCGCGAAGCACTTTAATAGCCGTGATACTTCCATCTTTCTCTACAACAAAAGACAAAATAACCTGTACTTTACTTACGTTATTATCTACTTGTAACTCGCGAAATTTAGAAATAAAGGTTTGACTAAAATGGGCCATCCCTCCTATGGGTTCTGCTTTTTCAGTAGTAAAGCGAAAAATTTCATTTCCTTTTTCTTCCTCATCGTCTGTGATAGCCGTTCCTAAACCACCTACTTTTACACCTGGCGTTTCATCAATTAAAATACTTCCGGCTTCATTTCCTTTGATGCTTTCACTTCCAATTAATACATCTACTAAATTTTCTTGTTTCGCTGGCTCCTCTGTTACTTCAGTGGCGGCAGCTACTTCTAGCGTTGTAAATCGCGTCACATCCATACTAGAAGCCGGTGCACTACTTTCTTCTGTTTTAGGCTCTTCTACAAGAGGTTTCACTTCTTCTACTTCTTCCTTTGGAAAATCAAAATCTTCCAATTCAATGGGTTGGTCCAACTCTCCAAAATCACAATAGGTAATTTCACCTTTTGCCAATCCATTTTCCTCTTCAAAGAAAGAAGAAATAGCCGTTGGAGCAACAAATACAAAAGCGAATAAACACAAACCACTGCCCAAAGCAACAAGTGTGGTTCTAGGGCTTTCTAGACGTAATTTGTAGGCACCATATTGCTTGTTTCTACCTGCAAACACAATATCTAACCAATCTTTCTTAAATAAATCATTCTTTGCCATAACATACTGTTTTAATTGATTAAACCTAACACTTCATTCAATGTCTTTCCACCTTTAACACCCATACCATTACATTTTTTCTACTAAAGTTAATCAATTTCAATAAACTTCCAAACAAAATAAACATAAAAACAGAAATTTAACAAATTAAACAACACAAATCAAAACATATCGCAACACTAAAAACTTATCTATTTAACATTTTTACATTCCACAATCATTGCCCCATAAAATCCAAAAATGAGACTCAACATTTTGTACCTTTGTGGTTCAATTCTAACGAAATCAAAATGAAACCCTCAAAATCAATCAAAATAAAAATCATATTCTTGTATGTTATACTACTTGGAGCTGTTTTCTTTTCGGGTTTTTACATATATAAAGAAGCTAAAAAATTCACCTTACCTGAAGAGCAAGTAGTCAAGGAAAACAATAAGATATTTCTTGTCAGCAGTACATTAAACAACCTATATTCATCAGAGATATACAGCAGAAATGCCATTGTAACAGGCAATAAAAAAGACATTCAAAGTTATTATTCGCATTTGGATACTTTAGTCAATCAAATTGATCGCATTAAACTGACGACAACAGACCAAGCTATTCATCAAAAAATCGACTTAGTACAAGATTTACTAAAAAAGAAAAAAGTCAGCTTCAACAATATAATCAAGGCTCGAAAAGAGATTAATGAAGACCGAAATTACAGTGAGGCCATTGACAAGATTTACGATATACGCGATGAGATAGAAAAGAAAATCCAACCTATTGTCATTCAATCCAAAGAAAAAGAAAAGCGCAGTGCTTGGGCTCGATTATTCAAAGGAGATCACACCGATACAATTACCAAAACCATCAACTATCCCAGCGTTACAGATTCGCTAATTAACGCCATGGAAAGCATTATTCTCAAGGCGCAAGAAAAGGTCAATCAACAACAGGCCAATTTATTAAAAGAAGAGCAAAAACTCATCATAGAGAACAAGAACATTACCAACGAATTGCGCAAGATCCTTGAAAGTATTGAGCAAAATTTATTGACACTTTCCTACCAAAACATCAACGAATCAAAGGCTCGTATTAGTACAGCGTCTACAAACATTGCTTATATTGGAGGTTCTGCCCTATTTGTCATTATTATTTTAGGCTGGATTATCATTAAAGACATCAACCAAACACAAGAATATCGTTTAAAATTAGAGCAACTCAACAAAGAGAGAGAGGTTCTATTGCGCAGTAAAACTATGTTATTCGCTACTGTTACTCACGATTTACAAACACCATTAGGCAGTTTAATTGGTTTTTCTAATTTATTAGAATCGACAGAATTAAACACTAAGCAAAGACAATACCTCAACAACATACAGAGCTCAACTCAATACATTGCTAATTTAATTAACGACTTAACGGATTTCTCTAAATTAGAAAACAACAAAATTAGTATTCAAGAAAAAGCTTTCAATCCGAAAGATCTATTAGAAAGTATATGCGCTCCATTGGTTCCCAATGCAGACAACAAGAAGATTAAATTAAAATGGACCGTTGACCAAGCGTTAAACAACACCTTTATTTCAGACCCTTATCGCTTAAAGCAAATTGTCACCAATTTAATTACCAATGCAGTTAAATTCACTCAAAAAGGAGGTGTATTTGTAGAGGCGATAAAACTAGGAGATCAATTGCAAATTAAGGTGATTGATACAGGAATTGGCATTGAGCAAAATCAGATAGAAAACATTTTCAAAGAATTCAGTCAAGCAAATGAAGGCATTGAAAAGCGCTTTGGAGGTACAGGATTAGGACTCAACATATCCAAACGTTTAATTGGTTTATTAGGAGGGGATATAAACGTAGAGAGTATCTTAGGTGAAGGTTCAATTTTCACCCTGACAATTCCATTAGAAGAAGCAGATGTTCAAGTAAACACCCATACATCCGTACATCAATACAAAGAATTATTTACAGTTTTAAATCAGAATAAAATTCTGGTTGTAGATGACGATAAGATTCAACTGCAATTGATGGAAGAACTACTTTCTCCTATCTTTAAGCATATTGAAATTCTAAACGATTCCTCTGAGATTGAGTCTGTATTAGAACAAAATACGTATGATGTCATTTTAAGTGATATTCAAATGCCTAAAATGGATGGTTTTGAAATGATACAACTCTTGCGTACCAATCCAAAGTACAGCGAGATTCCCGTTATTGCTCTATCAGGTAAACGAGATCTTACCCTGGAAGATTTCACCAATGCTGGATTTACTTCAGCCCATCAAAAACCCATTCAGTTACAAGAGCTATTGGTTCTTATCACACAGTTATTACACCCTGAGCACCAAATTGAATTTGAATCAGTACCCAATACTTCTTTATCTAATGAAAAACCAACTACTTTATACGATATCAATCAAATTAAACAATTTATTGGAGAAGACAGCACAGCCCTGCGTAAGTTTGTGGTTATTTTTGTCGATAGTACCCAAGAGAACATTCTAGATTTAAACTACGCCAAGGATGATTTTGATTGGGATACCATTAGCAATATTGCACATAAGATGCTGCCCATGTTTAAACAACTTCAAATAAACCACCTCGTACCAGCTCTGGAAAAATTAGAAGATAAAACCCTTCAATTTCAAACAAAAGAGGATTTAGCTCAATATATTGCAACACTAACACAGCAAATACAAGAAGTTATTACGGACTTACAAGAGAAGTATTTGGATTAAATGTTTTTTTTGCTTTTTTGTTTTTTTGTAAAGTTGCTCTTTGTGAAGTTGCTTTTTTGCTTTTTTGTGAAGTTGTAAATTCCATACAAAGAGCAAACCTCACAAAGTGCAAACCTCACAAAGAGCAAACCTCACAAAAAAAGCACCCTTTCTGAGAGTGCTTTTGTTTTGTTTTATTTTATACTAGCTACATCCACTAGTTCATTTGTTTCAGCATTGTAATCAATTCCGTCGAATTCGAATCCGAATAGATTGAAGAAATCTTTTCTGTATCCTTCTAAATCTGAGATTTCATTGATATTCTCTGAGTTGATTTCTTCCCAAAGCTTAGCTACTTCAGCTTGAACATCCTCTCTCATTTCCCAATCGTCTACTCTGATTCTTCCTTCAGCATCTAAAACCACTGGTTTATCTGCATACAAACGATCATTAAATAAGCGATACATTTGCTCAATACAACCTTCGTGAATATTTTTCTCTTTCATTACTTTGTACAACAAAGAGATATATAATGGCACTACTGGAATTGCAGAACTTGATTGAGTTACTAAAGCTTTATTTACAGAAACATAAGAAATTCCATGTAAATCAGCTAACAAATTATTGATTGTTGGAACCGTTGCTTCTAAATCATTTTTTGCCATACCAATTGTACCATTGCGGTAGATTGGGTACGTTAATTCAGGTCCGATATAAGAATATGCTACCGTTTTAACTCCATCAGCTAAAACACCTGCCGCTTTTAAATCTTCTATCCAGAATTTCCAATCCTCACCTCCCATTACGGCGATTGTATTATCGATATCGCTTTGTTCAGTAACAGGGTCAATGGTGATATTCGATACTACTCCTGTGTGGAAATCAACTGTTTTATTAGAGAAAGGTTCATTGATTGGCTTTAAAACAGAAGCATAAGCCACCCCTGTTTTTGGGTGAGTACGTCTAGGTGAAGCTAAACTATATACAACTAAATCCACTTGACCTAAGTCTTGTTTAATCAATTCAATTGTTTGTTTTTTAATCTCGTCAGAATAAGCGTCTCCATTGATGCTTTTTGCATATAGACCTGCTTTAGCTGCTTCTTGTTCAAAAGCTGCTGAATTATACCAACCTGCAGTTGCTGGACGACCTTCTGTTGCTGACTTTTCAAAGAATACACCAATAGTAGCTGCGTCAGAACCGAAAGCTGCAGAAATACGAGATGCTAATCCGAAACCAGTAGAAGCACCTATTACAAGTACTTTTTTAGGTCCATTTGCTATCTTTCCATTAGATTGAACATAGGCTATTTGTTGTTTAACATGCGCTGCACATCCTTCTGGATGAGAAGTTAAGCAGATAAATCCACGAGTTCTAGGTTGTATAATCATTATTTCTATTTTTTACTTTACTATATGTAAATTATTTTTCTGTTTTTTTATTGAAATCTTCAATGCAAATACAAATATAAACAACTCTTTTTATATGCAAATGAAATAGTGTGGAGAAAATAGAAATGGATGAAATTCGTTTGCGTTTTATGACTTACAGCTTAGTATACATTCCGAAATAAAGTTGTTCGTGTATTAAACAAAAATCTTGAACTTCACAAAAAATCAAATCGCAACAAAGTGGAGATTCATTGGACAGCAAAATCACATTCACCCTCACTCCGTTAACACGATCTATTTTTGAAGAACATTCGCAATATATTCAGAAGGAGATACACCTTCATATTTTTTAAATGCTCTAAAAAAAGAGGTACGAGAATTAAATCCACACTCATCTCCTAGTTCAGAAATAGAAATATCGAAATTTCGTTTTTCAAGAAGTTCTTTGGCATATTCCACGCGTAACTTATTGATATAAGCATTGAAATTCATCCCATAGGTAGTGGAGAAAAACTGGGATAAATGGTGTTTGGCGATTTTGCTTTCGCGTTCCAAATCGTCTAGGGTAAAACTAATTTTAAGGTAAGACTTTTTATCTTGTAAAACCTGTTCTACCTTTACTTTATAAGCAATTAAAACCTCCTCGGCTAATTTTGATTTTTCGTATTTCAGTAGCGCCTGATCATCGATTAAAGGTTCCGTTTGCACTGTAGATTCTGACACGGGCACTACTTTCACATACTTCAATCGCGTCATATAATAATTGAATATCACAACAGAAAAACACAACAAAGCAAGATAAGTAACTGAAAGATCATAATACAGCACATTATTATAAAAAATAACCCCCAGGGAAATGAGTGCCATAAAGATCATGATCCACATCACGCGTAAAATCAAAAGACGAATATTGTTATTCAGCATCAATTTATTAATCTTAAAATACCCCGTAAAAGCGTAGCCAATATATTGCAATACTTCCACCGAATACAGTAGGATTAAATAGCCATAGGCTTCACTTTCATTAATATCAATTTGCTTACTCACAAAAAAACCATAAAAGGCGAGTAAAATAATCGTAGGGATAAAATGTAAAACAAAAAGAGAATGCCTCTGGGTATATGCTGTATTTTTCACTTCTTCCGAAAGCAAAACCAAACAACAATAAAACGTAGGGGCATAAGCTGTATTTAACGGCAATCCAAGGCTCAAAAACTTATAATCCGGCATCATCAACCTCAAACACAGGATAATAAAAATATGCAGAACAAAAAACAGCAAAAAAGCATGTAGCATTTTTTGCGTTTTTGTGGTTGTGGTCAATGTTCGATTAACAATAAATGAAATACTGCCAAAAATAATCGATGCTGTTAATACAATTAAGTTGAAATAAAATTCCATACTAATGATATTAAGCTATTTGACTGCGATATACTGATGGGGTTTTTCCTACAAAAAGTTTGAAGTATTTATTAAAAGTTGACTTTGAACTAAAACCACATTCTTCTACGATGGCTTCAATAGTCAAATTATTGCGTTCTTGCAAAAGTTCCTTTGCATGCAAAATACGATATTGTGCAACCATGTGATAGAACGAAGAATTTAACTGATGATTAATCACAGTAGAAACCTCTTGTTTACTCAATCCAACTGCTTCAGCTAAATCATCCAAAGAGAATGAATTAGTTAAAAACTCATCGCTTGTTTCAAAGAAATCAACAATCGTTCTTTCCTTATCCTCAACCACATAGCTATAAGATTGAATATCCGCTTTATTAACCATAAAGGTAGGTACTTGGTTGAGAATTGCTTTATTTCCTCCATTGATATTTACTAAACTCAATAAGCTAAACAATAAAACCAAAACGGATAAACCAGTTTGAAAGAACACATATTCAACGCCAAAATCAGCATAGATATAAGTGACTAAAAAGAAAATAGTTTTAGCGATTAGACAAGCAATCATATAATTGCAGAAAAAACCGATAAATCCTAAGATACTCTGATTTGCAGAAGAAGGTTTTATCGTTTTCACTTCCTTATAAATCAACATTAAATACGTCAATACATAAGCAAAGATTAGCGATCCAATGTATTTAAATGGAAACAAACTCGGCAATAAAATCACGAGAATAACTACGCTAAAATGCAGTATAAACTCACCAATAGAAGGTTCTACATGACTTGCTGTTTTCCTTGTAAAGAAATACAATAAAGGAATAGCTAAATGAATGAAGTTTAGATTTACACCTAAGCAAATCACTACAAGCTGAATAAGAGATATTGCTAAAATACTTTTAACAATGCTCTCGAAGTTAAAATGGCCTCTTAAAAAACCATCAAATGTTTTAATTAGTTTCATAATGTTAGTGGTGATGATGTATTAATATTAATACCTCTACCCTCACATATTGCGTCGTGACAATACTGCATAGCAATACAGGCACGATTCTCTATTAAGTGGGGACTTAAGATAATAGATGTTCGCCTATTACTACTTTTTTTACTTTCGTTTAAAGCGTGACAAAATTATTATTTATTTTTTAGATTAACATATTATTTAACATTACAAAATGAGAATTACACATTATTCACCTATTCTCATTTTACCTTTTATAATAATTAATTTCTCAAGATAAAACACTCAAAGTCACTAAACAAATTCATCAAATAATTCATATTATCCTATTAATTTATCTCCATTTAATACAATAAACACAACTGATTATCCATTTAACTGTTTATTTTCCTCGAGCTAACTCTTACATCTCAATTTTTTTTTATCCTTCTTTCCTAAAAAAAGACACTTAAAAACAACCTTAACATAAAAATCTCATTTCATCTATTTCTTAGACCACAAACTCCAAATAAAGTCACATCGTTTTTATTTTTCACCCCAAAAAACCAACAAAATCAACAAAAAATTACACAACAAAAAACACAATAAAAACAGAATGCATTAAATTTATTTTTAAAATAAAACCCATAACACAGAAAAAAAGTTAAAAATAATACAGATTAAATAATTTTAGATTTATTGTAATTTTAAATCTATTGAGCGGCTTTAATCCCATGCGTTAGTTCATTGAATCAAAACTTTCACTAAATGCGAATAATTAAAAAGAGGAGTCACGCCTGTCTTCTCCCCTCACTTTCTCTTGGTTCGTTAAAAAAATCCGCGTTTAACACTTTTATCTTTGACTCGACAACTTGGATGCCTTAACAAGATTTCAACAAATTTGCCCCTCCCCCTTTCTTAACAGCAAAAAAAAATGCTCCAAATTAATTGGAGCATTTTTTTTATGGTATTTTATTTTTACACCACTTCTTCTACAGGTGGAGTTTCCGTACTTTCCTCTGTGCTTAATACATTCAATGGGTCGTAGCTTTTAACCTCCCAATTCGGATCAGTCAAGTCAATATAAAAATAGTTGACATTGTCGTTCTTATCAAAAGCGCCATTTTTATTGATATCTTCAATCGTTCTAAAATACAATCGATTTTGTACATCAATCACCGTCCAATCTAGTAATTCTTGTAGATAAGGACTTAATTTTTTAAACTCTTTTCCACTACTTCTACTGATATATAATGTTTTAATATCATTGGAATCGATTTTACCATCTCGGTTGGTATCTGCATCAAAAACACTATAAACTAAGATATTTTTCTTTAATTTTTCTGCTATGGTATTCAAATATACCACAGATTGAATTTGAATTTTTTTAGTTGTCAAAGGTCTAATCTCCAAAGAATCTTTATGTTGAAACATCAGATTTTCTAGATACCCCGTAATTTCAAATGGCACATAGTTGGAAACCGTATAAGAAAACTGACTCACTTTACTTGTTCCATATTTACTTGGACTGTTGTATACTCTTACTTCACCGATAGGGTGAATTAAATAGGATGAACTACCGACAACCAAAGGCAAATCAGCAATTCTGATATCTTCTGTTTTTTCTTTAACGGCTTCTTGTTGTTCTGGTGTTTCTACTTCATCTTTATAGATTACTTTTGGTTTCTCCTCTTGTCCTTTACAAGAGAAAAACAACACAGCGGAAAAAACACTTACGAATAAACCTAATTTTGTTTTCATTCTTTTCACTATTGATGACTCAAAGATACGTTTTTTTACAAATGCTGTACGAAAAAATTAAAACGTTAGTGCGACTTTAATATTGAAGGTTCTTTGGGTCATATAATTTGGTATAGCATACGCTTTATTGCTATTAAGGTCTTTAATCCACGTGTTTGTAATGGCGTTGTCAAAATCAAATACATTATAAATCTCTACCCCTATTTGCAAGTAGTCAATTCCCTGTAACCAGCTGCTATTTTGTCCTACAGTCTCGTCTTTAAATACGTAGTTAAATCCAATATCTGCTCGTTTGTAATCGCGTAATCTTCCTTGATATAAATACGGATCAACATAAGAAGGAGACCCTCCTGGTAATCCTGTATTATACACTGCATTCAAGTACAATTTCAGATTGGGAATAGAAGGAACATAGTCTTGAAACAACAACCCAAATTTCAATCGTTGATCTGTTGGTCTTGCGATATAACCTTTACCTTGGTAATTCTCTTCCGTTTTCATATAACCAAAACTCACCCAAGATTCCGTCCCTGTGATAAATTCACCATACAAACGAACATCTGCACCATATACATACGCTTTTGCGTCATTATTAGCCACGTAACGCATGCGAACATTATCTAGGGTATAAATATTAGCGTCTTGGATGTTTTTATAATAAACTTCCGATTGCATTCGGAAATTCTTTTCCCACATTTTGAATCGATAGTTATGTCCTAAAACAGCCACCCAAGCTTTTTGTGCTTTTAGATTGGGATTTAATTCTCCATCTAACCCTCTATATTCCCGATAAGATGGTGGTTGTTGATAAAGTCCCAAAGCTAAAGTAAACAACATCTCTTTCTCCCAATTACTCGGTTCAAAAGCAAGTTGTGCTCTTGGGCTTACCACTACTTTCCCCTGATTACTTTCAGACATCTTCCACCATTGCATGCGAACACCGGCATTAACCGTAATTTTTGCATTGGTCACATACATCGCTTTACTCCATTCACCATAGGCCATGAATCGATTAATATCTACTGTATGTTGGGTATGAAGCGCGGAATAAGGATGTGTATCAGGTAGTACATATCCTAACGAATCAGTCAACTGCCATTCAGACAAGCGGTCTTTGATATTCTCTTTGGTGTATTTCACTCCCCAATGAAGTGAAGCATCAGCTTCTTGTAAAAAAAACTTCCCTTTTAGTTCTGCGTTCAAAGCTAAAGCATCGTAATTGTTTCGGGCATGTATCAATTGAGAAGCGACTCCTTTTTTTATCGGAGCAGGTCGCTCAATATCCTTTCCAAAAAGCGGATCAGCATCATATTCCGCTTGATCCACTAATAAATACGAAGCTTCTATATCATAATATTCTTTTTCTTGCGTATGATAAGCTGAAAGAATAGCCTCGATTCTATTGTTACTATCCCATTTATATGTTGATGTAAAAGCACCAAATAAGGAACTGTATTTATCTTCTTCTTTTCCGTCGTACAACACGGTTACATTAGACGGCTTATTGTAAGCCCCGAAGCTTACATCTGCACGATTGGGTTCATATTTATAGTGATTTCCAGTAATATTTCCCAAAAAACTAAAATTCCATTGCTCGTCTAATTTATAGTTAACAAGGGTTTGGGCATCCATAAACGAAGGCCTATAATATCCGTCGTCGTCTTTTCGATTCATCAATAAGCGATTGTTTTGATAACGCATGCCTAAAATAGCAGTTAAGGCCTTGTCTTTCGACACCAAATCAACCGTAGCACCAGCGCCTAAAAAACTCGCTTGCAAATACGCCTTATTTTTAGTTGGCTTTCGATAGGTGACATCCAAAACCGATGACATCTTATCGCCATATTGCGCTTTAAATCCTCCTGCAGAAAAAGAAACTTCTTCTACCATTGTTGGATTGATAAAGCTTAAACCTTCTTGTTTACCCGAACGCACTAAAAAAGGACGATACATTTCAACCCCATTTACATAGATGAGATTCTCGTCAAAACTCCCCCCTCTTACTGTAAACTGACTACTTAGCTCATTATTGGAATTTACTCCTGCCAATGTAGTTAATACTGTTTCTAATTTACTACTTTCAGCTATAGCGGGCATAACATCCGATAGATTCACGCTAGAGAGATCTCGTTCAAAACCTCCTTTAGGTGTTACAATCGTAATATTATCCAACACTTGCTCTTGTTTCTTAGATTCTTCTTTCAGTACTTGGCTTGTTTTTTCTTTGTTTTCACTTGGCAGTTGTAAACAATCAAAACGAACGAATTGAAAGGAACCATTTGTAAAATAGATGGCTCCTGGATTCAAACAACGAAGTGAATTTGGCACCGTTACATACACCTTTTCTACTTTTGGAATTTCCAATTGAAAACCGCCTTCCTCATCAGTTACAGTCTTTCCAATTACCTCCTGTTTTGCTTCGAGTGTTCCTTGATAAACCACGATATCTACATTGGGAATTCCCTTTTGATTTTCGCTATTCACAACCTTACCTCTCACTACAGCAAGCTCTTGAGCACATAAACCTATGCTCAATAAAAAAATAAATAAGGTAATTACCAATCGATTTATCATCTGTTATTTTCTAAAAAAATGGGTCGTATACGTTGCTTCGTTATTCATGTTGTCTGTCACTTTAATAATCACGTCATTGCGTCCTGAAACCACTACTCCATCGCGGAATAAATGTACTATTTTTTTTGTTTTATAATCGTAATCCAGCAACATCCATTTTCCATTGATACTGCCTTCTATTTTATCAATTCCCGACTCAGCATCTTGAACTAAAAAAGAGATTTCATTAGCATTGCTCAACCAATCACCTTCTTTAAAACTAGGTTGATATATCTTAGGTGGAGTATTATCGATTCCGTAAGAGTAATTGCCTAATTTTTTGGTGTAAATCGTGAATAATTTTCCTTTTTTATGTGTTTTCACATAAGATTTACTTCCATTAGGCTCAACTTGCGCCAAATAGGCTTTCTCTAATTCGGCATCTGTCAATCCAAATCCACTTACATCCACAGTCAACGTCATATTCTTGAATCCAGCCACAACATCTTTGTGTAGGGTGACTACTTTATCCTTAGCATTAAAGATAAATGTAAAATCCTTGTAAAATGTATTAGCAGGAATCTTTACGCTAGCAAAATCTTTTTCTAAGACAAATTCTCTCGTTGATATCATATCGTATCGATCGCCTTCTGTCACATCCATGCTATCCACACGAGCAACAAAATCATTGGCATACGTAATAGGAATCTCAACTGTGGTTTGGTTGCCGTGATAATCAGAAGCTACAATCCTATAAATATAGCTTTCTCCTGGTTTTACAGTTAAAATTCCTTGGTTGCCTTTATCCACTTTTAATACAGAAAGCGGATAAGGAATCTCTACAAACATTTTTTGAACTTTGGCTTTGGTTCGTTTTACGCGTTCATAGTCCACCAGGGCATTGACAAATCCTGTTTCACTAAAGGAGAAAGTATCAAACTGATAGCTAAAGCTTGGCGAACCATTAATAAACGTTTCAAGCTTATAAACGCCATTTTTATTAGAATTATTATTTGCTGTATCGTACATATCAATACCAAAACTAATTTTCCCTTTGGCTGTAATGGGATCTGCTGCAAGTACGCCATTTCGCATTTTGTAAGCCAATTGAATGGGATTGATATTCGTATTGATTGTTGCATCTGCAGAAATTGGATACGCATAAACAGCAGTAATTGTTGGTGCTTCCGTATCCACCAACATATCTTTCATTCCCTTACTCAATGGATTGATAATGTTTTGGGTATTGGTATCTCGAAATTCATAGTGCAAATGCGGACCACCAGAACCACCGGTATTCCCCGTATAGGCGATAATTTCTCCCTTTTTCACTGGAATTTCATTGCGCTTTGGAAAAATTTCAATTTCAAACACACGTTGTTTATAGTGCGTATCAAAAACGCGTTTTGCGATTTCACCTTCATAGGCATTCAAATGCCCATATACTGTAGTCATGCCATTTGGATGATCAATATACAAGGCTTTTCCGTACCCCCAAGTAGACACTTTAATTCGAGAAACATACCCATCTGCAGGAGCATAAACGGGTAAACCAATGCGTTGTTGTGTTTTGATATCCAATCCAGAATGAAAATGACTTCCTCTCAATTCGCCAAAATTACCTGAGGCATGAATGGGAATATTTAAGGGGTTAGCAAATTCTATCGATGGAGATTGTCCAAAAGCAAACAAGGCAGAGCAAACAAAAAAACCAGTTAAACTCTTTTTCATATTTTATAATTTAGTGCTAAAATAAAGAATAATCCAAAATTTGCACCTTCTTTTCTACAAATCCTTGCCTTTCTTTTGGTGTTTTTCATCACTAATGTACAAGGAAATTAGAGGTCTTATGCGTTGCAGTAGGTTAGAATTAAGCTTAAAAAAGTTTTTTTAAAAAAAAGGACATATAGCGTTGAATCGACATGGAACAAAAGAATCGTAAACTTAGACAACTGCTAAAAAAGAGGGGTAAAGCGATAAAAGTACCCAATGACACATCAGGATACTAAAATAAAACTGTGATTCTTACCTATTTCCATTCAAAAAACAGATAATACATTCATTAGTTAGTTATTAAACAATTTCCTATTCATTCGGGCGAACTTTTCACAGAAAATATTTTAAAATCTAAATACTAATTGTAACTTTGTAAAAGAATAGTGAATATTTATTTTGTGACATGAGTGAACTAACGGACATAATTAATGCATTGGAAGTAAAGTTTGCAAAACTTGTACAGCGATTAGATCAATTGGAAGCGGAGAACAACAAGCTGAAACAACATTTAATCGAAGCACAGCAAGAAATTCAGCAAAATGAGCATCAATTAGACGATATTTATAAAAAATATGAATCGCTCCAATTAGCTAATTCACTATTGGGCAGTGACGAAGGAAGAAAAGATACGAAACTCAAGATAAATTCATTGATAAGAGAGATAGACAATTGCATCGCTCAACTCAGTAAATAAAGCTAGCTATGAGTCAAAATGAACAATTAAAAATCAAGATATCGATAGCTGATCGTGTATATCCATTAACGGTTACATACGCACAAGAAGAGGCATTGCGTTCAGCATCAAAGAAGATAGATATCATGATTACTCAGTTTGAGGAGAGCTATGCGGTACGAGATAAGCAAGATGTTTTGGCGATGTGTGCTTTACAATTGGCCTCACAGACAGAACAGAAGACAATTGACAAATCAGAGAATTACAACAAGGCTGTTGATCGATTAGTTCGATTAGATGAAGCTTTGGATCGTATCCTTTCGAAATAAAACGTTCTTATTTAAAGGAAAAACTAAAAAAGATACTGCTCACATTAGTAAACCGTTTTGATAAACTCAACACTAACAAATTAAAATGGGTGAATCATTGCTACTAAAGCATGCTGCATTTATGCAGATCCTTGAACAGCAAGCTAACCCAAAACTTGTTTAAATCAGAGTTTATGCAACTCTACTGATGTGGGCTTTTTTTTATATAATTATAAAACACATATGGATATACTATTTATTGTTGGAGGAGTTTTGGTAGGTGCAAGCATAGGTTTTGCTATCGCAAAATACCTAGAAAAAAACCATGCTTCATCTGTTTTACAAAACGCTAATAATGAAGCTAAAACAATTATACGCGACGCAAAAACTGAAGGAGAATCGATTAAAAAAGAAAAAATTCTTCAAGCAAAAGAGAAATTTATTGAGCTAAAATCGGAGCATGAGCAAGTTATTTTAGCACGTGACAAGAAGATGGCTGAGGCTGAAAAGCGCACAAGAGATAAGGAATCTCAGATTTCTAATGAGTTATCTAAAGCGAAGAAGGCGGCTGAAGAGAGTGAAAAAATCATCAAGGATTACGATGTTAAACTTGAACATATAGAGAAAAAACAAGAAGAGGTTGAACGCTTACACCGTACACAGGTAGAGCAATTAGAAATCATCTCTGGTTTAACTGCTGAAGAGGCGAAGAATCAAATCATTGAAAGCTTAAAAACAGAAGCGAAAGCGGATGCGATGTCGTACATTCAAGATACGATTGAAGAGGCAAAATTAACAGCTCAACAAGAGGCGAAAAAGATTATCATCAACACGATTCAACGTGTAGGAACGGAAGAAGCAGTAGAAAACTGTGTATCCGTATTCAACATTGAGTCAGATGACGTAAAAGGTAGAATCATTGGTCGTGAAGGGCGAAACATTAGAGCGATTGAAGCCGCTACAGGTGTTGAAATTATTGTAGATGATACACCCGAGGCTATTATTCTTTCTTGTTTTGATCCGGTAAGACGTGAAATTGCGAGATTATCTCTACACCGTTTAGTAACAGACGGACGTATTCACCCTGCTAGAATTGAAGAGGTTGTTGCTAAAACAACGAAGCAAATTGAGGAAGAAATCATTGAAATTGGAAAGAGAACCGTTATCGATTTAGGAATTCACGGGTTACACCCAGAATTGATTAAAATCGTTGGACGTATGAAATACAGATCGTCTTACGGTCAAAACTTATTACAACACTCGCGTGAAGTTGCTAAATTATGTGGTTTAATGGCTGCAGAATTAGGGTTAAACGTAAAATTAGCAAAACGCGCAGGATTACTTCACGATATTGGTAAGGTCCCTGAAACAGAAAGCGAATTGCCACACGCAATTTTAGGTATGCAATGGGCAGAGAAATTTGGGGAGAAACCAGAAGTTTGCAACGCTATTGGAGCTCACCACGACGAAATTGAAATGACGACTTTAATTGCACCAATTATTCAAGTTTGTGATGCTATTTCTGGAGCGAGACCTGGAGCAAGAAGACAAGTATTAGATTCTTACATTCAGCGTTTAAAAGACTTAGAAGGTATTGCGAATGAATTTGGTGGAGTAAAAAACTCGTATGCAATTCAAGCTGGTAGAGAACTACGTGTTATTGTAGAGAGTGAAAAGGTATCAGATGAAATGGCAGCTACGTTATCTTTTGATATTTCACAAAAAATTCAAACGGAGATGACTTATCCAGGTCAAGTAAAAATTACAGTAATCAGAGAAACTAGAGCGATTAATATCGCAAAATAGTACACTGGAAACAACAATACAAAAAAAGCGTTATAGTGAACTATAACGCTTTTTTTATACCTTCTTTATACTTCTTGGGTGGTATTGATCCATCACACCTTTTAATTTCTCTCTACTGATATGGGTATAGATTTCTGTAGTTAAAATGGACTCATGTCCCAGCATCAATTGAATCATGCGAATATCAGCTCCATTCTCCAATAAATAGGTTGCAAAAGAATGTCTAAAACTATGAGGGCTAATATTCTTCTGAATGCTAGCATCCTGAGCGGCTCGTTTGACAATGGTAAAAATCATTGCTCGAGTTAAGCGTCCTCCTCTTCGATTTAGAAATACAATATCTGTATCCTCTTTCTTCACCTGCATATGATTGCGAATGGTCTGTTTGTACATCATAATCAATTGCATCGTATCAGGATCAATGGGCACAAATCGATGTTTGCTTCCCTTCCCTATTACACGAATAAAGCCTTCCTCAAAAAAGAGATCGCTCAAACGCAAATTAACTAATTCACTTACACGTAATCCACAGCTGTACAACAGCTCTAACATCACCTTATTTCGATACCCTTCGTTAGTCGAAAGATCCAAGGTTTCAATCATAGCATCGATCTCTTCCATGGCTAATACCTCAGGGAGTTTGCGTCCTAGTTTGGGAATTTCCAACAAATCCGTAGGTGCTTTTTCAATTTGCCCGTCGACAATTAAAAAAGTAAAAAAACTCTTTAAACCCGAAATAATACGCGCTTGTGAAGTTGGCGCTAATAAAGTAGAAATTTGATAAACAAACTCATTGATGTGTTCTGGCGTAACATTTTGAGGAGTTACTGTTATCTCATTATGACTCAAAAACTGAACGAACTTCATCAAATCCAACTCATAGCTTTCAATGGAATTCTCTGCTAGCCCACGTTCTAATTTCAAATAATGGATATAGGATTGCAAAGTAAGCTGCCAATTTTTAGTACTCATTTTCTCTGGATTCGTTTCCCTTCAAAGATAAAAAAAAGAGCTTCAGTTTTGAAGCTCTTTTCTGTAATCTATTATTTACCGTATTGTGATTAGAATTTGTACACTAATCCGAATGTAGCGTTGTCAAAGAAGTTATTGAAAACGTTTAAGTTTGCTTCTGTTTCAGAAATAGTTCCTTGTTTGTTACCATCAATTTTGTGATCGTGGTTTCCATAAGAAAATACATTACCTAATGTGAAAGCAACTGCTAATTTTTCAGTCAAGAAATAGTTAAACCCTAAATCAATACCTGCTTGAATACCTGTCATTTTGTTTTTAGCTGCAGATATTTCTTTTTGATCGTATCCAACACCAACTTCAGCGAAAGTTTTGAAACGGTTACCTAATTCTAAGAAGTAGTAACGTGCGTATACTCCAGCGTATAAATTTGTAGCTACTCTATCACCGAAAACTTCTTGCTCTCCTTTACCAAAAGCTAAAGACGCTCCAACAGCAACCTTATCAGATAAGAAGTATCCTACTTTCGGGTTGAATTTATACGTAGTGATTTTGTCTTTGTTTCCTGAGTCAGAATCTTTATTCACTTTGTCAGAAATTTGAAAACTTCCTTCAATCATGATGTTTCCTTCTTGGAATCCAAATGTTGGTTTTTCTTTTTCTTGAGCGTTAGCTGTAAATCCAAACGCAGCAACAGCTGCTAACGATAGTACTAATTTTTTCATATTCATTAATTTTTTTCTATTAACTAAGTACGAAATTAGGGCATCTTCACCCAACAAGGCGTTTATTTAATAAAAATATAACATTAAAGAAACATTGTAAATTTAAAATTTTAACATGACATTGTAAATCAATTAGTTATTATAGTATTACGAATAGTTAATATTTAGTTAATTCCAAGGAATAATGTATTTTATTTATGCTATTAAAACTAAAAGGCTGAAAATGAATGGAAACTAATTATTGTATGAGGGGAAATATTACATCCGCTTTGTTTAATCAACCCGAATATTAAATATCTTTGTTCTACTGTTCCACTAAATTGAAAGCATGAAAATTCTAATACTCAACGGCCCCAATCTTAATTTATTAGGTAAAAGAGAGCCTACTATTTATGGAAACACGAGTTTTGAAGCTTATTTTGAGCAATTACAGCTTGAGTTTCCGACTATTGAACTGGAATATTTTCAATCAAATACAGAGGGGGTTTTGATTGACAAATTACACGAAGTTGGTTTCAGCTATTCAGGTATTATTTTCAATGCGGGAGCTTATACTCATACCTCAATTGCTTTAGGTGATGCTATTGCCGCTATTCAAACCCCTGTTATTGAAGTACATATTTCCAATACACATGCGCGCGAAGATTTCCGCAAAACATCTAAATTAGCAGCTCATTGCCAGGGTGTTATCTTGGGATTTGGTTTAAAGAGTTATGCGCTAGCGCTTCATGCTTTTGAGAATTAATGTATAAAAACGCACCCTCACTTACTTTATCTCTTGCTGTCCTTTTAGTTTTACTATTGGGCAATTGGTGCTATGGACAACCGATTACTGGAAGAATAATCAACGACAAACAACTGCCCGTTGCACATTGTTTGGTTTTTATACCAGGAACGGTTCAACATACCCGTACGGATGAAATGGGTAATTTTACTTTAAACTGGGATTCTAAGCTTCCCATTTTCATTCAAAGGGAGGGTTATGAAAACGAACGAATTAAATACAAATCTCCTGTAGACTCCTTATCTATAACGTTAACTCCTTTAGATAAACGCCATATTCTATATACAGATCAACAGGATTTATATGCCTCTTATTTACTGTCTTTGGTTTATGAGCATTTTAAACAGCGAACCAATAACTACCAAGTTGCTTATTATGCCAAGGGAGATTTACAACTCAATACGCAACGAGCATCTTATTTAGGTCAAAAGCGCAAGGATTTAGATCCTGCCTTGGATATCAATAGTGAAGAATCGGGTAGTTTTATTTATCTCAGTGAAATTAGTTCGGATTTAGATTACCGCAATAAAGCAATTAGTAAAGAAACGGTTCACGTACTTCAAGAGAGAGGAAATGCCAAGGATCTTTTATTTTTAACGGGAACCGATAATGATTTCAACATTTTTAGTGCGGAGGTTTCCAAGCAAATCAATGTTGTTTCTCCCCTTTTACCTTATGCGACTACCTATTATATCTTTGATATTATTATGGAAGAACGAGTTGGTGATGATACCATATATCGCGTATACTTCACGCCTAAACGCGACAGAGAACCGATTATGGAGGGTTATATTGAATTTACAAGTAAGAATTGGCAAGTTTTGTCTTTTTACGCCAAAATGCAGGGTAATAACGTCAATGCAAAAAATATCAATAATTTACAGATCAAGCAAACTTATACGTATGATCCTACCATAAATGCCCATGTTAAAGCGGCACAAACCTTGGTTTTTGATGGGCGATTCATTGTTTTTGACTTCATTGGCAAATTTGAAAGTAGTTTTTCTAATTATACAGAAAAGCCTGCATATCAAATGGAAAATAACACGAATGAGTACTTGACCTTTACCAAAAATTACAACGTTAATGAAGAAGAAAAACTAGCTGTTATACGCCCATTTCACTTGTTAGAAAGTGAAAAGCGTTACTTTGATCAAAAGTCGATTTTCTTAACGGACAACACCAAAGTCATCTTGGATTCTATTGATAAACGCACCAACAACTTCACTATTTTTAAGTTAATCAAAGGATATAAATACGTAAACTCGTATAAAAACAGCACCTATAGCTATCATGGATTGCTTTCTACTTTTGCATTTAACGCCGTTCAGGGATTCAATATTACTTCGGGTATTGATTATACAAAATTTCGGGAGAATAATGCGGCCACTTCCTATGGGGTCAATGTCAGTTATGGTTTTAGTGAAAATAAGTTTCGCTTTTCAGGTTATGCATCCCATGTTTTCAATCAGCAAGATTATCTTACCCTCCGATTAGAGGCGGGTGAGTCTATTGAACAGTTTAATCAAGATGATCCGATAAAAAAACCAATCAACTCCTTTGCTTCTGCGTGGTTTGGAAAAAACTATGCCAAATATTTTCAAAAGAAGTTTATTGCATTGAATTACAGTCAGTATATATGGACCAATTTTAAATTTGATGGAAGATTAGAATATGCGTATCGAGATAATTTGTACAACAACATTCAAAATCCTCCATTTGTCCCTACCTTAGACTTCACCTCCAATAATCCATTGGATCCTTCAGACTTTGAAAGTCCTACTTTTAAACCCAATGGCGTTGCTAAATTTCAGCTTAATGTACAAGTGGTATTTGATCAAAAGACTATCAGTTACCCCAATAAAAAACAGTATATACAACAGTCTAAATACCCCATTTTAGAAATTCACTTAGAGAAAGCTCTGAATACAACAGATCGAAATTTTAGTTATACGTTTGGCTCCCTTGCAACAAAATATCAAAATAATATTGGCAATATTGGAGAATTGTATACAGGGATTTCTATTGGTCAATTCTTTGAGCAAAACAAGATTCCGTTTACTGATTACAAGCACTTTAATGGCAATCAGACCTTTATTGGGTCAACGCCTATATACAACAAGCAATTTAACTTACTTCCTTACTATCAATATAGTACAAATAAGTCCTATGTAGAATTCCATTTAGAACACGATTTCCGTGGTTATATTCTCAACAAAGTACCACTTTTGAATAAAACGAGATATTCGTTGATTGTTGGCTTTCACCTTTT
Organism: Myroides sp. 1354; assembly: GCF_030324495.1. Taxonomy (GTDB): domain Bacteria; phylum Bacteroidota; class Bacteroidia; order Flavobacteriales; family Flavobacteriaceae; genus Flavobacterium. Next base: position 19,433 of record NZ_JACAGN010000017.1, on the reverse strand, counting down.
ACAAACACCAGACCAACCGACCTACAAAGAGTTTAGTGTTGGTTTAAACAACTTTGGTTTTAAAAAATTTAGACCTTTTCGGATTGACTATATTACTTCTTTCTCCAATCGTAAAACCAGTCATGGGGTTGTATTGGGTGTGAAAATTTTAGATCTAATTCAGAAATAAACGCAACATTGCTTTTGTTGAATTTGTGCATGTAATGGGAGTACTTCTTCCAACTGCAACCTATTGGTATTTCTTCAATGCTAATTTGACCTTTGTTCCTACTTGTACGTCTACGGGGTGGTTAAAATAAATGGCTCTATTATTTTTAAAATTAGCACAAACGAGGTAACCATCTCCATTAAAATACGATTGTACTACTTCGACATCTAGCATTCCTTTTTGTTTGGAAATCATCAATTGATGTGGATAGATAAGCAAGACTTCATCTTCTTTTGTATCTGGGGTAAAATCAGAGATATACAATTCATTTACTTCACCGAATAGTGTAGCGACATATTTATCCGAAGGATATTCATATAAATCTTGTGTATCGCCATAATCGACAACACGTCCTTCTTTGAGTACGATAGTTTCATCTGCAAAGCTCAATACATCCATACTATCATGGGTAGCGACAATACAAGTGATGTTATTTTCTTTTAGATAGGCAAAAATTTTGCGGCGCAATACACTTCGTCTAGCATAATCAATATGGCTAAAAGGTTCGTCTAGCAACAATACTTCTGGAGCGACAGCTAAGGCTCTAGCAATTGCTACGCGTTGTTGTTGTCCACCACTCAAGAGCTTAACTTTGACGTCAGCAAAGGCTGTCATTTCAATTAGTTCTAGCAATTCAGCTATTTTTGCTTTCTTTTTTTCCAAGTTAAAATTTGAAAGATACTTCCCAATATTTTCAGCCACACTAGTATGGGGCATTAAGTCAAAATCTTGGGCTAAATAACGCATATTATCCATACCTGGGACTAGATTATAAGCAGGTCCTAGTACTTGGTTGTCCTTCCAAAATATTTCCCCTTGATCTAAATCGTGTAAACCGTATATTAGTTTTAATAGTGTACTTTTTCCACATCCACTTTCTCCAAGTAGAGCTACGTGTTTTCCTTTTTCAATCACTAAATCAATGGCGTCAATAACGGTATAATTGGCAGTATAACTAAACGATATATTTTTTAATAAAAGCATGTCGAAATTTTAAAGTACAAAGATAAAAATATCTTAGGATGGACTCTATAAAATTCTAATAAAGGAACAAAAATAATAAACTAAAAAAAGGGATAAAACGCAACTGTCTTATCCCTAATTTATTAAGTAAGTTTCCTATTGAGTCGAAGAATCAAAAAGTGCTCTTTTTCTATTCGACTTTATTGTTATTCTTGAGAAGCTAAATAACGCTCAGCGTCTAATGCTGCAATACATCCAGATCCTGCAGCAGTAATTGCTTGTCTATAATCTTTATCTTGTACATCACCGCAAGCAAAAACACCTTCTATATTAGTTTTACTTGTTTTTCCGGTTGTGATGAGATATCCTGTTTCATCCATGGTCAATTGACCTTTGAAAATATCTGTATTGGGTTTATGTCCAATAGCCACGAAGAATCCAGTTGCAGGCACATCTGTTTCTACACCTGTTTCATTGTTTTTCACTTTGATTCCCGTTACTACATTTCCATCTCCAAGTACCTCAACGGTACTCGTATTCATCAAGATTTCAATATTTTCAGTGTTGCGCACGCGATCTTCCATAATTTTAGAAGCTCTAAATTTTTCACTGCGCACTAACATGGTTACTTTCTTACAAAGTTTAGATAAGTAATGAGCTTCTTCACAAGCTGAATCTCCAGCCCCTACAATGACAACCTCTTGATTTCTGTAGAAAAATCCATCACAAACTGCACAAGCAGAAACTCCACCCCCTAGATTTAGATAGTGTTGTTCTGATGGTAATCCTAAATATTTTGCTGTTGCACCAGTCGAAATAATTACAGTATCAGCGTGTACTTCTGTTGTTTCGTTTACCCAAACTTTTTTTACGGTACCACTTAAATCAACCTTTGTTACCCATCCATCTCGTACATCTGTTCCAAAGCGTTTAGCTTGAGCTTCTAATTGCAACATCATTTCAGGTCCTGTTACACCTTCAGGATATCCAGGGAAGTTTTCTACATCATTTGTTGTTGTTAATTGTCCTCCTGGTTGTAATCCTTGGTATAGAACAGGTGCCATATTCGCTCTTGCCGCGTAAATTGCAGCAGTATATCCTGCCGGTCCTGATCCAATAATTAAACACTTTGTTCTTTCTATCGTTGACATAATACTCTTTTTAATAATTGTAGAAACAAAAATACCCTTTTTCCGTGCTTTTCAAAGTACTTTTCCAAAGAAATAACTTATTCCAACATAAAGAAATTTTATTCTATTGCAAATAACTCCTGATTCAATATTTAAATTTTCCCTGCTCTCTCCCCTTGATTTATCTTATCTTTTTCCATAAATATTTACAAAAATAGGCGCCCCATAAGGGCGCCTTAGCAATTTTTTTTTTCATAGCAAAGTTCCAACATCTCCAACACGAAACTATTTGGCATCTATGTGCAAATACCCCGTTTTCTTTACAGTATAACTGTTATTTTTTGTTTCTTTTTTATAAGTGATAAGGTAATAGTATGTCCCCGCAGGTAACTTACCTCCTTTGGTCTGATAGCCTCTAAACACGTTTCCTTGACTATCATAGTTTTTTGTCTCATATACTTTAGCTCCCCATCGGTTGTATATTTGAACTGAATTTTGTGGATATTTATTGATGTTTTTAATAACAAAATAATCGTTATTATCTCCACCATTTGCATTGACATAATTGTAAATAACTACCTCATCATCCATTGGATCTACTTCTTGTACGCGCCCTAGAGTAAAGTAACCAAAGTTCGACACCTGTGCTGGAGTAGTTATTGTTTTATTTTCCATATCAACAATACCACCGAGATCCTCCCATTGTTTATTTGTTTCATTCCAATATATAATGTGTAAATCATTTGCTGGATCTTGCAATAAATCAGGTGGAGTTGTTTCTTCGTCCCAACTCAACGTCAATATTAAACTTGTTTGTTTGTTTTTCGATTTTTCAATCTTCCAATATTCTTTGGTATTTACTTGCCTGATTTCACGTACATGCTCCTGATGTGCTTCAAAAAAGGTTGAATCATTCCTCCTATAATTACACAATACAATATCTTTATCATCCTTTAGTGTGCTGATAGAAGCTGGTCGATAATATTGTTGGTTTCCCACGGGGAACACAAAAGGTTCTCCTCCTACTTTTTCCACTGTCCCATCAACAAAACTAATTGCACTACTGTTAGTAGATTTAGCTTTGGGCATAAAGCTGACCAATCCTGTAACTGCTTTAGAGGTGGTATTGATAACTGAATCTACCTTGACAATCCCCTTTTTAAAATAAGCTTCTCCCCAAATATCGAGATTTGCTTTGAGGTCAAAGTAATACTGCTCTTTATTAAGATCAAAAGTAACCTTATTGAGGTCGACTGTTTTGTTACCTGAAATCACCGTATTTTGTTGTTTCATGCTTACAAATTTTACTTCGCCTGTAGTTAAGGTTTTTGTATAAGTAAAGTCTCCATCATTAGAGAAATCTCCAAAATAATACGTTAATCCATCGTTGATTAAACGTCCTTGTGTATGATTGGCAAAGTCAGAATAAGAACTTAAAATAGTTTTACTCTTCACCTGGAGTATTCCTTTATTATAAAAAACATTATTTTGAGCGATTATCATACTAGTACTAAGGAATAAAGCACCAACAGTCATATGAAGTAAACGTATTTTTTTTATCATATTGCTATAGATTAATCTTGCTACTGATTTGATTATAAATCAATAACAAGGAATAAGAAAAATTATCTTTTGTATTTCCATGGATTAAATCCACAGTTAAGTATCCACTAATTTTTTATTGGGTTACCGTATTTTGTTGTTTCATGCTTACAAATTTTACTTCGCCTGTAGTTAAGGTTTTTGTATAAGTAAAGTCTCCATCATTAGAGAAATCTCCAAAATAATACGTTAATCCATCGTTGATTAAACGTCCTTGTGTATGATTGGCAAAGTCAGAATAAGAACTTAAAATAGTTTTACTCTTCACCTGGAGTATTCCTTTATTATAAAAAACATTATTTTGAGCGATTATCATACTAGTACTAAGGAATAAAGCACCAACAGTCATATGAAGTAAACGTATTTTTTTTATCATATTGCTATAGATTAATCTTGCTACTGATTTGATTATAAATCAATAACAAGGAATAAGAAAAATTATCTTTTGTATTTCCATGGATTAAATCCACAGTTAAGTATCCACTAATTTTTTATTGGGTTACCGTATTTTGAGGTTTGTTTTTCGTTCTATAAACTGCATCTTCCGTCCGTTTAAAACTTTCGTAACTTCTAAATCCACTAATTAATATCAGGTCTTCTTCTGCATTTTGTTCGAGATTTGAATTTTCTTTCAATTTGAGATACTCATTATATCTACAATGATTAATGTATTGACAGAAATTCATTTTATATGTCGTATTAATAAACTGAGATAAATAACTTCTATTGGTTATTAAATCACTCAATAAATCTGTAATCTTAAGTTGTGGATTTAAATAAGGTTTTTTTTCTACAATGTATTTTTCAAATTTTTGTTTATCGATCGTTAATTCTTTGACCTTTTTATCAGTCTCTTGATTCACCAACTGTTCCTCTTCTAGAATATCTTCTGTGACTTGAGCAAAATTTTCACAGAACAAATTATAACAGAGATTAATATTAAAAAACATAAATAAAAAGTTCGGAATTAGCTGTCCAATAATTAGATTACTTTGAATCTGAGGGAAAAGATACAGTACAATTGAACCTGGGAAAAGTAAAAAACCAATAACAAAAATTGGATAAAGCCAAACTAAAGAATCTCGTTCTTCGTCCGAAGAGTAATTTGCTATATTTTTTCGATAGATCAATAAACGATATAAGGACAGTAGTAGATAACTTAGATTAAAAACTGTTGCCATTACACTATCTTCATTCAACAACAAAAAAGAAAGCATACTTTTCTTTGCATAATGACCTTCAACGATTATTTCAAGTCCTGTCTGATGATAGAGATAAAAAGTAAAGCTGAGCATCAAGCTAATTCCATAATGGAAATACCTAAATTTCTCTTCTTTTTTCAATCTAGTTAGCCTAAAAATCAAATGATAAAACAAAGTTGGTATCAACAAAGTAGTCAAGAAATTAACCCCTTTCAAGCAAGGAAAATATAGCACTTGAAAAATATCAAAAAAGGTCGTCGTATAGAAAAAAATACAAACGATATAGAATAATATTAATACAATAGTTGCTTTTTTCACCATAAGTTCAGTTTGATCTTCAACCAGCTTAAGTCCTAATAGAGCTAAACAGAAAAGAGCAGAAAAGATTGATGAAGAGAAAGAAACACCTAAAAAAAGATATTCGTAATCCATAGTATTTAAATTAATGTTTTAGTCGTTTTTCTGCACTATGCACAGCACGCAAATAATGTCGATAATCTGAGAACCCAGCCTGAATGACTAAATCATCCATATTCATTTCCTTACGTGTAGCTTGTAACTGTTCTACTTCCTTCAATCTCCAGCAATTGATAAACTGACTCACATTGCAATTATAGGTTACATTAATAAATTTGGAGATATACGTTCTATTTACTCCAAAGTGAGTAACAAGTGTATCTAGGCGAAAGTCATTTTTTGTATAGGGTTTATCCTTAGTAAAATAATTTACAATATCGTTTTGGGTTAAGAGATTTTCTGTTCGAATATTGGGATTAACAAAAGTTGTTTCTAACACATCGTTAGTCAAGGTACCTGTTTGATCTACAGAGACAATCTGTCCAGATGACAATAAGACATTCGTCTTGTAAGCAATTGGAATTTTCACTCTATTCTTCTCCAATAACATATTAAACGTCAATATAATATGTTGAAAAGAAAGAATAAAAACGGTTATACCTTGTACAAAAACGCTATAGTTATTAAAACTAAAAAATAGAGTAAAGGCTAATTTCAGGGTCAACAACAAATGAATCCAATTCAATCGTTTAATTTTAATCTTTCGCTTGTTTTTTTCTTGATGATATTGATAGACTCTTTTCCAGCATAATAAAGTATAAACACCCGTATTTAAGATGATGTAAATACGCAAATACTGATTGCAAAACGCTTGCACATCCAGCTGTCGAATTCCATCCGTTTTTGCTAATACATAAATAAAAATGTACGACAAGGAAAAGACAACTAAAATTATTTGATATTGCAAATTATTGCGTTTTCTTTTTGCTGGAACGATATAGCTGATAAACTGATAAAAACACACTTGGGACAAGGTAATAAACAGCGATAATACAGGCAGCAAAAAAATACGGCTCCCCAATAGTTTTTGCGTTAAATTATCTGTAATCCACAAGGCGATTAGTGCAAAATAATAGCCACCTAACGTCCTTAAAATTGGTATTTCTGTTACAGAAAGGTTTTTGTAAAAAACAACCATTAGAATAATTCCACATGTCATTGATGAAATCATAGGAATGGAAATTAAAATGTACTTCAATAGTTCCATTGCTTTTTCTTTTTCTTTTCTTCTTTTTAATAAGGTTCTTTTACTTGTTGAACCTAGTATTACTACGTGTCAAACACCTGAGATCTCTTTCTATATCATTATCCTCTTAACAAGGCAAGTACTTGATCCATCGAAAAATTTCGAGAATCTCTTTCATTGGTACCTCTACAATTTCTGCTGTATCTTTTTGCAGGTAAAGCCTTTCTTTTTGTTGATTCACTTCTATTATTTTATAACATTGAAAACCTTTATTAACGAATAAAAGCACATAATTCTTCCCAATTTCAATAGTAGTAAAATCAACTTTTTTACAAAACGCATAAACCAAATGTGATCCTTTATGTTCTTCTATTGTTGCATACAATTGAATAACCATATCAAAAAAAACGGGTTTTGGATAATAAATTTGTTTGAGTTTTAGATGTTTTTCTTCTATACTCAAATAGTATTCCAAATAATCATCGATGTAAATAATTGGTACATTGATATAGCTTTTTTCTATGGTTTTCTTCGTATAATTAGAAAAAAACAATTCGTTTAAATCAATATTATGTTCACAACACACTTGAATTAACTTACTATAACACAATGTATTTCTCTTCTTCCAAGAAGAAATGGTATTGGGTTTTAAATCAAAAATAACGGCTAACTCCTTTGCAGACTTTACCCCCAATAAAATTTTTAATTTTGTTAAAATTTTTTTTGAGGAATTAATTGAGAAAGAAGTTTGTAAATAATTACTATTCATAATTCTGTATAATTGTCTATTTGTCGTGTTTACATTTTTTGAAAAACTACTTCAAAAATTATAAAGTATTCAGGTGAATAAATTCACCTGAATACCTTTTACAAACTATTTAGCCGTAAACTCAATAATTACTTCATAATCTCCTTCTGCTACTGGTACATACATTTTTCCAGTTCCTAGATTAAAATCTATTTTTTTCTTGGTGCTATCAATAACTACATCTGTTACTGCATTCGTTATTAATTTATTTCCTTGGAACACTTGAATGGCAAGAATACGATCGATATTACTTCCTTCTTGAGAAAGTTTTCCGTCAAGTTCTACTCTTTTTGCTTTTGCTCCTGTGATTTTAGTGACTCCTTTATAAATAAACACAGCATCAGTATCAACTGTATTGGCTGTTTTAATCACTTCATTATTCGTAATTTTGTTCCCTACTTCGTTTTTAATAATTTCTATATTTTCCGTTATTTCATTGATAATGGTAGAAGATAAATCCACGACCACTTTTTCATTTGTATCAGTATCGATGTAGTAAATACTATTTGCAGGAATATCTCCGATAGCTTCTGTAGTGAAATAAACATTTCCTCCTTGGTTGAGTATGTTGGTGATTTCGTTCTTGATGTTTTCATTATTTTCAATAATATTCGTCACATCAGCAGTAAGATTTAAGTAATCAATTCGGTTGTCCTCACCTAAATACTGGTAGAATACTTCTCCTTTTTTAGCAGTTGTAAAATCGGGAGCTTCGTTTGTATCAACAAAATTAGGGGTTTGACCATCGGTCTCTACGACAGCCTTTTTAAAGAAAGTACGCGTTTCAAACTCCTTTATGTTGTCTTGCATCGAAACTTCTGTTCTAATGTAAGCATCTGTTGTTACATCATAACTCACACTGTATATTTTACCCGTTTCTGGATCAATAATTAAAGCCGCTTGACTCAATGATTTATCCCCACTTTTAGGATTTGTAGGCACTAAAAAGTCGATGACTCTTTTTAATTCTCCAAGATCACTTCCACTTCCACCATTGATGATGTTATTAATTGAAAGTTCTAAGTTTTCCTGGTCAATAATTTGATTCCATCTATCATTACTCCAGAAGTAAAACCCCTTAGGTAGCGTTGTACCAATATTGTAAACCAATAAACTTTCCGTAGCTGTTCCTTCAATAGGTGAGAAATTAGCTATTGTTGTCAGCTTAACTCTTGGAATTAAAATCCCTTTATCCGCAGCATCAACATCTAACATCGTCGAGTTAACTGGTGTTGGAGTACCAATACCTACCTGTGCTTTTGCTACAAAACCTGCGCCTAACAAAAAGGCAAAAATTACAATTTTCTTCATATATTAAAATTTCTGTTTTTTTCTACTCTTTATTTTAGTTTACTCTTTCTAACACCAAACTCGCCTTCTTTAGAGTACCTTGTTCAGTGTATTTCGATTATTTAGGTTTGCAATCGATGCCCATCCAAAACTTCCCTGACAAGCTTCCCTGCATAAAAAAATGGATCATCTTTTATCACCTAAGTAGCAACATTGAGTTCATTATACTTTCTAGAATATGATTCATTAGCGAATCGGGTGCTTACAGGAGTCGATGTATAAATTTCTAGTTGTGCCCATGAAGTAGACACGATTAAACCTTATATCATCAATACAACTTTTCTTATTCTATTTTGCTATAATTTTTCTTCAGCAAAGAAATCATCACTATTCAAAAAATATTAACAAAAGTGTAAAAACATAGAAGAAAATTTAATTATACCTTTTTACTTTTTGTAAAACATTGTTTCAATTCATTATAAAAAAGCCAAATAAATGTTTCATTTTCAAAACAATAAGTCTACGTTCCATTAGTGGATTTATTGATCATTTTTCTTGTTTTAGCAGCGAAAAAAAAGTGTTTTTTTTAAAAAAATATGGAGTAAAAAAAAGAAAAAACAATGCTAATTATATCAAATGAAACATTAGCTTGCTCCTAAAAAGAAAAAAACACCTTCAGCTTCCTCCTTTTGAACAAAGTCTACCAATATGCTACGAAAAGAAGCGTTTATATCTAGATTTTGTCTGTGTAATAAATGGAAATCCGTTACCTTTTCCACAGAAAGAATAGGCCTATACATTCCCAATTTCTAATTGCTATAAAATAACGAAACACTTCCTTCTGCTTGGAAGAAATAAACGTTGACATACCTCCAAAAAAAAAGAAGAACCGCTTTTATAGGTTCTTCTTTTTTAATTCAACAAGGCATATAATTGATGCATTGAAAAAATTCTGATATTTCTTTGAGATTGATCCAACTTACTTCATCAAAATTCTTACACATCTGCAGTCGTTGATGGGTTACATCATATGCAATTACATTATATTTTTGAAATCCTTTGTTTTTTACTAAGAAAATATAATCTTCTCCAACTAGAATCTTCTCAGGTCCGATTTTTTTACAAAACACATACATCAGTTCAGACTGATCTTGGGTTAATGTAGTACTATACAGTTGAATAACGATATCAAAATTGACACTCTTAGGCAGATATATCTGTTTAATTTTTCTTCGTTTAGTTTGTAGAGTTAGATAATATTCTAAGTAATCGTCAATATAAACAATTGGTACATTAACATAGCTTTTGTTTATTGCAATATTCTGATAATCTGAATAGAACAATTCATTTAAATCAATTTCATATCGATTGCATATTTCAATAATCTTAGCATAACACAAGGTATTTCTTTTTTTCCAAGAGGAAATCGTATTAGGTTTTAGATTAAAGATATGGGCTAATTCTTTAGCTGATCGCACACCCAATAAAATTTTCAATCTAGTTAAAACTTCTGCAGAAGAGATTATTCCTTCTTTTTCTTGTATAGCATCTTCTTTCATAGTATTCTGTAGATAAAGTTTAAGGACAAGTCCTATAATACTAGTTGCTAATTGGACTTTACAGTACTTACAACTTAACAACACCAATGTTTTATGTTTTACACACAATATTTTTCTATTCTCCTGATTGCGAATAAACAAAAACGCTTTGCTTGTTCTTCAATGCTGTTCTAACGTTGCTTCAATATTCTATTTCCTTCATCATTCATTCTATGCATTCTGGAGTAGTACTAAACTATTTCCATCTACTATTTAACCCCTATTAACCTCTTTTTACTAGCACTTTTCTCTCTACATTCTTACTTTGCCTATACAAGTATCTCTTTCTCTTTCTTCTCTAATTCCCTTTGTTTTACCGAATTAGAAAAATCTACTTTTACTTTTAGATCCCAAACTTCCCATCCAATCAAAACGCATAAAAATTTCATGAGATCCAGCATTATATCGGTTCAGTTTCGTCGTATCAAAATCATAGGAATAACCAATAAACCAATTGGTATCAATTTGAACGCCAAACAATGCACTTATGCCAGCATTCCAACGATAAGCTGTACCTATAGTGAATTTTTCTTGAAATTGAACATTCGCAGTCACGTCTAATGACGGTTTACCACTGCCAATTTTAGACAAAAAAGAAGGTTTTAATAACCAATCCGACCCTAGATCAAAGACATAACCTCCCATCATATAAAAAAGAGGTTTTTGACGCATGGTGATTCTTTTAATGTCATCGTAATAATCCACTTTAAAGATTTTTGGTACAGATAGCCCTAAATAAGCCACATCTGAAAAAAAGTAGGCCCCAGCTCCAATATTAGGACTAAACTTATTTTTTACATCTTCATAAGCAAAAGGTCCCGTTTGATCGTAAATATTCAATTTAGAATACGACATACTCCACAAATTCATTGTTCCTTTTAATCCAACTGCTAATTTGTATTGTGCATTTAAATCTAATGTATAAGCAAGGTCAATAGCCAAGCTATTTTCATCTAATGCTCCGATATGATCATTGACAAAGTTTACACCTAATCCCAACTTGGGATTATTCAATGGTGTGGTAAAGCCTATATTAGCTGTTTTGGGAGCTCCATCAATCCCTATCCATTGATTGCGATATAGTCCAAAAAAACACATTGATTCTTTACTAGCTGCATAAGCAGGATTGATTACGGTGGGATTATACATATATTGTGTATACATAGGGTTTTGTTGCGCAGAAAGAGGCGAACCAACACCTAAAATCCAAAGGCTCACGCCTACACTAATTAGTTGTTTTCTCACAGATTTTATATTAATTTATTTTGATATACAATAGGTTACTATCAAAGCAATCGCTGCGGTTTACTATTGATTCAAACAAAAGAAGTTTGCCCATAAATGGGCAATACTTCTTGGAAACAACAGATTAACTTTTCACTATAATTCTCCGTCTTATTTATCCTCTTGATTATAACAACATAAACAACAAGCTTTGGTCTTTTCAAGTAGTTACAATCACTACAGCTATAGACTTTTCACTTTTTCTATCAAGAATTAGAATAAACACAAAGTATAACTCTCGAATACGCTAGTTAATAAGTAGTATTTTCATTTTTTTTGCTGAACAAAAGTCAATAAACAGCAAAAAAAAACGATTATAAAGTGTAAATAAAAAAAGATAGGCTCTGCAAATTGACCAAACAACTAAACAAATTGATCAATTTTAAAAAAATAAAAAAACAGTAGTGTTTGGTTTATAGACGGATTTTATTCACTCCGTCCAAACAAACTACTCATCTTTAAAATAAGTGTACCTCTTACATCCTCTGCTATCTATTTACCCGTATTCTTGTTATAAGATGCACAAATACTTATAAAAACAATAAAATTATTTTTTCGTTTTAAACGGCACACTACTGTCTTCTTTTTTACCTTTTATCTATTTCTTTTATGAATACATTCCTTCTAAAAGGGCATGTATTTTTATATACAAATCAATACATCATCTCATGATGAATTACAACGCTATACAGTCATTCAAAGAACAATAAACTATAAACCAAATATTTCTTTATTTTGTTGATTACATTTGGATTATTTCCCAAGAAAAGAGGTCTAAACGGTAGTTTTTACTTCAATTTTCGCGCCTATTTCTTGTCGTTTTTTTAGAAATTTAATCTAACTTCAATTTTAAAAAAAGAAAGCTCCTTATTTCGGAGCTTTCAGTACTCCTGCTGTTTGTTTTACATCTTTCAGCAAGATGATCTAAAAGTAGTTTACCTATTCCCTTTTTATTTTTCAATAACAATAAACTCGCTACGTCTATTTTCTTGGTGTTCTGCATCACTACAACGTATGCCATTGCTACATTTATTCAGTAAACGCGTTTCGCCATAGCCTCGACCACTTAAGCGACTTGGTGCAATGCCTTGCTCAATCATCCAAAGCATTGTAGATTGGGCACGACGTTCTGATAAACTCAAATTATAAGCATCTTTTCCTTTGCTATCTGTATGAGCGCGAATGTCAACCTTTAGACTTGGATATTTCTTCATCAACTCTACCACTTTCATCAATTCTATCGAGGCATCATATCGAATGTCTGAACGATCAAAATCAAAGTAAATGGGAGCCAAATTCAATGTTTTAAACAAGTCGTCATTTACTTCCACTGGAATTACTTCTCCTTCCAAACCTATATCCATCGTTTTCACTCCAGGTGTATGATCCGAATTAAATACAACTTCTACAGTATTATACGATGGATGTTCTGCCTTAATGCGGTATTTATGTCCACAACTCAATATAGAACTCTTGTAATACCCTGTATCATTTGTTTGAATTGTATCTGAGTTTTGATATAATCCATCAGAGATGATGACTGTAGCATTCGAAAGCACTTCTTTTGTGCGTTTATCGTACACTTTTCCTTCTATAATCTGTGTACATGATTTTTCTGTAATCAAATAAATATCATCTGCACCTACTCCTCCCGTACGATTTGAACTGACTAATCCCTTTTTTTGTTTAGGGTCGAAGCTAAATCCAAAATCGTCCATAGGACTGTTAATTGGTTTTCCCATATTGATGATGGAGCTCAGGTGTCCATCGGGATGAATTTTGGCTTCAAACACATCTAATCCTCCCAATCCAGGGTGTCCATTAGAGGAAAAATACAACTGATAATCGGAGGAAATAAATGGAAAACTCTCGCGTCCTGAGGTATTAATATCAAGACCTAAGTTTTCTACCTGACCATATCCTCCATCCGCATGCAAAGCCACGCGATACAAATCTGATTCCCCTACACTCTCTGGGCGATCAGAAACAAAATACAACCATTTATTATCAGGCGTTAAAGCCGGATGGGCGGTATTGAAATTATCCGAATTGATCGGTAACTCCTCCACCTGTCCCCACTGCCCATCCTGTTGCTTTACTGCCTTATAGATTTTTAACATTGAGGTGTGTTGCTTATTTTGTTTACTCTTTCCATTGTTTTTGGAATTGTTTCGAGTAAAATAGATTGTTTTTCCATCCTGAGTAAAAACGGCCGTTGCATCATTGACTTGAGAGTCTAAAGTGAGTGAAAAACGCTCTGGTTCGCTATATCCTTGTGGACTTGCGATTGTGCGATACAAGCTAGTATAGCTCTCATTCGTCCAATTGTGTATGTTACTTTCGCCCGGAATAGCAGTAGCTCTAGCAGAGGTAAATACTAAATCATTCCCCAACATTGTACCGCCATAATCTGAATATTCTGAATTGAAGCTCAAAGGTTTCAATTCATACAAATCGGGGTGATTTTCAATGTGAGACAAATAATCGCGGTCCTTATTATACAAAGTCGTACGAGAATCGCTTTGCTCTAAAGTGGTAAAGTTATCCATATAAACCTGAGATTTCTTATAATCTTCAACACTTCTCAGCGTTTGTGCAAAGCGGTAGTAATACTCAGAAGGCAAGTCTGCTATATTTTTGTCTTTGTAATCTCCTTCAAAAAGTGTGGTATACCACTGATTAGCCAGAGGAAGTTTACCATTAAAATAATAAGAATCACCTACTTTTTGCAGTATTGTGGTATTAATATATCCTTTACTGACTAGGTTTTCATAGAGCTCTATTGCATTAGCGTAGGCCATACGATCAAAACTCTCATCAGCTTGTTTCTCCTTCTTTACTTGGCTATATCCTACGGTGCCAAAGCTTACCATCAAGCTCAGCAATCCTATCTGTAATTTTCTTACCATCATTACTTTCTTTTAAAAGAACCTTGGCGCTGTAATACGCTTAAAGCCGTTAAACAAATTAAAACGCATAAAAACTTCATGAGATCCTGAGTTATAATGTGCCAGCTTTGTCGTATCTGCATCATAACTATAGCCAATCATGATATCCTTGGTTACTTGGAATCCAACCATGCCACTCACTGCTGCATCCCAGCGGTAAGCCGCTCCTAAGGTAAATTTCTCCATAAACATAAAATTCGCACTCACATCTACCTGAAGCGGCGCTCCTTCAACCATCTTAACCATAGCCGCTGGTTTAAACTTTAAATTTGAATTCAAATCAAATACATATCCTCCTGTTAGGTACAAATGCATCTTCTGACGAAGCGTTTGCAGTTCATTATCATCATAACGCAATTGTGTGAATAAATTAGGAACCGATAAACCTACATAGGCTTTGTCAGAATAAAGAAACAACCCCGCACCTAAATTAGGCGTAAATGAATTGCTGATATCTGTACTCGCTATTGGATCTGTTGCGTCATAAATATGTAAATCACTATACGTAACATCTAGTAAATTACCTGTACCTTTTAATCCAAAAGCCAATTTGTAATCGTAATTCAGGTCAATTGCATACGATAAATCAATAGACAAACGATTTTCACTCATTACCCCTAAACGATCATTGGTAAAATTCACACCTAATCCCAACCCACTAGTTCCCAAGGGCGTACTCAATGCCAAAGTCGATGTTTTAGGAGCTCCTTCTAATCCAACCCATTGGGCGCGATACAATCCAAATATTTCCAACCCTTCACGACTACCCGCATAAGCTGGATTAATTGCTGAATGATTATACATATAATGTGTATACTGCGGATCTTGTTGTCCATACATCAAACAAGATAGACAACTTAGTAGCACTAAGTTGATTCCATAATATAGTGTTCTCTTTTTCACTGCTTTTTCTTTTTACTCTGTTTCTAAATGGAGATACCCCGATTTCTTAACAACCACTGATTCCTTTGCACCAAGGTTCTCATAAGTCAGAATATAGAAGTATGTTCCTGTAGGTAGTTTTTCTCCTTTTTTGAACGTAACTCGTCCGTTAGAATATCCTCTAAAAGCATTATCCGAGTTATTGTATTGTTCCGTTTCAAACACTTTAACTCCCCAACGGTTGTATATTTCCACTTTATTTTTGGGATAGTTTTCAATATTCTTAATCAAAAAGTGATCATTTTTACTATCAGCATTCACCGTTACAAAATTGAATATCTCTATCTCAACATCCTGAGACAAAGGCGTTAAAATTCTGGCTAAAGTAAAATAGCCATAATTCTTAATAGAAATCGCTGTGGTAACCTCTTTCAACTCAGAGGAAACTATTCCTCCTTGATCTTCCCAAATTTTTCTATTCTCATCCCAACGTACAATATGCAAATTAGACGTGGAATCCCCTAAAACATCAGGACTTGTTGTACGATTATCCCAACTCAACGTCAAGAGTATATCCCCTTTAACATTATTTGATTTCTCTACTTTCCAATATTCTTTTGTATTAAGGATTTTAATGGTGTTATCCGTTTCATTATGTTGTCTAAAAAACTCGTGGTCATTTAAAATATACTTACTTTGATACGCATTTTTTTCATTTGGAACGGATGATATCTTTGCATAACGATAGACTCCTTTATCTCCAATGGGATAGGTAAAATTGTCTTTGCCTATTTTATCCACATAACCTTCTGCGTGGCTCTTATCCACAGGATTTAACGCCTTTGTTCCAGGATAAAAAGTCAACATTCCTTTCAGGGAATCAACTTGCATAATTCCGTCTTGAAAATCCAAACTTCCTTTAATATTCATCTCATTTTGAAGATCAAACCCCATAATTGACGTTGGATTATTTAGTATAACGTCGTAAAAATCTGAAGGACTAGCACCGGAAATTTGCTGATACCCTTGATTCACTTCCAACGGAGTAAAAATAGCTTGAGCTGTAGGAGATTGTTCATTGTGATAATACAAATTATCGTTATTGAAATCACTGTAATAATAGGTTGTCCCATCATTTTTGACAATCCCACTCGCTGTATTGTCAAAATCATAACTGGTACTAACTACAGCTTCTGGGCTAATCGTTAGTGTACCTTGATTGACCATTGTCTTTTGGAACGGAGTCTGCCCAAATATGGGCAAGACTCCTACCAAAAAACACACAAATACTTGAACGTACTTTTTCATAGCTTACATTTTTTCAAATACATGGAATACAGGTTGTGATATTTTAACTTCCATTACATTAGCATCCATAAGAAAGGCATCAAAATATCCTGCTTGACCATCTGTATTAGACAATGTTGAAAAATTATTTCTTGTAGGAGAAACCCTTATTTCTAATACATTACCTGTAGAATATAACGGTAGTTCATCCTCATATGTCAAGATTCCTCCATAATGCTTAACATCTTTCTTTTCATATCCTTCTGGAATTCCAAATTCAAATCGCAGAGGGAAAAATTCTTTTATCAATGTATTATTGATATAAACCTCAACCTTTAACATAGAAAAAATGGTTTTCTCGGGTATTTTATCGCCCATAGTTAGAACCTCACATTCCACAAAAAAGTCAAAATTCATAAACTTTGAAGCATCAGATTCTATATTTAAGTCGAAGGTATTTTTGAAAATTTTCACTGGTGTTAAACCTGTATCATAAATAAAAATACCACCTGCTCCAGAATAAATAGGAATTGCTTTAAATTGTCTCAACGTCCATAAACTTGCTGTATTTTCGGCATTTTTCCCTGTTATAGCACTCGTCAACTCATAAGATTCTGCAATCGGTATTTTAAAGGTTGTTCCTGTATTAGCTATAGGCAAACCTGCATCATCAATCTCATTTTCACTATAATAAGTTAATGTTCCATCTTGGTTATCTACTAACTTAGTAACCGTTTCATTGGCTTTGATTGCAGTTTTTAAATCTACAGTTGTTGTATTCGAATTTTCATCTTGATAGGTCAATACTCCTGTTGTTGAATTATAGGCTAATACCGTCAAGGTTTCATGACTTTGAACAGCTCCTTTGATATCAACCGTAACGGTATCTCCATTTTCATCTTGATAGGTCAACGCTCCTGTAGTTGTATTATACGCTAATACTGTTAAAGTTTCTGTCAATGTAATCAACTGATTGATATCCAATACCGTATCAATTCCCTTTTCATTTTTAAAGGTAATCGTACCCGCTGTTGCATCACTGGTAACGCTGGTAACAGTTTCAAAGGATTTTACTGCTCCTTTGACATCTACGGTAACAGTATTGCCTTTTTCATCTTGATAGGTCAACGCTCCAGTTCCTTGATCATAAGCTAATACCGTCAAGGTTTCATGACTTTGAACAGCTCCTTTGATATCAACCGTTACAGTATCTCCATTTTCATCTTGATAGGTCAACGCTCCTGTAGTTGTATTATACGCTAATACCGTCAAGGTTTCATGACTTTGAACAGCTCCTTTGATATCAACCGTAACGGTATCTCCATTTTCATCTTGATAGGTCAACGCTCCTGTAGTTGTATTATACGCTAATACTGTTAAAGTTTCTGTCAATGTAATCAACTGATTGATATCCAATACCGTATCAATTCCCTTTTCATTTTTAAAGGTAATCGTACCCGCTGTTGCATCACTGGTAACGCTAGTAACGGTTTCAAAGGATTTTACTGCGTCTTTGACATCTACGGTAACGGTATTGCCTTTTTCATCTTGATAGGTCAATGCTCCAGTTATTTTATCATAAGCTAATACCGTCAAGGTTTCATGACTTTGAACAGCTCCTTTGATATCAACCGTAACGGTATCTCCATTTTCATCTTGATAGGTCAATGCTCCAGTTCCTTGATCATAAGCTAATACCGTCAAAGTTTCAAAGGATTTTACTGTATCTTTGACATCAATCGTTACAGTATCTCCATTTTCATCTTGATACATTAATACTCCAATTGCTGAGTCATAGGCTAATACCGTCAAGGTTTCATTTAACGTAATCAACTGATTAATATCCAATACCGTATCAATTCCCTTTTCATCTTTAAAGGTAATCGTACCCGCAGTTGCATCACTGGTAACGCTAGTAACGGTTTCAAAGGACTTTACTGCGTCTTTGACATCTACGGTAACGGTATTGCCTTTTTCGTCTTGATAGGTCAATGCTCCAGTTCCTTGATCATAAGCTAATACCGTCAAGGTTTCATGACTTTGAACAGCTCCTTTGATATCAACCGTAACGGTATCTCCATTTTCATCTTGATAGGTCAATGCTCCAGTTCCTTGATCATAAGCTAATACCGTCAAAGTTTCAAAGGATTTTACTGTATCTTTGACATCAATCGTTACAGTATCTCCATTTTCATCTTGATACATTAATACTCCAATTGCTGAGTCATAGGCTAATACCGTCAAGGTTTCATTTAACGTAATCAACTGCTTGATATCCAAAACCGTATCAATTCCCTTTTCATCTTTAAAGGTAATCGTACCCGCTGTTGCATCACTGGTAACGCTGGTAACGGTTTCAAAAGATTTTACTGCGTCTTTGACATCTACGGTAACGGTATTGCCTTTTTCATCTTGATAAGTCAAGACTCCCGTAGTTGCGTTATAACCTAAAACAGTTAGGGTTTCATTTAATTCAATCAACTGCTTGATATCCATTACTGTATCAATTCCCTTTTCATCTTTAAAGGTAATCGTACCCGCTGTTGCATCACTGGTAACACTGGTAACGGTTTCAAAAGATTTTACTGCGTCTTTGACATCTACGGTAACAGTATTGCCTTTTTCATCTTGATAAGTCAAGACTCCTGTAGTTGCGTTATAACCTAAAACAGTTAGGGTTTCATTTAA
>NZ_JACAGN010000016.1 GCF_030324495.1 Myroides sp. 1354 | reverse complement strand
AGAGCAGGATTCGAACCTGCGAAGGTTTCCCAACGGATTTACAGTCCGTCCTCGTTGGCCGCTTGAGTATCTCCCCTTTCAGCGTCTGCCTCAGTTCAGTAATAGAACGGTGCAAAGATAGCGCTGTTTTGTTAATCTGCAAGTGATTTACTTCTTTTTTTTACTTGCGTTTGCTTCTATATTCATTAACTATTTGGTTATAAAAAACTAAGCTCCTAAATTTTTTTATAAACTTTTTCTAAAAGGCAGTCAAATTTTGTACAAATTCAATGGTATGACACTTTTTATACGCACTTTATTAGGCTATCTCTCTTACTCTATCTCTCTAAATTGAGTAGGTGTAAGAAGGGTACAACGCTTAAAATAACGACAAAAGAGAGAAGTATCTGCAAAGTGTAATTCATGACTGATCTCATTAATCGGCATATCAGAAGATTTTAGTAAGGATTTTGCATGTAAAATAACCACATGCTCAATCCAATGAGTAAGTGAATATCCCGTTTCTTGTTTAATTAAGGTCGTGAGGTATTGAGGAGAGAGATGTAATTTTTCTGCGTAAAATGTAGCTTGTCTCTCTGTTTTGTAATGTTGGGAAAGATTCAGATAAAAATCATCTACAACTTGTGCTTTACGCGTTTTGACAATCCCCCTTTGAGCACATAAGGTTTGATATGAATCTGAAATAGCTGTGATTAAAGCAAAAATGACATATTGAATAATGTTCTTTTTGTTTTGTGCAGCGGATTCAAAATAGTACTCTTCTAAAAGTCTTAGAAATGAATCTAAAGGATGATTGTTTTGTTGTTTTGGACAAATAACAGGATGTTGACGAACTTCATTATTTGTAATAAATTCACGCAAAATAGGATAAGCACTGATGAAATCCAAAGACATCAAGATGGAAGTTACTTCAAAATCATCCGATACTTCTTGTGGATTTAAGATTAACTGAGGTAATACGACTGCCCAATCACCTGGACAAATCGTGTATTCTTGAAAGTTAATTGCAATACGCAAGCTGCCTTTTGAACAGTAGGAAAGTAACAAACCATCAAACTGATGTTTAAAATTGATGTAGTGAGGATGAAGTTGATGAACATTTTTGACTAAGGCAATACCTTCAATTTTAATTTCTTCTTGGATATTGTGATAATTGTATATGTGTTGTAAAGTAATAAACTGTTGCATTTTTTTTGAATAAAAGTAGAAGAAATTACAGAATGAATATTAACTGATGCTGTTAATTTCGTGTATATATGTCTATTTTTAACTTTTGTATTTTTTAATATTACAAATTGAATATAAATGAAGATATTTTGAACAGCGAGAGCCTATTCTTTTATTTATTTTTGTTATTCAAAAAAAGCAAAGACTAAACGGCATTAATTTTTTATATGATATGATTTTACCTTTTGAGCCATATAATTCACAGTGGAAAGAGCAATTTGAAATGATTAAGGGTGAATTAATCCTTTGTTTAAGAGAATTGCACCCAGTGATTGAGCATATTGGCAGTACTGCAGTAGAAGGGTTGGCCGCAAAACCAATTATTGATATTATGGTAGGTGTTCATACAGTAGAGGATTTGGATGAAGTGCCTGCTTTGTTAGCAGGTAAAAACTATGTTTATTATCCCAAATACAATGTCGATATGCCTTATCGTCGTTATTTTGTACGGTTACACGAATCTCCTCATGTATTGGGAGTACCGGATTGTATTGATATAGAAGATGAGATACCAGAAAGAATGCAGGATCATACCTGGCGTTTCGCTCATATTCACGTCATTCCTATCACTTCTGAGCATTGGACTCGCCACCTTGCGTTTCGGGATTATTTGCGCGCGCATCCTACTGTCAAAGAAGCGTATCAAGTGTTAAAGGAACAATTGGTTAAGCAACAATGGGAATCAGGAAATGACTATAATGAAGGGAAAGATTCTTTTGTGAAAAGAGAAGAACAAAATGCTTTGCGTTGGTATAAAGAAATTAGTAAGTAAATGAAACAGATGAAAGTAATCGATTTAAGTCAAGTAGATAAACAAGAAATCGTTCAAGTGTTGAATGAGTCCTTTGCGGATTATGTTATTCCTTTACAATTGACTGTAGAGCAATTGGAGATGAAAATTGCAGCAGAGAATATTCAGTTACACCTTTCGGTTGGTGTAGTTGATCAAGAAAAATTAGTTGGATTTATGCTTCATGCCTTGAACATAGTTGATGGTAAATTAACGGCTTACAATGCTGCCACAGGAGTAGTTCCTTCTCATCGTGGACAAGGTCTGGTGGCTAAAATGTATGATTGGTTGTTGGAGCAATTAGCGCCTTTAGAAGTAGAACAATTGGTATTGGAAGTAATTAAAGGCAATAATTCCGCCATTCGCGCTTATGAGAAGATGGGGTACCACAAAGCGAGAAAATTAATTTGCTTTGAAGGAGAAACAACAGTCATAAGTCAAAAAGATATCGTTGAAATCAAAGAATTAGCGAACTTTAATTGGCCTGTTTTTACGACATTTTGGGATATACAACCTGCTTGGCAAAATGCGATAACTGCTTTAGAGAATAGCAAGAGTCGTTGCCGTATTTTGGGTGCTTATAAAGGAGAAGAAATGGTAGGTTATCTCATTTTTAATCCGACGTCAAAACGCGTATTGCAATTGGCTGTGGATGCCGATAATCGAAGAGAGGGAATTGCAACCCAACTTATTCAGGTTATGCAGCAAATTACAGCGTCCAATGCCTTGTATGTATACAATATTGATGATGCGTCAAAAGAATTAGCTGCTTTCTTTAATCAATTGAATTTAACCAGTGATTTGGCTCAATTCGAAATGAAAAGAACTCTTTAAGAACTGTATAGTGAATTTGTAGATGTTATTTTCTTTGATAATCTCGCTTTAAAAGAGAGAAGATTTCAGCATCTACAAATTTTCCTTTTTCGTAAAAATAATCGCGTAAAACTCCCTCAGTCTGTAATCCTACTTTTTCGAGTAATTTGCGAGAAGAGATATTAATAGGGTCAATAAAAGCCTCAATGCGGTGTAATTCAAATGCCTCAAAACCAAAGGGGATAATAGCTTGGATCGCTTCAGTCATAATTCCCGTTTTCCAGAAATCAGGGTGCAGTTCATAGCCAATTTCCGCGCGAGCATTTTCGATTGAAAAATTGTGAAATCCACAAGTGCCAATCAATTGATCAGGTCTTTCCTGTAGGGTAATGGCCCAACGAATAGCGTTGTCTTCTTGATAGCGCTCTTGCCAAGCTAAAAGTAATTCATGTGCTTCCTGAATGGATTCAAAGGTTGGTAAATCGTAAAATTCCGTCACCTCGTCTCTAGAGAAATAATCAAATAAAGCAGGAGCATCCGTAAAATGAAGAGCTCTCAGGATTAATCGATCA
This sequence comes from Myroides sp. 1354, assembly GCF_030324495.1. Taxonomy (GTDB): domain Bacteria; phylum Bacteroidota; class Bacteroidia; order Flavobacteriales; family Flavobacteriaceae; genus Flavobacterium. The sequence goes on along the minus strand of NZ_JACAGN010000016.1, from coordinate 70,017 downwards.
GTTTGTAAGGTTGGGAATTCTTTGAAAAACATGAGTTGAATGGAATTAAATTTAAAAAAGTAAAAGTAAGAAATAAAAAATGAAGAAGAACACGGTTGGCAGAATCTTGTGGGTTGCGTTTCTTCGGGCGTTGGAGAGTGGCAATTCAAAAAGAATAAAAAAGCGAGTAAAACACTCGCTTTTATTATAGATTAATTTTGTATTTGTTGTGTTCAAACTGAAAATCTTTTGCAATTAAACTGCCGAAATTCGGATGGTTTACCTCACTTAAATCGATGTCAACTAAAGTCAGAATTTCAATATCTGAGGCTTTAGCAATGACTTTTCCATCGGGATTGACAATCTGACTTTCCCCTCTATACGATTCTAGTTCGCCTTCGAAATACTCTGAACCTATTCGATTACAACTAATGTAGAAACATTGATTTTCCAAGGCTCGAATGGGAATAATCGTAGGGGTTACTGGACCGCCAAAACACGAAGAATGACAAATAATATCTACCTCTTTTCGCTTTAACATGGAAGTGTGTTGTGGAAACCAACAGTCAAAGCAAATTGTGAGACCAATAATGGCTTGCGAGGTTTGATATACAATGGCCGCATCACCTGCATGAAAGATGCGCTTTTCGTAATCAGGTAAATGGATTTTTCGATAAGAAGCGACTAGACCTGTTGCACTGACTAAAATAGAAGTGTTGTATAAAACACCTTGTTCTATTTCAGGGATTGTGCCAGCAATATAACCATTACCTGTTTCAGCTAATAGTTGAGTCAGAAATTGAACCGTTTTGCTGTTTTTTAAATCTTCAACAAAAGGTAAAATTTCCTCTTTACTATCCATGGCATAGCCTGTTGTGAAAAACTCAGGTAATACTAGTAAATCGAATTTTTCATTTTTAACTTTAGTAGCAATATAGTCTAAATTCGCTTGAACATCTCGCCAAATAACGGCATATTGGAAAAAACCTACTCTCATGTACTAGTATAGTATTGAAATTACTTATTTTATTTAAAAGGGAAACAAGATACAAAATAAGGCCTTTTATTTGGTTTTTATTTGTCCAGATTGATAAAGATTCAAAGTGGTAGTTAAGATCTCTTGAATTTGAGTTAAGGGCAAATCCGTAGTAGGGTCAAGTGTAAGGCTTTTCATTCGTTTTCTCGTGCCGGCTTCTAATACTGGATGTTCGATACGATGTCCTTCTACAATTAATAAATAAGGTAGTTGAGGCATTTTAGTTAAGGCTAAAAAACAAAACATTCGATTGCGATAGGAAAAACAAGGAGTACCCCATTTCAGAGATTCTGTAATTTGAGCATCTTGTTGTAAGATAAAACTACGCAAGGCCAATAAACAACTTTTATTGGGCTCGGTCTGTTTAAAGTAAAAAGAATCGACGGTGTTTAACATTATTTTGTGGCTAGATAAATGGCTACTTCAGCTTGTGTTGGATCTTGGGCTTTCGGTCCGTAAACCTCATAATCTGAAGTGTAAGTTCGTTCAAGATTTGGGGAATTCCAAATTTTAATCCAGGCATTGATGACAATATTTTTCATTAAATTACCTTGAACTTCAATTTTTGTATAGGATCCTTGAGGAATAGTATGAGCAATCATACCCTCTGGAATTTCGATTAATGAATGAACTTCACATCCTATAATTGTAGTATAAGGTGCTGTAAAATCGCTTTCGTAATCGGTATAAATAGCATAAATATCACTACTTTTTTTCGCGGGAATTTTTGATGCGATTTTTTGATTGTGAAAAACTTGCCATAGTTGGGGGATGTCAATTGCTGACTGATTGTTTTGATTGGTTGTGCGAATAGAAATACCAATAATGTATTTAGCCGTTTGATGGATTTGTTGCATGATTTTGTTTGTGTTTGAATGATTGAGGTAAAAGTAAGGATGCGAAGTGACAGCCTTATGTCAATAGGTGTGGAAAAAGAAGGTAAAACGGGGGTAATGAGTAAGCTTGTGAAAATGGAATCACATGAGGGAGAGTTTGTGAAAATGTGTATAGACTGCTGTAAAAATTATTAAAATAAGAAAATATTTATAAATTAATACTGTTTTTTAAGGATATTTTATAATCAAAGAGAGAAGCTATGGTGTATAGTGAAAAAAAAAGTGTAATTTTGATGGAAAATTTTCTTATCTCTAATTGTACCTCTTATGAACTTATACAACCCAGTATTTCTAGTGATAGATGATCATCCAATGATTTTGACTAGTTATATTCGTCTACTTCGAGAAAATTTTTTAGAGAGTACCTTTTACGCTAGTGAATCTATTCCTAAAGCATTGGAATATATTGATCAATTAGATAGTATTGATATGCTGATTATCGATTATAATTTGGCTAAGAATTTTGATATTCAATTGCGCATTTCAGATGGACAAAAGCTGGCTTTATATGCACAAAGTAAATTTCCCAAAGCAAAAATAATTATGATTACCGGGCATGAAGAGGCTTTGTTAATTTATAGTATCCACAAAAAAGTAAGACCTGATGGCTTGTTAATGAAGGCTGATGTAACAGACGATTTATTAATTGAAACAATTCGTCAATGTATGATTGGGCAAGTGGTTTATAGTCAGGGTGTTAAAAATGTGTTGAGTTTGTTGGCAAAACGCCAATTGATGCAACAAGAACAGTACATTGAAATTCTTATGTTATTAGATAAAGGATATAAAGTACAAGAAATTTGCGACATTGTATTTAAAAGTCAAAGTACAGTACAACGCATGTTGACTACCATGAAAAAAGAGTTTGAAGTGAATGACTTATCTGAGCTCTTGAAGCAAGTGAAATTACAAGGCTTCATCTAATTTTAAGAAATTAAACATTCGTTTTAGGATAAAATGAATACTCAACTTTCATTTTTGTTAAAAAACAGCGTGTAAGCTTTGAATCTATTGGTCTTATGAGTACTTTAGTTCCTGATAAAATCATACAGAACATTTGTTAGGGACTTTAAACTGAATATAAGACGTATTTTTTACGCACAGATAAAGGAAACAAATGAATTAATAATGAATGAGTATCTATTGATTAATTTAGGTAAATAGGGATTGGTTGTGGGGACACCAATCCCTATTTTACTTTAGATAAGATAACTTCTAATATCGTACCCTTTTTGGCGGTCGAATTGATCGTTAAAATTGCATTCATCTGATTGACGCGATATTGTATGTTTTTTAATCCAATACCTTTCTTTACTTCACTTACCTTAAATCCAATGCCATTATCTTGAATTTTGATGTGATAACTTGAGGTTGATTCAACAATAGAGATAATCGCTCTAGTGGCTTGTGCGTGTTTAATAATATTTTGAATTGACTCTTGAATAATACGATAGATATTCATTTTTGTCTCATAGTCAAACGTACTCCAATCAAAATTTCTTGCGATCAACAAGGTGAAAGTATGTTGATCAGTTGAGTTTTTCTCTACTAAATTTTCTAATATAGGGGTAAAGCTACCCAAGGTTAGGCTTTGATCTTGAAGGTTATGTGAAATTCTTCGGATTTGTTGTTGCGCCTCTTCTATTTCAGAAGCAATCAACTGTCGATTATCTGGTTGAGAGTCGTCAGATAACATTAAGCGAATGTTGAATAGGGTATTAATAATACCATCATGTAGTTCTGCACTAATGCGCGTTCTCTCATCAAGTAAAGTGTTCTTGGCAATTTCTTCTTGTTGTAAGATTAATTTATAAATTAATTCACGATCATTTTGTTGATGCTGCTCAAATAAAAGACGCTTTTGTATCATTTTTTGCTTAAATACAATGTAAATCAATACCGATAAGAGTATACCTAAAATAGAGAGTATGCTAAATAAGGTTAGGCGTTGAGAGAGTAATTCGTTTCTCGCCTCTAGTTGGGCTGTTTCATATTCGATACGCGCAAATTTAGTTCTGTTTTCGATTTGTAACGTTTTTAAACTATCATTAATTTCATAATAGCGTTGGGCGTATTCTTTTTGCATTTTTTTGATCGTATAAGCTGAGGTATCTCAGATTCGTTAAAGCTGTATTTCGCGCTTTAAAATGTTCAGAGGTTTTAAATCCTTTTTTCCAATATTCTACAGCTTTTAAGGTGTCTTTTTTAGCTAAATACAATTCGCCTAATCGACCATAACTCGAAATGAGTCCTTGGGGGATTTGTAGGCTGTCTCTTATTTTAAAGGCTTCGAAAATTAAATGCTCCGCTTTGTTAAGTTGATCGGTTTTAATGTAAGTAAAAGCTAAATTGTTTAAAAGAATAGCGTGATAGTTTCCTTTCATAGATTTATCATCTATAAAAGTCAATCCTTCAAGAAAGGCTTTTTCTGCTTTGTCGTATTCTCGTAAACTATTGTGTAAATAACCAATGTTGTTGTATATCCCTACTTTAGAATGCGACATATTTTCTTTGTTAGACATCGTATTAATCAGATCTAAAACTTTTTGATTATAGAGAATGGCTTCCTCTTTTTGTGAATTCTGATCTAAAATACTTGCCACAGTAGAATAGGCCTCCATGAGTAGTTTTTTGTCGTTATAATGATTGAGATTTTTTAAGGCATTAAAGGCTTCTACTTCAGCTTGATTAAATAAACCTTCTTCAAATAGAATGACGGCCATGGCCTTTTGCATTATACCAAGGTGTAGTGTGTCTTTCTGCGCTTGGTAAAATTTAACAGCATAAGAATAGGAAGCGTATGCACTGTCTAGTTTTACAATATCTTCATAATAATCTCCTAGGTAATAATAAGATTTGGCAATGTGGGCAGTATCTTTATCTTTTTTCGCTAATTCTAAAATATTCTGACTGATACGCAAATACAGGTCGAGGTGTTTGATGTTATAAGCTGTATTGGCCGCATCAAATAGCAGTTCTCTATGTTGATGATTATTGGAATTACTAGTTAGTTGATTGAATAAGGAATCTAGAATATATTGTTGTTTACGTTCTGAAAGGCTGTCTTCTTCTATTGTTTCTAAAAGACGAGAAATGGTTGAATGACGTTCATGAAGTGGCTGATCAGAACAACTGATAAGAAAGAGTATGGCAAAGAGAATAAAACAAAACCTGTATTGCATAAGTAGAAGGAAATGAATACAAATAAACTAAAAAAAAAACAATCCCCAATCTGTTTGAGTAGAAAGGGGATGGGTTTGATTTAGTGTATGATTTACTTTTTCTTGTCTTTTAAAATAATAATATCACCATTTTCTTGTGTACTATATGCACTGTCGATAATTTTTTTCTTGTCTTTTAGTATGATAATATCTCCATTGTCTGCAGATTTACTCATATTCTCTTTTGATGTTGGAATAGAATCTGTTGGAGTCGTTACTTCATTTGAAGTTTTGGCATGCATGGTATCAAAACTTGCGTTTTTTTGGCCGCCATTCGTAGCTTCTGTTGGCATATTATCTGTTGAACATGATGCTAATGCAAGTAAAGCTAAGATAGATACTGAGGTAAGGAAGGTTTTTCTCATAGGGTTTGAAATTATATTTGTTTTTTTTAGAAATTAAAATAAAAAATTGATAAATTGAATGTATATTTAATGTTTAAAAACGATTAAAATTCTTTTTTAGGATAAAATCCGTAAAATTGTCTAACAAACATATTTATATTTTGACTTGAATACGTACAGTAAAAGTATACAATATGTTAATAAAAATAAAAGTATTTTGAGCTTTACCTTATTAATAATTGACGATCATCAAATGATTGTTGATTGGTACAAATATGTATTGGAACAAGTCTATCAGGACGCTACGATATTGAGTGCTACTTCTATTACAGAGGGAATAACCCATATTGATCATTGTACAAAGTTAGATTTAGTATTAGTTGATTATAATTTGGGAAAAGGAGATATAGATAGGGCAATTACAAATGGTGTTGAATTTGTCCATTACTTTAAGCACAAGTTTCCTAAAGCACAGGTTATTCTGGTCACTGGTCATGAAGGAACCCTAGTATTGTATACGATACACAAAAAGATTGTCCCTCAGGCTTTGTTGCTTAAAGTTGATGTTACAGAGGATTTACTGAAACAAGCAGTACAAGCAGTATGTTCAGGGGAGAGACTGTATAGTTATCACGCAAATGAAGCATTGAAGGGGATATATAAAAAAGAAGCATTACTTCAAGAACAAAATGTACAAATCTTACTACTATTGGATAAGGGATTTAAGATTAAAGAGATTAGTGAAGTTTTGTTTTTAAGTGAAAGTGCTGTTAATAAGCGTATTGCGGGATTAAAGCAAACGTTTGATGTTTTAGATAATGGAGGACTAGTAAAGAAAGTCAAAGAAGAAGGGTTTATTTAATAACAATCTTTTGGAATAAATTTTTATCATAGGATAAAAAAAAATATATTTTATAATTCGACTTTCGCAAAAAAAAATAAATGAACTGGATTTTTTTAATTATTGGAGGATTTTTTGAAGTTGGATTTACTTATTGTTTAGGAAAAGCCAATGAGAGTAAAGGGACAGAGGCCATTTGGTGGTATGGAGGTTTTTTATTTGCTCTAGTTATGAGTATGGCTTTATTAATGAAAGCAACCCAGACCTTGCCTTTGGGGACGGCTTATGCCGTTTGGACGGGAATAGGGGCTGTAGGTACCGTATTAGTTGGTATTTTTGTATTTAAAGACCCAGCTACTTTTTGGCGTTTATTCTTTATTGCGACATTAATTGGTTCTATTGTGGGGCTGAAAGTTGTTTCGTCGGTGTAGTAAATTCGTGACTTTTTGTATCATTTTTGCTATTAATTCTTATTTTTAGCTTACATTTGTTAGATAAAACAAATTAAACATTTAAAAATTGCAAAAATGAAAAGAATGAAAGTTTTAGTGGCAGGATTAATGGTATTAACCTTGGCTGCGTGTAACGAGAAAAAAAGTACAGAAAAAGCAGCAGAAGTAGCTGAAACTCCTGTGGTAGAAACAGAAGTGACAAAGAAAATGAATTTAGTTGGAAGTTGGGAATTAATTGCAATTCACACAGAAGATACAGCGGATAAAAAGATAGAGGAATTGTTTCCTGGTAAAAAACCAACATTAAACTTTGAAGGAGATTCAATGGTACACGGTACGGATGGATGTAATACTATCTCTGGAGAATATGAAATGAAAGACAATAATGGAATTTCTATTGGTGATAAATTAGCGGCTACAAGAATGTTCTGTGAAGGAGTAGCGGATTTCGCTTTTACAAAAGGATTGACAGAGGTGACCAATTACGAAATTACAGAAAGCGCATTAATCTTTAAAAATGGAGATAAAATTGTGATGGAATTCAAACAAATTACTCCAGTTATTGACTAGAAAAGTACCAAATAAAATGATAAAAAAAGCGACGCCATTTGGCGTCGCTTTTTATTTGTATTTTGGTTAATTGTGAACTTCAGCTTGGACATAACCAAAAAGCTCTTTTTCTTTAATCATACTTGCAATTCCCGTCGGTAGTTTTTCTTCCCAACCAGGCTCATTGCATTGTAAAGAGCGAAGTACATCACGCGAAAAGATGGCTAAGTTTTTTGTATCGTAATCGGTGATGTCTACGATTTGGTTATTTTTCTTGAAGAATTTATACAACTCTTTGATGTGCAAATCTACTTTTAGATTGGTTGAATCTATGATATTACCGGACTCATCGTACATAGGATAGAGGTAAATTCTCATTTGATTGCGGAATAATTTACCTAGGGCTTCTAGCATTCCTCCCGTTAAATGAGCATAATACTTTTCTTCAAAAATATTAAGCAAACTACTCACCCCCATAGAAAGAGCAATTTTCTCAGTCGTGTATTTAGAGCAATAGGCTGTTAATTTATAATACTCTTGAAAGTTCGAAATCATTACTGTTTGCCCCAAAGAACAAAGTAAATCTGCGCGATGTAAGAAGTCATTTTCATCCAAATTTCCCTCCATCAATAAATTAGAAAGGGTAATTTCAAAAATAACCGTAGTATCTTGTCGTTGCAATTGATTTTCGTTGATAAAAGATTCTAACGCCTTTTTGTACATGTCCATGTTTACTAATGTAACGGGTCTAAAACTTCCGCGTAAGGCTAGAATATTCTTGCGGTATAATTCATTTGCAGCTAATCGACTTTGTCCATCTGGACCAAACATAACGGCTTCAGTCATGCCGTTTTTCACTAATAAAAGACTCATGAGTCGATTGTCAATTTGGCTAAATAAATGCCCGGTGAAACTAATACTATCAATTTCAATTTGATCGCGATCTAAGTGGTCGTATAAACAGCTGATTAATTTTTTTGGATCATGGTGTTGATAATAGGCACCATAAATAAGGTTTACTCCTAAAATACCTAAGGTTTCTTGTTGTAGTTTAGAGTCTGTTTCTTTGAATTGAATGTGTAAAACTATCTTGCTATAGGCTTCTTCTGGTGCGGTTTGGAAGATAATTCCAACCCATCCATGGCCTTTGTTCTTTTTAGCATAATCAATTGTTGCTACTGTATTGGCGTAACTGAAAAACGTTTTAGTTGGATTTTCTGCGCGTGGAATGCGGTCCTCAATCTTTTTTGTTTCATAATCCAACATTTTGTTTAGTCTGCTCTCCGTTACATAACGCCCGTCTTCTTCAACACTATAGATTGCATCGCTAAAAGATTTGTCATAAGCAGACATCGCTTTTGCAATAGTTCGTGCAGAACCCCCTGCTCTAAAAAAATGACGTACTGTTTCTTGGCCCGCACCAATTTCGGCAAATGTCCCGTAAATGTTGTGGTTCATGTTTATGCGGAGCGCCTTGTCTGAAATAGCAGGTTGCTGCTCTATAATTCTGTCTCCTTCTAATACTAAATCTTCTGCAAAATATTCCATCTGTAAGCTTTTGAAACAAAGTAACAAATTCTATACAACAAAAAAAAAGATAAAGCGTACTTTTGTATAAAAAGGACTCGGTTTTGGAAATACGATTTTTAGGTACAGGTACCTCACAAGGAGTGCCAGTAATAGCGATAGATCACCCTGTGGGGAAAAGTTTAGACAAACGCGATTATCGATTGAGAACATCAGCGTTGATCACATGGGATGATTTAACTATTTTAATTGATTGTGGACCTGATTTTAGACATCAAATGCTACAAGCGAAATGCAATCAGATTGATGCTATTCTCTTTACACATGAACATGCGGATCATATAGCGGGTTTGGATGAAATTCGCCCATTGACTTTTCTTCATGGACCCATGCCAATTTACGCGTCTGATCGCGTTATGAAGGCATTAGAAAGACGTTATGAATATATTTTTACCACTGAGAATCGCTATCCGGGTGCGCCTAGTGTTCAGCAAAATATCATAGAACCAGATCAAACATTTTCTATCAAAGGAAAAACGATTATTCCCTTGTTAATTCAGCACGGAGATTTGCCTATTTTTGGATTTCGATTGAAGGATTTTGTTTATATAACGGATGCTAAGTTTATCGATGACACTGAAATTGAAAAAATTAAAGGATGTAAAATTTTAGTGGTGAATGCTTTGAGAATCAAAGAACATCCGACGCATTTTAATTTAGAAGAGGCCTTGGCTTTTATTGAAAAAATCAATCCTTGTCAAGCCTATTTGATTCATATTTCACAAGATTTGGGTTTTTGCGCAGAAGTGGAAAAGATATTGCCAAAAAATGTATCTTTGGCATACGATGAACAACAAATAAAAATACCGTAAACATGAGACATAAAGTCTTTTTTTATCTATTTGTTTTTTCAGTACTTATCATAGCGCTTCTGTATAATACCAATCGCAATATGATGAAATCAGAAGAGAAAAAAATCGAAATAGCCCACAAACGCATCGCGATTGTTCGAGATTCTCTGAAGTTAGTATCGAAAGAATTAAATGAAGCTAAGTATTTTTCATTGGGATACAATGATGATGCACAAGAGTACTTTAACTACAAGACACTTGATCAAGATGTTGATAAAATTCGAGAAGAAATATTAGCATTGAATCACTTAGAGTCAGGAAACCCATTAGTTCCTTACGGAGCAATGAATGGCCAGAAATGTGTAATTAATAAAGTTCAGTTTATTAATCACAGATGGATTATAGCCGATTTTTATTCTGGAGCCGTACACGGTGAAGTATTAATTAAGTATTTCTATAATCCAGAACAACCGACTAATTTCTCTACTATTGAAACTGTTTTGTATTCAACTCAATAAAAAATAAATATGCGACAAATTGGACTAGTAATAGGCATGCTCTTATCTGTTAGTTTAGTTTCTTGTGATTTTATTCTCAAGGATAAAAATACGGCATCAGAACGTGAGAAAACGGTTAAAACAGATGGCGGTACAACTGTTGTTGGAGAAGAGGATGGTTTTGGATGTGCCTACACAGCTGGATATCGTTATAGTTACCTCATGGCAGATTGTATTCGCGTATTTGAACAAGGGTTTCGATTGAATCCCATTGAGGATGAAGGAAACTTGGAGAATGATCTAGAAAATAACGAAGTGAGCTGTTTTGTGCTCTTTGCAAAAGATGGGAAAGAAGCAGAAATCTTCTTGCCACAACGAGAAAAAAGTATCGTATTAGAAAGTGATAAAACAAAATCAATCTATTCCAAAGAAGGATGGCAACTGAATACGGAAAAAGGAATGGTGCTAAAGTATAAAGATGAAATAAAATTCACAGCTGCTAAAACAATAGATTTACAATTGATTCACTCAGATCAAGTAATTGAAGGAGCAGAAGAACTTTTTTAAAAGATGGAAAGTTTACAGTTAAGTATTAATTGTAAACTTTTTTTATTTGGCTCATTTGTATTTTATAAGATGATAAAGGTGGAAAGAAGAATATTTTCTTCTTATCAAAATAGGACCATTACTATATGATCCAACATGCTGCATCGTCAACGATAGCTTGAAGGTCGTTTAAAAACATCGAAGTGTGATAACCATCAGCAATAGCGTGATTGACGTAAATAGAGAGTGGGATTAGAACTTTTTCTTGTTCACGGTAGTATTTTCCAAATCGAATAATCGGTTTGAGGAAATCAGAATCGTGAGAGGTATCTTGGCTTATACTGTCAAAGCTAATCCAAGGCACACAAGAAATAGGTACAAAGTTGGGTGGGAGTCCTGGCTTTACTTTGATTCCTTTGATGTCTTTGTATTGAGTTAAATCTTGTATGATGGTTTGGTAAAAGGAAGAAAAGTTGGAATAGTAATCACTCCATAAATCAGAAAAAGTATGATCGTCTTCGTGAAATACGGTAAACTGAGGAGTCAAGAAGTTCCAAGTTCCCAATTGATTTTCGTGTATACAAGTGCGCAGGGTCTCACTGTTGTTTAGGGCACGCATGATAGCATAGAGAAAAGTGGGAAAGAATTTATAAGATTTTCGTTGGTATACCGCCATTAAAATTGTGATATCAATTTTAAGACTTACCGTATATTTTGTTTTTAAAATATTGCGATAATAATCATAATAAGGAGTTCGACTCCATGTTTCTCGATCTATAGGAGTGAACACAGCTTGCTGAATCATAACTTATTTCGTGTAAAAAGGTTGATCCTGATTGTAAAAATAATCACTAAAGTTTCCATTCTTCTCCAATCGTACAATGTCGATATACTCTTCTTTTTTCAAGTGTGGTTTGCATAAATTGGAGATTACATCTGCAATTTCCTTAAATTCTGCTGCATTTTTGGTGGTGCATTCTACAGCAAAAATATAATGTGGTTTTTGATCGATACGCTCATTAAAAAGCCAACCCAAATAAGCAGAAGAGATTGACGGGATGGCAGTAAAGGTTGTTTTTAAATCACGCAATAAATCCAATGGTTCATGTTCAGGTTTCCCAATGAGTACTGGCAGATGAATATGAGCAACATTATCTTTCATTACATTGAAGATTGAGCCGTTAAGCATATCTGCTATTTCGTTGGGAACTAATTCTTTATAAACTTTTGAAAAAGGATTGATGATAATGGTATGTCCCATTGCGAGCTCTAAAAAGGATCTTCCATTTACTTTCATATAGCTCATCTCATCCTGAATGGCACCTTGATCATAGATGTGTTTAGGGTCGGTGAATACTGGAATTTTTTGATCTTCAAAGGTGATAATTGGGGCATTTGCATTGAAGCTATTCCCCTCGTCGTATCCTTTTTTAACTAATACATAAATGTCTGTTTTTAAGAATTTTTCGTAAAAGACAGCCCTGTATTCTCCAATTGTACCTGCTTTTTCGATGATTTCAGCTAAAGCTAAATTTTTGTTTATAGTAGTTTGAGTTGATTGAGTCATAGTTTTTGTTTTGTCTTGTCCCTCAAACTTACAATTAATTCTACGGTATTTCTTTAAAATATTCTTAAAGATTTTAAAGGTTATTAACGATAAAGAGAGGAATCTAAAAACTGCAAATTCTGATGTTTTTAAATTTTTAATTTGTTTTTGAGAATTTCGGTCTTTCTTCTATCTTTGAGGCACTATGAAACCAGCAGTAAAAATTATAGAATGTCCTCGCGATGCAATGCAAGGCATTAAAATGTTTATACCAACAGAAAAAAAAGTACAATATTTACAAGCGTTATTGCGTGTAGGTTTTGATACTATTGATTTTGGTAGTTTTGTATCGGCTAAGGCTATTCCGCAGATGGTCGATACAGCAGAAGTTTTGACTCAATTGGATTTGAGTAAAACACAAAGTAAATTGTTAGCTATTATTGCCAATACAAGAGGGGCAGAAGAAGCAGCTGTACATAAAGAAATACAATATTTAGGTTTTCCTTTTTCTATATCTGAGAATTTTCAAATGCGCAATACGCATAAAACTATTGCAGAGTCTTTGGTAACTTTACAAGAGATTTTGGAAATTGCAAATAAAACCAATAAAGAAGTGGTGGCTTATTTGTCTATGGGATTCGGTAATCCTTATGGAGATCCTTGGAATGTGGATATCGTAGGAGAATGGACAGAGCGATTAGCGAATATGGGTGTGCGTATTCTGTCTCTGTCAGATACGGTGGGAAGTTCAACACCTGAGGTGATTGATTATCTTTATAGCAATTTGATCCCAGCTTATCCAGCGATTGAATTTGGTGCCCATTTACATACGACACCCGACTCGTGGTTTGAGAAAATTGATGCGGCTTATAAGGCAGGTTGTTTGCGTTATGACGGAGCAATTAAAGGATATGGAGGATGTCCGATGGCAAAAGATGATTTAACGGGAAATATGCCAACGGAAAAAATGTTGAGCTATTTTACTGCCAATAAGATAGATACTAACTTAAGTGCGATGTCTTTTGAAAGCGCTTATAACGAAGCGTTAAAAGTTTTTAATTTTTACCACTAAGATTTTTTTAGCTGAATAAAAAAAACTAAATTTGCGTGCAATTCAACTACAATTGCACATGAAAGCACACACAACAAAAATCATCGGTCAAGGATTAACTTACGATGATGTTCTTTTAGTTCCAAATTATTCGGAAGTTTTACCTAGAGAGGTAAGTTTAAAAACAAATTTTTCAAGAAATATTACGCTTAATGTTCCAATTGTATCTGCGGCGATGGATACGGTAACAGAAAGCGAAATGGCTATTGCTATTGCTCGTGAAGGAGGAATTGGAGTTATCCATAAAAATATGACGATTGAAGAGCAAGCGAAAGAAGTTCGCAAAGTAAAAAGAGCGGAATCAGGAATGATTATCGATCCTGTTACTTTACCTTTAACTGCTACGGTAGGTGATGCGAAGAAAGCGATGGCCGAATACAGCATTGGAGGAATTCCTGTTGTTGATGAACATGGGGTTTTAAAAGGGATTATTACCAATAGAGATATGCGTTTCGAAAAAGAAAATGCAAAACCTATTACAGAGGTAATGACGAAAGAAAACCTAGTTACTGCAGCAGAGGGAACAACTTTAGAGCAAGCAGAAGGTATTTTACAAGAGAATAAAATTGAAAAATTACCTGTAGTTAATGCGAATTACAAATTAGTAGGATTAATTACATTCAGAGATATTACGAAGTTAACCTTGAAGCCTAATGCGAATAAAGATCAATTCGGTCGTTTACGCGTAGCTGCAGCTTTAGGTGTAACTCATGATACAGTGGAACGTGCAACGGCTTTGGTTAAAGCGGGTGTAGATGCATTGATTATTGATACCGCACACGGACATACACAAGGTGTAGTAGGGGTATTGAAAGCAGTAAAACAAGCATTTCCTGAAATTGATGTAGTTGTAGGTAATATTGCAACACCAGAGGCAGCTTTGTACTTAGTAGAAGCAGGAGCGGATGCTGTAAAAGTTGGAATTGGACCTGGTTCTATCTGTACAACACGCGTTGTAGCAGGTGTTGGATTTCCACAATTCTCAGCAATTATGGAAGTAGCTGCTGCACTTAAAGGAACGGGTGTTCCTGTAATTGGAGATGGAGGTTTACGTTATACAGGAGATATTCCTAAAGCAATCGGCGCAGGTGCTGACTGTGTGATGTTGGGATCGATGTTGGCAGGAACAAAAGAATCTCCAGGGGAAACCATCATTTTTGAAGGACGAAAATTCAAAGCATACCGCGGAATGGGATCTGTTGCAGCAATGAAACAAGGTTCAAAAGATCGCTATTTCCAAGATGTAGAAGATGATGTGAAAAAATTAGTTCCAGAAGGAATTGAAGGACGCGTTCCTTACAAAGGGGAATTAAACGAAAGTATGTTACAATTTATCGGAGGATTACGCGCAGGTATGGGATACTGTGGTGCAAAAGATATTCCTACGTTACAAGAAGTGGCTCGTTTCGTTCAGTTGACTGCTTCAGGTATTGGAGAAAGTCACCCACATAATATTACGATTACTAAATCAGCTCCTAACTATTCAAGATAGGGAGTAGCGAACTAAATAATAAAAAGCTATAACCTTGTCGTTATGGCTTTTTTGTGTGCAATAGAAAAACGCTTCCATAATAAGGAAGCGTTTTTTATTTTGTTAGGTTTGCTTTTTGTGAAGATGTCAGAGGTAAGAGTTTGCCTCACCACCTCACTATTTATTTCACTTCGTATCTTCCTGCAATAATTTTTGCATCAATTCTTGTTGTTGTTGCATGCTTTCTTGCATGGCTTTCATCATTTCCATCATATCAGATTCTCCAAAATCGAAATTATCGCTGCTTTCATTTGAAAGTAAATCATTTAGAGACGAAGTAGATGTTGTTTGTTTTGTCGCCAGCCCTGCTGTGGTATTAGCTATTTCTAAGTATTTATACCCCTCGGCATTTTCGTGTATTTTTACAGCAAAAGGGCGAATACCTTGAGAGTTGTATTCACTTTTCTTTTGAGAAGAACCTCGTTCATCTTTAAACTGCGTTGTGAGCCCTATAATCTCATTTTTTGCATTGCGCTTTACATTTGAAAATTTTAGGTCAGCAATTTTGGCTGCATTAATTTCTTTCTGAATCATGTCCAAATCACTAGCTGTTGTTTCTTTTGTTATTTCGTAAGCTAAAGTTTTGTTTTTTATCGTAACTTGTTCTTTCTCTTGTGCAAGTGTAGTGAATGAAGTAAACAATAAACTTAAGTTTACAATAGCAATGGAAAAAGCTCTTTTCCAAGTAGGAGTACTAAAATTTAAAGGTTTCATATGCTGCGTTTATTTGTTAATTAAATTGATTTGTACAAGCTAAGTTAAAATATTAATGTTTAAGGTTGTTTTAAAAAAGCACTTTAAGCTGTTAAAAAAGATTCAAAAGAATGGAGCAATTACATCATACAACAGCAGTCATTCCCAGCGGTACTACATCGCCTATTTTAGCCGATTGCTATCAGAATAGAACTCAAGAAAAATATCCTTTGGTTGTATTTTGTCACGGTTATAAAGGCTTTAAGGATTGGGGAGCTTGGGATTTGGCCATGCAAACGATTGCAAAAGTTGGTTTTACAGTAGTTAAATTCAATTTTTCCCTCAATGGTACAACAGTAGATAACCCTTCGGAATTTACGGATTTGGACGCATTTGGAAGAAATACGTATACCCAAGAGCAGCTTGACTTAACGACTGTTATTGATTATTACAGCAGTCAGCCTTTTGTGGATGAAACGAAAATATTTTTAATTGGACACAGTAGAGGAGGAGGGGCTGTCGTGCTGCAAACCTATTACAATGATAAAGTGACAGGAGCTATTTCTTGGGCGGGTGTTGCCGATTTTAAAAAGCGATTTCCCCAACGCGATAACTTCGAACAATGGAAAAAGGAGGGGGTGTTTTATAGTTTAAATGGGCGTACGAAACAAGAAATGCCCCATTACTTTTCCTTTTGGGAGGATTTTGTGGCACACGAACAGCAATTGACAATTCAATATGCAGCTCAAAATCTCAAAAAACCAGTTTTAATTGTTAACGGTACAGCAGACCAGGCGGTCAATGTAAAAGAGGCAGAGCTATTGCACCTTTGGATCAAAGAATCGGAATTGTTTATCGTTGAGGGAGCGGATCACGTATTTGGGGCTAGACATCCACATAACCAAGAAGAGCTTCCGGAGGATTTGGCTAAAGTAGTAGATAAAACAATTGATTTTATTCAGCAACATACACAGTTGTAGTTGTTTGAAATTCGTTTAAAATAGACATATGGATATAAAAATAATACCTGCTTCAGTAGGAGATTGTGCAATATTGACACAAATTGCAAAAAAAGCAAAACAGCACTGGGGGTATTCAGATGCATGGATGCAATTGTGGGAAAATGATTTGTCGGTTACTCCAGATTGTTTTGTAGAAGGAAAGATTGTTAAAGGAGAGATAGGAGAGGTGTTGATTGGTTTTTATGCATTAAAAAACGAGGGTGATTTTGCATTATTGGATGGGTTGTGGGTTTTACCAGAATACCATGGAAACGGCTATGGAAAGTTACTGTTTCACCATGCGATTAATCAAGCCACTTCAATGGGATACCATTATGTGCAGTTGTATGCAGATCCTCATGTAGATGCGTTTTATCAAAAGCTAAATGGTCAAATGGTGGGTCAGATTGAAACGCAAATTAAGGATCGTTATTTAAGTGTATTTCACTTTCAGTTGTAAGGAATTGAATACTTGTAAAAAGGGGGCTTTTTAGCAGATGTATTAATACATGGATATTTCGTCCAGAGAAAGTAGTTTATGTTGTACGGCATATACAATTAAACCGACTACATTTTTTGCTCCTGTTTTGAGAAATAAATTGTTTTTATGTCCTTCTACTGTTTTTAGAGAAATAAATAAAAGGTCTGCAATTTCTTTTCCTGTTTTTTGTTGAGCGATAAGGTGAAGTACTTCAATTTCGCGTTCAGAAAGCGCAAGTTTTAAATCAGTCGTTAACGGTTGGGCCTTCACTTGCATTTGTTCGCGTAGATGTTCAAATTGAGCAGGAAGTAAATAGAATCCCTTGGCGTGTACTTCATGAATAACTTCCGTCAACGTGCTTGGTTTCATGTTTTTAGGTAAAAAGGCGGCAAATCCCGTTTTAACGATGAAACTAATTAAGCTATCGTTATAATGCGAGGATAAAAGGATGACTGGGGTTTGAATCCCCAAGACACGCAAACGCTTAAGTAGTTCGATTCCATCTGTATCACCAATGCGATAGTCGAAAATAAAAAGATCAGGTAGCGTTGTTGCTTCTTGCATTGCATCTAAGAAAGAAGTACCAAAGTTATAAGTACTCATTACTTCGATAGCAGGATCTTGTTGCAAAAAGTTAGATAATAAATCAGTGATGAGTACTTCATCATCTAGGAGAATTACTTTTATAGTCATGGTTTTGTAATTTGAGGTAATATAAACAAAAATACGGTTCCGACAGATTGTTGTTGCTTATATTTAAATGTTGCTTTTAATAAAGAGGCTCTAACCTGGATGTTTTGTAAACCAAGTCCTTGGTTATCACATTTGGACTGAAATCCCTTGCCATTATCACGCATCGCAAAGACAACCGCTTTTTCGGATAATCTCAGCTGAAATTCAACTTGATTGGCTTGCGCATGTTTGTGGATATTACTCATTAATTCTTGGATAATACGCAACAAATGCATTTTTTGTTCTGTTGTCAATTCAAAAGACGTTCGTTTATTAATATACAACTTGATGGTATAAAAAATATTCCATTGTTGAAACAAGTCTTTGATTAGATTTTCAAGAGAAGCATAGTTTAAGAATGGTGGATTTAAACCGTGTGAAATACTTCGAGTTAGTTGTATTGTTTCTTGAATACTCTCCACCAATTGATCGTCTGTTTGTCCTGCTTGGGATTTTAAAAATAAGATATTTAGTGCATTAATGACGGAATCGTGTAAATCACTTCCGATTCGTTGTCGTTCTTTTTCTTGAATATCAACAGAGGATAGCTGTAGCTTTTTTGAATGTTGTTGGTTTAATAGGTTAATTTGATGTTGAGTGTCAATGTGTTTTTTATAGTTTAACATAAGCAGAATGATAAAGGCAATACTAATGATAAGGACAAGTAATAAGCCAATGATAAACCAAATTATGATGATGTTTTCTCTTTGCCAGGTATGTTGCATAATATTTTGGTATTTATGATGTAAAACAATAAGGTGATGATAAGGTTTACTAACCAAAACAAGAATTTGTTTTCGGATTTCCCATTAATCAATAGATTAAGAGGAAGATAGTAAATACATGAGAAAGACGCATAAATAAGTAATGTTGCATTGAGCAAGAAAAAAGAAGGATGATAATCCCTCCATCTATTTTTCAATAAGTTAAAACAATAAAAAATAGCCAATAGCAGTAAGGTAAAAGTGGAAGTAAATCGAGTGTAGGATTCAATCTCTATAAGGAGGTGAAAATTGATGGTATTTAGTTCGTATATCAGACAAATAAGCGCAGGTAAATTAATTAGGTAATAAAGCTTTTTTGTCGTTATAAGGCGATAGATCAGAGAAAACCAAGCTAGTTCAACTACACCAAAAATTGGAATTAGAATTAAATTATTACGATAGACTTTTCCTAAAAATTCGCCCATAAAATAGAAGGCTAAACTCGTAATGAGATAACCTAGTAGGGCGAATTTTACTGCGTTGAAAGGTGTTTTAGTTCCAGCATATACAATGAGTATAATTAAAAGTACTGGAACTAAATAGGTAATATAGGTTACAAATTCAAAAAGAGTCATGCTTCCTTCGTTACTAGATTTTCCATAGCTTTATTTGTTCATATAAAGCAAATTGATTTTGTAGTAATGTGGGTTTAAAGGGAGGAATAGGTTTACAAGTATTCAAAAAACTATCCATTTGATTCAATTGAGTTAAGATTAAGTCTGGATTATTGTTGTTTATTGCTAAATCGACTTGAATTGGGGTGTTATCTTCAAAATCTTCATTGGGAATCCAAAAGATTTGAAAAAGATCTGTTGCTAATAGAATACCATCGCGCAACGTTTTGTCTGCCCAATTACCAATGCGCTCTTCAGCTTCATTTTTTAATACAGGCCCCTTAAAATTGTTTAGTTTTGTAGCAATACTACTAGATAGTTCTTTGGGAATAGTCATACCATCGGTAAATGAAGCAGGGACATCTAAAGAACTAGGAATAAAATGTATATAGAAGACATCTTTATAACATCCCATATAAGCGTGGATGTCATCTGTATCCACAATACCTTTTAGAAAATAAAAAGTACTCAGTCCATAATCGGCAATTTCAATCAATTTGTTTCGATCCAACGAAAGGTTTTCCCAATTGATGATACTTTGGTAAACCCAATGTAAATTTGTTTGTGTTTGCAACTGTTGATTCATAAAAAATGTTTTTACATTAATACTATTTGACTAAAAATAAGTTGTTTTATGTAAGCGTAAAATGATTTATGATAGTAAACAAATGTAAGTTAAATTTTGTGATATTTTTATGTGTTTTTCTAAAAGCAATAGGAATCTGTGTTTTTGGTAACGTTTTGTTTTTTGTTAAAAAATATAACTTATATTATTTATTATTTAATATTTACTATTTATTGTGAATTATTTTGTATTTAGGTAAATGTAAATGAGATGCTAAATGTTAATAGAAAAGAAAAAAAATAGCGAAGTTTTGGTATTTGTTTTTACTTGATTTTTTCAAGGAGTTAAGAGAGAAAAATAAAAGGGGAAAAAGGGAAATAACCTTATAAAATATGGTTTTTTACAAACTAGTCAAAACTGTATTTCATGATTTTTGCAGTACTTTTTCTTTGTGAAAAAAAATAGAAGGAGGAAAACCCTGTTTTTTAAAATCAGGGGTTTCCCATGGTATAAATTTAGTCATGAGCTTCTACATTTGTCATAGAAGTAAAATAGATAAAAGAAGGCAACATGAAAGGAAAACTAGTTTTACTTGTACAGAGAATAACGAAATCTATATTTCAATTGCGAAAGTCCCCACAACAATTTTAATATCTTAAAATGAGCGCTGTAGTATCTTCACTATAGCGTTTTTTTATTTACTGATATAATCAAACTCTGTTTTGTTGATTTGTAAAAGAAGAATGGCTTGTACTTGTGTTATAATCTACAATTTGAATTAGCCTTTTAGCGTTCTCAATGCTTTTTTTACGATGTAGGTTGTCGCTTTGGTATTACTTTCAGCCAACCAAGTATCACATAAATTTTGAACAAAATCGGGTTGGGTTTTACTAGCGTCATTTAACCAATTCCCTACACTATCTTGAACGTATTTAACGGGATCATTGCGTAAATTCTCTAATAAAGGCAGTGCCAGTGAGGGGTTGGATTTGAGTGCATCAATATGAGCACACCAAACACCTCGAGGTCGAGTAGCTTCTGTGGCAAAACGTCGAATGTTAGCATCTGAATGTAAGGTCCAGGGTTCTAATACTTCCAAACTAAGTGTTAGATTTTCAATGATAGTTGGACGCACTGCCATCCAGGCTGTTTCGCGAACTCCAAAATGGGTATCAGCTGCAAAGGGTTGAATTGCGTTGAGTTGTTGTATAGGGCTCAAGGTTGTATTGCATCCCACCATATAAGTCGCCCAACAACGGGGCATATCCGCAGGATGTTGGCTCAAAAAGGTAAAAAGTTCATGGTCCTTAGTCTTGAGCGTTTCAGCCAATAAAACTTGCCCAATCGTAGCATTTTTTAAGGTAATGGTTGGTTTTTTTAATGCTTCTAATGCTTCTAAAGTAGGTTTTAGATACGTTGATTTATTGCATTGTGCCAATACGATGGACAACATTTCCTTTATGTCAATAGCTAACCATTCTACTAAATTTGCGGTTTCAATCTTTCCGTGATTGAGTTGCACTAAAATCTCCGATGGAATTCCTTGTATGGTTTTTGATCCTTTTCTTTTCATTTGGTCCATGTTGTTCTACTTTCGAATTGATAGGCAAAGATTACTATCTTTTCTCATTCTTACAATACCGCATAAATTTGTCCCTATGTTATTTATTTTTACGCTAGTTGTTAATTGTGAACTGTGTGTAAATTCGTTTATATTTGAGTGTCAAAATAGAAAATGTAAATTACAGTATGCAAGTAGCCATAGTTGGTGCAGGAATAGCGGGATTAACATTAGCTGTTGCTTTGAAAAGAGCTGGTATTTCTTTTGTAGTATATGAATCCTCTCCTCGAATTAAACCCGTAGGAGCGGGTATAGCCCTTGCAAATAACGCAATGCAGGTATATCGTCATTTGGGAATAGCAGATGAACTCAACGGCAAGGGAACTCGTATTTCTACTGTGCTATTAACGGATTTAAATTTACAGGTTTTAGACCAAACTTCTTTGGTTAATTTTGAAGAAAAGTATCAATTAGTTAATATCGCTATTCACCGTAGTGCGCTGCATCGTGTTTTGTTAGATACTATAGGAAGTGAAGATATACAATTGAACAAGCGTTTACAACAAATCACACAAACAACAGATGGTGACTATCAGTTAGAGTTTGCAGATGGTACCAGGGTGAATCATCCCTTTATTATAGGTGCGGATGGTTTGCGTTCACAAGTGCGTCAATTGCTGTTTGGCGATTATGCTTTACGCGATGCGCATCAAGTTTGTTGGAGAGGAATTCTCCCTTTTGATCTCCCTCAAAAATACGAACACGTTGCTGTAGAAAGTTGGGGAAAAGGCAAGCGAATGGGATTTGTGAAATTAGCCGATCATCAAGTGTATTGGTATTTTTTAGTAGATGAAGATTTGCATCAACCTCAGCATGAAGTAACCTCCTATGTAGATGAATGTCCGCTTTGGGTTCAACAAATGATTCAACAAACTCCAAAAGAAAAGATTCACTTTGATAAAATATACGACCTTAAACCTTTTGAGGGATGGTATAAGGAGAAAGCTTGTTTGATTGGAGATGCAGCTCATGCTACAACTCCTAATTTAGGTCAAGGCGCTTGCCAAGCCATAGAAGATGTGTATGTAATCAGCAGGTTGTTAGAGCAATATTCTCTAGAGGAAGCGCTGAAACACTTTCCTCTTGCTCGTCAAGCTAAAGCACATAGTATTGTTCGAGAGAGTTGGACTTTAGGAAAAATAGCACAATGGAGAAACCCTTTGCTTGTTGCTTGCCGCAATACATCTTTTCGTCTTTTACCAACTTGGATGAAAAAAAGGCAAATGGAAAAGATGTTTGAGTTAAATCAAATTTAGTTTACCTTTTTTAATAGAATAAAAAATTAATGTGTTTATTTCCAGTGTAAAAGATCATCAATGGAATAAAAATTTCGATTAAAAAAATGAACGGATATTTCAACTTTGGGTTGGCTATTGTTGAAGGATAGCTGTTCTGCACGTTCTTCTTTTGTTAATTCTTGACGATAATCAAGATGTTTGTTGATGCGAATTTTTTTGTGATAAAAAACAACGTAAGCAATGATTTCCAATGTGGTATCCATTTGTTGAAAGAGGAAATCAGCATAGTATAAGACAGAAGAATAATTGGAAAAGTCAACCGAGAAATCGACCCTTTGTTTCGCTATTTTGATTCCATTTTCTCCGTAAATCGGCAAGAGATATACTAGTTCGGGTTGTGCTTGTAATACAGCCCAATCTGGAAGTGGAAAAATATAAGAGTTGCCATAATATTGATTGAGTTCTGTTGCAAGTATTGGCATAATTTGAGCTATAATTTTCTCCATTTTTATAGGTATTAGGTTTACTGGCAAGTTCTGAAAAGAAAGAGATTTATTTCTCACTACTTCTCGGTATTTTTTATTGAAATAATAGACAGCTACAAGTGATAGTATTTTTAGGTTATGTTATAAAAATGAAAAGAAATTCAATATGATACGACCGGAAAGTAGTGTGGTCATCAAATAAAAAAATCGCTCCTTGATTTATCGAGGAGCGATTTTTTTATTTGCTTGTTTATTCGCGTTTAGTCAGTTGTAATTTTTTACTGATATACTCAAAGACATTCAATGCTTTATCTAAGTGTTCTTTGGTATGTGTGGCCATTAGACTCATGCGGATGCGTGAATCTTTTAAGGATACTGCGGGATACATGATGGGATTGGTATAAACGCCATTTTCAAGTAATAGTTTACCCACTTGACTATTTTTGTATACATCTCCAATCTTAACAGGAATAATTGCTGAATCTGTAGCGCCAATTTCCAAGCCGATGTCAACTAATCCTTTTTTATAGTATGTTATGTTCGTCCACAGTTGTTTTTGCCATTGCGGTTCCTCATCTATTAATTCAATGGCTCGACTTACACCTACAATTGCGGGTGTTGCAGCAGCAGAAAAGGCATATTGCCTCGATTGAAACTGCAGGTATGAAATTAGATTAGGGTTGTTGGCAACGAGATATCCTCCTATATTGCCAAAGGTTTTACTAAACGTTCCGGTGATGATATCTACTTGGTTTAGTACATCGTGATATTCCATTGCACCGCGACCTGTTTCACCTAATACGCCAATACCATGAGCATCATCCACTAAGAGAATCCCGCCATATTTTTTCGTGATTTCTAGTATTTCTTTGAGTTTGGCAACATCGCCATCTTGGGAGTATACTCCATCAATGATGACCATTTTGGTGCGATAAGTATCTTGAGCAGAAGCTAAAATGCGCTCTAGTGCTTCTGTGTTATTGTGTAAAAAACGCTTGACAGTCGTACCCATGATGCCTTCATATACGCTGGCGTGGACTGCCATATCTACAATAGCAATGTCTTCTTTTTTTAATAAACAAAGTAAAGAAGCACTGTTGGAGGTATATCCTGTAGTATAAACGATAGAAGATCCTTTAGGGCGTTTGAAGAAGGCAGATAGCTTGTCTTCTAGTTCTTTGTGATAATCGAAATAGCCCCCTATTAAAGGTGAAGCTCCTGCTCCTGTTCCGTATTTTTCGATTCCTTGAATGACTGCTTTTTTTATTTCAGGATGTTGAGTGAATCCCAAATAATCATTACAAACAAAACTGATGTAATCTCCTTTTTTGATGTAGCCATCTTCTTCTAAACCTATTTCAGGACCACAACCAGAGTTAGCTAATAAGCGGTAGTTCATAAATTCATTTTCACGTAGGTAGTTGAGATACCCCTCGTGAACATGAGCTCTTTGATAAATATTTAAGTCGGGAATATTTTCAAAATCTTTAAAACTCGCTTTAGTAAAGTCTATCTTCATACTTTATTTATTGGTAGGTTTAATCCTTATAAAAGTAAGGTAAATTCCTTAGTTGGAGAAATAATTTAAATAAATAATCTCGTTATGAGAAGAAAGAGAAATATGTAGAGGCAAATGTCAATTTGCCCGTTATCCTGAATAATAATTGGAAAGAGAAAAGAGAAATACGCAGGAGCAAATGGCAATTTGCCCGTTATCCTGAATAATAATTGGAAAGAGAAGGGCAAAGGGGATAACAAATAAGCATTTTTTCGTTATTTAATGGTTGAGAGGTTTAATGTACGCTAGTTTGTTGAAAGTCATTTAAAAGGTCTATATTCGCGCAGAATTTACCTATAAATTTATGCTTTCTATTATTTTATATAAGAAAAAGCTTTTTTTAGTCGATTATTGTTTTTTTAACTTTTCTTGAGATTAGTTTTCATGTTGCTCTAGAACGATGATTTTATAGGAGTAAATGAGAGTATTTTATTTTAGGTTTTTTAGTAAATAGCATAGAACGCAAAGCGATAATGTAAATAAAAAAGGTTGAAATAAGTTAAAGACTCCTGATTATTTCAACTTTGCTTATAGGGAGTAGTATAAAAACTGGGTGTCCAGTCATTGAATATGAATTTTGAACAATTAGATATAATTCAGCCTATCTTAAAGGCGATTAAACGAGTAGGATATACACAACCTACTGCCATACAAAAAGGAAGCATTCCTTTCATTTTAAAAGGGCATGATCTTATTGGATGTGCACAAACGGGAACAGGAAAAACGGCATCTTTTGCTATTCCTATTTTGCAATTGTTAGAGGAACAAAAAGGTGATAAAAAAGGAGTTCGCTCTTTGATTTTAACTCCTACGAGAGAGTTAGCCATTCAGATTGATGAGAATTTCAAAACGTATGGGACACATTTGAAACTAAAACATTTGGCTATTTTTGGTGGGGTACCTCAGCACAAACAAGTTGCGCAATTGAAGCGAGGTGTAGATATTGTTATTGCTACTCCAGGTCGTTTATTGGATTTGTTGAATCAGCGTTTAATTTCCCTTCGCCAGTTGGAAATTGTGGTATTAGATGAGGCTGATCGTATGTTGGATATGGGATTTGTTCGAGATGTAAGAAAGGTATTCACTCAAATTCCCAGTCAAAGGCAAACGCTATTTTTTTCTGCAACAATGCCACCAGAGATTAGAAAGTTAGCGATGGAATTAGTTCAAAATCCCAAGGAAATTAATGTAACTCCTGTTTCTTCTACAGCGGGAACAATTGAACAAGGGGTTTATTTTGCTGAAAAGGACGAAAAATTACCCTTGTTAATTGAGCTTTTAAACGATACTTCTATTCAGCGTTCGCTGGTTTTTACACGAACAAAATATGGGGCAGATCGATTGGCCAAAAAACTGAGTAGTGTAGGTATTTCTGCTGCTGCTATTCACGGTAATAAGTCCCAAAATGCTAGACAACGTGCACTTAGTGATTTCAAGGAAAATCAAATTCGCGTATTAATAGCGACGGATATTGCTGCTAGAGGAATTGATATTGAAGAACTTCCACATGTTGTAAATTACGAATTACCCAATATTCCCGAAAGCTATGTTCACCGTATTGGACGTACAGGACGCGCAGGCGCTCATGGTATTGCAATTTCTTTTTGTGCGGAAGATGAAAAGAAAGAACTCAAAAAGATTGAAACATTAATTGGAACTAAGATTGCGGTACATTCACTTGAAGCTTCTAGTTTAGAAGAGGTCAAGCCAGATCCCAAGAAAATTAAAAAATCCAAAAAGCGCAGATATTGGCCTAAGAAATCAAAAAAAGCAAAAGATCAGTAAGAATAGCTATAAGATCGAGTATTCTGTTTTTTTGATTATTCGTGTTATGCGAAGTTCTAATCAATTCTCTTTGTGAGAAGTAGAGGAATTAGGGTTGTTGAATAGTTAATAATAAGTGAATTTTGTTTGAAAATTACTAACATATGCTTTAATTTGATTTAATCTTCTTGTAAAAAAGAGATATAAAATGAGGATTGTTTTTTTATCAACAATTATTTTGCCTTACTAACAAAATAAAAAATTGAGAATAAAAACAAGTAGTAATATGAAAAAGAGCATTATTGTTGGAGTATTTGCATGCATGGTTTCTTTTGCAAATGCACAAACAAAAGTTAACAGTACGAGTATTGGTGTTAATTTAGGAGGATTAGTATCATTAGTTTACGATGATGCATCCATTTTAGGGCTAAAAGACAGCCAATGGAATCAGATTAGACAATATCAAAGAGATTGCGAGAGTCAATATAGTAGTTGGGCTAGTTCAAAACGGTATAGTGAATCTGAACTCAATCGAAAAAGAGACCAATTGTATAGGGAGGTACGAATTAAAATAGGAGATATCTTGACTATTGAGCAACAAGAAAAATGGAATGACAATGCGTATGTGTACACCCATTATCGCCCTTATGATCACAAGAGAGACCATCATTATCACAAAAGCAATAAGTACAAAGACAAACACAAAAATAAAAATAAACACAAGCACAAACACGAACACTGTGATTAATACAAAAGAGCGCTAGTAGCGTTCTTTTTTTGTGTAGGCGTGTAGATGAAGGATGAGATTACAACGAAAGGAAGAGTAAAATACAATTTTTTCCTTTTGCGGTAATCTCTCTTTTTTATTCGTTAATCAATAGTATGAAACGAGTCATCTGTATTTACTTTTGTTAAGCACAATAAAAGAGAGGCTCTTTCGCCTTACAGCGGTTTATCTAAGATTCGTTGAATACAGATATAAATAAAGCCACTCAAAGGTAAGGAGTTAGTGGGGACTATTGCATTAAAGGTGTTTAGTGTAAACTTACCTTTTTGAGGTTTAACGACCGAGTGGCTTTATTACTTAAGCTCAAGAACAAACAACAACAATTTTTTAGAGGAATCCTACTGTAGGATTTAAAAGAAACAGAAAATCCCCTTAAAAGCATTCTAGCAATAGAATGCTTTTTGCATTATAGTATTTTATTCTTTTTTTCTTCGGATAAGATGGATGCTGTGGATACTAAAAAACATTTGAATTTTTTAGTTTTATTTGTGTATTTTTTGTTAATTTTTTTTTTGTTCTATTTGTTGAAATAATGTTTAATTTAAGTTTGGGCTTAAAAAATGATTATTTATTGATGTTTTGTGGGATAAAACTTGATTAAGGTGTGAAATTATTTGCAGTAATATGCGTGTATATATACTTTAAATTCAGGTTTCTATCCTAATGTTTTGTCAATTTTACTTTGTTTTGTTTTTTCAATTTAAGCCTATAAATAGGGTTTAACGATGAAAGAAAGACAATACTATGAACATACCTTTAGAGCCGTTTATGCATCGGTCCTCTACTAGACTGTATATAAATTGCGAGAATTTAGATAGAGTCTTGGAGCTAAGACAAGATTTTATTTTTGCCCCTCATGAGCTTAGTTTTTTTAGTATTCACCTGTTTACTGAAGGAGAAGGTACTTTAAATGTTGATTTTAATCCTATACAAGTGGTAGCCAAAGAGGTATTAGTTCTTTTTAAAAATCAAGTGGTTGAATGGAAGGATCCCATAGATTATAACGCAAAGGTTATCATTTTTACGGAAGATTTTTTTTGTATTGATGAAATGCATTTTCAGTTTTTTCACACGTCTACTATATTTAAGTATGCGGGAACTTGTAAAAGTATTAATGTCAACAATCATTTTGATGAATTAGTTTTATTATTTAATATCATCAATCAAGAATTAAATAAACCCTACTATCCTAAACAACAATACGTGTTGAATAATTATCTGTTTAATGTTTTAATTTTTTTAGAATGCTCGTTGAATCAATCCGCTGTAGAGGAGAAACTAACAGTGTCTCATGAAAAATTAATTGTAGCGAAATTTAAAGATTTTGTAAATAAGAATTTGAATAAAAGCTATAGTGTGAAGATGTATGCAGAGGAATTAAACCTAGGCTTGAGAACAGTTGAATATGCATTTCAAAAAATTGAAAACACAACGCCTTATAAGTGGATTTGTAAGCGAATCGTGATGGAAATCAGTAGATGTTTATTATACAAAGATCTACCAGTGAATGCAATTTCGTATCGGTTGGGGTTTAAAGAAGCGAATCATTTGTCTATTTTTTTTAAAAGACAAACGGGATTTACACCGTTAGAATATAAGAATAGGTATACCAAAGATTGAAAAAGGTCTTCCAGGAATAGAAAAAATGTACATTTGTTGTACGTAGTCAATCCAAGCATTACAACTTATAGTTGATGGGAATATTCAAGCGCAAAGAAGTTGTAAAACCTTTGATGGGACGAAATTCACCTTTGTTGGCCAGCGGAAATCCGTATCCAAAATCCAGTTCAATGAAAGTAGCAAATGACAATCCTATCTTAGGTGTTAAGGTATAAGGAGTGAATTCGGTTCGTCCAAATAATCCAATGTAATACATTTCAGAATAGTAAGTGGTTGCAATTTCAGGAATTACAATGAATTTATTTTCTATCCACGTGAAATTGGCTGTAGCATCTACTTTGATAATATGCTTTGAATTGAGTTCCGCAGCATAGTAAAGCCCTGTTTTGAACATAGTGCGATTTTGATATTGATAACTGAATGAAGGACCAAAGAGTTGATCTTGAGCTTGAAGGGGAATCGCTGTTCCCAAGTATACAAATACAACGATGAATACTATTTTTAGGCTATATTTTTTAGGTGCTGTCATACTAGAATAAGAAGAGGGTTACTGTATTTCTTGGCTTTAATGTTAAATCGTGTAATCAAATTTAGTGTTGAGGTGATTGAAGTTAATTTCGCGTTTTATAATTTCTTCCACTTCCTCAAAGGTTGCCAATCCTTCTGCTGTTGCTTTGCTACCATTGGGCAATGTATAGGCATATTCTGTTACTTTTCTTTCGTATATTTCCTCTAAGATTTCTATCTGTCGTACAGTTAGATAAGGACGATGGGTATGCAGTTGGCTTTGAAAATTGATTTTGATTTCCTTTTCCTCTTCTTCAAAAACCATAGCGCAATCGTCTATTTCTCGCGTTGCTTCTACCAATTGTCTAAAAATAAAGTCTTGTAAGTTTTTCGCTAAAATTTCAGCTTCACAATCGTCATGCGGAAAAAAAGTAATGGGAATATCCTCGCCATTTTGCAAATCGAATTGAAAAACGTATAAATCACCTGCTCCATTTTTAGCAAAGGGAACGAAGTGATATTTTGTTGCAATATCGTATACCTCTAGGTCTTTAATCTCCAAGATCCCAGCTTTGTATTCTGTGGGATTCCAAATTTCAATATCTTCTCCAAACAACAGCAGAGGTGGTTGTTGTTTGAGTTTAGGAAAGGTAATCCTAGACCAATCCATTCCTGTTGGACCTAAATCCAACATACCATCAGCAAATAGTTTTTTATAAAGAGGAGGGTATTGTATTTCTAATTCCTTTTCAATTTCGTTTAAAGTTGTCATTTGCCTATCTTTTTAGTTTAGATAAAGATTCTTCATTCAAGCGTAAATGTACCTTATTAATGAAAGGTGTCATATCCCCAAAATTGGTGGTTTTAAAATAAAATTGAGGAATAGAAGATGAGAATGTACTAGCTAAATCGATGTACATTATGAGGGGAGTCATGTGGCGGTAATTTATTTAACATTTTTAACATTAGAGTGAGTTAAAATTCTTAATATTGCATCCTCAAATTATTTTATTTAACGAAGTAGGTTGAGGAGGAGAGTGTGTATCTTCTTATTCAAGCGCATTTAAATTATTTATTATATCTTACTATGAATACTTTTTTAAAAAAACTAAGTTTTAGTTTTCTTTTTATGGCTGTTACTTCTACAGCTTTTGCACAAGAAGCTCCTACTAGGAGCTATGATGATCCAAATAAGCTTTATATGGGATTAGGATTGGGATTGGATTATGGTGGAATAGGTGGTAAAATTGAATACTTACCGGTTAAAAATATTGGTGTTTTTGCAGGTTTGGGATACAATTTAGAAGAAGCAGGTTGGAATATAGGAGCTTCTTATAAAATAAAAGCGAGCGAGCGTTTGTCTGTTAATCCTACAGTTCTTTATGGGTATAATGGAGTACTAAAAGTAGATGGTGCTTCAGAATATAATATGGTTTCTTACGGGATGAGCTTTGGTGTGAATGTTGATATTCACGTTGGAAAGCAGGGCAACAAAATCACTACAGGATTTTTTATTCCTGTTCGCTCTCAGAAATTTAGAGATAATTATGACGCAGTTAAAGACGATCCTTACATCAGCATGGATAATGAATTATTTCCATTTACGGTAGGTGTTGGGTATAACTGGAGATTGAATTAATAGAGTTATATATAAAAAAGCGTTATTTCAACGCTTTTTTTGTTTTTAGTTGTGTTGAAAGACAATTCAAATCTCGTATACATTCTTTTCATGCGTTAGTCTATGGGTATTTGTTTATAATTTTGCCCATTGTTAAGGATTCAAGGTTCAAAATAGAGTGATTAATGAATAATTTTTAGTTTAATCTTCATTTCAAAATACAATACCTACGTTTAAAAATAAATTTAATATATTATTTTGTTAAAATATGTTTATATTTAATTTTTATTAAAAAATTATAGTATGAAACAAGCAATTAAAAAGCGAAATCCTGAAGAAACAGGGAAAAAGATTATATTTTTGATTGGGTTTTTAGCATTTCTTCTCCCTACATTAATTTTAATACTAAGCGTTGTGAAATGTTGTCGTCTTGAAACTTCAATAAGTCATAATTATTTCACTAATAATAGAGAAATATTTACGGGTATTCTTATTGCAATAGGGTTAATGATGATATGTTATTCTACAACCCCTGATACTGAGAATCCTAGTGATAAGAAGAAAAATAGAGTGGAGAAAAGTTTAGCTAGAATTGCAGCAATATGTGCAATTTTAATTGCTTTATTCCCTACTTCACCTCATACTTTAGAAAGCGGTCATACGTCTCCTGAAAAATTAGCAGTGGATATGTTACAATATACACTTAATGGGGAGTATACTAGTTTTAATCAGATTATTCACACTGCTTCAGCTTTAATTCTGTTTATTATATTAAGTGTCTTTTGTTTTTATATATTTAAATCAGAAACAACTAAGTTTAGATCGCTATACAACCTCTGTGGAATTTTGATCTGGATTGGAATCTTATTAGCAGCTTTTGGAAAACCACTAGAAACGCTAACCACTATTGCTCAATTTGTATTTATCGGAGAAACTCTTGCTTTGTTTTCATTTGGTGCATCTTGGATGTTGAAAGGAAAAGAAGAAGCGTTAACTCTTCTTTTTAGGAATCATAGAAAATAGAGTAGTTATTGTGAACGGATCACTGATGATTGATAACTCTGATCCCCATATAAATAAAATCACTGATTTTAGGGAGCAATTCATTGCTGTTAATTGCGTTATTTTGGAAAGAAAAGCAAGTAAAAGTAAGACAAGATGAAAAATAGAGTAGATCAGCTGAAAGCACAAGGTAATTATGAAGAAGGCCTGGGATTGCATGCGGATGAAATAGCCACCTTAAAGAATCGTTTAGCCCACGACATTCCCCCATTTTTTATTGCATATTTGGAAGCCTTTGGATTTAATCCAAATGTATTTTGGGCTGTTTTTAATGAAGAAGATGATTTTATCGAACAAAATGAAATGATCCAAGAGTTGGGCTATGCCAATTTCCTCGCTATAGGAGATGAATACAATGAAAATCTCTTACTGGCAAATGTGGAGAATCAGCAGCTTTTTTTACTAGAAGATGACCATTTGATTGATTTACAAGTAACCTTTGCTGAAATGCTTGACCAAGCAGTGGAGGAGAGAGGAAATCACGCTGAAGTAAATTTCCAACAAATTACGGCCGTTTATAGCAACTTACAAGGCTATAAACCAGGTTTGGTTGATACCGTGAAAACCTTCTTCAACCAATTAATCGCTGAGGCACAAGAACAAAAGGATGATGTATACGGTTTGATTCTGGTTAAAGATCCAAAGAACAACGGATACAAAATAGCTGCTGGAAGTTTTAACGACTTTAAGTCTGAAATTGAACAACAACCCCTTGATTTTGACAAACTGTGGAATCCAGAGCAAATGAAATATCAGGTATACATGCCGATAGCGGAAACCTTGCTAGAAGTGAAAACAGAAGTAGAGCGCAAGGCGATGGATTTACTTCTTTTGGATGTTTTGCGCGAGTTGAAATCAGAAGGATACTTTGAGGCACAACCAGAGGGATTCTCCCTATCCATTCAATCTGGAGAGGTGAATTTCTTCCCCGAAGATTCTTATGATGAATCCCTGATGAAAGAAAATGGCTTAGAATCAAAAATCAAGCGCTTTTGGGAATCTCCCTATGATCGAACACGCGTATTAATTGAAACATTATAAGATAATTGGTTGTTTCTACAATTGGATATTGGTAGAAGATATATAACCCTTTGTTTGATCGCTAGAACAGCTAGCTTTGCAAAATAAAAAAGAAAAATAGTCAATGGATCACAAAGAAACCTGGATAGAAGGAGACACCCTTTTTTATACTGACCATCAAGAAATTGAAACAATAGCGATTCACACCCTAAAATATGCCTATGCACAAGTTTTAGGTCATGTTCCTTACCTCTTCGTTTTTGCCGAATATCAACGGTATATTTCAACGGAGTTAAAGGGATTTGAAGCGATGTATCAAGAGCTGTCTAGTCGATTTCACTTTGACGATGATGCCTTTTTTGCCGTGTGTAAAACCAAGAAAGAAGATGATAAAGTAAAAATCTGGGCCAAACAAACACATCAAAATTATCAAATCTTAGAGGAGTATATTGACGATGGTGATTTGGGCTATGAAGTATATGCAACACCCAAACAAAGCATCTCTTGGGATATTACCTACGAACAATTGGAAGCCTCAGGTTTAGTAGAAGCCTATTTGACGGATTACGGTACTAAATATTTGCGGTTTAAATACGCTGTTCGAATAGAGGGAATTCTAATCCATCAATTGGAGATTTATGCAGATCATTCGAGTGCCAATCGGCCTATACAAGAATATTTCGTTAACCTATACGATGAAACCAATAGCGATACAAGCTATCGCGAATTGCGTGAACTCTGGATAGACGATAGCATTGATGTTAGTCAATACGGCTATGAAAGAGAGGATCAGTGTTATTTGCAATTTGAATTAACACAAGGGATAAGCGCTTCTATTTGTTATACCTATGACGCAGTACATAGTTATGACGATGGCAGTACTTCTCTTCATTTCTACAATAAACGCGAATACGATTATTTTCTAGAAAATGAGGATTATGAAGCCGTGATGGAACTAACAGAATTTCTACCTTTTTCCGAGCGATTGAATCTTCAAGTGAGTTATAAGGAAAGAGATGAAGTAAAACACATTCCTACGAAGATTATAGAATCCCAAGGAAATCAGTCTGGGATTTGGCTGGATGAAAGGAATCATAAAATTGGATTTGTAGGTCAGGATACAGCCTTGATTCTAGACCTCGATAAAATTAAAAATTTTACTTTTCAGAATGTGTTACCTGCAAAAGGAGGTGGATATGCCGATTTAATTGTACATTTTAAAACGGAGGATTACCTCTATGTTTTTACTGCAGTAGATACGTATTTCTTCGATTCCTTAGCCAAGCAATTGGAGTCAATGACAAAGAAAAAGGTCAATATACCCGAAGCCTATTACAATTGTTAACTTGTGGATAGAAAAAGTAGTTTTCTGATTGCTCTATTCGTTGTCTGGTTGTAAAAAATTATACCCTTGTACAAGTAGCATAGAGTTGATTGGCTAATGCTTCAATATCCTCTTTTCTTTTGAGGGGGTCAATCCAATGAGAAGGAATACTGTCGTATCCATATAAAAGCCCAGCTAAAGCGCCCGTAATGGCTGCATTGGTGTCTGTATCCTTACCCAGTGAAATGGCTTGTAAGATTGCTTCTTCGTAACTATTCGTTGTCAGAAGGCTGTGCATGGCAATTTCTAAACTTCCCACCACATAACCTTGACTATTGAAAAGAGTAGGAGAAAGGGATAAAAAGTCCTCAGAAAAAAGACGTTTGAATACAGGGTTTTTGACATAATTAATCCCTAATTCTTCCTTCATTTTGACGAAAGCCAAAGCCGTATCTTTCGCGTAATATAACTGTTTTGCATACATCAGGTAGATAAAACAGCTATCTACCGATATGGAATGAGCGTGAGTTACACTGCTAAAGTCGCATATATATTGATAAGGATCTGTAATCGTTTGATCATATAAAAGTGGAAGAAGTAGAGGAGCTATACGCATCAATGAACCATTGCCATTATCGCGTTCCGTGTTGAGTCCAGTCGTTCTCCAATTGTAATCCGCAATGAAATTCTCAATAGCGAATAAGGTCGTTCTCCCTACATCAAAAGTGTGTCCGTCTGTTGTCCAATACCCCTCTTTTAACCACTGTTTAAAGCGATCCATCAGATCGTTTAAGTCTGTTTCACCAGCTGCTAGATATTCAGCTGTACAAAAAGTTAGAGAAGAATCATCACTAAAAGTACCAACGGGCTTGTTCCAAGAACCGAAAGGAAGAAAGCGGTTGGATATATCTTGATAATTCGATTGTACAGAAGCTAGATTAATGTCTGCAGGACTTTTAAACTCAACAGGCACTCCTAGTGCATCTGCTACTGAAATACCAAATAAAATATCTTTTGCGAGGTTTGACATGACTTAGTTTTTGATTGGATTTCTTTCAAAAATAAAGAATTAATGGCTAATTCAAATGGAAAAGATATATTCTTTGTTGCTAATGTGTTATACGCAACAATAATATAGAGTTGAAAAGGAAACTAATTCAGAAACCAACTATTAAACTGCAAAGTGGGAATTGGATTATCATCGTCGTTTCTACAAGAAGAGAAAGTGAGTAGTAAAAATACACAAACTAGAATTCGGAAGCTCATCTTTTTCATACGTTATTTAATTGAAAAGGGTTAATAGTATAGTTTCAAAAGTATTAGGCAATTTTGAATATTTTTTGAATTTTGTTTTTAAAAGTTAATCTGCCTATATATAAGGATGTACTATTTTAGTATTGTGATTATTCCTTTTTTTAGCGTAATCAATTTTGTCCATCATACGTTTACCTACTGCTAATTAGAGTTTTTGTTGGATTAAGTAATGGAGAAAGCCTTGGGAAGTTCAGGCTAAAAAGTTCAATGCTTTTAGAGAGAAGCATGTTTTGTTAGAATAAAAATAGAATAAGCTGAATATAAAACTTTTTAATTCAACGAAATAGAGTAAGAGACTACCGAGAAAAGATAGGACGTTAGATTCATATTGTTTTTTAAGCAATAGGCTTGAATTTATAGAACTTGAATCAAGAATGTGTTTGAAACAGGTACATGATTGTCAATGAGAAAGAATAGTCCTGTTGAGTGAGCTATAATAGAAAGGATTTATAGCTTTTTGTGTTCAGCACCCCAATCGCCTAAGGCTTTAATGATAGGAGATAGTTTTAGACCAATCGCTGTTAATTCATATTCCACTCGGGGAGGAACTTCGGGATACACCGTTCTCGAGATAATCCCATGCTCTTCTAATTTGCGCAATTGGAGGGTTAGTACCCTTTCTGTGATGTTGGGCAATACTTTTTTAATCGCTCCAAAACGCATCTTCCCCTCGAGTAAATAGCAACAAATAGCCATGGTCCATTGCCCGCCAATGATACTGGTAGCATAAACTTCATTACACGTATTCTCAAGAACTTTTTTGTTCTCAAAATGGGTAGAGGTTTCTTTAATTTTAGTCATTACTTACTTTTTTGATAGTATCTAACAATTGGGCTCAAAGATACGAAATGCTAATAAAACGCTCTATTTTTGCTCTAATATTAACTGTAAATGATAAAAAATGAAGCGAACGTTAGTTATAATAACCCACCCCAATTTTGAAAATTCCGTAGTAAATAAACTGTGGATAAACGAATTAAGCAAATATCCTGATCAATATTATATTCACAATTTACACGAGGTATATCCAGATGGAATTCTCGATGTCAAAAAAGAACAAGCGCTCATAGAGGGGTATGATCATATTGTATTTCAGTTTCCTTTCTATTGGTTTAATTGTCCCCCTTTGTTTAAGACTTGGTTAGATGGAGTTTTAACTTATGGATGGGCTTATGGAAGCGAGAGTGGCTACAAAATGGGAAATAAAAAAGTAGCACTAGCGGTTAGTGTAGGGATTGATGAGAAGGAATATACCCCAGAAGGAAAGTATATGTATACACTAGAGCAGTTGTTGGCTCCTTTTGAAGTGACCTTTCGCTATATAAAAGCAGATTATCAGGGATTTTATGCGTATTATGGCATTGAAAGAGACAGTTCTGAAGAAGCGATACAAAGCAGCCTTGCGCCTTATATGAAGTTTATTCAAGGCGTATAAAGGAAACGTAGTTACACCTGAGAATAAAACAATTTATCCCTAAATGACAACAAATATGCCATTAGAATTATACCAAATCGATTCTTTTACCGCTGAGATTTTTCACGGTAACCCTGCTTGTGTGGTTCCCTTAAAAGAGTGGTTACCTGATGAGGTTCTATTAAAAATAACCAGAGAGAATGCAGTAGCAGAAACCGCTTTCTTTATCGATAAAGGAGATTCGATTCACCTAAAGTGGTTTACTCCGGAGATTGAAATGGATTTATGTGGACACGCTACCTTAGCGGCAGCTCATTGTCTAGTTTCTATTTTAAATTACAAAAAGGACACCATTGTCTTTGATACGAAAAGTGGTGCGTTAACAGTAGAGGTGAAGGATGGAATGTACTACATGGACTTCCCCTCCCGAATGCCTGAAGTTTCAACTCTTCCAGATCTTATCGCAAAATCCTTGAATATACAACCCAAAGCGGTATTCAAATCGAGAGATTATGTGTTAGTCTATGATTCAGAAGAGGAGATTAAAAAGATCCAAATAGAACGTTCTATTTTCGATCTGATAAATCTAGATCCAGGTGGTGTAGTGGTCACTTCAGTAGGCAGTGATTGTGACTTTGTGTCAAGATATTTCACCCCTCAATCCACCATTCTTGAAGATCCTGTTACCGGATCTGCTCACTGTTCACTTATTCCATTTTGGTCGTCTAAATTGGGTAAAGAGACCCTTTTTGCTCGTCAAATATCCGAAAGGGGCGGAGAACTATATTGTCAAAATAAAGAGAAAAGAGTAATTGTGGCTGGTAAAGCGAGGACCTATGCAAAGGCACAAATCTATATCGATTAAGTCTTTGGATTTCATCCTCCAACACGAATATGTATTGGGGGATGTATCTAATGAGTAGAAAATTCCCAATTTCGAACGATAAAAACACGGGCATCACGCTCTTTGAAGGTGTTGTTTTTCAAAGAATCTTCGTTAATAAGGATATGGGTTAACTTAGGATTGTCCTTCCATTTTTTTAAGGTATTTCTCAGTTTCGCTTTTAAAAAAGAGGGAGCTACATTAAACGCTTCTCCTTCATAGTCTTCGCCATGAAGTGAAATGGTGAAATCACCATGTCCTTTGTGATCTGTTATACCTAAACGCAAAGTAAATGTAGCTTTTTTGTATTCAGACTTGATTTCGACGAGTTCTACTAAACCATTGAGAATAACCAAATCAGAAGCAATCCTATTTGCAGCTTCATAGATACTAATGTTTTTGTAGGGGCCATAGATATGAGATTGATCGCTGTTTCTTCTCTTTAAAAGTTTAATGAAATCAATTGTATGTAAGGGGGTAGGAAACAAGATAGGATGCTGCTCTAAGTATTCGAAATATTGTGTTTTTAAGCGTTTTAAAGCTTCAAAATCAATATTTTGAAGCTCACTGTCTGCAAGTAAACTTTCTCCTTTTTTCATAGTAAAATGGCAATTTAAATTCTTTTTCTAATCTTTAAAGTCTTTTATCATTACATTATTTTGATTTTTTCATAGGTCTGTTCGCGGTAACTCAATCCAATGGGGATACTTTTTTTATTGGTTAACATGATTATGTGCTGCTCTACATAATGAATCTTATTGAAGTTAATAAAATAAGATTTATGTACTCTACCAATATAGTCTAGGTGTTTTAAGTTTTCTTCAATCGTAAGAAGTGTACCGTGTACCATTATTTTTTCTGTTTCTGTATAGAGGCAAATATAATTGCGCATGCCTTCGATGTAGATCAATTCAGCTGGGTCGATTTTGACCAAACGCTTATCGCTTTTTACATAAAAAGCGTGGTGGTTTTCAGCGGACAGAGGAGTTGCTTGGTGAACAGGTCGTATGTACTGACTCGCTTTTTGTATGCTTTTAGAAAATCGTTCCAATGAAATGGGCTTCAACAAATAATCTAAGGCATTTTGATTAAAGGCCTCTACTGCATAATGGTTGTACGCCGTGGTGTAGATAATGGCAGGAGGATTAGCAAATAGGGAAACAAAATCAGTTCCGCTGATTTCTGGCATTTTGATATCCAAAAAAATCAAGTCAATTTCTTTATTCTTATGGAGAAAACGGATTAATTCAAAAACATTATTACAGATGCCTTCCAACTGTAAAAAATCAAATTTTGAAATATGGTGAACCAAAACTTCCTGAGCGAGCGTTTCATCATCTACAATTAAACAACGTATTTTCATCATTCTTTAAAATTTTATTTCAAGCGTTACACGAAAGGTATCTTCCTTTTTCACAATTTGTAATACATGCCTTGATGGATAAAGCAACTGTAAGCGTTTACGGATGTTTTCAATCCCTATTCCACCCTTGTCTTTGGTAACTCGTTCTTTAAAACTGTTTTCGCATTCAAATATTAATTTGTTGTTATCACAGTATAAATTAGCATCAATATAAGAAACGTCAATGGTAGAATCAACACCGTGTTTAAAAGCATTTTCTATCAAGGGAAGTAAAAGCATGGGCGCAATTTTAATGGAATCTTTTACCTCGTCATGACGAAATGAAATACGAGTATTAGCGGGGATTCTTAAACGCTCAATAGCCAGATACGTATGTAGAATATGTATCTCTTGACTGATGGCAATTTCTTTTTCCTGAGTTTCATATAAGGAATATCGCAAGATATCAGAAAGTTTTAAAATAACAGCTGGTGTTTCTTTCGATGTTTTAAGAGAGAGGGCGTATAAACTATTTAGAATGTTAAACAGAAAATGCGGACTAATCTGGGATTTGAGTAAAGAGAGCTCTGCAATGTTTTGTTGAGCTTGTATCGATTCCTCTTTTTTAATTTTTAATATATATTCTTGTACCACATACCCCAGAGTCATGATACATAACAATAGCATGATTCCTGGAGCAACATCCAAGTAATGTTGATATTTTTCGAATGATGAAGGCAAAGAAATATGAATCGCCAAGGCTGTAAAATCACTTAACTCGCTTTTCTCGAAGTACTCATAAAGCCATTTTAAGTACTGTCCTATAATTATCACTGAAAGGAAGAAAAGTATTATGACATTCAGTAGATAGCGTCGGATGTTTTTATGGAGCCGAAGTTTTGGAAATAACCAGAAATTATTAATCCATGGAGGTATAAAAAGAAGTACATTATAAAGTAGAATGCAGCCTACTGGTAAAATTTTACCGTTGTTCTTTATACTGACAAATACAATTAAACCCGCGAAAAGTACATTGAGCAAGAGTCTTGATAAATTAAATCTAGCTATTGAATTCATTAACGAATGCTTCTATAAAAACGTAAAGTTAGTTGTTTTCTATAACGCCTGTGTGTTTTTTACACGAACAGTTGTTATTCGTAGACAAACAAGATGCGTTTTTTATGTCCCAATTCTAGCGCGATTGGTCAAAAAGAACGAAAAAATTGGAGTAGGACCTATTTTATTTGCATCAAATAAGTATTTAAGATGAAAAAAATATTTCTAACAGTAGTATTCAATATTTTTAGTTTACTGTCAGCACAAAATCCTGATTACACGAGGTCTATGGATAGCTTGATGCGCGATTTAGAACAACATAACGCTTTTTCTGGAAGTGTTCTGCTTCAAAAAGAAGGGAAAACGATTTATACAGGCGAATACAATAAACTGGGCAATCATTCAAATCAGTACAAAGTGGGATCTCTTACAGCAGTTTTTACGGCAATTATCACTTTTCAACTTATAGAGGAAGGCAAACTAACGCTTGAAACAAGGCTTGATCAGTATTATCCAACGATTAAAAATGCGGATAAAATAACAGTAGCCAGTCTTTTAGGTCATAGCAGTGGGGTTTATAATTACCTCGAGTGGAATGCCTACTATACGTCAAAGCATAAAAAATTTACAAAAAAAGAAATGTTGGATTTGATTCTACAAGGTAAACCCGAGTTTAAACCTGAACAAGACCGCATTTACAGCAACGCCAACTACTTGCTTTTGGGGTATATAATAGAAGATGTAACTCAAAAAACATATGCAGAAAATGTAACCATAAGAATTGTAAATAAAATAGGATTGCAAAATACGTATTGTGAAACCAGTGAAAAGGAATATCCTCAAAGAAATACATCTTATTTGTATAATGGAGCAAAATGGACGACAGAAATAGATACACATCCGAGTTTTATCTCTTCTGCAGGCGCCGTTGTATCTACCACAGCGGATATATCAAAATTGATGGAAGAGCTTTTCAAGGGAAAGCTAGTTTCCGAAAAGTCATTGACGCAAATGAAGAGAACCAATCAGAAAGGGATAGGATACGGGTTATACAAAATGCCTTTTTATGATAAAATAGGCTATGGATATATAGGTAATATCGATGAATTTTATTCGTTTACCATTTATTTTCCCACTGAAGGATTGTCTATTTCATTGTTGTCAAATGGGGGGAGTATAAAACTGGAAGAGGTGGCCCTGGGTTTGTTTTCGAAGTATAGGAATAAAACGTATCAACTTCCAGATTTTACAATTTATGCAAGTCAAACTTCACCTTCGACTAAAATGTATACGGGGGTGTACAAAGCAACCTTGATTGGACTCATTACGGTAGGGGAATTCGAGATACGTGAAGCGGCCAATAATTACTTATTCTTGAGCATATATGCAGAAGGAAAGGAAGGACAAAAAATTTTGTTGGAGCGAAAAGGAGAGCATAAATTCTATGGGAGAAAAAATAATGCAGATTTCGACTTTACGCTAAACAAAAAAGGAGAGGTTAGTGCCATGCGCATTACCCAAAATAAGGTATCCATAAGCTGTAAGAAAATCATGTAGACAGCGGTTGAGCATCTAACATCACTGTTACTTTTAAAAAAGCCAAGAGCACTTTTAGGACGACTCTTGGCTTGGATGTGGGGATGTTTTATCTTTTTTGATCCAATAAATCAGCAGCATATTTTTTACTAAATTTATTGGAGGAGAAGGGAAATTTCAATTTGAAATTAGTTGTGAGTTGATCGTATTCGCTTGATAAGCACCTAGTTGTTCGTTCCAGGTGTAGATTCCCTTTTTAATCAATGCATCTAAAAACTCGATTTCTTTACCGAAACCAGTGCGCATGAGTTGTTTAGTCATATTAAAATAACGGAATACAAACGGTCCAATTGGATGTGGATCATAAAACTGATACTTTAATTGATCAATTGCACCATCACTGAGAACATAAATCGTTGTATTGTTATTGGTTAGGTATTCCAACCAAGGCAAGTTGTATTGCTCCCAAAATTGCGTATCCGTTTTGTATACGTCATTGTTGAGGTTTAGAATTTTAAATCCTCTGTAGGAATGAGTTTTAAAAGTCAGCGTATCCAGTTGAGGGAAGTTTAGATAAGCGATGGATTGGTAAATATCTTGTATCGTATCCTTGTTGTTTATAAGCTTTTTGTATACGCCAATTAAGGCAACGGGTTGTTTTACATTTCCAATAATTAATCGATCCGTTTTGTAACTAAGTTTGATGTTTAACGTATCATTTCCTGTTGAATTGGAAGTAAATGAAAAGGGCTGTGCGATGCTTAAGCTATGACACAAGAAGCCTAGTATAAGCAAGAGGGGTTTTACGTATGGTTTCATAGGCTATAGTAATTTAGCAATTTCAAAGTGCATTCCATCTTTTCGAGAAAAATGTCCTCCCCAGTAGAAGCCAAATTCGTGTGCTAGGGGAACCAGCTCGCGTACAGATCCTTTTTCTCCTAAGGCTGCGGGTTCAATGTTTAAGGCATTCCACTGCATATTAAGATCAAAAGCAGTTCCAAAAGAATGATTAGACAAGGCTGTTTTTGAACCTCGAATTAATCTTGGGTTATAACTTCCTCCGTAAGTGAGGAGTAGATCCATCAAGTTGCGTTTTTCAATTTCGTTAAAGAAACCACGTAATTGGTCTGCTGCTTTTCGGTGAAATCGCATAGATTTGTATATCCCATTGGAGATTTTTCTCAGCTGAGGAATTTCCACTCGAATGATATTTTTCGACTCAAAATCATTTTGAATAATAATGTTTTCTGGATTGTCTTTGGTGGGACTTGAGACGAAGAGTATTTCACCAAACAAATCAAATTTTGCTTGCTGATTCACCACGGGCGAAAAGGCTGGTTTTAACGGGAATTCCCTTTTTTGGTTGGCACAAAATTCCATGCCATCTTGATAGGCGGCGAACCACGTTTGGTTGCCTATATACCCATCTGCGCGTAATTGCTTTTTTTGCTGGTAATTTTGAATCACCTTTACAAATTCA
The DNA here is from genome assembly GCF_030324495.1 of Myroides sp. 1354. Classification (GTDB taxonomy): domain Bacteria; phylum Bacteroidota; class Bacteroidia; order Flavobacteriales; family Flavobacteriaceae; genus Flavobacterium. The sequence continues at coordinate 26,611 of NZ_JACAGN010000016.1, read as the reverse complement.
GGATCATAGTGATCATTCAGTGGGCCACTGTAGTTGCCCAGACTCATTTGGAATTTTTTCCACTGCAAGAGTAATTCACTTGTTGTGTTCGGTTTGATTAGTTCAATTTTCATTGTTTTTAGTTTTATGGGTTGAGTAATAGTAGGTTAAGTGATTTGCCTTTTTAGAAAGTTTTCATAACTTTCTGTCAATAGTTTTAGTCCTTCTGGAGTTTCATGTGGACTCAGGGTAATTTCTAACTTACCAAAGTTAGTGCCAGGTGTTTTTTTCAATAGATTCGAAGGAGCTTTACCAAATAAGAGATGTAAATCATTCTCGATGATTTGCATTTGAAATTCCGTGGTAAACGTAGCTTTTTCAATTCCACAAGTAGTCATTGGAACTAAGGCAATTAAAGGAACTTCAACAGGCGTCATCACGAGAGAAAAGTTATCCTGATTGTCTTTATCAGGTACTTCGTTTTTCTCTGGATAGGTTAAGGTGACTGTTTTAGGAGTTAGTGTTTTTTTGGAAGTAACTTGCCCTTCTTTATCTGCAATTTCAATTACTGTCTCTTCAAAGTAATCGCGTAAAAGTGATTGATTTTGTTTGATAATCTGCTCGTTTGAGGAGAGGATTGCTGCGTGTATCGCTTGAATAAAATTTTTAAAACTAATGAGTGCCATAGGATACTGTTTTTGGAATTATAACTTTGTTTTTTCAAAAGACTTGACCGCCTTTTCTACTATATTCTTGCTATCTAAGGATATACCGATAGAAGCATGGCAGGTCGAGCAAGTAAATTTTCCACCTTGTAGCAGTTGATTGATTTCAAGTAAGATGGGAGTATTGCAATCTGGACATGCAATAGTTGTTGTTTTAGGTTGCATCATGATTTTTAGTTGTTAAGGGTTGTATATTTTTATTGTATAAATCTAAAATGTTCAAAATACCTAATGGAAGAGGGAGAGCATGGGCTTGAATGTCAATTTTCAATGCTTTTTGATTTGATTTGGCATATTTTTTTTCTGCTGCACTCTCGTGTTTCTCATTGGAAATTTTTCCATTTAACTGGGCTTTGCGTTCAATAATTCCATTATGACCATTGATGTAGCTGGTGGTAGAGGTAATTTCTAGATTAAAAGAAACTTTCATCTTATCAATAGCGATGGAGTTGATAGGAGCAATGGATAAAAGAGGAATTTGAAAAATCATTTCGTGATTGACCATCTCACCCTTGATTTCCACCGGTTTGGTGATCGTCATGTTGATCATTTTCGGTTTATAAATCGTCTGGTTTTCTTCCTTTTTCTGTTCTCCTTCTTCTTTTTTTGTCGCTACAAAATATTGGTCAAGAATCGCTTGTGTTTGCCCATTGAGCATCACAGTATTGGCTTTAGAGAGCGCAATTAAGGGAGCAGAAATGATGGACTCAATATTCAATTCTGAATCTTGGTCTCTAGTGTATAAAGGGTCTTGCTGTGGTGTTTGAGTCATCGTTTTAATTTTTTAATAGTGAGCGCTATTTTCTAGCGCTCACTAATTGAATTAACATGCTTCAGAACCTGTTACAAAAAAAGATGCCTTTTTATTATGCACTTTTTTCTTTAGGTTTCGAAACTACTGTAATCGGATCAATTGATTTTGAGAAAGCATCAATAATCGTAGCAATACCAGTAGGTAACGGTAATTGTCCGGCGTGTACACTCACATGGTACTTGGCAGAGTTGCTCTTTTTGTAGTGTTGACTTTCTTTGCTAGACTCACTACTGTCATAACTTGCTTTTCCTTTGATCGTCGCAGAGAAAACACCATAGCCAATCTTCGCTTCTAATGAGGCTTCTCCCGCTTTCTTTTCACTTTTTTCTTTGGAGTTTTCTTCCGCAAAAGAGGAGCTTACCTCCATGTCAAATTTGATGTCTACGGAGTCAACGGCCAAAGAGTTAATAGACATAATAGTCATTAAAGGCAAATTGAAAGTAGTCCTTATAACCTCTGTGGTAGATGTACCATCACTACCTTCTTTGATAAGAGGACGCTCAAGTTCCATGCTAATCATAATAGGAAGAAAATATTCCTTACCATTCTCTTCTCCTTTAGAAAAGCAAGTGTCTAAAATAAATTTTGCTTGCGTCATTGCCATTTTAGCATTGGCATCCGCAGCTGCATTTAATGGACCTCCAATTAATGAGTCCATAGGTAATCCCGAAAATTGTTGGGAAATTGATAATAAATTTGATTCCATAACTTATAATTTTAAAGTTCGATACAAATCTAGGTTCGATGTGGTTCTGTTTTTAGGGGAGAAATACCTAATTTAGGAGGTGTTTTTCCCTTTTTATCTATAAATTGATGGGATAATGTGTAGAGAGTGTTAAAACGATTTGGTTATATTTGTACAAATGTTAACATTTTAGGTATGGAAAAAATTACGTTTGAACAGGTGAAACAAGGTGTTACCAATTGGTATTCAATTGCTCAGGATACAACACTAGTAGATTATTTGTATCAACACCCGCTTCGATTTGAAATAGCAAGTACAGTATATGATCAATTGGTTGATGAAAAGCACTTGAAACTATATTTTGGTTATAAGGAGAAAACAATCAACAAGAAGGAGACGATGAACAATATAGTAGGGCAATTTTTTCTTATCATCATTCCCGATTCCTTAGATAAAGAAGAGAACTACAAAGGAGATCAATTGCCTAAAGATGTGTTCTGTTTTCCTGCGGTGCCCTATGGTCCTATTGGTTCAGATGAAATATCAAGCAAAGAGGCAGAAAAGCGCAGAAGCAGTTGGAAGAATGCAAAAAGAAGAAAGCGCACCTTGGAGAAATTTAAATCAGCGCCACTTATTTTCCAAATTCCCCGAACAAACCTTACTGCTGTATCTCAAATCAATCATCTGTATTTTGGATTAGTAAATAAGAATATCCTAAAGCGAGATTTTCAGTATGATTTGATTGTGGAACAACTTAGTGAAGGAAAAGAAAAACAGGCTAGTGCCTTTTTTGATACCGCTCGTCCAGTACCACCATTCAAACCTACAATCATGGATAATGGCCTGTACAACTATTTGAAATTGGTACAAAATTAATGAGGTATGGATTTATATACCATGGTAGATGTAATAACCAAGGGTCTAACGATTAATCTAGTGGTATCCATAGGGCTCTATGGATACTTTTTTTTGCACCAATCCCCAGTTCATAAAGGGTTGGGAAATTATATTCTCACTTGTCTCGTATTTGATGTGTGCAGCTACGTGTGTGGAAAGTACTTGGGGTACAATCATTTTTTTATTCCTTTGTTTGGATTAGCCGAATTTGTCTTATTGACAAAAGTTTTCCTCAACAAACAACAGAAAATGCAAGTGCATTACTCGTTTTTTTTATGGATTTATATTCTACTTGTTGTAGTGGAGCTCTTTTTGTTAATCTTTAAAACGACCTTTTTACCAATTCCTAGCCGCTCTATAGGCTATGCTTTTCTGTTGCTGATCTTAAAAAAGTACAGTATAAAAGCCTCCTATCAGGAGATTGAAAAATTTAAGGGACTATTGTTTTTTGTGCTCTTCTATGCGTCATTTAGTTGTATCTACTATCTGCTACTTACTTTTTCTGTTTATTGGAATAATAATCTGAAATTTACGCTATGGCTTTTACACTCGCTTGTCTTACATTTTCTATATGCAACAGTCACTTATTATCAAATAAGCCGTGGGAAGATCCCTTAAACTTATTTGTTTGGTTGCTTTATGCTATTTTGATCTTTAGTGGTATGACCTATTCGTCTATTTATTTACTAAAAAAAAATTATCGAAAGGAGATTCAAATGAAGCAAGAGCGAGAGGAGCTGGAAAAAAAGCATTTAAAAGCGTTGATTGAGAAACATATTCAAACGCAAGAACATGAAAGAAAACGCATAGGAAGTGATTTACACGATAGTATATCGAATAAGTTGAGTCTTATTCTATTAAAAGTTAATAGGGGGGATACAATTGAACAACTGGAACAAGATATAAAGGAAACTCTGCTTGTGGTACGGGATATTGCACATGATTTAAATCCGCCCTTTTATCAACAGGCATTTTTACACGTTTTGATTCTCATGCAGTTTCAGAAGTTAGCAGCTCATTATAGGCTGACCAAATGCTGTAAATTACATGAAAAGCTGAATTGGTCTGCCAATTATAAAATTCAATTGATTCGAATTGTGCAGGAACTAATTACAAATCTAATTAAACATGCAAAGGCAACAGCGGTGCACCTTGATTTGAGGGAAAGTCAAAAGGGAATGTATCTCTTGCTTGAGGATAATGGCATTGGAGGAGTGAATGAGCATAAAGGATTGGGCTATGAGAATATTAGAAATCGACTGTTTTTAATTCAAGGTAAAATGAAGATTAGCAGTAAAGAAAATAAAGGAACTAAAATAATAATTTGTGTACAAAATGAAATATAGAATTACACTTGTTGAAGATGATACGTTACTATTAGAATTGATGACTAATTTCTTTGGTACATCAGCAGATTTTGAAGTGATCCATACGTTTGCGAATGGAACGAGTTTTCAAGCGGATCTGGCTGTGATTAGCAGAGATACGGATTTGATTATTATGGATTTTCAATTGGGAGATTCAACAGCAGAGGAGTTGATGGAACAATTAAAACGAGAACTGATTGAGATTCCCGTCATCGTACTTACTGCTCATTATAATGAAGCTTTAATTGGTTATATGGTTCAAATGGGCGTCGCTTGTTATTTGCCAAAGTATGTAAAACTAGCTGAATTTCATTCGATCTTGAAGGAAGTATTGACGAAAGGACATTATATTAGCAAAGAGCAATTCCCTTATTTACAAGGAGCTATACAACATAACAGAGGCGAACAAGCCAGTAAACAATACGATATTTCAAAAAGAGAATTGGATATCATTTACCTATTAGCAAAACAATGTACTGCAAAAGAAATAGGTGAAAAGTTATTTTTAGCAACGAAGACGGTTGAAAATTATAAAAATACATTATTTGTCAAGACAGAAACCAAGAATATTGTGGGTTTAGTGTTGTGGGCTGTTCAACGGAAATTAATCGCCATCGATCAATTTAATTCCCTATAAGTTCAAAATAACATTCAATTTCCGTACTACCCAAAGGCGTATCTCCCGCTGAGATAACAAGATGAGCTTGGTCAAAAGACAAACGCTTTTTTTCTGACTATGCCTTTAGAGATTAAAAAAATAGCCATGTAACACATAAAGAACTCGAAGTAAACACAGCAATAGACCTAGAAAGTGCCCAAAACAAAACCCCAACGCATCGGTCAATTTGGACTGTTATTTTATTTTTTGCGTATTCATTTCTTATTTTTCATGGTTAATTCGATTCAATTGCTGAACTTTGAATAAATACCATTACGTATGATAGACAATCAAATTAATGCAGATGAGTTTGTTTCCAAATTCATGGACATGAGTAGGAATCATTTGATCTATATTCGTACTCCAATTAAAATTTTTTCCCTCAAGGATATTGCTCCTTACCTCAAAATTCCAATTCCACCTATTTTCTTTGGGTATAATTTATTAATTCACCTGACGAAAGGTTATTTTACCCAACGGATTGATTCGACGACGTTTACGGTAGAAGCACCTGCGGTATTGTTGTGTAACTATGGTTATATTTCAGCCATTGAGTCTGTAGACAAATCGGCTGAAGGTTATTGTGTGTTGATTAAAGAACAGGCCATGACCTCCATGTTTCGAGAAACACAGATTTTGAATATTTTTACCATCTCTCCTTTGCTCAACCTCAATGCGGAAAACAGTGCGGCACTGAGTAGTCTGCTTGATTTACTGTATAGTGAAATTCACAGCGATAAACCCTATAAAGAGCTGTATGAAAGCTTGTTCAAAACCATTGCCTTAAAGGTGATTAAGCTATCGGATTCAACGACATCCATTGAGCGTAGACAAGAGATTGCGATTGCGTTTAAACAACTCGTCCATTTACATTTTAGCAAGCACAAGACCGTCGAGTTTTATGCTGATCAACTCAAAGTGTCCATCAATTACTTGAATCGCTGTGTTTCTTCCGTGTATCAAAAATCATCCAAGGAACTGATCTTGGAAATCGCCATTATTCACAGCCAACTTTTACTGCTGGAAACCAATAAAAGCATTGCAACCATTGCCTATGAACTCGATTTTGTCGATCCGTCTTATTTTGCTCGACTTTTTAAAAAACACGTGGGTATTACTCCTTCAGCATACAGGAAGATATAGTTTCAGTTGTATGTTAATGATGCACGATTTGTCCTAGTTTTAATCTAAACTATCATATTTGTTTCGCAATCAGCTTCTTATTTTTGTTCAAAGTAGTATTTGATCGTTTTTGTCCTTATAGATGACTCATCGTTTATCGATTTCTGGGCACTTAGGGGAAGAAATGGTCAAACAACGGTAGATTTTTAATTGAAAAAAAGGAGATAGTTATGCATGCAGTAATAGAACACATTGATTTTAGTACTTATATCGCAGAATTCAAGAAGCGATTGAAGTATTTGTTTCGCGAAAAATACAATTATAATGATATGGGATTAACCCGTGATTTTCCAGCTGAATTAATAGAGGAAATCATGGAGGAAAAGCCATTGGCAGTGGCTATTCCCACAATGCACGGTGGGCGAGGGGTACAAGTAAAAGAGTGCTTGCAAATCCTTGCTGCTGCTTCGTATGAGTCGTTGCCTTTGTCGTTGATGTTTGGGATCAATATTGCGCTTTTTTTAGAACCGCTATCGAAGTATGGACAACCGGCTGTACAACAACGCGTTTTTTACCAGTTTATGGAAAACAAGGCGATGGGAGGCTTGATGATTACGGAGAAAGCCCATGGTAGTGATGCCTTGAATATGAAAACGGCTTTTGAACACAAGGAGGGAATGTTTCACATTAAAGGGCAAAAACACTGGCAAGGGTTGAGTGGTGCAGCTGACTTCTGGTTAGTAACTGCAAGAGAGAGCAAACCCAATGGCGAATTATCGCGCGATATTGACTTTTTTGTTTCTGAAAACAACAGAGCGGAACAACATATTCCCATGACGCATCGCTATAATAATCTAGGGTTGTATGCGATTCCCTATGGTATTAATGAAATTGATATTGCCGTTCCTTCTGAACAAAAATTAGTAACCGAAAGCACGGGAATTAAATTAATGCTCGATACACTACACCGCAGTCGATTGCAATTTCCTGGCATGGGATTGGGCTTCATTCAAAGGTTGTTAGACGAATCATTGGCGCATTGTCAAGAAAGACAAGTAGGGGGAGTGCCGCTATTGAGTATTGATTCAGTGAAAAATCAAATTGCCAAGATTCAAGCGGCTTATACGCTGTGTTCAGGGATGTGTATTTTTAGTGTAGCGACCAGTGGCATTGAGAACGACTTGGCTTCGATGAGTATTGAGGCTAATGTACTCAAAGCGGTTGTGACGGATTTAATGCAAGAATCGGCTCAAATTAGCTTGCAATTAGCAGGGGCGAATGGGTATCGCTTGGACCATATTGCGGGGCGATCTTTAGTGGATTGTAGACCTTTCCAAATTTTTGAGGGATCGAACGAGATGTTGTATACGCAAATTGCGGAAGGAATTGTAAAGCTGATGCGAAAAGCGAAGGAAACTAATCTATATCGCTTTTTACAAGGGTATGAACGCACCAATGTAAGTGTGGATTTATTTCGAACGTACTTTGATTTTACAGTGGATAGTACTGTGAAACAACGCAATATGTTGCTTATTGGCAAGATGCTTTCTCGCGTTATTGGCTTTCAATTTGTCTTGCAAATGGACGACTTTAATCCTCAACTGGTGGAGATTACTCGTCAACAAGTTGAAGCGGATTTAGCGGCTTTTTATGGACAGTTTAAAACCCAAAATGACGTAGATCCTATCTTAGATTATCAAGTAAATTCAGATTGGACGCGTTTTTAAACGAAGGCGTTTGCATTGCTAAATGATAACAAAGAGTCAAGTCGTTCGCTGCTTGACTTTTTTTGTGGTTGTATAACTAGGTGTTGTACGACCAAAAATAAAAATCCCTTCAATTTTCAGCTTGATATTCTTAGACAGTTATATTGGATTTTTATAACAATTAACGCTATCTTATCCGTATCTTTAAAACAGCATTAAACGAAAAATATGAAAATTGGAGCAGATGCTTTAGGAGTAAGCAAAAAAGACGCAATCAAAATTGTAAGTTTAGTTATTGTCACATATATCCTTTTGGGGGTACTACTGGATTGGGTATTTAATCATAGTTTAGCTGCATGGTATTACTATTTAGTGAAAGGCGTGCTTTTTGGTGTGTTTTTCTCCTTGGTGTTTTATTTCTTTATCAAGAAGATGACCAAGGGAATTTTACTCAAATTAGATTTACCCTTAGAAGAGGGGGAAGTCTTAGAAGCTTATGGCGTTGCCAACTTGTTTTTAAAAGGACAGGCCATTGGTGGAAAACTAGGGATAACCCAAGATTATTTACTCTTTCATTCACACAAGTTTAATTTTACAAAAAAAACGGTACGCATTGCCTTTGCTGATGTGCAAACCATCCAACCTTGTAGAACCATGGGGATAATTGACAACGGTTTAAAGGTGAAACTAGCGGATCAAGAATGTCGTTTTGTGGTTAATGATCGAGCAAAATGGATGGAATTGTTGGAGGTGAAACTAAAGTAAGCTATCTTTTTCTCCAATTATATGTGTATCGTTCGGATATACATACAGCACAGGAACACCAGGAGGGCATAGTGCATCCATAGCTGAAGTATGTGCATCGTATATACTGTTGCATTCATCACATTGTTTAGTGAGAAAGGGTGGAGTCATAGTCATAGTATGGAGGTTTAACTTTCCATGGCGATATCGTGAATTGATAGGTCGGGAGTTAAATTAACCATTAATACATACTGTGTTAAGTTCGCATCAATAGTAAAATCAATAGAAACAAAGCTTTCTTCCAAGGTAGGATAGATACGGATGGCATAGAGTTGAAGTGCATCAACAAATTGTTCAGAAGAAGTAACCGACTGCATTTGAGGTTCATCAGCTAATTCACTGCGATGGTGATCAATATATTCTTCTACTTCTTCAGCAAAAGCACTAGTTAGTAGCTGGTCTTTTATGGTTTTCGCCTGCTCCTCTAAACGATCCAAAAAACTTGCAACACGTTGTAAATCTGTTGTTTTTGGTTCATCTCCTTCAAAGTCGATGGTTAAAGAAACGTCTTGTCCTTTTGTTGTCGTGAAACTAGCTTCAAAGTAATCATCATGGAGATCGATGGTACCAAAATAGGGTAATAGTGTCATAGCGTTATTTTTTATATTGTTGGTATTATAGATATATCTAGTTGTTTTCACCTGAGAAAATACCATGCTTCGTATTAGAGTAATTGTCGTTTAAAGTTATTTCGTACTGCATATTCTTTTATTCTAGGGTTGACTAGTTTGCCCATTTACAGCGATAATTTTTTCTACTACATCCCTAAAAGTCTGTATGGATCCGGTGTTGAGTTTAGACGAAGAAAAGTAATTTAACGATAGTGGTCTTTTATTCTCTGTTGAATGATAATCCAATACCTCAAAGACCTTATTTCCTTTAGCTATTATTCCTATTTGTTCAATCATTTCAGAAAAATAATCCGTGAGATAGGGAGCAATAGACGTAGAAGGTTTTAGATCGTCAACCTTGACACCTCTTCGTGCTAAATACTTCTTTAAGGTCATAAATACGGAAGCGCTTAAACAAGGGGTACCAAGTAATTGAATGGGTGTGACAGTTGTAAAAGAACAGTGATTAGCAATCAATTCGCATACCTCTCGCAAGGTTCTTTTTCGCGCAGGTGTAAGAACCGATTTCCATTGTTGTTCTGGTAGAGTGAGATTAAATTCGTCATTCAAAAAACGAGATAGAGGTCTCCAAGGCTTGAGGTCTCTGGCACATCTCCAATCACTCACTGTTGTATTAAAGTTTAGCATAATAGTTTCATCGGCTTCAAAGTCTAAAGGACTACAAATACGATGTTCCTCTATAAAAATGTTGAGGATATCTAGCGCATTAAGTTGTTGAGGTAGGATATTCATAACCACAAGAAAGATTAGAGGCTAAGATAATCAATAGTTGTATCAATAAAACAAAGGTTGAGAACTACTTTATCGCAGAAGAAGAGCACACACTTCAAACCAAGTCTAAACATTGACTTAAAGCTCCGTCCAGTTTAATTCTGTTCTATATTTCTTGGTGAGCGTAGGATTGGCAGATTCAATACGTTGAACGTTATACTCTTCTCTTAAATAAAGGGGGATGTCCTCAACAGATAAAAGTCCGAAGATTTGATTTTTATCCGTAAGAAATTGGATTGAATCTATGTTTCTGAATTTTACGATAGGAAGATCTTTTTTGAGGTAAGAGGCTTTATAAAAAGGATAAATCATATCGAAAAAGGTCGCGAAGTTTTGCTGAAAGTTATGCATTTCGATAATGTCATAAGGTTTTTGAATTAAAGCAAAGGAATTTCCGGTTGGCATGGAACCAATTGATTTTGAAATCTTGACTAATGTTTCTGCGTTTTTTAAAATATAATCGTCATCTAACTCTTTTACGAAGGTTCGTTGTGTTTCATTTAATTGACCATGTTTATAAACTTCAAGTAAGGCTTTGTGTACGTTTTGGTCTTTCTCGTGTAAACCATTAAGCGTATGGATATCCACTAACTTATCTAAATTATTGGCCAACCACTTGGGGTGATTTTCGATATACATCTTTTTAAACCAAGGGGCTAACTCACCAGAGATAATCGCTTGGTAATAATTTTCATTACCAGATAGATAGGATACGTTATAGCCATAGTTCAACACTAACAACGTCAAAGAAGATTTAAAGAAATTGAGGTCCTTGGCATGAAACATCGTCTCTAAGTGTCGATTGAGTATTTCAGGGTTGTATTTTGCATCTAAATGTTTTAACGTCTCAATGTCTTTTTTAAGGACTTGATAATCGGATTCGTCTTGAATATACGCATTGTAAATTCTCGAAACTACGGTGTCTCGAGCTGTTTGAGCACATACAACAACGGAAATAAACAGCGCAATAAGGGTGAAGTATGTTTTCATAGTAGTGAGGTAAATGGATTAGTTAAAATTTTACTATTTCAAATATTAGTATAAATTTTGGTTAAAAAAATAGTTTTTAAAAGAAAAAATAAACTTTTGTATACTCGGTTGTCATTAATTTCATTATACTCCCATATCCAATAAAAATAAGTCAATGGGAAGAAGTGAGCACCTCTAAATATTTAGGATAGATTTGTTTATTTTTATATTAGTTCTTTCTCTTCTTTGAAATCCATAGTGTCGATTAGTATTGTCTCACTTAGTGAGATAATTAGAGAAAAATAGAACGTATTAGGAACGAATTGTTTATTATTGTTAGTGCATAAGCAAGGGGAGTAGTAGAAGGCGCACCACTACGTCGTAAAAGTAAGGAGTGTAGTTATTTTGTTTTAAATCAATCATATCGATTTTTACTTTGATGAAAAAAATAGTTGTTTTCGTTTTATTAGCCGTGTTTTCTACTTCTTGTAAGAAAGGGAATTCACTAGAAAAAGAACAAGAGGCATCTTATACAGACTCCGTGACATTAGCTATTAGTAAAATCTACGAGCAAAGTGATTTTAATGGATTTGCCGTTTCTATTGTCAATGATCAGGGAACATTGTATCAACAAGGATTTGGGTATGCAGATGTTGAAAATAAGATCCCTTATACCGATCAAACCATTCAAAATATAGCTTCAGTCTCTAAAGTGTTTGTTGGAGTTGCATTGTTAAAAGCTCAGGAACTAGGAAAGCTAAAATTAGATGATCCAATTAATGATTACTTACCGTTTAAAGTAGTCAACCCTTCTTATCCAGATGAGACAATAACAATTAGACATTTAGCTACTCATACCTCAGGTATTGTAGATAATGAGTTTTATCTCAGTAAGAACTATATTTTAAAAGAAGGACCATCTATTATAAATTCAAGTTTAGGTTTTGATGATATGCAAACGTTTAATCCAGTTGATTCCATTATTTCAATCGACCAATTTTTGAAAAATTTACTTGTGCAAGGTGGTAAATGGAACACAAAGGATACGTATGCTAGCTATAAACCAGGAACCATATATGAATACTCAAACCTAGGTACAACATTAGCTGCTTTTGTTTTAGAACAAGCAACAGGAGAACGATTTGATGATTTTACTCAAAAGCATATTTTGGAACCTTTAAAAATGAAGAATTCCGGATGGAGTTTTGACAAGGTAAAGTTTGAGCATTACTCCAAATTGTATGCGGATAAAAAAACAGCACTTCCTTTTTATCAGCTGATTACGTATCCGGATGGAGGTCTTATTACATCTGTTCACGATTTGAGTTTGTTTCTAACAGAATTAATAAAGGGATACAATCAAAAAGGCACAATCCTAAACCAAGAGAGTTATAAAGAATTCTTTCGTCCCCAATTAAAAGACGCTAATTTTTTAGAAAGAGAAGAGCACAACCCCTACAATGAAAGTTATAATGTAGGTGTATTTATTGGTTTCGGGTTCTCAGGCTATATCGGTCATACGGGAGGAGATCCAGGAGTAGCTTCTCTCTTGTTCTTTGATCCAAAGAATAATACAGGCCGTATTTTGATTTTGAACACTTCTTTTTCAGGTCAAAAGGGAAGTCAAGATTTCTATGGCATATGGGAGGTGTTAGCAAAGTATCAAGGTAAGTTTAGTTGACGTTTCTTTCCGATTGGAAGAGAATGGAACTAAAAATATATATTAATAAAATAATAGGGGTGATCGTACAAAAAAATTCACTCTATTATCTTAATCCAAAATACCTTTATTTATTATTTTAGCTTTTTGAATTTTGACCTTGATTAAAAGACAATTTCTTGATACTCCGTAGAGCTTTTATAATACCTACTTGCGTCGTTGTATTTTAATTTGATTAAAACAGGGGAGTATATCAGGTTATCTAAGGATACTGCTTTTCTAATATTTTGCTTTTTTAAGACACTATTTTTTTGCTTTATTTCTTGTTGTAGGTTGCTAACAAAAGTTGTAAATAATACTGTTTTAAGAGTCCTTGTTTCAGCTAAATTAATCTCTTTATCAAGTTTAAAACGAAAATAGCCTAGTTGTTTTTCGTCTTTTTTTACAAGCACTAGTATGACATCATCAACTTGTTTATCGTGAATGATCTGTTCTTGTGTCAAATCAATAAGGAAGTCAGTACCTAGTATGCGATATGTATCAAAATGTATCGCTTTATCTTCTTGACTAAAGCAGTGAATACTTAAAAAATGAAGGAGTAAAATTAAATGTATTTTTTTCATAATAATAGTAATACCCCATTTTAGGAGTTGTAGATTTTAATTTTCTCTTCTTGTTTCTTTTTGCCTGGTCTGCTCCAAGAAGTTGTACTTTGTTTTATTTTAAATAGGTATGTATTGTTTCATGTATTATCCATCTCTAAGTATAATTCTAATGTCTGATTCAGAGCCAAAACTACTATCCCATTCGCCTCGCTATAGTTTGGTCCTCCTATAGCGATTTCATCTAAAGTTCTCTGTCATTATGCCAAGTATACTTGCAAAATCTACATTGTTTTGCATGTGGGGTTCTAGCTAGCTTGCTGCATTTTGGACATGTATTGAAAAAGATTTGAGTAGGATACCGTGTTACTATTTTTTTTGCAGTTTCTATTTCAAAGGTTTCATATCCCTTTTTAAGTAAGGCTAGGATTTCTTGATCATCAGTTATCCAACCTTTGCTTTTATACATTTCCATAGCTTTAGGATTTTCATTACACTCCAATTTTAATATTGATGCATAATGTTTCCATGCTAATTTTTCTTTGTAGGGTAATAAATTAAAAAAATAAGTTACAATGTAGTGTGCGGTTTCTTTATCCATTTTCTATAATTCAATAATCAGTTCTTTATCAAATCCAATATCTCTTTCATCCAAATAGCCATGTGGGTTACAGATGATTGTAGTTTCGCCAATTTTATAGTTACATGGTGTGTGAATATGACCGTGAATCCAATATGTGGGCTGATGTTCTAAAATAAAGTCGTCCAAGTTGGAAGCATAAGCGGCAGTTACAGGATCACTCTTGTATTTTTCAGGGATGGATAATATACTTGGCGCATGATGCGTGATAACCACATTTTTTTTAGCAGTAGACTCTTTTAAACTTTGATTCAACCAAGTTCGTGATTTTTGATGGATTTGATAAACATCAATAGTCCTCAATTTAGAATAAGAAGGGTCTCGTTTAATTTGTTTGTAATCACTCATTTTACTTTGACAAAGCATTCCATATTCTATGGGATTGCCAAAAATGGAGAAATCAGTCCATAGGGTACATCCATGAAAGCGAATATCATCGATGTCAATAAAACTATTCTCAAGTACGTGAATGTTGGTGTCTTTAGTGGCATCGATTATTTTGTATAAAGTCTTTGGATAAGATCCTTTATAATACTCGTGATTGCCCAATAGATACAGTACTTTTTTATTGGGCATATACTTTTTAATCCATTCGATTCCCTTATTGCCCAAATGGGTATCTCCTGCGAATACAACAAGATCAGCTTGGTCAAAAGACAAAACAGTACCACTGCCAAATTCTAAGTGTAAGTCGCTAATTAGTTGTATTTTCATAATCGAAAAGAGAGTGCTGAAAAATATTTAATTTATTAAAGGTACAGGTTTTGTGATAACTTTGAATGTTGGTTAAAAAACAAAGTTAGTTTTCATCCCTGATACAAACAAAAAAACAATGGATCAAATAGCGTTTAACGATACGAGGTTAGTGTTGAAAGTGAAAAGGAGCAATCTTTTTGTTCGTATACTTTTGTACATCATTACGTTTCTCTCAGCTGCCTTACCTATAGGTGGTTTTGTCGTGAATTTTGTCCATGGAGGGACATTTGAATTTTCTCACTTAATTTGTTTACTTCTGAGTGGACTAATCTTTTTTTTTATTTTGCGAATTTCTTTGTGGAATACGTGTGGAAAAGAGGTAATCATTATGTTGGATAATAAACTAATCTATACGGCGGATTACAACTGGTTTAAAGATAAAGTGAAGGAATTTACTTTTAATAAAATTCAGTATACTTTACGTCAAGTTGGTTATGAAGAAGATAATAAAGGTGTATTAGTGATCAACTTTGACAAAAAGATTACCTTAGAAACGGTTACAAAACTAGATCTCGTAGCGCTTACTGCACTTATTGCTCAATTAAATAAAAACTGCAACTCCAATTTAAATTATGGGAACACGTACAATTCTTTTTATTATTTTGACGATTATACTTTTAGGTTGTAGTCAACGTAAGGAGCAACAAAAGGCAAACAACCAAGTAAGAGAAACGCTGGTTGGTGATTGGGAATTAATTATAGATGATAGTCTTGTGGATGATTTTCCTCTAGAATCCTTTCGTTTACCGCTAGGAATGACAATCTCCAAGGATAGTATCTCCTTTTATTTGGGATTTTATCAAGAAAAACTAGATAGCCTTACAGGTAGGAGAATGCGACAGTTTTTGGGAAATACGGTGCCCTACCAAGTTAATAAAGACAGTGTTTATATTAAAAGTTTGGTGACCCATAATTGGGCGTTCCAATGGGAATTTATCGCTAAAAGAAATGATACTTTAGAGCTTGCAACTAATGATAGTACGATTATTCGATACAAGAAACTTACCTATAACTTAGACATCGTACCCGATTTTGATCAAATTATCTATTCTAGTTCGGGTTGTTATGGCACATGTCCAATACTTGATATTTCAGTCACCAAAGAAGGATATGTTTTATTTCAAGGCGAAGGTTATGTAAAATCGCTTGGTTTTTATACCGGACATCTTGACCGTCAAACAACGCAAACTATTTTTGATAAGTTCAGAAAAGCAAATCCCTTAGTATTGGAGAATAGCTATGCCGTTGATCATACGGATGATGAAACACTGACAACTACCTTTATTCAAAATGGAAAAATTGTGAAGACAATCCACGATTATGGAATGGCAGGAACCAAGGAGTTGATATGGGCCTATATGTTACTTTCTAATATTCATGATGTGATGAAACTTGATCCGTTGCCTTATGATGAACCTTTCTATCCTAAGCTGCATTCGTTTTCTTTTAAAAGAGATAACTTGGTTTTACCGCTTGCTAAATCAGAAAGTTTTTACCTCTGGACAGCACTCAAAAAAGCCAAACAAGTAGATAAAGCATTTGATTCGAAGTATAAACTGGTATTTACTGATAATCTTGATTATTGGGGACCTGATCCAAATGAAGCAAGAACTCATAAATATGAAATAAAATCTATAGTAACGGATGGACAGTTTTACAAATTTGAATTTGAAGATAGGGAAGCGATAACGTATGATTTGGGGTATAATTTTCTGGAGCGAAATTTCAATACCGCGAATTTTATAAAAGACCTTGAAAGGTGAAATAAAAGAGAAAGAGGCAATGCCCAAAAAAATCAATGCTACTTTACCTAGGTTTTTGGTACGGTTCGCATGAATAGAACAAACAAAGTAGCGGTTGAGCATATTCTTGATCTACTTAAACTCAAACCAAAATGTAGCTCGCTTAAGTTTTTAAAGTTTAAAAGGTAAGAATACGAAGTTACAATGTATAGGTGAGAAGGTCTGACCGAAATACTACTAAGACCTTTATTTTCAACTAAATCCAATAATTAATCCAATAAAAAACGCCTCGAAAGGCGTTTTTTATTTTATAGTTTGATACGTTATTTTTCGATACAATAAATAAGATCCTAGCATTCATAGGGGTTTATCCCCAATTTTTGTATTTTTGTACAACACTTTTTTCAAAGTAATTCAAAGGAAAATCAACTGATGAATTTTAACAGATTTATTAGAAGGAATGGGGGATTTTAGTAGCGAATTGGCGATTTTTTTACATGTCTTATTTTACTTCAAATTAATCATTTGGAGAATCTATGAAATCTTTGATTTTAAAATCATTCCATACTTTTTGATAAATATTAATCATATGTGTGATTATGACTCGAAAATGATAATCAATCATATTATAGGTAATCCTATCTTACAGTATTCTGATAAGTAAATGATTAGGATTAACTGGAAAAATATCTTTAATTATCAAAAAGTAATCATCTTTATATAAAAATCGTTCTTGTGGTATTTGGGTAAAATCTTTCATTTAAAATAAAGGCTCAAATTCAACTTTAGGTTTCCATTTTTGGATAGGTAAACTAACAGTTAAGTTATATCGTTTTTGCAAAAAAAGCTCATCTTGAAGCTGGTGTTTTCCCTATTTGATTTACAATGGTCTCTCCAAGAAGATATTTACTTGCTATGTAAAACTCGTTCCGTTTGTAGAGTCTATCTATTAAGTTTACAAGATTTATAAAATTTGATAAGAAATAAGTATTATACCTTATGTCTTATATAATATGCTTAAATAAAAAAGCCCCAATTAAGGGGCTTTTTTATTCTAGTCTTGAATGCTTGAAAAACCTAGATTTTTTTTGTTTTTTAAACGTAATTTTTTGATAAAAAAAGAATAAAAATTAGCTTTTATTTGAAAATAAATTAATTTTTATTCTTTTTTTATTATATTTGATATGGTTAACCATTATTTTTAATAATTTAAAATCAGAAACTATGAAGAATTTTATTATGTTATTTTTATTGGTATTTGGAGTAAATACCGCAGTCCAAGCTCAGACCAGAGCGCAATTTAAAGATGTAAGAAGCGGAGAGGTTCTTGAATATCAATTTGAACGCTCAATAAGCAAAGATGCTGTTAAAGCTATTTTAGAAGAAGGCCAAAGAATTTCACCTTCTTCTTCAAATTACGGAGGTTCTTTTACTTTATATGTTGGAATCTATGATAGAAATAGAGGGGTGTGGGATATTTATGAAGGAGAATATCATTATCCTAGACATTTCACTTTTAGAGATATTATTCAAGATCTTATAAATCGTTATTTTTAAATAAAAATATATTTATATAAACAGGAAAGCCCCTTAATTGGGGCTTTTTTTTGTTACTAGAACAGTATATTTTGAATTTAGTGAAATAGCCTTTTTATTGAGTGAGTGGTATATTAAGTTAAAAATAGATATCATATATTTCATCTACTAATAAATTTAATTAAATGTTTTTATATCTATAGTTGATAATAATTTAACTAAATAAATCCAAAGATATTTTTTATACAGTATAGATATATTGAATTAAAAAAAATATTGCTTTTTTCTTAAAAAGCAAAGGATTTGTATTTGTATAATTTAAATTAACAATAAATAATTAAATTTTAATATAATTTGTTTTAATATGATTTTTTTATTTATATTAGCATTATAATACGTGGGCCTAGGGAGCTTAAATCGTATAAAAAATTGCGTCCAGCTGTCTTAATTATTTAAGGCAGCTTTTTGTGAATTCTATATTTTTAGTAATATCGTATTTTATAATTACTGTTGTGTAAGGAGCTATATATCTTACATCTTATTGTTAATGACTGTCTTAATTTTAGACAGTCATTTTACACTGCTTAATCAATAATAAAAAACAATGGAAGTAAACTTTAGAGATAAAAGCCAACTTAATTCAGTAATGAATATTATGCTTCATACTATATTGATGTATATTTTAGAGCATAATATAGGTTCTGTTTCAGAGATGACAAAAGATATCCAGGATTCATATAATTTTTTAAAAGATAACAGAACGAATGAATTACAACATATAGACATTGTTGACAGGAGAATGAAAAAGATTAATAAGAAGAAAGTATTAGAATAATCTTTATTACAGATTTCTATGAAACACGAAATTAGCCAAGAAGAGTTGGATATGATAATGGAAACATTAATGTTTGATTTGATTTATCATATAGTTGAATTTGAGTTGACATCTATTGATCAATTTTCTGAAGAAAAAAAGAAAGTATATGAGTTCTTGAAAAGTAATGGAACAAAATTTAGTAAAGGATATTACCCTCATGTAAAAGTAGATGTGGAAATAAATAAGAGTTATTAAGCAAAATATGTATATATGAATAAATCAATGGTATTACGGCTTGCAAGAATATTAGAATAAAAAATGATATGATTGGTTTTGGAAAAATTTTTGATAAAACTCACAGCGAAAAAATCTCAAAGAAAATATCTAAAATCACAAACAGAAAATTAAAAAAAAATGGTAACCTGCATAAGGAGGTTCTTAATAGATAAGCCGCTCAATTGAGTTCTTATTTGTTTCTATTAGCGCCATGTATTCACTGAGCTTAAATTTGAGCCTAGTAATATTTTACTTTTTGAATCAATATAAGTGCTTGATTTATATAGACTATCCAAATTTGGATAGTCTATTTTTGTTTACTGATCTCACATTTGAGAATGGTTAATTTTTCTCTAACTGTCACTAAGTAATACTATAAGTAATACTTGATATTTATTACTGCTTTGAAGGCTAAAACATAATTATCCTTAAGCAAATCGAACTTTTTTTTACACTTTGAAATAGAGTAAAATAATTCGACAAGCTATATAGAGAATACTTCTTTTACAAAGAAGCTGTATTATCAACTAGAACTTACCCATCAAAAAGAAGGAGTATTATTCAAGTCACTCTCAATTGATAAGTCAGAGGATCAACACAAGGCAGAACAAGCGTTCAAACGCATTGAGAAACAAAGCGAATCTATCATTACAAAAGTAGAAATAAAGACTGTTAAAGAAGATTCTCAACTACTTTTTGATTTAACCTCACTTCAAAAAAGAGCCTATGAGCTCTTTGGATGGCTCTAAGCTTGTATGAAAAGAAGTTTATTACCTATCCGCAGACATCGAGTAAGTATGTTCCTGGGGATTTATGGCGGGAGATTCCCAGTTTATTAAAAGTACTTTCTGATGATAGTAGGTATAATAACCTGCTTTTAAAATTAAAGCTTGCAAGGTTTAATAGAAGATAGTGAATGATGTGAAGGTTACCAATCATCATGGGCTATTAACCACAAATAGACTTAGCGCTATAAAAGAAAGTATTTATCATTTGATTGCACAACGCGTATGGGAATCAGTATTTGATTCTTGTATAAAAAAGCAAACAAAGGTTGCCTTAGATATTTATGATTGTGAATTTAGTTTTAAATTCACTTGAATTTGGTTATTCGTTGTATTTGTTTTTATTAACTTTTGTAATGATAGATAATTAATGTTTTGCTATAACTTTCTTATTTATAAAACAATAAAAGAATAACATGAAAAAATCCTTATAAGATAATATTCTAATACGGATTTTTTTACTTTCTAGAAAAGAGAAAAAAGTAAATATATAGCATTGAGATAATATTTCACTTATGATAAATTAGACTACTTAATTTTACTTTTAACTTTTTTTCCTTGAAAAGCAACTTTTCGCTGTACTAAAGAAGTGACATATACTGTAAAAAAAGGAAACATAGTAATGCCAGAAATAGCTGTTATAACAGATAATATTTTACCAACTGGAGTAATTGCAATAATGTTAGAGCCAGTAGTAGTAGCTCCCATAGCCGCCCACCAAAGAGCATCAAAATATGAATTTACATCTGGATTGATTTCATGTTCAAAAACATAAAAAATAAGACTATAAAAATATATTAATGACATTAAAATTAGTATATAAGAGAAAAACAAACCCGAAATTTTCTTTCTACTTAACATGATAATGACAAAACCAAGTGCATATCCTCCTCTAATTAAGGGAATGAATCGAAAGAAATATTTTACTTCAGAGGAGAAACTAATTTCTAAGGCTTGAAATATATTGAGATAAGGAATGGAAATTAGAATAAAAATTATATTATTCCAAAAGAATTTTGATTTCTTCTTTGATAGAATAAATTCAATGAATAGACTTAGTAAAAAATAAATACAAATCCACAATTGAATTTTCATATAAGTATCCCCAGTTAAATAAGAAATATTACTAAAGGTATCAATAGAAATACTTACTCCTAATACAATTAGCATAAAGGCTGAAATTATATGTAATGTCTTAATAATTTGTAGCTTGACTTTTTCTTTTGATATAGCCTCTGACATATTTTAAGTAGTTTGTTAAAAGGTACAATGATAATATTATCTATCCTTAATTTAGTACAAAAAATGATAATATAAAATTATATAGTTAATTAAAAGAGCAAAATTTGATTCAATAAATATTTTCTTTTTACCAATTAATGAGATTATCAATTAAGTTTAAAAAACTGTTTTATTGTCCAGATCAATTTATTTTAATGTAATTCAAATAAATTGATCTATCTTTGTAAAGAATTTATAAACAGGCTTCTGCCTTTTGCCTTATCTGAAAATAGTCAAAAACATTTTTTCTTTCTCAGTTTTTGCTTTCAGTTGTCTTAATTACAATTACTTTCGTTAAAAAGTAAATTTTATTTATTGATAAATATATAATGTTAGTAACTTTTTGTAAAAGTTGAAAATTATAAATCCATTTTTCAAATGGATTCGGATTATACTAATTTTTATAACAACTAAAATAAAAGTAATAAGAGGTTTTAAATTTAATTTTCTTTAAATATTAGATGGTCTTATAATTTAACTACCTATTTTTTTCAGATAAGAAGCTTTGTTTTTTATAATCTAACTACTCCAGATTATTTAAAACTATATATAGGAGTTAAATAAATACTGGTAATTCCAGTCAAACCAAGATGAGTTTTAAAAAATTAAATATAATTCAACCCATACTAGAGGCAATTAGTAAAGTGGGATATCAGACGCCTACAGCCATACAAGAGCAAACAATTCCGCATATATTAAAAGGGAGAGATTTAATTGGGTGTGCACAAACAGGAACTGGTAAAACAGCTTCATTTGCAATACCTATTTTACAGCTTTTAAATCAAAAAAGCAGTTCGAAAAAAGTAATCCGTTCTCTTATTTTAACTCCAACAAGAGAATTAGCTATTCAGATTAATGAGAATTTTAAAATCTATGGTGAGTTTCTAAGATTAAGACACTTAGCTGTTTTTGGAGGGGTGCCACAAAAAAAACAAGTAGCTCAACTAAATCGTGGCGTTGATATATTAATTGCTACTCCAGGGCGCTTGTTAGATTTGTTAAATCAACATTGCTTAGATTTTAGTCATGTTGAGATTGTAGTACTTGATGAGGCAGACCGCATGCTTGATATGGGGTTTGTAAAGGATGTAAAAAAAATACTTACAAAGATACCTTCTAAACGACAAACGTTGTTTTTCTCGGCTACTATGCTGATCGAAATAAAAAAATTGGCTTTGCAAATTGTGAGAAATCCAATAGAGATTACAGTTACTCCTATTTCTTCTACAGCCAGAACAATTAAGCAATCTATCTACTTTGTCGAAAAAGAAGAAAAGTTGAACTTGCTTTTTACTATTCTAAAGGATAAGTCAATAAAGCGTTCTTTAGTGTTTGCAAGGACTAAACACGGGGCAGATAAATTAGTAAAAAAGCTAGCGAGTTTGGGAATTTATACAGCTGCCATTCACGGTAATAAATCACAAAATGCAAGATTAAAAGCATTAAATGATTTTAAAAATAATCGCATTAGAGTGCTTATAGCAACGGATATTGCTGCAAGAGGTATTGATATAGCTGAACTACCTCATGTATTAAATTATGAATTACCTAATGAACCTGAGAGTTATGTTCATAGAATTGGTAGAACAGGGCGTGCAGGTATTCAAGGCACCGCAGTTTCTTTTTGTGATGAAGATCAGTTAAAGGATCTTAAGAAAATTGAAAAACTAATTGGATTTACTATTCCGGTAATGTCGAGTTAAATTCATCTTTGTAATTAAATAAATATAAATGTAATCTTATACTTAAAAGATAAGTATAAAAGTGAATATAAATCAATTAAAATAAAAAAGCTATATGCAAGAAGGTAAAGTAAAATTTTTTAATGAATCCAAAGGTTTTGGATTTATTGCACAAACAAACGGAAGTGGAGATATTTTTGTACATACAACAGGACTACTAGATAATATTTATGAAAATGATGATGTTGTTTTTGATCTACAACATAGTCAAAAAGGTTTAATAGCAGTGAATGTTAAAAGAAAATAATTTATTGGTATTAGATAAGTAAGTCAAAATACTTCTAAGAAAAACCTCGCTTTAAAGGCGGGGTTTTTAAATTTTAGAAAAAAATGTTTTTTATGAGTTTTTCTTAACTGTAATGGCTAAGGATAAGCTTTTAGATAAATACTTGTTTTTAACTACAAAAAAAACATCATTAAAGTTAAATAAAAGTGATAATTCATGTAAATACGTATTTTTTATTAACTAATAAAATTAATTTTCTATTTTTGAAATTGTAAACTATTTATAACATTAAAACAAGAAGAAATATTTTTATGAACCAGTTAAATCAGACCCCTATTGAGAGGATGGTATCCCCCATACAACGATTTATTAAACAAGAGAAGTCAGGTGGTATAGTATTAGGGATAAGTGTAATTATTGCACTTGTATTAGCTAATTCCTCGTTAAAAGAGCATTATCATCATATCTTGGAATATAAGTTTGGTTTTCAATGGGCAGGAAATAGTTTTTTTGAATATAGTTTACACCATTGGATTAATGATGGATTGATGGCTATTTTCTTCTTTGTTGTTGGGCTAGAACTGAAAAGAGAAATTGTAGCAGGCGAGTTATCTAATCCTAGAAAAGCAATGTTACCTATTGGAGCGGCATTAGGAGGTATGGTTGTTCCTGCTGTTATTTACTTTGTCTTAAATCCAAGTGGAGAGATGTCTAATGGTTGGGGAATTCCTATGGCGACCGATATCGCATTTGCTTTAGGGGTTCTTTATTTATTAGGAAGTAGAATACCTTTAACATTAAAAGTGTTTCTAACGGCATTAGCTATCGTTGATGATTTAGGGGCTGTACTTGTTATAGCTTTCTTTTATACTTCAGAGATTTCGACTTTGCATTTATTAGTTGGGGCTTCTATATTAGTTATTATGTATTTGGGTAATAGAATAGGAGTTAGAAATATACTTTTTTATGCTATTTTAGGAATTGGAGGGGTATGGACAGCGTTTTTATTATCTGGCGTTCACGCCACTATTGCTGCAGTTTTAGCAGCGTTTACAATTCCTGCCAATGTTAGAATTAGTGAAAAAGTATTTAGTGAAAAAATACAAGTACTTTTAGATAAGTTCAAAGCAATAGATCCCGATAATACTAGATCTGCTTTAACTAATGAACAATTACATATTTTAGAGCAGATAGAAAACAGTAGTGCCTGTGCAACACCGCCTTTACAGCGTTTAGAGCACATGATGCATCCGATGGTTACTTTTCTAATTATTCCTATTTTCGCTTTAGCCAATGCTGGTGTATCTTTAGCTATTGATTTTGATCATTTGTTTAGTACAAATGTAGCTCTAGGTGTAGCACTTGGTTTATTGGTTGGAAAGGTAATAGGAGTAGTAGGTTTTACAGTTGTTTTGGTAAAATTAAAAGTAGCTCCTTTCCCTGAGGGGATGAATATTAAAAATCTTTTTGGACTGAGCCTTCTTGCAGCTATTGGTTTTACCATGTCTTTATTCGTAACTTCATTAGCTTTTACAAGTGAGGAATATATGACTCAAGCTAAGATAGGAATCTTTGTCGCTTCTATAATTGGGGGAGTGATTGGATATTATGTTTTGAGTAGAGAAAAAAAATAACAATAAAAATAAGAGCAGATGACAAATAAGTTTTTTGATTACATTAATCTGCATAAAGGAGAAGAGAAAGGGGAAAAAGTTCTAGAAAACATTAGAGCTAATATTGCCTTTAAGGGAGCTAATCTATGGATTTTAGCTTGTGCCATTATCATTGCATCTGTTGGGTTAAATGTAAATTCAACAGCAGTAATTATAGGTGCCATGTTAATTTCTCCATTGATGGGACCAATTGTAGGTGCAGGTTTTGCCTTAGGAACTTATAATTTTTTATTGCTAAAAATCGCAATAAAAAACTTAATCATTGCTACTATTGTTAGTTTATTAGTTTCTGCTATTTATTTCTACGTTAGTCCTTTTAAGGATGTTCAATCTGAGTTATTAGCTCGTACTTCCCCAACAATTTATGATGTTTTGATTGCTTTTTTTGGAGGTCTTGTTGGAGTTATCTCTATTACTAGGGTTGAAAAAGGAAATCCTATACCAGGAGTTGCTATTGCTACTGCATTAATGCCCCCTTTATGTACAGCAGGATATGGGTTAGCTACATTTAATATAAGTTACTTTTTGGGAGCTTTTTACCTGTATACTATTAACTGTTTTTTTATTTGTATTGCTACTTTTTTTGTTATTAAGTACTTGAAATATCCAACATCATCTACTTTAGATACCCAGAAAGAAAGACGTATAAGATATGGTATTAGTATGTTGATTGTTGTGATGATTGTACCTAGTTTCTACTTGGCTTATACGTTATTTGAAGAAAAGAAATTCACAAAAACTGTCGAGGAGTTCATTGATTCTGAGTTTAATGATAGAGGGTATACTGTGATTTATAAAAAGATTAATTATAATACTAAGCCCAAAAAAGTAGAACTTGCTTTTTTGGATAAGAAATTAACTGAAGAAAATATTTTACTCTACAACAGGTTATTAAAGGAAAGAGGTCTAGACAATGTAGAGCTGACATTTAAACAAGATGAAAAGGATATTAAATCAGAAATTTTAAATGAACTCAGTAAGCAAGATCGATCATATGCAGAGAAAGATATTATAATCAATGACTTAAAAAAAGAACTGTCTAAGTATAAAGTGGATGAACCTAATTTGATAAATGAAATTAATGTACTTTTTCCTAATATAGAAGAAGTATCCATTGGGAAAGTAGAGCGATATATAAAAACTGATAGTATTACAATGAATTGGTTTTTTCTTTTTAATCAAAAAGAAAAAACAAAGGCAGTAGATGGTAAGCTACTTAATAATTGGTTAAAGACTCGATTAAAGGCAGATACCATTTTACTTGTTCAAGGAAATAATCCTATACAGGAGAAAGGGAATAACCAGATAAAGTAAAAATAGTTATCTTCATTAAGGTCTGTTAGGAGGTAAAGACAAAAAGTAGATGTAATATTTTTGGTAATAAGCGGAGTTTACGTTACTTTATAGACGAAGTTTAAATTGTAACTAAATAGAAAAAAGAGAAAGCCCTAGGACTTTCTCTTTTTAAAGACAACTAGTAAATAAGGAGAACTAGTTTTAGAATTATAAATCTAATGATTTTTTACTTGTTATAAATTTATTTTTTAATATTATTACAAATAAAGAATGTAACTTTATAAGTTTTTTAAAAGAAGAATTATTGAAGTAAAAAATCAAAGATATATCACTAAGTAGGTAAAAAAGCACTACAAGAGAAATCTTATTCAGAGAGGGTGTCCCGTGAACTGTGTCATTAAAATAATTGTATAATAAAATATGTACATTAGTAAAATGAGCAGAGAACAA
>NZ_JACAGN010000015.1 GCF_030324495.1 Myroides sp. 1354 | reverse complement strand
TTTAGGTTACCAAAACTATCGTAATCATAGTGTTTGGCAGCGGTACTCCCCTGTTTGAATCCATCGGTATTGTTAGAAGCATCCTCTACTTTTTGTAGGATATTTCCATCATAACTATAAGTCAGCTGATCCACATCCAAGGCAATAGCGGTATTTACACTGCGTCCTTTGCGGTTTAAGGTGGTAATATTTCCATTGACATCGTAGTTCATGCGCTCATCATACAAACCTATAAGGGGTGTCGTTCCCTCTGGCTCTTGATAAATCCCAGCTTTTAGACGACTTAACTTATCATAGCCATAACTATAGCGACGCAAGACATTGTCTTGTGCTGTTTTCCAAGTTTGCTCGGCTATAGTTCCATTATACAGCTTCTTTACTTCACCAATCCCTTCACTATCCAAGGTATTGTAGTTTAGTTTCATCGCAAACAATGATTTCTTGCCAAAATCACCTGCTTCTAAATTACCCGTACTGTTTACTTGGGTTAGCCAACCTCTAATATTGTATCTATAGTTGATCTCTTGCAAAAAAGAGGTGCGAATTGGTGATTCTACAACTAATATAGGTCCATCAAAAACTTCTTTATTTTGTTGCATCTCTCGGGGGGTTAAATTACTCCCCATTTTACCCCCTACTCTTTTCTGTTTAACACGACCTAATTCATCATATACATTTTCAAAAAGAACCACTGCATTGGAAGTACCGATTTGATGGGTTTGATACAACAGACGTTCTGCTCTATCATAATAAAGGCGTTGTTCTATAGTGGTCGGATTTACCCCATTTTTATACTTGTGCGATGTAATCGTTTTGGTTGGAAGTCCGCGAAAATTGTACTTCGTATCTACTTGGGTATAGCCTCCTAAACGATTGGTTTTATAACTCCTCAATACCCGTTCCTTGTAATCATATAAACTATAACTAAGTGTTCCTTGTGCTTCATTGGCCGTGGTCAGTACTCTAGTCCAAGCACCTGTTGGCAGTCCCTTGACATTGGTAATCACCTCTTGTCCTTCGACAGTAGCTACATTAGCTGGCCCTCCTGAAAAAGTATAGTCGTCATAATAGTTGACTCCTAAAATCTTGATTGCCGTTTTGGGTATAGTCACATTGCTATAAGGAACCGATACTTGATCGATTGTACTAGCAGTAGCCTTTTTCTCGTGAAAATCTGCAGTAGCCTCTACCAAACCTTGAAAGGTATTGCGTCCTGTTTCTGTGGTAGCTGTTCCATTGTAAAACCCGGTATACACCACTCTTCCAAAGGCATCGTACTTGCTAAACATCCAGCCTTGAGCTCCATCGCCAAAAGGGCTGTACACTGGCCCTTGTGCTAATAGGCGATCCGCTTTATCATACACCATAAACTCCCACTCTTTCCCAGGGAGTTTCTTGGCTACTAGGCGATTCTTGTGATCGTATTTGTATTGATAACACAATTTATCCAAAGTAATGGCATCCGTTTGTCCTTGGGCTAAAGGGGGTAATACATAGGTTAAGTTATTGTACTGATCATACACATAATAAGTATACAGTGCTTGTCCAAAATATGGATTCCAACTCCCAGGATCTATCGGTTTAACTGGAGGAGTAAGTGAATTGACCCCTTCGGATACCTGATCTGACAAATTATTCCCTATTTCTTCTGCATTATCAATGATTTCACTTACACTTTTTCCTGCTAGTTCATTGGAAATTCCATCTGTAACATCAGTAGATAACGAACCACCTGATCCTTTGGGCCCCACAACAACTAATTCACGATCCAGCACTTGAACCGTAGCCAAGACTTTTTCCTCTTGATCCGTGAAACGACTAGAATAATTGCCATCCTCATCTTGGGTTGAAGTCACATACAGTTTATTTGCTGCAAAATACCCCTCATCCACAAGGCGAATGTCATACTGCTTCAAACTCGCATTCCATGTCGCTACCGCTTTGAATTTCTTTACTTGATTGGCCGTATTAAATCCATAACTATGTTTCACATTATGTATCCCATTGGCATCCATCTTCCAATCTGTTCCTGGTGAGGCTTGTTTTAATACGCGCTTTAATGGAGATTTCTCCAACTCACTCTCACTATATGGATTAGTTGTGCGCTCGTATTTAGCTGTATTGTAAAAAGACTCCGTTGCTCCTTTTGCATTGGATACAAAATTCTGGTTTTGCGTGTACTGGGATTGAAGAGTATTATCTGGATAATATTGCGCTACAAAAGGCAGATAATCTTTAATTTGTCCTAAATTCAACTCATATTCAATGTGTTTGACCACATTTCTACTTCCAGGACCAATTCCAACTGCTATTTCCTGTTTGGGACGGCCTAAACCGTCATAATACACCACGGTTTCTAACTTCGGTCTACTCAGTATAGATAGTGGTGGATTGCTAGTTTCATACTGAGGTTGTGTGGTCTTGATGTAGTTTTCTGAACGAGTTTGTCCAAAAACAGGAAGAACTCCCAAACAAAGTACGATAAATAAATATATCTTTTTTTTCATTTTTATCTGTTTCATGATTTTCTTATCGTCTTACTACGTTAATACTTCCACTTTCCGTATCGGTTTTCACCCAAATAATATAGGTACCTCGAGATAGGGCTGTTAAATCAACAGGTTCCGTTTGATACTCAATCGCTCTGCTTTGCAACAAACGTCCACCTAAATCGTAGACTTCCATTTTTCCAGTGGTATAAGCAAAATTCATCACGATATTGGCAAAACCAGTCGTCGGATTAGGGAAAGCCTCTAGCGTAATACGAGTAGGTTCTTCTTTTTCCTTCTCTTCTTTCTCCACTTTGACAATCCAAAAATCATTGCCTCCTTTTTGAGCCGCTTTTACTTTGCTCTTTTCGCCATTGGATGTTCCTGCAAATACATAACCTCCATCGCGGGTTTGAATTACTTTTGTCAGAATGTCATTGCCCTTGCTGCTAATTGACTTTTCCCAAGCAACACTGTGATCACTTTCGATACGAGTACCCAAATATTCAAAGGTTGACTGTTTCTCACTAACAGCCATGCTACTTCCTCCCAAGAAAAACTGCCCTTTAGAATCGACAAAACCGTTGGTTAGTACATTATAATCTCCATAGCTATACGTAAACTCTTTTACTACATCTCCACGGTCATCTGTTTTAATCAACCAATAATCTAGGTTACTCTCTTGTTTACTGGTTTTAGTACCTGATACGTCTGAATTAGACATGCCAAACAGCGCATAAGAACCATCAGTCAATTGTTGAACTTCTCTTAATTCATCCTCTTGTTGACCTCCATAGGTTTTTTGCCATTCTTCTTTTTCTGATGCACTTAGTTTGATCAACCAATAATCCATTCCTCCCAAAGATTCGGCTGTTTTACTATGACTCCTTGGGGAATTGGATTGAGCTCCGATGAGTAAACCTCGATCTGCAGTTTCGATTATATCCACTCCTGTATCTTTGTATTCACCTCCATAACTCTTTTGCCACACAATACTACCCTGTGCATTTAATCGCAAAATCCAAAGATCCATTCCCCCATAATAAGCTTGGGTTTTATCACCTGATACAACGGAATTGCTATTGGCTAGTACTGCGTAATCCCCACCTTTAAGGGCAATCACCTTAACCACTTCCTCTGTTCCAATTCCGCCATAACTCTTTTGCCATTCGATCGTTTTGGCTGCATTGAGCTTCACCAACCACAAATCTTCTTTGCCTTTATTTACTTCTGTTTTATCGCCTGATTTTCCGGAGGTAGACGTAATACCCAATAAAAAACCACCATCTGGTGTATGGCAAATGCTGTGTAGGTAATCATTGCCATCACCTCCTAAGCGGTATTGCCATTCTTGGGTGCCATCTTCTTTCATCTTCCACAACCAAGCATCAATATTGCCGCGACGCTTCGCTTTGATATCCCCTCCTTCATTAGACAGGGAACTCCCAGCTAACAAAAAACCATAATCGGCTGTTGGCAACACATCAAATAGGTATTCCGCATGCGTACTGCCTAACGTTTGTTCCCATTTCACTTTTTGACTAAATCCTAACATAGGGATCAAAGTAACTAGTAGTAGTTTTATTTTCATACCGCTATTGTTTATAATTATATTCATATTCGATAACCGTATTTTTCTTGCTGTCTTGAACCTTTTTCAAGCGCCCAAAACCATCATATTCGTAGTATTCTTTCCCTCCTCTTTCATTTTCTTTATAGATTAATCCTTTGATAGGGTCGTACAGATAATGATGAATAACAGCCTCTTTTAAATCCGGACTTTGTTTTAAAAGAGTATTAACTGCTTGTACATCGGCTTCAAGGGGTACTAAATCACCTCCTATTTTAGAAATTTTATTGCCTAATAAACTACTTATTGAAGAATAAGAAACATTAGCAATTGCCCAGACAGGTAAACTTCGATTATATCCCCAGATATAGTTGGTTTCAAAACCTGTTTTATCTCTGGAACTTAATACATTATGCTTTGAATCATAAGATAAAAAATCAACTTCTTTCTCCCAATTCACTTGCTTAATTTGCTTTTCAATATTTTTGAGTAAAGGCCAATACGTTAATTCAAATACTGGTGGATTTAACACATTATTTTGAGGAGTTATAATTGAATCAGAAGGACTCACAGCAAAATCATTCCACCCAAATGCTGTAAACCATTTTGCATAATTGTTCTTTTGACTAACTATTTTTTCGTTATTTATATAATGTTCTTCTAAAATTACAGGAGAAATAATGTGTTTTTTCTCCATGTCCTCATAAACCGATTGGCTCATAAAATCAAACGGATATTTATACACTGTTTTATAGATTTTATCTCCTATTTTTTCTTCTTTTTCTATTAGAGCTTTGTATTGTTCATTATATTTATAAGATGTCTCTTTTTTAACGATACTTGCCGTTCCATTGTAATCAATCTCGGTTTCTTTAGTTAAATAAGGAGTATAGGTATATATTTTACTTGCGATATAAGTATAAGAAGGAATTCCACCATGCAAAGGTCCCATTAAATGATTATCATAAGCATTAATTCTACGAATGTACTGCTCAAATCGATTGGGATTATCGTCATACTGATATCGCATTTCTTTTACTTTTTCTCCCCGGCTACCAGTTGCGGAGAATATAGGTTTAAAATACGTTTTCGAAAGTAATTGGCCTCGTTCCAACTCCATACTAATCAAGTCCCTTTTCTGCCAGAATTCTTTATAGTTACCAAGCTCATCTTGAAAATTGAATTCATAATGGGTGGCATAATTTAGTATGGGATGATCGTGATACCCATTATCAAAATTTTTATATTCATATGTTGTAAAGCTCCCATCCATATCGTCAATTTCTGTTACCTCACTATACATAATATGATTTCCCCGTAGACGATCTGCAGGATAAATATCATCACTATTCCAATTAAAATAATCTATATGATATACTCTAGTTTCCCCAAAAGGGTAATTTCCTTCAATAAATTCGAAATGTGTCGGTACATGTGTTAATACACCACTTGAAGCATTTCCCCCTTGATAATAATCTTTTACATATTTATAACTTGTCGATTTGACTATTGTCCCATTCGTATCAAAACTTTTAGCTGATTTTATGCGAACTCCTCCAGCAGGTTTCGCTATTTGATTTGAATTAGCTTCCACAATAAATGGATAATTCTTAGCTATTCCGCCATACATATTGGACTCATATTCAAACTTCGTTCTACCTCCTGTAGGATAGGTTATTTCCTCTAAAAGTTGTAAATCGTTATATTGAGAAATTTCTGGTTTTCGATTTTCTACATATTGTTGTCTCAGATTTAAATTATCTCTAAAAGGTAAAGTAATATTTAAACGACTATATTCAGGATAATAAGGATTACTTATGAATCCTATATAATCATTTTTAGTAGAGTAAAAACCATAATCATCTTTATTATACGATTGATAAGGTGGTAAAACATTTTGATTAGGCATTTTATACCGAAAATTATATTGCATTGAATTGGAGTTTTCTTGTGTTACCCCTGCTTCTAAATCCTCAATATTTAAACTATACAGCATTGGACGTGTTTGATAGTTAAAAGTAAAATACTCAAAATTAATTTTTTTACTTTTTTCTCCTTCCGAATTAAACACTTCAATAAAGTTCAATTGTTTCATGGGTTGTGATAAATCAGCAAAATTAAGTTTACCTACATCATGATATTTAAAGAAGAAAATTTTCTTTAACTCAATTTGAACATCTACAAAACCATGCATATCTCCGCCCGCATTTCTAGCATTCTTTAATTCATCATATTTTGCAAATAAATATCGAGGTTGAGAATACTCATTATAATTAAATTTAAATCTTTCTTTAGGTGTAATAACTTCATCTAAATACACTAAATCTATTAAGGTCCCTTGTTCACTATTAATATGTACTTTTCTTGCACCAAATATTGTTGTAAGAGAACTGTCACCTGTATTCCACTTATCCGTAACTAAATCACTCCAAACCTTTGAGCTATATAGAAAGCCTTGTTTTATATACTTAAACTCAATGATATCTTTATTTGGGTAGATTATTTTAGTTAAATTCCAAGTGATAGGATTAGGAATATCAAATGCATTATTACGAGGTGCTTTATAAGCGGAATGTCCTACTCTAGAAAATTCTGTAGCAGAAAATGCTCCTCCAAACTCATAGCGCACTCCTTCTTCATCAATAAGTGTAATTTTCTTGATATCCCCTTCTTTTGGAATATAAAATCGAAGGTCAGTAATATAGCTTGCTAAAGCAGGAAGTTTAATAGTATCTTTCTCAATTCGATGAGGTTGTTTTTCAATTTCAATCAATAATTTCTTATTACTCTTAGATCGAAATTTTGGCTTTTCGTTATGATCGAAGTAGAGTTCTCCAGAATATCCATTGAAATTAATTGAATAAACAGTTTGCTGAAGATAACCTCTACTTGTATTAACAATTGACACTGGAGTTCCTCCCTCAGGTCCAATTAGCTCATTTAAGTATTCTTTTGTATTCCAATTCTCCCTTTGCAGTGCATAAGGGTCATCTAACACTATAGTAACATCATCATATATAGCTTCTCTTTTTTTACTTTCAACCAAGGTAATAGCTCCCCCAATATCCAAATGCCAACCTAAACCAAGTATTGTAGGTATGGTTTCTATTTTATTCCCCATTCCGTTGTGATATTTCATTGATATATCTACTCCGTTAACATTTGAACCTTTGGAATGAATCGGAATACTCACATCTATAACACCAATAAAATTACTAGCAGGAAAAGATCCAAAAACACGAAACGCACTAGCTGTAGGAGAATTAACTGCATTTGTTGTAGCGCCTTCTTTACTAGATAAAAAAGAAGACACCACTTGAGAATAACTAATCATTGAGGAACATAGCAGTAACGCAATAATTCCTTTTTTTAAACACAAGAACATAGTATATAAATTTAATCTTAAACATATTACAATTAATCAGTGCCCTCAACTTCTTAACGATATTACCTTTCTTAGACCCCACTCTCTTTTATCTTCTAGAGTCTAACAGCGCTATTCCACAGCGCTCCACTTTGATATCCCCAACTGAGTTGGAAAGCAAATTGCCACTAACAGAAAAACAATAAACCGATACTACAGTACAATCGATATTATTTCATCGCAAAAATATAAATTTTAATTAAAAAAAAGCCAATTAATATTTTTTTATTAAAAAATAATCAATTATTAAATAAAATAAACAAATAAAAATCATGTAATTTTATAAAAAACAAAACAATCACTAATATAATTTGTTTTGAACAACAAAAAATACCGTAATTCCCTCTTGTTGTTAAAAAAAATAAATCCTCTCATTTCGGAAACAAATGAAGGGTAACTCATGTGCTTTTTTTAAAAACGAAGACATAAGTCCATTTAGATATATAGTGTGGAGTAACGAATGCTATTAAATAGCGTAAAGCTTCTAATTCAGTTGTTCATTTTCTCTCTTGCGAAAGGACGTAGGTAAACGCCCCCTACTTCCTACCATAAAAAAAGACCTCCTTTCGGAAGTCTTTCTCTTACTTTTTCAAAGAAGCCATATCAATTACAAATCGATACTTGACGTCACCTTTGAGCAGACGATCGTAAGCTTGATTAATATCTTGCATTTGAATCAATTCAATATCCGAGGTGATATTGTGTTTGCCGCAGAAATCTAGCATTTCCTGTGTTTGTGCAATTCCACCGATTAGCGAACCAGAGAAGCTAATGCGGTTCATAATCAAACTAAAAGCAGCCACCGGCAGTGGGTGTTCTGGGGCCCCTACTAACGTTAGTTTTCCGTCGCGTTTTAATAAGCTGATATACGCATTGATATCATGTTGAGCAGATACACAGTCTAAGATAAAGTGCAAGCTATGTGCATGGGCCTTCATTTGTTCTGGGTCAGTCGATAAGATTACCTCATCAGCCCCTAAGCGTTTAGCGTCTTCCACTTTGGATTGTGAAGTAGTAATCACCACCACCTTAGCTCCCATGGCTTTGGCAATTTTAACTGCCATATGACCTAAACCTCCAATTCCTACAATTCCCACTTTTTGTCCTGGCCCCACATTAGCATGTCTCAACGGAGAAAAAGTAGTAATTCCCGCACATAACAAAGGAGCAGTTGCAGCTAAATCCAAATTAGTTGGAACGCGTAAAACGAAATCCTCATCTACGACAACCGCTTCTGAGTATCCACCAAACGTTTGTTGATTTAAATGTACATCTGGACTATTATAGGTTCCTATATTGCCATTTTCACAATATTGTTCCAATCCTTCCTTACAGCTTTCGCACGTACGACAGCTATCCACCATACAACCTACACCCACTAAATCACCTACTTTGAACTTCGTTACTGCCGATCCTACTTGAGTCACACGTCCTACAATCTCGTGTCCAGGTACGTTGGGATATTGAGTACCGCCCCATTCATTACGCGCCGTATGTAAATCAGAGTGACATACACCACAATATAAAATATCAATTGCCACATCTTTTGCTGTTACTGCACGACGGCTAATATTCATCTGTTTTAAATCTGCTTCTGGTGCTTCTGTTCCAAAAGCTTTTACTTGTCTTGTTTCCATTATCCTTTTTTTATTTGAGTCCATAATTTATAGGCAACAAAGTTAATTGCTAGCCAGTCTATCTCCTTTGCTCTGTGGGTCAAACTTCTTTGCTCTACAGCTCAATTTACGCCTATTTCAGAAGGAGATACACCATATTGTTTTTTGAATGCCGTAGAAAAATGAGAAGGGTTTTTAAATCCCACCTCCCAATAGACATCTTGCACCTTTGCGCGTTCTTCCTTTAGTTTGACATAAGCAGCCTCTAATCGCTTTTTAATCATCCACTTTTGAGGGGTTAGCGTACTAATTTTTTTAAAATCTCGCTTAAAAGTAGCCAAACTACGACCTGTATAAGTCGCTATTTGCTCAATCGTCAAATCATCCTTATAATGTTCATTGAGAAAATCGAGAATATCTATTTTCCAAGGTTCGGTAAAATCAAACAACAACGGATAAAATACAGTTCCATTGTTCAATAAAGCATAAATCCCTTCTAACAATTTGAGGTGAACAACAGCTTCACTCGGCTGTATCTGTTGATCAAAATAAGGAGTAAGCGATTCGAATAAACTTGTAATATCCGCACGCTGTTCAATGGCAAAAACGTTTTTATCCGAAACAACTACTTTTTTAGGTAGCAACGTCTTGTCTAATGTACTGTAAAACTCACGTAATACGTTGCGATTAAACGTCAGTGAAATCCCTTTATAATGTTCGTTTCCAAAGCTATTTTTATACATCGTCAACTGATGGTTGCGGCGAATAAATACACATTGACCTGCTTTTACTTTGATTCGCTTGTTTCGATCTTCGATAATTTGCTCTCCTGAATAAACGTAAACCAAAACATGTTCTGGCGTTGCATGCATGCATTTCTCGCTGTAATCAGAATAACAAGATAGAAAAATACCCGAATAATTGAGGGTCTTTAAGGTATTAGATGTCATTGTAAATCGTCTTTTTTTCTTCCTATAAAAATACAAAAAGGAAAGCGTTTGATCTTACTATAAAGCTCATTTTTCTTTTCTCTAAGGTTCATTTTTTAATCAAGGAAGATTGATTTAAAAATGAATACAAAAGACAAACTGCCTTTTCTCCACTACATCTAATCTAGATTAACAAAGAAAAAGAGCATGTAGAAACATACTCTTTTTCAGGCTGGCTTGTAACTAAGTCTTTTACAAGACTTGAAAAGCGAATTCTTATTGTTGTTTGGTTATTTTTCTATAATTAAAACTTCTCCATCGCGTAATACTTTGAACAACCACTTCTGATTGATGCAATTCTCTACTTCCTTTTCCATCATCTCAGATTCAAAATGATTGGATCGATAATGAGGAAGAATGCCATAAGTAAAGTATCCGAGTCCCTCTTCAATCGTTTCTGTACATCCCTCATAGGGGAAATTAGTAGGATCGTCCACTTGTCGAATGTATTTTAGAGAATCACACAGTACACAGACGCCAGCACTATAACCGCCGTAAACGAAATCTTCCCTTTGTTTCAATTCTTCAAAAATCAAATCAAACCCACTAAGGCGCATTGCTTGTCTCAATACAAAGGTATTCCCTCCGCTTACCCATACTCCATCTAATTCAGCTAATTTTTGTCTTAACGCTTCTGTTTGATTAAAATAATCTTTGAGATCTAATGATTCTACCTGATAACCTAAGGTGCGCAACTCCTCCATTTCACTTGCTTGATAATTGGCTCTAATGTTGGGGTCAGCACCCACCCAATCTCGCGCATTATTGATGTGCGCAATTCTACTACCAGACTTGAGCCATCTTCTTAATTGTTCTACCTGATCGCCCAACCCAGAAGAGGATAAATATAATCTCATATATCAAAATTTTACTAAGTGCCTATTTTTATCTTCTAGTCGCTTACAAGAAGTCGATTGCCTAATCAAAATCACACTACTCTTTTTCAACTTCATTAGAACTAAAATAAGATCTTCTTTTAAACGAAGGTAGCCACAGTTTCTCCTTTTTTAAAGGATACAGATTCTAATCCTTAGCAGAAAACTATCGCCTTATCTTCTTAGTACTTGCTATTTTGCTCTCTTGTTTACAAAAATACGCGTATTTCTTACGTTGTTATTTTCCTTTTTTCGCAGAATGTATGCATATTGTAAGCTATTTCAATTCTCTTGTTGTTCGAATTACAATATGATTCGATTTTATACATCCACTAAAAAAGAAAATTCCCTGCTTTTAGAGGGAATTTTTATAGAAAATATCGTGTTAAACACTTCGTCTTATTCGACTTAAAGAGGAAGAGGTAATTCCCAAATAAGAGGCCAACATACTCAATGGCACTCGATTAACCAAACCGGGATAGTGATTTAGAAAAAGGAGATAGCGATCCTTTGCTTCTAAATTGAGCATGGTATTCGCTGTCTTCAGTTTACTTTCTGTGGCAAAGGCATGAAGTTTTGCCATTAACAACGGCCAAACGGATATTTCTTGTTCCAATTGACGGAAATCTTCGTAATCGATACTCCAAACACAAGCATCTGTAATTGCTTCTACATAATCATTGGCAGGTGCTTGGATAAAGAAATTGTGCAAATCACCGACAAAACGCCCTTCGTAAATGAAGTAACGCGTAAAGTCATCTCCTTTTTTATTGTAGTATAACGAGCGAAATACCCCAGATTCTACAAAGGCTATCGCATGACTTGTTTTACCACTTTCAACAAAATACTCCCCTTTGGCAATCTTCTTAGGTGTAAATACGGTTTGTATGCGTTCGCGTTCTGCTGCTGTAAGTTTGGCAAATTTCTCTATATAGGTCAGTAGTTCTTCCATACTTTTGCTATTATTCTGCTACCTTTTTCAATATTTATCAATCATAAAGGTAGGTAATCTCATGTTATTCTCCTTTCAAATGAATAATTTCTTCTCTTTTCGGTCCAGTTGATACATAGGTTACGGGCACTTCCACCGCCTGAGCGATATAATTCAAATACGCTTGATAAGCAACAGGAAGCTGACTTGCTGTTTGAATAGAAGAAAAATCTCCCGTCCATCCCTTCATCATTTGATAGATGGGACGAATTTCTTGTTCTTGGTGATGCATGGTAAAATAGTCTTGCTGTATTCCTTCTACCTCATACTGTACCCCTACAGGCACTTCTTCTCTATCACTGAGGATATCACCTTTGGTTACGATGAGTTGCGTTACACCATTGATCATAACGGCATATTTTAAGGCAGGTAAATCCAACCATCCTACTCGTCTGGGACGTTTGGTATTCGAGCCAAATTCCCCTCCTTTTACACGGAGTTCTTCAGCAGCCGTCCCGGTTAATTCAGTTGGAAAAACACCTTCTCCTACCCGTGTCGTATACGCTTTGGTTACACCGAAAATTTCACCCACATGAAGCGGAGAAACACCTAACCCCGTACAAGCTCCTCCAGCAATTGTACTTGAAGAAGTAACATAAGGATAGGTTCCATAATCAATATCCAACATCGTTGCTTGTGCACCTTCAGCCAATACTTTTTTACCCGCTTTTAAGGCTTGATTGACATACAATTCCGTATCTACAATAGGAAAAGTTTTCAGGAATTCAACAGCGTCTAAAAACGCTGCAATCATCATTTCATAAGAAGGCAAGGCGCAATGAAGATCTTGTAGTTCTTTGTATTGTCGATGGAGTATAAAGTGCAGCTCCTCTCTAAAATGAGGACTGTAAATATCACCCACACGGAGGTTTTGACGGAGCACTTTATTGGCATAAGCGGGCGCTATGCCATTTTTTGTGGTTCCAATGGTTCTATATTGAGGATTTTCTTCGAAAAAACGATCGAAATACGGATAAGTAGGTAAAACCAAATGAGCTTTAGCAGAAAGCAATAAGCGTTGATCCAAAGCCAAAGAAGCATCCAACGTCATCAATTGTTCTATTTCTTGTTTTAATTGTATTGGATTGACAACAACCCCCGTTCCAATTACATTGATTGTATTGGGATAAAATACACCCGAAGGCAGTAATTTTAAAGTGACCTTTTGTTCTTTGTAGTAAATGCTATGACCAGCATTAGCCCCTCCATTAAAACGAGCAACAAGGTCATACTGGTTGCAAATGTAATCGATAAACTTTCCTTTTCCTTCATCCCCCCATTGGAGTCCAACTAAAATATCCATACTCATACTGTTCAAACTTTAAAGAATTAAACAACAAAAGTAGGTGGCTCTATCGGTGAGACAATTGTCAAATGACAAAAAGAATATAGCGTATACTTTATCTTTTATTTTTCGTGAAGTTTTCTGTATTGGGAGGGGGTACAATTTTTATACTTTTTGAACAACTTCGACAAATGACTCTCGTCGTTAAAATCCAATTCAAAGGCGATTTCTTTTAATCGCATGGTGCTGTGTTTCAATCGTATTTCGACCAATTTCATCTTGTAATCTAAGATGTAATCTTGAAGGGAAACCCCTACTTGCTTTTTGAAATACTCACCGAGATAGCTTTTGGCAATTCCAAAAGTTGAAGCCAATGACTCAATTGATAGTAACTTTCGATTGCCAATGTGTTGTTGAACGTAGGTGATTAATTTCATTACATCTTGTACTTTCTTATTTTCCCCTACCTGCTCAAAGTCAGTTTGCATAAGATTGCGCGCAACAAGGTGGAGTATAATGGCCATCGCTTGTCGAATAATCAGGTATTCCTGATTTCCACTTTGGTGTTCTCTGGCAATTGTATACAACAGTTGCTTGGCTAAAACTCCATCGGCTTCTTCTCGAAAAACACAACCTGCTTTCGCGTGAAAATGATGGGTAATATAAGTCAACTTATGCATATTATCACAGGTTTCTATGCGATCGGCTTCCAATCGAATTTGCGTAATTAAAGCCTGCGGACATTCTACTACTAAAAAACGACTGCTGCCCTCACTTTGAAAAAGGTAGTGGGTATCAAAGGGAATCAGAAAGAGTTTACCCGTTTGATATGGAATTAAATGGGTATCATAACGGGTTTTCCCCTCTCCTTCCAAGATGTAAACCAAGGTGATTTCCGCTTTGGAATGAACCGTCCAACTTTCATCCAGACAATCAATTTGCTGAACAACTAGGGGGTCCAGATTGTTTTTTTGTTTATGCATCAAAACAACAAAAACCTTTTTAAGTACAAATTATTTTGTATCTATCGTGTTTCCTTTGCAAAGGAATAAAAAATATAAACATGAATACGGAAAAAAATAGGTGGATTATTTTGCGCTACCTCGTAGCTGGAGCTTTCTTATCTCCCCTGGATTACTTTATTGTCAATATGGCTCTCCCTGCTATTGAACAAGCTTTTCAGGCTACGGCCAACCAATTGCAAATGGTCGTCGCTATTTATGGATTAACTTATGCCGCTCTAGTTGTATGCAGTGGAAAACTAGGCGATATTTATGGAAGAAAAAGGATTTTTACCTTGGGACTGTGGATTTTCTTATTTTCTTCTTTGGCTTGTGCCTTTTCTCCTTCTATAAGCATGTTGATTTTTTCGCGCTTTTTACAAGGGATCGGTGCCTCTCTCTTAGCTCCTCAAGTCTTAGCTTCTATTAAAATACTATTCGATGAATCTGAACGCGCCAAAGCTTTAGGGGTATTTGGTTCTGTATTTGGACTAGCGGCTATTGTGGGGCAACTACTCGGAGGTCTTTTACTTGGATTTCCTTTAGGGGGAATGACCTGGGAGATTATCTTCTTAGTGAATGTGCCTGTTGCAGCGCTTTGCCTCTTTGGCATTTATCGCTATATGCCTACTGAACCCAAGCAAAAGCAATCTTTAGACTATTTGGGTGTACTGCTAATTATCAGCAGCTTACTTTGTTTTATCACGCCCTTGATATACGGACGTACGTTTCAATGGCCTTGGTGGATCTTTGCTTGTATGGGGATTAGTTTTATCTTTTTAATGGCGTTTATTCGTTATGAAAAATACAGAGCACATCACAACAAGACCGTACTGCTATCCCTGACCTTGTTTGAAAATAAAACCTTTGCGTATAATTTGCCTATTATCTTGTTCTACAATTTTACTGCTGGACTTTTTATTTGCTATCCTTATTACCTACAAAGCTTTTTACATTGGAGTGTACTAGCTGCGGGATTTGCTATTGTACCCTATGGTTTAGGCTTTTTCTTAGGTCCAATTGTATTTGCCAAAATACCGCAAAAACCAACGGTTTGGATTCTATTAGCTCTCAGCTTATTGTTCTTTTCCTTTCTTGCTCTAGGAGGCGTTTTTTACCTAGCTGAAGAACCTCATCTACTTACTCACCTTCTCTTTTTCTTTGCTGGTTTAGGTCACGGACTCATTATGCCCGTTATGATGCGTGAGAGTATTCGAACAATTACCTTAGAACAGGCTGGACAAGCATCGGGAATTGTCAGTACCATTATGCAAGTAGGTGGCGTATTAGGTGGTGCAAGTATTGGCACATTATTTTTTTCCACCGCTGAAATTATGGGGTTTTCAACAGCCTTAGCACTAGCGCTAATCGCCATTGGACTTGTTCAACTCTTCGGTTTTGGCTTTTTCCTTCTACTCAAAAAAAATATCAATTAATTTTATACCTATGCACAATTCACATGCCTTGGCCTTGGGCCAAGAACAAGTTCAGCATTTTTGCACAAACATTCAACAGTGGTTTAATGGCAACGCAACGAATAAACAAGCGCTATATCAAGCAATAACGAGTACATTTGACCCTAACTTTCAATTGGTTAATGGGGATGGGCAAACCATCAACTTCTCCATGCTAACTCAATGGCTCCAACAAGTATATGGGCAATTTCCTACGCGTACCGTCAAATTGGAAAACCTCAACGGATACGCCACAGCTCACCATGTAGTAGTCACGTATACGGAAATTCAAACCACAGGGGAAACGCAAAATACGAGAAACGCTTCTGCAGTTTTTATTATACAAGATAATCAAGCGCTTTGGTATCACTTGGTCGAACAATGGGTGAAGTAATTTTTTTATTTCTGATTTTACTGTATTAAGGGGTAGGTGTTCCATCTATTAAGGCAATAGAAGTATGAAAGGGTAGATGGAAAATCTACCCCTACTTGACTTTTTACTCTTCAATCTATTAAGGCAATGGAACTATTAAAGGGTAGATGTTCCATCTACCCCTACAAAGATGCCTCATTCATCCTGTACATCCTCTATTTCGTCATTTTATAGTCCCTTGGGTGAGTTTATGGTTAACGGTTGATTTTTCTGATTTAAGGATATATTTTCTTTCATCCAAAATTCGCTTATTTGGTTAATCAATTAAACTTCCTAACCTTCCTAATCTATTAAAAACACATATTCTTTAATCGATAATCTAACAAAAAGCAACTTGCAAAAAAACCAAAAAGCAACTTTTCTTTAATCGATAATCTAACAAAAAAGCAACTTGCAAAAAAACCAAAAAGCAACTTTTCTTTAATCGATAATCTAACAAAAAAGCAACTTGCAAAAAAACGAAAAAGCAATACAATAAAACCTTTCTCATTTCTTTACTTTGTTAGGTGAATTAAACTAATGTATGAAATAAACATAAAAGTTGTTTTTTTATTTTCGAACTATATCGCTTCGCTTCGCTAAGAATTAACGGAAGACAACAGTTTCAACGATTTCCTCATTTTCTCTTTCTTTTAAAACAACTGTTTTTCTACTTACCTCTTGTTTTGAAGTTCCAAAGTATTTGTAAATTTCCACATAGGCTTTGGCTGCTGATTTAGTTCGCATACCACTTTCTGAAAAATAATCTATTGAAATTTGATATTTTCCTGCTTTCGCTTTTGGAAGAACGTACATTTCAGGTCCAAATCCATTCGTAACATCATCTGATAACATGCCTCCTAGTTTTGTCTTTCTATTGCCGTAATAACATTCCTCATTCGACGCCTCAAGAATATGTAAATCTAAATCTGTACTATCTAAATTCCAATAAACTAATACAACCAAATCAGGATTTACTTGTTCATTGAAATACGATTCATATTCTTCTTGTACTTCTTCTCTTAATCGCTTCAAGAACATCTTTTCCTTTACCGATGCTGACGTTCGAGTTTTACTCCATTGATCTAGAAACGAAGAGGCAAAAAGTGCACTAATTTCCTTTAAACTTCCGTAATCATTTGTATCGTCGAAATCAATTACCTGACAGAAATAATAAAAAATAGCAGCGAGTTTAGGATTGCTTTTTTCAAGCGCTCTTGCCATATTGAAGTAAACCAAACCATCATAAATACGAGTGTCTA
This sequence comes from Myroides sp. 1354, assembly GCF_030324495.1. Lineage (GTDB taxonomy): Bacteria > Bacteroidota > Bacteroidia > Flavobacteriales > Flavobacteriaceae > Flavobacterium. Next base: position 73,942 of record NZ_JACAGN010000015.1, on the reverse strand, counting down.
ATATTTTTTGCCCTAAATAATAGCTGTCATACCCGTAATTCATTTGCATCGTCTTCGTTAGTAAATCGCGTAAGACATCTACATCACTTCCATTGCGCTCAATGATTGAACTCAATAATTTTAAGGCATCAGCCTGTGATTTCTTTTTGCCTCTTTGTTCGGCTACCAATTGTAACAAATCAAAAGTAACCTCCTCTTGTTCAAGCACTTTCAACTCCTCTTTTGTTTGCTCTTGCTTATTCCATAGCGAAAATACGGATTGAGGTTGTATCACAAAATCTTGCTCTGTCATTTCACGAACAAAATTATCAAATACCTCATCACCACTTTCTAATAGTCCTCGTTTTTTTAGCAATGTAATCCAATGTTCCACTAACTTTTTAGCCGTTATTGGTTCTGACTGCTTAAATCCTTCTAACAATTCCTTTACAGTGAATTCCTTGACGAATTTCTCCGCTACCTCCCAATTTTTCACCTTGTAATCCTCGTATTCCCTTTCTGATTCCAACATCAAAAAAGAAGTATAATTACTCAATACACTGTAGTAAATCGAATAGTCAACACTGGCGGATTTCAAATCATTGCCAAGTTGTTCTAATTGAGTTAAGGCAATCTTTCCATAAATACGTGAGGCCAAATTGGAAGATACCTTATAACGAGGATTGAATTCAATTACCTTAACGTCAGAACCTCCTGTTATTTTCAATTGAATGGGTTGATCTAAAGTACCACGTGCGGCTAATTGTACAATTTGTCCATCGTACAATTGAGTAACTCCACCTGCTAATAAAATATCCGTAGCTGTAGCTCCAAAAATGCTTTCTAATTTCCATGTTTTATAACGCAGTGCTTTTGCACTTTCAATTAGTTGAGCTTCGCTATTTGCGGTAAACGAACTTCCATTGGTCACAGCACTTAGGTAGTCTAAGAGTTCTGTATTGGTTCCTGATAATCCTGTTTTATAGGTATAAATTCGATCTCCTTTTTGAAGATAATTAACCAATAACTCACGATGAGTCACTCCCCAATTTAAATCTCCATCACTCAGCAGAAAAATATTCTTTCTCGTTGGTTGAGACAACCAGGTAGGATGAGAAGCTTCTTTTAACGCTCGTCCCAAATCAGTTGCTCCTTCCAAAGCAAGATTATTCATATACTTTGATAAAGCTTCTCTGTTTTTTGCCGTATTATTGATCCATTTCTCTTGATACCAATGTGTCCCAATAGAAAAATTTACAACTGCAAATCGGTCAATAATTCCTTCATTTTGACGCAGTATTTCTTCAACTAAATTTACCCAAACACCAAACAAAACAGGATTAGCACTCAACGAAGTATCCAACATAAAAACAGCATCCTTTGCCATGTTTTCATCCAGTTCACGAGGCAATTGAACGCGCATCGTTCCGGCAAAATAAGGAGCCTCTCCTTGCTGAAAAAGAACCAAAGGCTCTATCGTATTAAATCGAATATTAATTTCTTTTTCTGTTGGATTAAAATAAGTGATATACTGCTTTTTATTTGCCTTTTGTACCACTGCGTCTTTCATCGGTGTAATCACATAATCCTTTCCATCTGCCACAGCCAAATCCACACGTAATTTATGCTTCACTTCAGGTAAGTTTAACATAAAAGTTCGATAATCCATTCCTTCTACCATATCTACATCATAGCCAATAACAATATGGTGTAGTTTATTGGCTTGTAAAGGAAAAACGCGACAGCTAAACATATCCGCTCCAGACCACTCCATCAAAGCTGGATCGACCTTGCGTTTAATAGTAGAAAAATACGCATCTGCAGCAGTTTCCTTCTCTGTTATTTTTGCTTGTTTAATGGCTTGTTGATCTTTTCTTTGCTGAATGCCAACCATAGATAAATCAAAATTATCTTGCGTATAATTATGGAATTGAGTCATAGGACTTGCCTTTTTCCCCTTCTTATCTTGATCGAATAGCGTTGTTTCTCCAAAAGCAAAATAATAAGGAGAAGCATCTACAGGTAACTTCAATTTAAATGTTCCTTCTAAACCACTTTGTTTATCATTAAAAAAGTAAGCATCAATTAAAACGCGAATGCGATTGCCTTCAATTTGCAAGGCTACCTGAGCATCTTCTAAGGCTAAAAACTCATTATCGCCAATTTCCAAACGCATAGCATTGTCTCTTAAACTCGATTTCTTCCACGTCTCTTTAGATCCCACTACGTCCTGTACCTCATCATTATCATCATCATCATAATCCTTATTGATAGACCCCACGGTTACCCCTGCTGCTCTTCCTTCAATCATTCTACTAACATCTGCAATGTCATTTACCCTTAAATGATCCTCTATTCTTACCACAGATCCCGTATAATTTCGCTTGGTAGTTGCTTCGTATCCTGTAACAACCATGATTTCATCTAACTGGTTCTCATCTTCTTTTAACAAAATCGTATAAAAGTCTGTTTGTCTATTTATTTTAACCATTTCGGTTACCATACCAACAAACGAAACCTCTAAATAGCTATCTGAGGTATCTTGTATGTCAATTTGAAATTTACCATCTAAGTCCGTCGACACCCCATTTTTGGTTCCTTTTTCTAAAACAGAAGCCCCTGGTAATGGAAGCCCATCTCCTTTAGCTAAAACGACTCCTTTGATTACTCTTGTTCCTGCCAAAACTTGCAAACTGCACAGCAGCACAAAACAATACAATAATACCTTTCTCATTTCTTTACTTTGTTAGGTGAATTAAACTAATGTATGAAATAAACCAATGACAAATTGAAAATAATCGCTTTTTCCTAAACATTCTTTCAAACTACTTATTTTTTATTTCTACAATGATCCCAAATATCAAGAGAAACCTACCACACCTCCTCACCTTCCTCACTAATCTTAAAAAACGCACATTATCGCTTACATATTAACCGTGATAAACTGCGTTCGTCATATTTTTTTGTAACTTAAGTAGCAATACAACTATGTTTGTCCTAAAAGCAACTCGAATGGCAAAAACGAAAAAATGGTATACGCAACCTTTCGTAGAGGAAGTAATCTACTTCTGCGCTTTATTTGCACTCATTATGCTTCCCGAATTGATGAAGTCCATATCGCAAACAGATTTCATCAAAACCTTTTTATTTTTTGCCATTGTCTATGGACAGGCTCTGTTTCATCGCTACTTTATTTTTGCGTTGTTTCTTTCCAAACACTATCTCCTTTACGGAATAGCTGCCATTCTCTTTACCTTGCTTGGAGCGGGTGTATTATTAACAGCAGACTATTTGTGGATCGACCCAACCTATTATTTAACGGATGAAGACACTCTTTTGGATCACTATGTTTCTCATTTGGCACTCTGCGTAATTAGTACGTTTGCTATTCTTTCCATTTTCTTAGTTCGAAAGTATTCGCATGAAGTACAAAAACGAAATGAAGCCCAATTGATGCTTAGCGAAATACAAATCAAATACTTACATGCGCAATTAAATCCCCACTTTTTTTTCAATATGTTCAACAATCTGTATGGTGTTAGCCTAACAGATCCTGCACGTACGCCGGACCTCATTCTCAAACTCTCCAATCTCATGCGGTATCAATTGGAAAATTCCAAAAAAGATACCGTAACCTTGGAGGAGGAATTGAACTTTATCAGCAACTATATTGCCATAGAAAAGGAACGTGTCGGAAAGCGTTGTACAATCTCCTATAGCATTGAAGATAGCCATGAACTAGCCATTCAATACCATATAGCGCCTTTGTTGCTCATCACGTTGGTTGAAAATGCCTTCAAACACAGTTTGACTATTAAGCAACCTTGGTTTGTCTCTATCCGTGTGACCATTGAACCTAAACTAATTCGCCTACAAATAACCAACTCCTTAGCGGATCAACTCCTGCAAAACAACTCAACGGGAATCGGTCTAAGTAATATTCGCCAACGCTTGGAGCTTTTGTACAACAAGCGATTTACCTTAGAAACAACAAAAAACGAAACGAGCTATACTACAACCCTAGTGATCCATTTAAAATAGTAAAACCATGAACAAAACACTCAAATGTATGATCATTGATGACGAAGAAGGTGCACACTTAGTTCTTCGGCATTACATCAAGCAATTAAAGCAACTCGACTTGCAGCACTCCTTCTACAATCCAATTGAGGCGATGGAATACATGTATGAAAATCCTGTAGACCTCATCTTTTTGGATATCAATATGCCTGGAATTTCGGGATTGGAGATGCTAAAAGCCTTAAAAAACCCTCCCCTTGTAGTACTTACCACAGCATATAAGGAATACGCCTTGGAAAGTTATGAATACCGCGTGGTAGACTATTTGGTCAAACCCTTTGATCTCGCGCGTTTCATGGCCGCTATTGACAATGTATTTTCGAGATATACTCCGATAAACGAAACAACAGATTCCAATCAAGAAGAAAAAGAAACCTCTTATCTTCTGTTGCGTGTGGATGGAGATACACTTAAACTGTATTTCGATGAAATTACACACCTTCAAAGCTGGGGAAATTACGTCAAAGTATTCACTAAGGAAAAACAATATCTCAGTCCGATTACTACTACAGAAATAGAAAAGAAATTAGATCGAAAGCGCTTTATGCGTATCCACAAATCACATATTGTAGCCTTGAATCAGATTAAGAAAATATCAGGTGGACAGGTCGAATTAGAAAGAGGACTTATTCTCCCTATTGGTTCTACCTACAAAAGAGAATTACTTGAACGATTTGAGTAAACGGCTAGAGGTAGTTCCTTAAATACGTGTGGATTAATTCAGTTTATCATGAAAAAATTCGCTTTCATCCTTCTTTTTTTTTCTTGTTCTATTTGGTAGAGATATTTGCGCTATCAAAAGTGAAAGATCACGCGATTAAATCGTTAATAATGAAAAAGAAACTTTTATATATTGCTGTAATTGGACTATGGGCTATGGGGAGTCAACTCCTACTGAGCTGTTCAGATAAAGCGGAAAATCCCAATTCAAAAGAAGCGCAAATGGCTGCAAAAATTGTTCAAATTGTTCAACAAAATGGCAAGGCAGACAAACCTGGTTTTACCTACAGCATACAATATGACCAAGGCATTGGCTATGGAGGAGCTGTTGGATTAGCCTCTGTTGACCCAGCGCGAACATTAGTATCGAATGACGTGTTTAATATTGCTTCAATATCTAAACAATTTACAGCCTTTGCTATACTTCTATTGGAACAACAAGGCAAACTATCCCTTGATCAATCGCTATATACTTATATTCCTGAATTGGGGGAATACGTCAAACCTATTACAATTGCACATCTGATTAGTCATTCTAGTGGGTTATCAGACTATATGGAACTCGCTATAAAAAAGGGCATCGATGGACAATATCCACTAAGCAGTGCAGAAACCTTACAACACTTATGCGAGCTAACCCATACGGACTTTGAAATCGGAACGCAACAAGATTATAGCAATACAGGCTATTTCTTACTCGCTCAGATTATCGAACGCGTAAGTGGTCAGTCGCTTAAAGCCTTTAGTCAAGAAAACATCTTTACACCACTAGGGATGAAAAACACCTTTATTGTGGACCATTACCCTATCGAACGCCCTTATGTTTTGTCTTATGATGAAACTGATCAACCCGATGAAGTATTCTGGACACATACTGGGGACGGACAAGTACACAGTACGGCTGAGGATTTAATCCTTTGGGGAGAAAATATGAGTACGGGTAAAGTAGGTGGATTAGATTTGGTGAAAAAATTTGCTACTGCCTTTCCTGCTGTAACGCCTAATGGTCGAGATATTATCAATTATACACCCTATGCATTTGGCATTGGACTAAGCAAAATACAAGGACTAGATGCACTAGAACACTCAGGAGGATGGATGAGTTACAACTGTAACCTAATCCGTATACCTTCGAAAAAACTAACCATCGTTGTTTTGAGTAATAGCGCCAATATTGACGCTGTTGAAATCAGTTATCAATTGGCAAAAGCACTACTCGAATAACCCTGATCAAAAAAGAAAATGAAATCGATACCTACTTTATTGCACCATTATCAAAGAGAAATTCAAAACAAGAAAATAGCACAAGCCTATCATTTTCTCCTGCGTTTTCTCCTACAAGCAAAAGCAGATTTTGCTTTACATCACAAGGATCAATACACCTTTGGCAATCTTGCTCCGGGTTATTTAGACTACAGTTACTTTTCCTTTTTTGATCGAGAATTAAGAGAAAAAAAGCTGAGATGTGGTATCGTTCTCAATCATGAAAAGCTACAGATCGAATTTTGGTTGATGGGACAAAATGCCAAAATACAACAAGAGTATTGGAAAGTGTTGAAGAAAAGCAAATGGAATGCACATCGCACAACCATGCCTCAATACGCCATTTTGGAAACCGTATTGTTAGACGAATTAAACTTTGACAAACTGGAAACCATGCTTTTAGCTATACGGACCAAAGCCATACAAACTGTTGAGGAAATCAAGCCTTTGCTTTAATTTACCCTCTTTATTTACTGCTGTACTATCCATTGCTTGACTTGAAAAAAGGACAAGTACAGCCCCCTTATATTCTAAATATTGCAACAAATGAAAAACATAGTATATATTTTGCTTGTTCTCTTTGGGTTGCCACTTTGTGCACAAACACAACTCCAAGGTACAGTCAAAGACACACAAAATCAATCGGTTGGATGGGCTACTTTGGTCTTGCGGGCCACAGACAATCCCACAGAAGAATACGTAACCATGAGTGAAGAAAACGGGAGTTTTAGTTTTAAACTAAACAAAACGACTGGCACTTATACCCTACAAACTAGTTTCATTGGTTATCAAACCAAAGAAGAACGCGTTGAGTTAGCCGCTCAAAATTCACCCTTATCTATTGTACTATCCAGTGATGAAAAGGTATTAGATGAGGTGCTGATTACCAGTTATAGAAAAGCACTCAAAGTAACACCAGGTAAAGCGACTTTAAATATTGAGCAAAGCAATTTAGCTCAAACGCAATCGGCTTATGATGTACTCAAAACCCTACCTGGGGTAACTATGAGTCAAAATGGGGAAATTAAAATTAAGGGAAAATCAGGAGTTACCGTTTTAATCGATGGTCAACCCACGCAATTGTCAGATGAACAATTGAAGACTATCTTGAAAGGAACGCCTGGTTCTACCTTACAATCTATTGAAATCATGAATATTCCTCCTGCGAATATTGATGCTTCTGGAACAGGGGGTGTGATTAATATCATCTCCAAAAAGAAACTCGTTCAAGGGTTTTATGGAACCGTTAATTCTACGGTTGGGGTCAGTCATAAAGTAAGTACGGATCATTCCCTTAATTTGGGTTATGGAACCGATCGTTGGAATTACAACTTTTTGTATTCGTATAGTTATGCCCCAGATCGATTGAGAGAAAACTTAGAGAAAAAAGATCGTGCTTCAGCCAATCAAGCTTGGTTAAATCAAGGGCAACACACCATCTTAAACAGCAAATCTCACTTAGCTCAATTGGATATCGCTCATACGTTTAAACAAGGAAATGTTTTGCGACTCCATACAGCGTTGGATTACAATGATACACCAAGTACGATTCACACGAATACAACAGAAGGTTCTGCGATTATGACACCTCAACTAGCGACACAAAAAAACGATAGTAAGAGTAAGTTAATGACCTTGAAAACGGATTTACAATACAAGATAAAATTGGGAGAAAAAGACAGTTGGACCACTAGCGGAGGTATGTTATATGTAAAATCAGATTTGACAGACAACATTCTTGGTAACAGCGGTTCGATGCTTTCTCCAAATGGACAAATCAAACAGCATAACGTATATCCTGCAGATCGCACCGAATTTAATTTCAAATCCGATTATGAGAAATACCTATGGGAACGCGATCAATCACAAGCTAAACTTGCCTTTGGTATAAAAAGTAACTACGCTAGTTTGAAAACGGATGAGCGTTTACAAACAAGCTTTCAATCAGCTGGTACAACACCAGAACAAAGAAAGAGTCAATTTGCTTATCAAACAGGAGTGCATGCTTTTTATGGGGCTTTTGACCTTACCCAAGGACAATGGGTGATTAGCGCAGGATTACGCGGGGAATATACCCATATACAAGGAGATACTCTACAACACAAGAAATTAGTGAAACAAGATTATTTTTCCTTATTTCCAACCCTACAAATTACGTATACCGCAAATGAGAACTACTCGATTATGGCTTCCTATGCAAGGCGAATAGAACGCCCTGAATTTGATAAACTCAATCCTGCAGTACGTTATATGAATAGCACCACGCGCTCAATGGGTAATCCTAATTTACAACCAGAGTATTCCAATAATATTGAGATTTCTCAACAATTTCTCGGTTTTATTGACCTAACGTTGGGCTACAGTCGTATCACCGATCCCATGTTGTACAACTACTTTAACGAAGGGATGCATCAAGCGTATTTTACGAGTGTAAATGGAAAAGATAGAAGTGAATGGCAAGCCTCCCTCTCCCTTCCTATTCCTGGGTTTAATTGGTGGGAAAATTACCATGGCGTTTATTTCTACAACACCAAATTTGACAATAAAGCCATCAAAGAAAACAAAAATAGCCTTGGTTTTTATAGCTATAACAATTTTAAATTACCCCAAGACTTTAGTATAGAGCTAAGTGCTTGGTGCCAAAATGGAGGCATTGACGACAACTTTAAGTATCGCTCTTTGGGAGAAATTAGTTTGGGAATCAGCAAAAAATTCTTCAATGAAGCCTTTACAGTAACAGCTTCAGTTAGTGATGCATTTAAAACAGGAGGAATTAGAGCCTCTATTTTAGAACATCCTGATCAACAGACGAACCTCAGTATCAAAAATGATATGCGGGTTTTTAAATTGGGAATTACCTATAATTTTGGAGGTAAAAACAAAGCAAAACAAGAGGATGAAGATACAACCTTAACTAAAACGCATCCTGCGATTAAGGTTATAAAGTAACTATTAATACTATGTTTAAACACGGTCAATACACCCGCTAGATGATCTCTTCATTCATAATCTTTAGTTAATAAATGTGTATTGATTTAGAAAGGAACCCCTAAAAAGGTTCCTTTTTTTATTGATGCATTACCGAAAATTTGGCTTGACTATTGTGGTTGTTTTTTCATTTTCTTTTCAAGTGTTGAGCTAAAATGATTATATCATCTCTAAAGGTGCTTTCATCATTATTTTTTAACCAGGGAATTTATACAGACTATTATTGCCCTACATATCAATAGTTTACAAAATCAAATAACAATCCTTTTTTTAAACAATGAATAAACTACTCTTAACTGATGTTATCAAACCGAGGTATTTGACTTTTGCACTTCCTCTACTTTTACTCCTCTGTATTTACCTTCTTTTATATATAATGGATTCGCTGTCTATCTTTGGATATATACACCTTCAAAAAGAATGGTTTTACTTCATTAATCGCTATGTGGATCAACATCCTCAACTGCTATTCAATTTGACACAACTCGGTGATGCTTTGATTTTTTTGTCTTTTCTTACCTTGTTTATTGTATATGTACCGAAATTATGGGAATCTCTTCTAACAGGTTCACTAATTTCTATGGTCTTTGCCGTATTGCTGAAAGAAACATTCACCATACCAAGACCAGCAAAAGCTTTTGATTATACAACCTTCAACATCATTGGAGAAAAACTATCGGGATCCACTAGTTTTCCTTCTGGACATTCCATTACTCTATTCACTATCTTAACTGTCTTAATGTTTGCCTTTGCTCCCAAAAGAAAGAGCTATAAAATTTCTTATTTTATAATCCTGGTTGGTTTGGGCTTACTCTTTGCGCTCACTCGTGTGGCTGTTGGTGCTCATTATCCCTTAGATGTATTGGTCGGTTGTCTTTTGGGGTATATCTCTGGATTATTGGGATTGTGTATTACACAAAAATACAGCCTATGGCCGTGGATTTACAACAAAAAATACTACCCTTTATTTTTCCTGTTATTTCTATCTTGTAGTATTGTTTTGATTTTTAGAATCTTAGAAGAAAACCTCTTTATTTACTATTGCGCATTAGGAAGCTTGTGTTATTCATCGTATAAAATTGTAAAAATTTATGTTCAAAAATAATCGTCAAACCAGTCATATCGCATTAGGGATGAGTATCACTAACACTGCACTCTATCACCTTGCTTTTTTCAATTTTGTCTTTCAAGAGATGGAAACGGGTACACTGCGTCAACTCCTTTTTTCCTTTAGTTTACTGTTTCTTATGGTAACAGCAAACTTCTTTGCCTTTTACCTCTTGCTATCCACTTCCCGTCGTGTAGGTAAAATACTGTTATCTATCTTCTTTATACTCAATGCCCTTTCCGTTTACTTTATTCACACCTATGGCGTCATTATAGATGAAAGTATGATTGGCAATATTCTCAATACCAATACAGAAGAATCAAGCAGCTTTTTCTCGTTCAAACTCCTGTTGTACTTCTTCTTATTGGGTGTTTTACCTTGCATCGTCCTTTGGCGTATTTCCATTCAGCGCGAATCGTGGAAAATCTTTTTTAAACGTTCTGGATTAGCCTTAGTTATAATGCTTAGTCTTGTTGTACTCAATGCCAATCAACTGCTTTGGATTGACAAACACTCCAAACAATTAGGAGGATTAGCCATGCCTTGGTCTTATACCGTAAATACAGCACTCTTTTATATTCACGAAGCACAAAAAAACAAAAAGGAAATCTTATTACCGGATGCAACGATTACAAATGAGGAAAAATCAATCGTCGTCTTAGTCATTGGCGAATCTGCCAGAAGACAGAATTTTTCCTTATATGGTTATGAGAAAAACACCAATCCCCTACTCGCTCAAACAGCAAACATCCATCACTTTGATGCGAATTCATCGGCTACCTATACCACAGCAGGTGTAAAGAGTATATTAGAACACAAAGACAGTTCAGATTTATATGAAATACTTCCCAATTACCTCTATCGCAATCAAGTTGAGGTCATTTGGAAAACAACGAATTGGGGTGAACCTCCTGTTCATATAGCAAATTATCAAAGCAAAGAGGAACTAAGACAGTTATGCAAAGGCGACAATTGTCAATATGACGAAATCTTGTTAACCAACCTCAAAGCGGATATCTTAGCCAGTACGAAAAACAAAATCTTAGTTGTTTTGCATACTAGTACCAGTCACGGTCCGTCATATAACACCAAATATCCTTCTAATTTTGAAGTATTTACCCCCGTTTGTACTAGTGTAGATCTGGCTAATTGTTCTTCAGAAGCATTAATTAACGCTTATGATAATACCATCGTATATACCGACTATTTATTACATCGAGTCATTGAGGATCTCAAAACCTTAACGGATTTCAAAAGTACCTTATTATTTGTTTCAGATCACGGAGAATCACTGGGAGAAAAAAACTTGTATATGCACGGATTGCCGATGAAACTTGCGCCTAAAGAGCAATATGAAATTCCGTTTATTGTTTGGGTATCAGACGATGCTATCAAACTCAAAACCAATCCCTTATTATCTCAACACCACGTTTTTCACAGCGTACTCCATTTTTTGAGCCTATCAAGTCCGATTTATGAAGAAAAGATGAATATTTTTGAAAACTAGTATCTAGGTCAAGCAACCACTAATCAACACTTCTTTGCCATTGGTCAAAGAAGATTGTCTCAATGCCTAAACTAAAGGTTATTTGCCGAAACAATTTAAAATTTTCAATATGAAAGTAACCTTATTTAGTTTAGGTATGCTCCTAGCTGTTAGCAGTGTAAATGCTCAAAATCCTTTTCAATTCGGTGTAAAAGTAAGTTCCAATCACGCGAATATAGCTGGGAATTTAAACAATCTAAGTACATCCTCAGCTTTGGGATTTTCGGGAGGAATTACCACACAGTATCACTTTGATCGCCTTTTTGTTCAAGCTGATCTTTTGTACAGCGAATCTAAATCAGCAGTTGATGATGGAGCAATACATCAAGCCAAATGGAAAAGTATTGATCTTCCAATCGCTGTAGGATATGACCTCTTTGATTTCAAAACCTTAAAAGTACATGTCATCGCTGGAGGGGTTTACTCTCAAGTGATTGACGACAAACTCAGTGTACACGACAATATTCAAGCAATAGATACTCGCTGGAATAAAAACAACATCAAAGCCCAAATCGGTGCAGGAGTAAATCTCGGCAAATTCAGTTTTGACCTGGTGTATTCCCGCAGTTTAAACAACCTATCCAAAGATTTTAAATCGAAATCCAATCACGTACAATTGGGAGTAAGTTATTACTTCTTGTAAATTCAAGTACAAAAAAGCATAGAGGAGTCACTCCTCTATGCTTTTTTTTATAAATCTTATTCCATTACTTCCAATCGTCAAATTACAGCAACCAATGGTCAAAAAAATAGACACCCAATCAAATGGTTGTCCTTTCTTTACCTTTGCAGTATATAATACATTCTTATGACTACCAATATCCACAAACATAAACGGTTATTCTTTATCATTTTCTGGTCTATTCTGACTTTTTCACTATGGCCCTATGTGTACCTCAGCAACCATCCCTTCTACTATTGGGTGTTGTACACTGCCCTAGTCATGGCCTCTTTTATTGGTATTTCTCATTATCTCAGTGATATTGTATTGCCCAAAGCATTAAAAGAAGGAAGAATGAAACACTTTCTCCTTCAATTTTTTCTTGGCGTTATTCTACTCAATATTTTAGTCTCCTTTTGCTTTACTTTATTTCCCTATTTTATTGGGGATGAACAAGTATTAGCCCGATCTGATGTACAAAATTGGAGAGAATTGTTTGTCTATAAATTATTCAATTCTATTCCGTCAGCCATGGCAATCGTCACAACAACCTGTGGGATTCGATTTTATGAAGAACACCATAAAATTGAACGATTAAACGCCAAATTACAACAAGAACATTTAGAAGCACAAATTAAATTGTTACAAGATCAGATTAACCCTCATTTGATGTTTAATGTGCTGAATCACATCCATATTCTCATGCAATCCAACGTTGAACTAGCCTCAACCGTATTGCTTAAATTTTCGGATATCCTGCGCTATCAACTGTATGAATGCAATCAGAAACGCGTTTTTCTTCACCAAGAAATCCAATACCTACAAGATTTAGTAGCCATAGAGGAAATTCGCTGGCAAGAAGAACTAGAGGTAATATGTACTTGGGAAATTGAAACCAAACAGCTGCCAATTGCTCCTTTGCTTTTAGTTCCACTCGTAGAAAATGCCTTCAAACACGTTTCTCGTTTACCGCATCAACAAGGGTATGTACACATTCAATGCAAAGAAGAAAAAGGCAAATTAACCCTAGCCATTGAAAACTCCTATAACGACATCTATAAAAGAGAGAAACAACAAGGAGGTATTGGATTACTCAACATCACAGAACGACTGAAAATGCAGTATCCCGAAGCCCATTCCTTTCAAATGACACAAAAAGAAGATACCTTTACTGTAATACTCCAAATCGATTTACACCATGCAATTGACCTCAGATAAAACTTCCCTTCCACTCAAATGCCTCGTCATAGATGATGAGCCTTTAGCGCGAAGAGCCATCGTTGATTTTATCGCCCAGGTGGATTTCTTAGTCGCTCAAGCTTCTTGTGGTTCTGCCCTTGAGGCACAAGAACTCCTAAGCAAAGACAAGTATGACCTGCTGTTCTTGGATATTAATATGCCTTATCTCTCAGGCATCGATTTCTTAGAATCCATCAGCCAGCCACCCATGGTTATTTTTACCACTGCTTATTCTGAGCATGCTTTGGAAGGTTATCGCTTGCAAATTGTGGATTACTTACTCAAACCCATCGCCTTCAAACGCTTTTATCAAGCAGCCTTAAAAGCCAAAGAATGGCATGAACTCAAACATCAAAGTAAGGAAGAAATAGGATTATCAGATGGTTCCATGTACATCAAACACGAGGATAGCTTTGTCAAAATTCAATGGACTTCCATTTGCTATATTGAAGGCATGCAGAATTACGTTAAGATTCACACGGCAGATAAACATTACATCATCCATCAAACCATGATCGCCATCGAGGATCTACTCCCTAAAGAGCACTTCTTTAGAATACACAAATCCTACTTAATTAATGTCAATCACATAAGCTCCATCTCGGGAAATAAAGTACTCATTCACGGGGTACAACTGCCGATTGCACGCTTGAGAAAAGAGGCGTTGTTGAATGATATTATCTATAAAAACTTGTTGAGTAAATAAAAAAGAGGCAGGTGCCTCTTTTTATTTACTCCAATTTTCTTGTTAGAGGGGCGAATATCATTCGCTAATTTACTCCCATTCTCTTGTCAGAAGGGGCGAATATCATTCGCTAATTTACTCCAATTCTCTTGTCAGAGGGGCGAATATCATTCGCTTATTTACTCCAATTCTCTTGTCAGAGGGGCGAATATCATTCGCTTATTTACTCCAATTCTCTTGTTACAGGGGCGAATATCATTCGCTAATTTACTTCAATTCTCTTGTCAGAAGGGGCGAATATCATTCGCTTATTTACTCCAATTCTCTTGTTAGAGGGGCGAATATCATTCGCTAATTTACTTCAATTCTCTTGTTACAGGGGCGAATATCATTCGCCCCCTACAGGGCCCATCGCAATTTTACGGCGCCGTAAAACGTCGTTGTGAATCGTGGATCGGCTTCTTTTTTCTCTTTGAATATATTCTTGATTTTACGCTCATTATACGAGAAAGAACGCACGAGCGAGCTACCTGCGGTTAGAGATAAAGTCAGGTGCTCATTAAACTTAAACTCTGGTCGGAGTCCCGCAACAATTTGTTGAAATCCCAACAACATATTCTTGTCGTCTTTTTTAATTACGGCAGTCATCCCTTGCAAATCAGCCGCTAATTTTAAGTCTGTCATGTCATTGATTTTATATCCCAATTCCATCCCTTGTGGGAAGGCTACTCGCACATAAAAATCACCATGGGTTTCCCAGTTAAAATAAATTCCTGGTAATACCATAGGAACTCCAAAGCTATTGGTCAACACAGGTCCAACACCCAAAGCTACTTTATCATTGAAATGCTTAATAAAAAACACCCCTCCTTGCGCTAAAATAGCCTCCTTATTAATCACCTCCATATCCGTGTATACCCCAACTGTCGCCATAAACAACAACGACCAAGAATCACTTATCGAACGAAAGTGTTTCAAGCCCACCTGAGCATTCAACAATTCGGTGGGAAACAACTCTTCTTCATACAACTTATGTTCCATTTTCGCATACGCTCCCTGAGCCACAACAGACCAAATTCGGGGTTTATTTCGCTTATCCATCGTTAGGGATAATGGAATTTCAACATTGAGTTCTACTCTTCTAAAATCGGTTTTAGCAGGAGTTTTCATACTATCTATCGGTCTGACATAGTTGGAAAAAGGCACATAATCTACCTTAATCTCCCCTCTTATTTTTTCCTGAGACCACATCGTTGCCATTCCCAATAGGAAAGAACAACAAACTAAAATTAAACGCATCTTCATTCTTTTGATTTTGATGCAAAGCAAGACCTAATTGCCTAAACCCAAAGAATTTCTTTGACCATTGGTCTATTTCATTTGATGAATGGCAACTACAATGGAATCGTCAACTTCAACAAATCAAAGGATACAAGGCCAAGGTTCGAAGGATATACTATCTTTGTATGCAACAACTTTTACGCTATTGTATCTTTATGAAAACCTATATTTCTTTACTTCGAGGCATTAATGTAAGTGGTAAAAACACAATTAAAATGGAGGTTTTGAAGAAACTTGCTTTGAATTTAAACTTCGTTCAAGTACAAACATATATTCAAAGTGGTAATCTCCTCTTTCAAACCGAAGAGACGGATGAAAGACTCCTTTCTCATCAAATACATCAAGCCATACAAGAAGAGCTTCGTTTAGATATACCTGTTCTTACCCTATCTGCAACGACATTTGAAACTCTCGTTCGCCAATGTCCCTTTACACAAACAGAGGAGCAAGCTCAACTGTACATTAGTTTTTTTCATTCCACACCAACGGTTCAAAACCACACGCATATTCTTGAAAAGAAAACAGTGGAAGAGCATTTAGCCTTTTCTGATTCAGCAGCTTATTTAGTCGCGACCAATGGGTATGGGCATACTAAAATCACCAATACTCTACTCGAACAAAAATTGTGCATTACAGCTACAACACGAAACTATAAAACGTGCCTCAAATTAATTGAATTAGCAGATGCCATGCAATAGTCTCCTGTTAATCGAACAGTTTTTTTATTCCATACAAACAGATTTTAGCGGGTAATAATGCTTATCTTTGGACTACTCCTAACTAATTTATAAACCTAAATAAATAGTCCATATGAAAAGGCTTTGGAAATTAGAAATTCGCTTGGATTCCTCTTCTGATCAACCCCTTTACTTGCAGATAGCAGATGCCCTAATTGAGGCCATTCAACAAGGCAGACTCCAAAAAGGGGATATTTTACCGAGTACGAGAACATTGGCGGAAATGCTCAAAGTGAATCGCAATACGATTGTCAAAGCACTAAGTGTACTATTAGATGAGGAATGGCTGGAATCACAAGAGCGAAAGGGCATTTATATTGCTCAAACCAGGCCTCAATCCAAACCGACACGACCTCATAAATCTTCAACTAATACTTCAACACCTCATATTCAATCTACTGTATCACTTGTATTTGACAATGGTTATCCCGATAGTAAAATTGTCCCTGTGAAAGAATTAGCACGTGCTTATAGACAGATTTTCAATCGCAATGCTAAATGGCAGATGATGGGTTATGGCAATGCTTTGGGAGATCCTAGATTCATCCAACACATTGCGCATATGCTCAATCACCAAAGAGGAATGCACGTAAAAGAGGAGTGTGTCTGCATTACACGAGGGGGACAAATGGCTATTTATTTGGTTGCTCAATGCTTGCTTCAAAAAGGGGATGCTATTTTAGTTGAGAACCCAGGGTACCAATCGGCTTGGCAGGCTTTTGAACATGCAGGGGCTACCTTACTACCTGTACAAGTGGATACAGAAGGAATTTGCCTAACTGATTTAAAAAAACAACTGCAACAAAACTCCAATATTAAAGCAATCTACCTCACGCCTCACCATCAGTTTCCAACCACAGTAACCCTGAGCTTACAACGACGTTTGGAAATTGTACAACTCGCCAATGACCACAATATTACCATCATTGAAGATGATTACGACAACGAATTTCACTATACCTACCGACCGGTATTGCCGCTGTGTAGCTATGCTGAACTTGAAAACTACGTTTATATCGGCACCTTGAGTAAGGTTGTTGCACCCGCACTTCGCGTGGGCTTCCTAGTGACGAGTGACCACAGCTTGATTGACAAGATTGCGCAATTGAGAAAGATCATCGATATTCAAGGAGATCGTATCATGGAACAAGCCGTCCTCCAATTAATTGAAGACGGCCTGATAAAAAAACATATTAAAAAAGCGACAAGTTTATACAAAGAAAAAAGGGACTTCACCACGGCTCTAATTCAAAAATACTTAGGCGATCAAGTAACCTTTACAATTCCCGATGGCGGATTGGCCTTTTGGATTAAGCCCAAATACCCTGTTGATTATACCCTGTTAGTCCAACACTTAGCTGCTAGAGGCATGCAATTAGTCAATCCCAACAACTATTATTCCCCCCCTACTTCTGCTGATGGATTGCGTTTGAGTTTTGGTACACTCTCCAAAGAAGAATTAGAAAAAGGGATACACCTACTCGCAGCTTGTCTCCAAGAACAACAAGTATAATCTTGTTACCATCTGGCTAAGGTTGTGATTCCTCCTTGTACTTTATCTCCCAATTGTACTTTTACACTACAATCCAAAGGCAAGAGCAAATCTACGCGCGATCCAAACTTAATAAATCCCATTTCTTCCGTTTGTACGGCTGTAGTTCCACAGGGTAGATAATTGACAATGCGATTCGCTAATGCTCCAGCAATCTGTTTCGCTAGTACTTCTTTGCCATTCACATGTTTATAAACGACGCTATGTCGCTCATTTTCCGTGGACGATTTAGGGTGCCAAGCCACCAAGTTTTTTCCTTTGTGATACTGACTGTATACTATTTCTCCATCAATGGGATTCAAATTCACATGCACATTCAATACACTCATAAACACGGATATCTGCAGGCGTTTTTCACTAAAATACTCATCGGGTTCCACCTCTTCTATCACAACGACAGTTCCATCACAAGGTGCTTGAATACAAGACTCCCCTTTTATAAGGATGCGCTTGGGAATACGAAAGAAAAACACCACAAGTCCCATTAAAACAGCAGTCAACAAAAGTATAAAGCCTTGTGTATACCACAGCCTATTGTTCATGAAAACAAAAACTAATCCATTGCATACTAAAAAAACGCAACTTGCAAAGGTGATAGGACCTTTTCCTTCTCGGTGTAACTTCATGTGATTATTATTTTTAAATGATTGTCCTCCTTTGTATCTGCTGCGATCAACTAAAAAAATGACAGCTTGTTGATGGAATACAGCAGATGACAAGAAGGTTTTTTATTTTTTTGCTTTTTTGTTAGTTGCTTTTTCGCTTTTTTGCTAGTTGCTTTTTCGCTCAATTTTCGATGAAAGAAAATATATCCTTAAATCAAAAAATTTACCGCTAACCGTTAGGTTTGCTTTTGCGTTTTTTTGCTAGTTGCTTTTTCGCTCAATTTTCGATGAAAGAAAATATATCCTTAAATCAGAAAATTTACCGTCAACTGATAACTGATAACCGTTAACTAATTAGAGGTTCCCGTTGGATTCGAACCAACCTACTGGTTATTGCGTAACCAGGCCTACCACTCAGCCAGGGAACCGTTTATTGGTTTACAGTGGACAGTTTACTGACAACCGTTAGATTTGATTTTTTATCTCACCTATTTTATATTTTGTTTTGGAGTTCGATGAATCTACGCTGCGCTCCGATTTGCTTTTTCGCTTTTTTGCTAGTTGTTTTTTTGCTCAATTTTCGATTAAAGAGAATATATCCTTCAATCAGAAAAATCAACTATCAACTATCAACCGTCAACTGTTAACCGTTCACTAATCTGGTACAAACATACAGCCTCTTTGGAGGACTAGCATGATACAGAATTGTGATTTTAGGGGTGGTCCAGGTTTTTGTTATTTGTGAGGTTTATTGTTTGTTGTTTGTGAGGCTTACAATCTGACAAATAACAAACCTCACTACTTCCCCACAGTATGTCACCCCGACGCTAGGAGGGGTCGCATCCCGCGCTCACATCATACTTTTGCTCTTTATGAAGTTGTGAATGCTCAACAAATAACAAATCTCACAAAAAAAACCTGGACCATCGAGATATTCTAATCCTGTACCATTCAAATCCCCAACAGTCCAACTACTTTTACTCTACAATATTTACTTATAAAATAATACATCATGAAACAACTCACTTTTTACCATGCTGGTTGTCCTGTTTGCGTAAGTGCAGAACAAGATCTTCTCAACTTAATTGCGGATCACCCTATCGAAATTATTCATTTAGGAGAAGAACCAACAAAAGTACAAGAAGCAGAAGGCGCTGGCGTCAAATCAGTCCCCGCTTTAGTTTTACCCAATGGCCATGTGTTACACATCAACTTTGGCGCTTCTATTGCTGATTTGAAATAAAACATTAAAAAAACCGCTAGGAGCAAATGACCTAGCGGTTGATTGTTTTATCTCCTTTTGACAATAAGATAACCCTAACTAAAGAGCCTTAGGGTTAATTGCATCACTAAAGCTAAATGAATCTACTCAACTTTAACATGTTGACGCAGTGTCAACTTCAATTCTTCAAGTATACAAAGTACATGCTTGGTTTCTATAACAATAGACGTTCCATATGAATTTTTATATCCTAAAGCATTTATTTTTTTCAATAAACCTTTATTCTTAAAATATTTACTTTCATCCTTAACGAAAATTAAAAGGAAAGTATTTTTTTTACTTTTTTTAGTCTTTATTAATGTGATATCTTTCCATGCTATTTGACCTATATTAATCAAATTAGTGTTATTTATCATTCCTTCATTTGATACAATTAATCCATTCTCCTCAAATAAAAGTAGCACATATCCAATAAAAAGAGGGATTGAAAAAAAACTAATCAGGATTCCCACTAGTCTAACAAAAACCTCACTTCTAACAAGAGAAGATATAAAAATAGAAGGATATAATACAAATAATCCTCCTACAACGATTAACGCAAACAAGAGTAAAATAAGACAACTAATATTTTTTTTACTCAATTTAAACACAACACTTTTACTCATTATCTTTTCATGTAAAAACAGAATTAACCCTGCTATCTGTATTAACTGATGCTTAAGCTTATAAATCACTTTTCTTGTTGCACCTTATTTATTGTAATAAATCGTTTCATCCAAAATGTACTTTGTAAAAACATCATTAATTGTCGTGTAATATCCGTTTTCAAGGGATATTATTTGAGGAAACTCAACGGTTAAAACATTGCATTGTTCACTCTTACATCTATCGTCTATGCGAATGACATCTCCTCTTTTGTATTTATAAACAACACCCTTTGACTCTTTATTTACCTCTAACTTCACATTAAAAAACACATCCACTTTATACCTTCTCAAGTCTATTTCGATTAATTTAGTATCAAACTCTACCCAAAAAGGGTTTTGATTGTTGAACATAAAGAGATTGCTTTCTATTGGTTCAACTTCCTTACTTTTCCTGTTCTTCTTAGAAAAGAATTTAACTTCTATTGACGGATCAACTTCAAAAAAAATGTAGCTTTTTTTATGCTGTGCATCTATACGCTGGCATAGTATAAAAATAATCAACAACAAAAATCTGGTATACATAAGTGAATTTTTATCTAAATATATTAATGGGGGCTTCTTCTATTTTTTTAATAACTCCAACTGAGTCATCTGGTCTCAATCCACCGATTTTCTTGTTATATTCCTAAACAACAAGCGAAGTATGAACGATTATAGCTTCATACCCTTTTAGATATCCATCCCTCTTCCATTTGCCTTTCCCCTAAATCACTGCCTTATTTTTCTATCCAATGATCTATAACTTCTACGGTATTTTTATTAAAACGAATAAAATAATTAGATAAAATACTATCGTTTTTTTCATATCCGAGAAAATAACGTACTTCCCAAACATTAATATCTTCATACAATTTTATTTGTTTTCTTTTTATATTAGCTTTTGTCAAATCGGAATGTTGGTTTAAAAAAATTTTTAGCGCTATCGTATCTACCAACCCTTCTTCTTGTAAAATATCAAATAAATATAGTTTAGTTACCAAATTTTTCTCTGGTAGTGGATGCCGTACTAATCTTAACTCTTCATTTTTATCTTGTCCAAACATGGATAACGAACACAAAAACACAATTAAAAATATATTTTTCATAATTTCTTTTTTTCCTCCCTTAGGACCTTATTTCAGGATTATTATTTAAATGCATGGTTCCTAGAGAAGATCCAGATACCATACTAGTTTGCTCCTATATTTCATTTGTATGCAAAAAGCAGATACTTGGAAAAGCGCTCTTGTAGTGAATCGGCTAATAGGTTGCAGTTTTACCTCGACTTTTCACAATTTAGTTTTAAATCAAATTTTAATACTAATTCATCTGGCCTTACTACATATATCCGTCAGCGGGTCCACACTCAACCTCTACTCCTTCTTTTCCTCTCGCGAACTCAACCTTGGTTTTACAAGACCAACTGTTCCGATAAAAATAGGATTTATTTCAATTGAAAAACGGATCATCACTCAAAAAATGCATCTGTCAATTAACCCTAGTAACCATCCGGTATCCCCTCCACTACCCACACTAGTCATGTCACCCTGAGGCAACGAAGGGTCGCATTAAATTTGCGCGATTGGAATTCTTAATTATCTATTTTGCGATAAGGAAAAATAATTTTGTAAAAAACTCGTTTGTAATCTGTTTCTTTATATTTAACATGATTATTATTAGAATTTCTATACTTAATATAATAATAATTTGCATTGATCATCCCCATTAAAAACACAATTGAATCTTCCGAGAAACTATAAATCTCTAAATCAGTTGAATTCCAATTTTCTCTCACTAAATGTTTACAATTTCCATAATCAGGATATCGATATACTTCATAATCTTTTGTTGGTAGTGCATAATACAAATCATCTGCATATATAAATACATCAGGGCGTTCAAAAAAATCACTGGTTAACTTATATTCATTTAAAATTGCTTTAGAAAAAACAAAGGGTCCACCAAATTTTTTAGAATATACTCTAATAGGTTCTAAAATTTTTATTGTATCGACAAGATAAAAGTTATTATAGTTATTTTCACCTATATAATCATAATCAATATTATTTTTTGATATTGAACATGAAATTACGAATAGACTTATTAGCAGATATTTAATTCCTATTTTCATTCCTATTTATTTTGCCTCTTTTTAATCTATTAGTACTAAATTCTATATTATTACTTATACTTCCTTTTCCGCCTTTACTCAAATTATCATTTAGTGATTTCTGTACAATATTCACTATTTCTTCTCCATAGCTATTATTAGATCTATAATGATATGTCTCATACCCATGTTATCAGACTAGAAACTAATTTAATATCTTAATAATTTCTTTAGCTATTTCTAAATATTTTTCTTCTAAAAACTCTATTTTAACAATGCTTTCTACATCTGTTTGTAATCCCTTTTTAGAATCTAAATAAATATTAGGTTTTATAGTTATTTCTTTATCTTCAATATATATATCACAACTTCTCGAGTTTTTATATAAGTCATCATATGATTTCGCTTCAATTTTTTTCAACAACTGTTTATTATTGTTCCATATTTTATCCACCTCCAATTCAAGAATAGAACGACTATGATTTAATCCCTCTAAAATTACTTTTAAAAATTCTTGTATACTAATATCTAAAGGAAGTAGATATAGAGGTTCTCCAGCTATATAAGACCAAGCCTCCGTTCTATACATAGTAATGATTTTATATTGGTTTTTGGTTTTATAGACTTGAATAGACTTCTTCATAAAATTTAATTCTTTACTAGTATCACCATCTTTATCAAACAAATGAGCATTTGTAGCAAATAATTTTATTTTTTTCATAAAAACTAATATTTATTTTATTATTCCAACATTCATTTGTACTTATTTTTCTGATACATATTGAACAGTTTTATTGATCTGTTGAGTTTAAGTCTTTGAAGCACTTCTTGGAATTCTTATATCCTACATTTAAAACCAAACAAACTGTGGAAGTAATGAGTTAATTCCAAATTCTCTATAAAAGACAAAAATCAATAATTGAAAAACTAACGGATTACGTCCGAGACTTTAGCCAAAAGGCTTGAGGTTAAATTTGCGCAATCCTCAATCGGAATGTTATTAATCATACATCTTTTAAACAATCTATCGCTATTTAATCAAAAAAATCCATACAGCATTACTATTCCTATAAGAAAAAATGTTAGACCATCAATATATCCTCGTATTTCCATTGACTTATCCCAAAAACACATGGAACGAAATTAAATCCGTGTAATTGCAAAATGTTGAATTACTCTGCTGCATTTATAATTATAGATGTTAAACTATTTTTTGTAAGATTTATTTCTGCCGACCAATAGCAATTACCTCCATCTGAAGGATCAAACATTTCTTTTTTCCAATTTAACTTTTTATAAACCCCTTCTTTAAAAAAAGAGGGGACTTCGCAAAAACTATTAACATAAACTATTTGATCCCCTTCTTTATTTTCATAACACAAGTACTGTCTAAAGTATTTTCTTTTCAACTGGTCTAAATCAGTTATATCTAATTTTCGTAAACCTGTATTCCTGATTGTTTCACCAAACAATAAATCTATTTTATTTATATTAAGGGGGTATAAATGAAATATACAAATACACTCAATATAAAAAAGGTCGAAAAACCCAATAAATACAAGGGATTAAGATAAAAAAGGTCAAGAAAATAAAAAAAATGAAATATCCATTGCACTACCATTTACTACCATACAGATACCATTTTATAGACGTATAAAGCCATGTCTTAAGCCACTTCTACTATAAATACAATATTAGATAGGTGAAACTACCATAAAAGCCGTTAAATCAAGTGTTTTAACGGCTTTTGTTATTGTTGTAAACTGCAAATAAATCCTTTTTAAATGGTTTTTAAATCCAAGTAACGTATTTCTCAAAAAACTACTCTATTTAGTATTGCTTCGCCTTATGCTTAGCCTCATGCTTCGCCTTAAGTATGTAAAATAAATAAGTGTACAATACCCTTTAATAACACTATTTTTCATGTAAATAATAAAAAACGACTTATATATACCCCCTTATTTTACTATTTCAAACAAAACAATACGTTTAAATATCTGATTATCATAATGTTGGTTAATTATGAATACGTATTGATGCACGAACTAACCCCATTGCGACTATTTGATTTAAATTGATGTCTTTGGGTGCATGATGCTGATTGTGGCTCACAATCTTAATAAACTCATTGCCTAACTCGCTTGGATGAACAAATTTAATAGTCTTCATTGTAGTTGTTTCATCGACTCTAATAGCTAACAGGTACATTTCGCCAAAGAAAATGCTGTTTCTTTCAACAGCAATGCTTTTATAAGCAACAAGATCACCTGCTTTTAATAATGGATACATGCTGTCCCCGGTGGCAGATATTGCTCCATCACAAGATGGCATCATAGGTATAGATATATAATCTAATATTTTTTCTTCATCTATACCATCTCCATTTAATATTGGTACCAATCCCATAGATGCTTCAAGATTAAAAATAGGTACCATTTGTTGTTCATAAAAAACATCCTTTGTTTTTCTAGAACTCACAACAGGTTCAATAATAGTATTAGAATAATATTCTTCACCTAATAATTCTGCTACACTAACATCTAATGCTGTTGCGATTTTTCGCAACCTTTCTAGAGAGATATCTTGAATTTCATTTTCATAATCAACATAAGAACGTTTTGGAATGCCTGTTTTCACGACCATTTCGTTCTGTGTTATTTTTTTTCTTAATCTTATTTCCTTGATTTTCAGCACGATAAAAAATATTTAATTAAAATTGCGGTATTTCGCAATTAATAGTTGCGATATTTCGCAATTCTTATATATATTTGTAACAGACAATTGAAATAAATAACAACAGATTTTAATCTCTGTAAGTAATTAAAAACAATATTTAAGGATATAAAGATATGAACAAAATTGAATTGCCTGCATCATTTAAAAAGAAAATAGCAACAGAATTGAATACAACTGTTCAAACTGTCCACACTTCATTATGCTATTTTAATAACAGTGACCTAGCTGTATTGATCCGTAAAAGAGCCAAAGAGCTTTTAGTAGAAGAAGCAAGTAAAATTAAAATAGAGAGCTAATTATGAAAACAATAAAGTCTTCAAGGGAATTCGGGCACAAAATAAGTAACAAAAACGAGAAGCCAAGAATAGGCTCTGCTATGTGTTCTTATGAGGAAATAGAGTATAGAAAAAATAACCACACTATGTGGTGTGGTTATCAGAAGAAAGTTTAATACTAAAATTGATTAAGGATGAAACACACTAATCTAACTAATCAACAAGTAATAGATATGTATAACAATGTGTCTTTAAAACTTGGGTGGAGTACTATTAATAGTACTAATGACATTATCCAAAGCAGACAGGAGGTTACTAGAGTTCACTTCTCCATTGTTTCTGATAAGGGTGCTGAGTGTTCGTAGAGATTCAATGTATGGTGCTCTAATATTAGAGTCTTGACATAAAACAGCCTCTAATGCTTGAACCCTTATTAATAATAATAAATAATCATTTTCATTCATATCACTATAATTTTTTTGTTAGCACAGTAAATATAGTGATTTCCCATCGCACTGGTTGTGCTATCTATTACTATTAAGACGGAAAACAGATAGATGAAAAATATAATGCCGCCCGCCACCGTACAAATAGAAGGCGACATTATAAGAGGTTCGAATCCTTAATGGGACCAAAATAAAATATTCATTATGGCACAACAATTAGAAATACCGTTTGAATATCACGATGATAAGCTAGGTGTAAAGATCAAGTTTTTAATTAAAGACGATAAAGTAGTATCTGCACACGAAGAAAGTTTAAAGCTAATATCATATAACGCGCTTAATAAGCGAATGAAAAGCAAAACACAGCCTGAACGTGAATTACGAAGAGCATCTCTTGGTTTTGATGCCTTAGTAGAATATGATTCATTAATTCAACAATGGCGCGATGCTTTAGTGATGAAGTGGAAAAAACCTGCTGAACAGATTAGAGAATCTTTTTTTGCCAAGCATTATCTAAGTGATAGAAAAGCATTTGATTTTTTTGCTGCACATCGTTATGGTGAAAATGACAATAAACTCGAACCCGAAGTAATTGAACTATACACGTATAACGCATCTGTTTTAAACACTGTTATAGAAGTGAAAAACAAGCGAAAGATGTATGCAAAAAGTTTAGGAATGACTGGACAGTTTGACATATGGCAAAGTTTGAGTAATGATGTAAATGCTTTTCAACAAGTTCGTCATGATTTACCAACAAAGCCAGATAGCTTACGTCATAAGGTGAACCGATACTTAAAGGAAGGTTATCTATCCATTATATCAGGTAAATATGGGAAGCGTAATGCTGCTAAAGTTGTAACCAATGAACAGAACATGATGATAGAAGAACTTCTTAATAAACATCAAAACCTTAACAATGAGCAAATCGTTGATATCTACAACATAGTTGCTAGTTCTTTAGGTTGGAAAACGATTGATGCAGGAGTTATAGCCAATATGCGTAAAAAACTAGATATGTATGTATTTAGTGGACAACATGGTACTACTGAGCTTATGCATAATAAGCATATGCAAATAAAAAGAAGTAAACCAAGTGCCGCTATGTTGTTCTGGAGTATGGATGGTTGGGATGCTGAGTTGCTTTACCAAAAGACAACAATAAACAGTGAAGGAAAAACAGTTACAACGTATCACAATAGATTAACTGTAGTAATGGTTTTAGATCCATTTAACAACTACATAGTAGGATATGCAATTGGAACTAGTGAAAGTCCGAGTTTGATTAGACAAGCTCTTAAAAATGCTCTTAAACATATTGAGGAATTGTTTGGACAAAAATATAAGCCATATCAACTTCAAACTGATAATTACCAACTCAAGAATTTGACTCCAACATATGAGGCAACAGCAAAGCATTTTACACCTGCAAAAGTAAAGAACTCGAAAGCCAAGCCAATTGAGAATTTCTTTGATAAGTTCAATGAAAAACACTTTCAAGCAAAGCTTGTTCCCAATTGGTCAGGACATAACGTGACTTCAAACAATGATAATCAAGTAAATGATGATTATTTAAACAAGATAAGACATCAATTCCCTGACGAAACTGGTTGTAGAATGCAGATTGTAAATGCTATAGAGAATGATAGGGCTGAAAAAGTTGAAAAATATGTTGAGAGTTTTGAAGCCTTCCCTGAAGATGATAAAATAACGATGACAATCAACCAATTTTTAAGATGTTATGGACAAACTACAGGATACACCAACAAATTTAAAGGTGAAGGATTAACACCTACTATCAATGGAATAGAAATGGCATATGACACTTTTGATTTGAATTTTAGAAAGCATATGCATGAAGATTGGATGGTATTTTATGACCAGGATGATTTAAGTAAGGTTTTGGTTAGTAATGCTAAAAGTAGAAATGGTAAGCTAGTTGAGGAAATAGGTAATCTTGAATTTATACTAGAAGAAAAATATATACAGCCAATGGCTTTATATGATCAACAAAAACAAGATGCTTTAGAACGTCAGAAAGTTTTCAATTTCAATAAACAATACAATGATGAAATACTAAATAGAAATGAAGTGAGGCACGAAGTTTTAGAGGATTTGTTTACCTCAAATCCACAACTTGATACTTTGAGAAAATTAATGCTTGCTGATAGTAATGGACAACATAAAGATCATAAGTCTTCAGAACGAAAACGTATGGAAAAAACTACTACTCAATTAGCAAACAAGCAAGTGAAGAAAGAACAAAATATTATTGATGCCGA
This sequence comes from Myroides sp. 1354, assembly GCF_030324495.1. GTDB lineage: Bacteria > Bacteroidota > Bacteroidia > Flavobacteriales > Flavobacteriaceae > Flavobacterium. The sequence continues at coordinate 45,681 of NZ_JACAGN010000015.1, read as the reverse complement.
ATGGAAAAGTTCTCAAGAAGAATACTTAAAAGATAAAGTCAACCTAAATAAATATGCTGAATTATGATAACAATAAATCAAAAACAACAAATCACCATAGCGCTTAATGATTACATCACCAAACACAATATAAGTGCTAATGAAATAGTAAAGCGTTCTGGAATCAATGAAAGCTATTTATCTAGTATTCGAAATGGAGATACAATGGTGGGTAAATCTGAAATTAAAGACAAGTGGTATTTAATGCTTGCAGAATTTATTGATTTCAAACTTGTAAAAGAATACTGGACAATGCAAGAAACCCCACAGCTTTTTAGAATGTTATCTACGTTAGAGGATGCTAAAGAAGGAGGTTTAACTAATATCGTAATTGGTGAAACTGGGAGTGGTAAGTCCTATATATCTGATTTGTTTGTAAAAGCCAACCCTATTGATACATTTAAAATAGTAGTTGGTTCATTAGATACTATTGGTGATTTATTAGATAAAGTTATAGATGCTTTGAAAATTGCAACTCCTAAGACTAAATCTAAGAAGATTGGAGAAATAGCAAAGAAACTTAGACAGTTGCGTTTAGAGGGTCTTAAACCTCATTTAATTTTTGATGAGTGCGAGTATATGAAACAGCCCGCTCTATGTGCAATGAAAGAGCTTTATGATGCTTTAATTAAAATATGTGGAATTACTTTGATTGGCACTAGTCAGTTGATAGATAATCTAGATAAACTACGTAAAAAGAATAGATCAGGCATTCCCCAGTTCTACCGAAGAATAAAATTCGGAATTCGTGAACTTCCTACTATTGATCGCAGTTTTGAATTGTTCTTAAAAAATGTGGAAGATACTTCCCTTCGAAAATTCTTAAAACAGAATTGCGACAATTATGGCGAATTGCATGATGTATTAGTTCCAGCAATGAAGGAAGCAGATAGAACAGGTAAAGAACTCACAGAAGAGTTTGTAAGAACCATATTGGGAATGCCTAAAATGATAGCTTAAAATGAATCAATCAACAAAGAGCAGTTTAAGTAGAACTCTAACAGTATCAAATGTATTATCAACCAAAGTTCATCGTATAAAATTTACAGGACGGTTTTATGATGTATTTGATAACCCGCAGAAAAAAGCCAGATGGTTTGTTTTTGGACAGAGTTCAAGTGGTAAAAGTTCCTTTGTGATGCAATTGATTAAAGAGTTTGCTCAAACTGAAAAAACATTACTAGTATCCTTGGAAGAGGATTTAGATGATGGAGACTTACAAGACCGACTAAGAATGTTTCAAATGCAGGATGTGAGTAGCAACTTCAAGATGGTTTCAGACAATTTAGAAGAATTGACAGAGCGTTTGGGTCGACGAGGCAGTGCTCAAGTAGTGGTAGTAGATTCAGCTCCTTATCTATTCATGGGTAAGACCTTTGCAGATTATCTAAGCTTTACGAAGCAGTTTCGAGACAAGACACTTGTTTTTATTGGCCATGCCAAGGGACAGTTACCAAAAACAGAATTAGAGGAACGAATAATGTATGATGCTAATCAGAAGGTTTTTGTTAGTGGTTATGTAGCAACTAATAAAGGTAGAAAATTTGGTCCATATGCAACACAATATGTGGTTTGGCAAAAAGGATATGAAGATTTAAACGGAGTAACTAATCAAAATACACCAACGGATGAAGATATATGAAATATTACAGATCAGTAAACAACACTATGATGAAGTTGTTTTGGAAACATACATCGATTGGTGTTCAGGGTTCAATCATAGTTCTAAGGCGTTTCAATTATCATTGAGTAGTAAAGCATTACAAAACTACTTTAGAAAGCATTACAGTGATTTAGAAGAACTGTTTGTAAAGCAAATTCAGTCTTATAAGCATTTGCCTGCGAAAGATAAAAACGCTTTTTATGCAGATGTTACAAATGCAATCTTCAAAAACTATCCTAGTGCATTACTCCCTAGGTTAAAGAAAAGAGAACTAAGCCACTCTAACCTCAATTAACTATGGAAGGACTAAAAGTTAAAATAAGAGAATTGGAAGAATGGTTAAAACATAACGGTTCACATCCTAATTATTCCTTGGTATTACAGGATAAAAAAGAATTAGAAACGAAATTAAAGCAACAAGATGAAGCACCTACAGCGACAACATGAGTTACAAGAAGCTCTATCAAGTACAGCAGGCACTGGATATTTTACTGTTGGAGAGCGTATTATTATCAATCAAGAAAGAGGTTATCTCTTAAGTATTGGTACAGAAAATGAACTAAGACCATTTAAGGTCACTGAATCAATAGAAGTCAAATTATACTTATTAAGAAAATAGTTATGAAAGAAATTAAAGACATGACGACTCAGGAGCTTGAGCAAATGCTCCAAGAGCGAAAAAAGAAAGAAAAGGCTGAATTAGCGAAACAAAAAAAGATTTACGAAGACAAGCGAAATGTAACAGTAAACAATGCTGTATCTGCTGCAATAGAACTAAATCAAGCTCTTCAGAACTTTAAAAAAGTAGTTCACCAGGATATGGAAGAACAGGCAGGTTTCCTTTCTGAGTATGGCTTAATACGAGCTAACAGTAAAGGCGGTTTTACAATTACCAATTCAGACAACAATATGCGTGTAACAAGACGCAGAGATACTGAGCCTGTTTGGGATGAAAGAAGCTCAAAAGCTATAGAGCTAATTAAAGACTTCTTAGGGGATGCAATTAAGAAACGAGATACAAAGATGTATGAAATACTAATGAGTTTCTTACAACGTAACGAGAAAGGAGAACTGGAGTATTCTCGTGTAATGGATCTCTATACTCATGAAGACAAGTTTGATGATCCTCGTTGGAAGGAAGGTCTTCGACTTATGAAAGAAAGTTTTTCTAACCATCTAAAAGGTTATGGCTATGAGTTTAAAATTAAGGGTGAAGATGGAAAATGGCAAAGTGTATTGTTAAACTTCTCAAGTTTATAATTATGCGTAAAATCATTCACTTAGAAGATCAAGGACAAGATTTATTGCGCCTTATTCTTGAAAATGGAAAAGTTGTAGAAGAACAACCCGTTAATCAAGGTGTTTATATCGGAGGGTATGTTCCAAAATATGAATTAGAAGTTGGACAGCCATGTCCAATGCACTGTCCTCCTCATATCGAATTCGGTTACTTAAAATACAATGTAACTAAAATTGAATCAGAAACTGAAAAATAATAAAACTATGCAAACATTAACAATCAATATCCCAGAGGGTTTTAGAATAAAGTCCTTTGATGAGAAAACAGGAGAGGTAAGTTTTGAACCCGTTCCAAAAGATATCAAGGAACGTATTAATAGCTTACAAGACATCTTTGAGTTAAATAATACAACTCAAGAAGATTTTGACAATAAATGGAAAGGCTTTGAGCCACATGAAAAAGCAGCTGCTTTAGAGATTTTAATTGTAGCGGCTTATAATGAGGGTAAACTACCAGACTTCACAGATGGAACTTATAAATATTACCCAAGGTTTAAAATGGGTTCTCCTTCGGGTTTGGGCTTCTCGTACTTCGTCTGCGTTCGCTGGAATTCGCTTTCGACTGTCGGCTCTCGCCTTGTTTTTCATGGTAAAAACGGATATGAAAACATGTTAGATGCTGTAGAGAAATTTTTACCACAATACAAAGATTCAAGAACACTTTAAAAAATATCACAATGAAAGAATTTGCAAACAAACAAGAGGCTTTTGCTTCACAAAATTTTGATCCATCAAAAGTAGAAGTTACAGGAGTACCTGAACAACATGTTGAAGCGGTTAAAGCATTTATTAACCTATGTGTAGTCCATGATGCAGTTAACCCTGAATTCAATCCTGACTTTTCAGATTATAGTCAAGATAAGTACAACGCAGTTCATGAAATGGGTTCTCCTTCGGGTTCGGGCTTCTCGTACGGCGGCTACTATTACTGGCTTACGCTTTCGTATGTCGGCTCTCGCCTTTGCTCCGAAAGCCGAAAAGCGACAAGGCATATTGCAGAAATCTGTCATGAAGACTATAAAGCGATGAAAGTGTATGATCGTCAAATAAAATAAAAGAATGGGTTGTACAATGTTGTTGCTGTAGTTCTCCTTCGGGTTCAGGCTTCTCGTACAACGACTACGATAACTGGAATACGAATTCGAATGTCAGCTCTCACCTGAGCAATCAAAATAAAGACATTGTAAACCTTACCACTTGGTAAAAAAAAAAGAACATAATCTTTCAAGGGCGTTGGTAGTAGTAACGAAGGCGACCTTTTTTAAAGCAAAGGCAATGAAAAGAATTGGAAATCTATACACACAGATTATTAGTGTTCAAAATCTAACCGAAGCAGATGCAAAGGCTCAAATAGGCAAAAAGAAGCAATATGGAGTTATCTCGCATAATAAGAATAAAGAGGCAAATATTTTAAGATTACACAAGCTGTTGAAAGACAAAGAATATCAGACTTCAATGTATGATATTTTTAAAGTGTATGAGCCAAAAGAACGTGAGGTGTATCGACTTCCTTATTTTCCTGATAGAATTACACATCATGCGATAATGAATGTACTGGAGCCTATTTTTGTGGCAAATTATACATCAGATACCTATAGTTGTATTAAAAAGAGAGGAATCCACGCAGCTTCATTCGCTCTTAGAAAGGCATTGAAAAACAAAAGTGAAACAACCTATTGTTTAAAACTCGATGTCAGAAAGTTTTACCCAAGTGTAGATCATGATGTTTTAAAGACGTTACTGCGAAAGAAGTTCAAGGATAAAGAGTTATTGTGGCTTCTTGATGAGATCATTGACAGTGCTCCAGGATTGCCAATAGGAAACTATCTCAGTCAATACCTAGCCAATTTTTATCTGTCTTACTTTGATCACTGGGTAAAAGAAGAGTTGAGAGTAAAATACTACTTCAGATATGCAGATGATATTGTAATACTTCACACTGAAAAAGGCTATTTACACACTCTTTTAAAGATGTTTAAACAGTATTTAAAAGAACGTTTAAAACTCGAAGTCAAAGAAAATTATCAAGTTTTCCCAATAGAAAAAAGAGGAATCGATTTTGTGGGATATGTTCACTACCACAATCATACACTACTTCGGAAAAGCATTAAGAAGAGATTCGCAAAAATGCTCAAACAAAATCCAAATAAAGCTTCAATAGCTTCTTACCAAGGTTGGTTAAAACACTGCAATTCTAAAAACCTTTTAAAAACCTTACTACCAAATGAACAATTTTAAAAGCTTCAAAAGCTTCAATATAGAACCTGAACCGACCACATTTATAGGTGATAAAATCAAAATACAAAAAGTACTTGATGAGGAGATCATTATTCACAAGTATAAGATTGGAGATTCCAAAGTCAAGCAAGGTACAAAAATGATGACTTTACAAATTGAAAAGGACAATGAGAAGCATGTCATTTTTACGGGATCACGTATTCTTATGGAAATGATAGAACGTGTGCCTAAAGATGGATTTCCATTTAAAACCAAGATAGTAAAAGAGTTTGAACATTTAGAATTTACTTAAAAGTTATGACAGCAACAAAACAACAGAAGTTTGCGATTCGGAAGAACTGTAACTTCAAAGATGATATCAAAGAAGAGTTTGTCCAATGGGCTACTCAAGATACAAGTAAGGCAAGTTTAAATGACTTGTCTTTCGACCAGGCAAATCAAATATTGATTGCCCAGGGTGATACTCCAAAACAAAGCGTTGAAAATTGGGGATTATTCGACAAGAACAATTCACAACATAAATACATCCTTAGTCTGTGTTTTCAAATGGGGCTAACCAAAGAATTTAAAGGACGTGATGTGGCAGATATATTCAAACTTGGAGAATGGCTTAAAAGTGAAAAAAGTCCTGTAAGAAAGCCTTTAAAACAAATGACTTCATCTGAATTAAGTAGAATCATTTTTGCAATGGAAAAGATAACTGAGAAAAAATGGAAATGATTATGGATCTATTATTTGTTGCAGCGTGTATATGTGGAGCCTTAGTTATAGGTTTTGTAATAGGGATGTTTTTTGCAGCAATCTTATTTAATTCTGATGATGAAGAATGAGAAGTGCAAGCATGATGGACCAAAACACAGTAGAACAAAGGAAAATAATTGTACTGTGGTTAAAATTGAGATAATATGTGACCAATGTGGTCAAGTAATTAAAACTCAAATTGAAACATGAATGTTTATTATGGAATAGATCGATTAAACAAAATAATGAAGAAACCTTGTTTCACTGTTTTGTACTTAAATACCGATCAAGGTTTTTTGGAGTATCATGAAAAGAAGATAAAGCAAAGAATGAATGTTTTTTATCAAAGAAAACAGAGTAATGGAGAGTGGGATGATGCAAAAAAGAGTAATAGAATATTTACTGTTTATAGATGTTTTATTTACGAAAAACCTTTTGAAGGTAATTTAGATTTTATTCTAAGTAACAATTTTAATGCTGATGAGAACAATGTATCTGAAGAGGAGCGATTGATTATTAAAGATAAGTTGAGACAAGCATTGCTATTGGCTTATCCTGATTTAAGGATAGCTAAGGGACAAAGTAAATTAATTTTTTAAGCTTCCCACTTGGATTAGAAGTGGTACTGAATTATGAGTGAACAAACAGTTTACGTATTAGAATTAGATAATCAAAAAGCGATTCATTTAGATTTAAGAAGTTTATTGGATGCGCTTGAAACGGAATTTGATAATCTGCATGAAGATGATTTTAAAACTACTGTTTTTAAAGTTTATCCAAAGAAAATGACAGATGATGAAATTGATAATCTCCCCGAATTTGACGGGTTTTAAAACTTCCCACTTGTAGTAAGTGGTTTGTAGGTATGGCAAATGCAATGATAGATAATCATGACATCTTAAAAGATGAAAGTCATGAAAAGAAATTAAAATCATGCTTAAATAGAATAGCTAAAGCATGTAAAGAAATAGAAGGAATGGATTATGAGATGTATGTTAGTGCACATGGAGGATTTAATGTTATGAATACCGATGATGTACCATGTAAGCATGGGAGTGATTTTCATTCTGATCAAGTTGTTGCTAGTGTACAAATTAGTTGTATGGATTGTGGAGATTGGTGATTATTTAAAGCTTCCCACTTGGATTAGAAGTGGCATTAATTATGAGTTCAAAAAAAGACCAAGAAATGGTAAGGTTTGCTTATTCCATTCTAAACGAGTTTACTGAAATATACCCTGAAGAAGGAAAAGAGCAAAGAATGCCAGATAAAACAAAACTAACAGTGTTTTGCAAAGGAAGTAGTGAAGAAGGATTCTTTTTCAACGTTTACTCAGATGAATTAGGACTTGAAGCTCTAATAGCCTTTAAATGGATTGATCAACTTAAATTCAACAGATTGTATCATGGAAGTAAAACTAAAGATTAGTGCAGATGCAGTTTTTGCAATCGATAAATTGTTACAAGATGTATATAGTGTAGCAAGTTTTCCTCAAGCTCAAGATGCTAAATTGTTTTTATCAATTAGCTATGATTTGAGTGATAAGTTTAATTCTAAATCAAGGTCAATAGTTAAAAAGCAGACCTTATTTAATGAGAAAAAAAAATATAGTTTTTCTCTTAAGTTCCATGAATCCTTTGCCTTAGAGAAAATAATTTATGCGTCATTGGACAATGTAACAAATGATCATCAAAGAAGTATTTTAAAGCCAATTGCGGATTCATTAAACCAAAAACACGTCTAATAAGTATGATAACAATTTATAAAGTAAAAGGACTAAGCATAGGGTTAGAATTTGTGTTTAAATATGATTTAAACGGTGTTTTAGTTGCATTCGAAAAGAATAAACTTTTAAATCAAGCACAGGTCGAATGGTTATATAATGGGAAGATATTCCCTGAGACAGAAGAAAAACTTCATAAAGTATGGATACAAGACTTAGATATGCGAAAGAAGTTCAAAATAGAAAAGGCTCCTGCTGATTTAAGTTTTGAATCACTATGGAATCTGTATGGTTATAAAGTTTCTAGACAAGATGCGGAAAAAGCATTTAACAAACTTAACCAAATAGAGGTTCTTAAATGTTTTCAAGCCTTAAAAGCATATGAAGATTATTTAGCTAGGACTAAGATTGCTAAAGCTCATTTAAGTAGATACATAAACGGTAGATATTTTGAAAATGAGTATTGATTTAACAGGAAAACGAGTTCTAAGGCTAACATTGAGTAAAAAGCCTTTCGAAGTGATGGTAACTGGCGAAAAGGATTTTGAACATCGAAAAAAAGGAAAATGGATTGAAAGTCGGCTGTTTGATAAAAAAGGTAATAAAAGAGATTATGATTTAGTTCTTTTTTTTAATGGATATGGTAATGATAAACCTTACTTCATAGTAGAATATAAAGGCTTTGAAGTGTATGATAAATGTGTTAGTCTTATGTCATTTTACAATGGATTAACAGTAGATGCAAGAATAGGAGATTATATAATTCAATTAGGTAAAATTTTAGAAATTGGAAATTATGATAATAGAAAACACACAAGCCTTTAAAGCATTAGATAACATATCGTCTATAATCGTCAAGAAGCTAGATAGCCGTAAACGAATTATGCAAGGTGTTGTAATTGCTAAGACAATCGGATATGATAAATGGAATAAAATTACTAATCTTCCAAAGCACTGGAGAGCAATTGTAAAAGAGCTGGCTACTGTATAGTGGCCAGCTTTTTTTGTTATATTTGAAAAAATATATAAAACATGAAAAAAATATTACTATTATCTATTCTTACATTAATGTTTTCATGTGGTAAGAATGAAAATGAAAAAGCAATTAAGGGATTACAACCTGTAGATATTTATTTAAATCTTGAAAAACAAGGATTTACAACAAATAAAACATTAGGTGGTGATTTAAAAATGTGGGAAAGCAAAAAAAGTAATCTTGGAGAAGATTTTATTGTGGAGACAAATTCTTCTGATACTAAATCTGTAGAGTTTGTTAGAGCTACAGTTATCACAAATTCAAAAGGTGATTTAAACAAGAATATATTATTTTTTAAGTTTATTGCTTCATTACCTTATGAAGGTTCTGATCATGTAACGTCTACAAAATGGTTAGAAAAAAACCTTACATCTAAAGAAGCTGATACTATTATAAATGAGGTGAAATTTACTTTAAAAAATCCTTCTAAAATGGTTAGAACTTTACAGTTAGAAAAAGAATAGTTAAACCGCCTTAAAAAGGCGGTTTTTTTATAGGTTTGTCATCTTTTAAAAAAAGATGTATTTTTGTTACTATATAATTCTCAAGATGTATGAATCCAAGGATAATAGGTATAAAAATCAATAAATTGAGACGTTATCAATTAATACTTGACTTGTATAATAAATACAAGTCAGATGATGTGCCTACGACTGTCGTTTGGAGAAAACATATTTATCCTGTTTACCCAATTTCTCGAACTACTTTATACGAGATATTAGGGACTCCTGTAAAAAAAGAATTAGCAAAGATAGAAGAGCAAAAGGCTACTCAAATGAGTTTGTTTTAAACTTCATTCAGACTTATAGAATAAATTACTTCATATTGTTTAATAGCGTCCTGTCTTTTTATTTTTCTTAAACTTAAGCGAATTAATCGTCCATGTTGTGGATGTGGTCTGAATCTTTTTAATTTATTATGAATAGTTTCAATCAACTTTATTACTTCCCAACTATTTTCTTTTTGCTGAACGGATGCTCGTGCAGAATTGGGGGTTAGTCTTAGATTGGCAATGTTAAAAGCTATTTGAAGAGTTGCTTGTTGTGGTCCTGAAGTTTCGGAATAAGTAGCAGAATTCATATCAAATACACAACAGGGCCATTGTACAGGACAATCGGTTCCATAATAATTTAATTGTCCCCAATCTTCCCCACTGTATTTTAGCTCAGGTATTTCAGTTAGTTTCTCTAAAATACTGTTATAGATAGTTTCCATATTATTTATTTAAATTATTTAATACATAGTTATTTAATTCATTCTCCATGTCATTAAATACATCTTGTATGACTTCATGTACTCTAGGATGATTTCCAATGAACTGTCTTTTAGGAATGGTAATCTCATCTCCTATTTTCTTTAAAGCTAAAGCCTTCCAAAATATTGCTTCTTTCGGTGCGTCATTATAAACTGCGGATTTAGTTTTTATATCATATAGAGTATTTCCAATGTTCTTATAATACATCGCCCAAAAGAAATTTCTCATTTTCTGTGTAATCTTTATTTTACCTCCTGTATTGTGTATTTCAGAGTATGGTAATGAACTTTGCCAAGAAATAATATCATTTAGGATGTTATTAGAGATGGAAGCGCGTAAAGTTCCGGTTCTATTCATTAAACTACCATTCGAATTCTTTAGTTTTTCTGCTGGCCAAGTTTCATCAAAAAAAGCCTTTCTTTCAAAATTACGATCAAACTCATCATTAAGCTCTACAGCTACGTCTTGAATAAATAACTCAATTATTTGATTTGGTTTCATCAATCATTAATTTTAATATTAGAAATTCTTAGACTGTCCCAATTGAAATTTAAATTTTCTTCATCAACAAAAATCTTTTTATCATTTTTGATTGCTCTTTGCAATATGTCCATGAACATTTTGTGCTGATTTTCAGGCAAATTCAACCAAACAGTTATTAATAACTGTTTGTATTCTAAATCTATAATACTATCTATTATTTCTTGCATTTTAATGGAGTAGATTTTCTATTAGTTTTATCATATCTGAATATAGTTCAGGATCAATTTGTTGTAAAACTGGATTTTTGTCATACTTGTTCTCAAAACAATGAGCTAAAAATTCTTTTTCTGAATTTCTTTCTACTGAAAAATACTTCTTCGTATGCCCAAATCCATATTTAGAATTTAAAGACATTAGTGTATCTCCAGCCGATACTGCTTGATAAAATGAGTCAAAATCTTTATTAATTCTTGCTTGATTAAGAATTGTGTTTACTTTTAAATTGAAATTTTTAAAGCCTGTGTTTTTTTTATCTGAATATTTATCACGGTATTTGTTCATTAGATCTTTCACTTCCTGCCTATATGATAATTTATTTTGATGATCAACAGCATGACCTATTTCATGATGAAAAATAGATCTAATACGCCACTTTCCTTTGTTTTTTTCATCATCAACTATATTAACAGTGTTTCTCAGTCCACTAAAAGCAGTAGGTCTTCTGTTATCATTTGTCATTGTTATGTCCTGATTTAAATTTTTGAGAATATTTTTATCAATTTTAATCTCAAATTTCTGTTCTATTTCATCTAAGTATTTGGGAATAAATTTTTGACTAACAACTTCTTTTACTTTTTCAGCTCCATTAACTTTATTATATGGATGTTCAGGAGGCATTAGTTTAAGTGTAGCTCCAGGATTGAAACGAAATATTTCTAATCTATTTTTACCGTCTTTACCTATTTGTGATGTTGCTTGTTCACCTGCTTTATTTGCTTTTTCTGAATCACTTTCAGGGTATTTGCTCTTACGTACCTGAACTGCTACACAACGACAACGCCAACCGTTAGGAGGATAATATTTTTTCCAAAAATCATCTTCAACAGGTAGTGTAATATCATGCAGTACACGATGTTCATCTCTGACTTTGTCGTCATTTGCTGTTCGATATTGTAAATTATATCTATCTGAAACTTTTGACCAACGATTGGCACTCATTGAAGAACTCACTGCAAATTGGTATTCAGCCTGTAAATAATTGTTGTTATAAGTTACATTTAATTTATTTAATTCCTGCTCTAGCTGTGCATGTGATTTAATTTGACCATCTTTATTAGTTAATAAAGAATTAGCTTCAAAGAGCTGCGAATGTGCTTTCAAAGAACCAAACAAAAATGCATCATTTTCTAAAGATGAACGTAGGACTGGAGATATAATATTATCCTGTATTGTTTTTTGAAACACCTTGTTTGTTTCATTAATTAAATTTTGATAAGGTTTTTGTGTAATGTCTTCTACTTTATATCCTCCATTTTTTAAAAGGTGTTTAAATGCCTTTTCACCAGCTTTTAAAACTTCTTTAAAAACAGTCTCTTTATTTTCATTGACATCTAGTTGTAAGGTTTTACAATCATCGCAATGACAATTATACAAAAATCCTAAACGGCTATGTAAAGCCCCAAAATAAGCTTTGGGGCTTACACGAAAAAACTATCACTAGGTTGAATACCTTGTTGGAAAATATTTGACTGTTGACGTCGTTCAGTAACCTCTATGCCAAATTTTTGTTTGTACCATTGAGCATCTACCTCATAATATTGTAAGGCTTGTTGTGTACGAGAAAATAATTCGCCAATATCCTCTGATGGTGGATACATGTATTTAGTCCCTTCTGGAAAAATCCCCATTTGAATAAAGGCTGGCATAAGTTTATTATTCCATTCTTCCTCTATTTCAGATAAATCAGCGTTTATTAAATCATTAAACATGTTTAATGCAACTTCTTCTTTTGCTCGTGATCCATTTTTAGAGTCTTGTCCTAATTGAACCCCTGTAATGAGTAAACGAATTTCAGCATTACAGAAATCCATAAAGTTTTTATATACATCGCCATTAGTACTAACTCCTTGTGCAAATTCAAAATGTTCTGATGAATCTATTAGCATCCAAGCAGCTGCTCCCATATCTTGTAGCATTTTTTCTCCACGTGCACGCATTGTAGGATCCTGTGTATTGGTTTTCATAACTCGTGGAGGAATCCCATAAATCTCACACAATTCACTCCAACAACTTTGAGTAAATCGCTTCATTAATATATGAGGAATAGATTTGTTAAGAAGACCTAAGTCTTCAAAATCTTCTCCGAATTCAAATAGAGTCTTATTATACTCTTCTGAATTTCTATAGTTAATACTACTAGTTTGATCTGTATAATCAAAGTAAACTAGCCCCTCAAATGGATTAACATTTTCTCTAGGAATCAAATTAACCCTTACTTGGTTGTTTTCTTGTCTTACTTCAATTAGGGAATGAAAAAACAATTTTCGCTCAAAAATAGCATTGTTTATTTTATTAATCCATTTAGCATTTTGGAGATTACGAGTTAAATCTTCTAACTCATTTCCTTGCTCATCTTGTAAGACAAAGGAAGCCGAAAGGACATTCAGACGTCTATTTTCTATTTGAGAAGTTAATGTTGTATCCTTTAAAATGTTTTTAAACAGTAGTTGAATTGGCCATAACTGTCTACTTTCAACATTTAAAGCTAAGTTTTCAGCTCTACGCCAATCCTGAATATCTTTACGTGTATTAGTAATCGTTTTTTGAACAACTTGACTTGATATGGTCGTAAGTAAAGTTGGAGTTGCTGATTTTTCTTTTTTATTAGTTTTGGAACCTGCTTTTGCCATAATTATTCATGATTAAATTTCTTTCTACTGCCAAAAGAAAAAGGTTTAACATTATCTAAGTTAGGGTCATCTTCTATGTTTTTAATAGGAAGACTTCCAAGGGTGGAAGAACCATTAGATAGAGCTTTTAAATTGGTCATTACTCTATCATATCGATCCTTTGCTTGTTCCATTATAACATCAGCATTACACAATTCTACTATATACCATTTAGCAATGGTAATACAGTATTGTAAAATTAATGCATTACGTGATGGACCAGTTTTGTTGAATATATTTTCAACATCATATATAAAGCGTCCATCTTGATTTTGTTTGATATTTATATTAGCTTCTAGGTAACTTCTACACTCTTGTTCTGCTGCTTGTAAAGCTTGAATTATAATACTATCGTCTCCTTCAGTAATCTGACTAACTTGATAGTTGTAAATGCTGTTTTTTAAATCTTCTGGTTGTAAAAACATATCAATGTTGTTTAATTTGTTTTTCAATTACATTAATCCATTGTTTGGATTTATCATTTTTACTTTCTGTTGGTTTATCTGTATAAATATGATGTTCTATATAGATTGGAAAGCCTAAAATATCTACACCTATTTGATAAGTAACTACTGCTTTTTTCATTTTTAATATTTTTGACAGTTTCTAAAGCCTACTGAATATGTATTATTTGATGTAGCTATACTGTTTTGAATAATCCAAACACCTCCTTCTAATAAATCTGGTCCATCCATCATTTTTGCTGTTGGAGCAACACCTAGCATTTGTTGTTCCATACGTTCCATGTGAGGATTCTTTTTCTCCTTAATGTTAAAAATTAAATTACCATTTCGATGAATTGGTTCTAAGGTTCCTTCGATTCGATAAAACTTCTCAGGTTTTTTACGTGAATCTAGAGTAATAGGAAGTGAGCCTTTATCTTTTTCTTTTATACGAATTAAAGGTGCAATCACCTGCTCATAAAATGGGTCTTGTAGACTATTATTCTCTATATATACTCGTTTTATATCTACTGATTCAATGATTAAGTAATTATAAGCTTCAAAAAGAGCGTCAACAAATCTTGAATTTCGCATAGTATCTAACCATATCTTATATAAATAATATTTGCCTGCCTTATAACCTATTACACCTACTCCTTTTGTAGACGAATTTCCTTTATCTTTATTAGATGTTGCAGGATCTCCATAAATTAAAATACGTTCACATGATTTAAGAGGTGGACAACGATCAAAAACTATTTTTTTAAATACATCTCCTTCTTGTACTGGATTGTTGAAATATTCTTTTTGTGCTGAGTTGTAACTAATAGAACTCAAGACACGATCAATCATTTCTTCAGAATTTTTCTCAGGCCAGGTTGAATTTCCTTCTTTGTCTCTAATGTTTACAATTTCATGTTTATCTGCTTTTTTGGCCAGTTCAGTAATACAACAAAATTTTGCAATAATGTTACCACAGACGATAATCATTAGAGGATTTGATATTGAACGTGTTGGTATTAAAGCTTCTTGAATCCATTTCATTTTATTTCGGATTCGTTCTGGATTTCTGCATTCTTCATCAGTATCAATATCATCAATAAGTATCAAATCAGGTCTTGCAGCGTCATTACGAGTACCACGTGGTGATTGACCTGCACCCAACGCACGAAATGATGCACCTTGTTTAGTGGTAAATTCACCATTTTCCCATTTCCCTATAGTAGCTTGCTCTCCGTAATCGTTGATAATGCGTTGATTGCTTTCTAGAATATTTTTATAAGGCAATAATAAACGAACAGCATTGTCATAAGAGTTTGATACTAGTAAGATGTTTTTCTTTTTTTTGGTTAAAACCAATTTTAAAGTTTCCATCATCGTACGAGCAGATTTGGCTAATTCACGACTCCAGGAGCGTATTAGATATAATTCCATTGTTGACATTACAAGCTTTGTTGATTTTTTGTGAAAATCAGCAGGTTCTGATGAATAGAAATTAGGAAAATAGTATTTAAACCAAGCCTCATCATCAGCTTCTAATTTTTTGATTCTATTGGCTTTTTCTATTGCTGTTTCATTTAAATCAATTGGAGTAGCCCTTCTTGTATTTTCTCTAAACTCACTCCAGTCTTCCCATAGCTGTTTAGATGTCTTTTTTTTAGCCATGGTTAACTCATTTTTTGTTTAATAAACAAATCGAAATACTCTGTGAGATTCTTTGCAAATTCTAAGTCTACACCTTGAGTGAATTGAATAATTTGTTTTGCAACATCAACAATTTCACCAATAGAAGTTTCTGTCTCAAGCTTATTGATGGCACTAGTAAGTTTTGCTATAATATCAGCTTCTTTACTTGTCGGAGTATTAGATATTTTCACAGGAAAATCACTTGCATTATATTCTGGCCATGCAATAGACTCATTCCCATGTTCGTCTTTTAATTTAACAGGTTTAAGTAAAATAGCTGGGATATCATAGACAATAGGTCGTGTATCAATTTCCTTATTTAATCGATCTAATTGATTATATAAACTATTAAGTTGATTATCCTTTGTTATTAATAAAGATTTTCTGAGCTCATCCCATTTACCTTCATCTTTCCATTTACCAATAGTTTTTTCTGTTCTTCCCAATCTACGGGCAATTTCTTTTTGAGTATTACCCTCTATGAATAACCTTTTACCATAGTCTTTATCTAACTCTATTTTGTCTTTATCTCTACTCATTTTTTACCTATTTATAGACAAAATTCCCTTAACAAAGCGCTTTATTCAATTAAGTGTTTAGATGCCTTACAGGTGTTTTTTTTCGCCTTCAAAGCTTTAAATCTTTGTGGTGTAATTAAGTCGAACCAAAACAAAATAGCTATGAAGTAATGAGTAAAAAAATAAACAGATTCGTTGTTAATGACCAAGAACAAAAAAACTCATACGGGTTTTATGTCTTAACCTCTGGAATTTCATTAGTACGATTTGAAAAAAACCCTGTGATGCTTGATGGGCATTTTGTATCCAATCATGCAGTTATCGGTAAATGGCTCAACATTCAAAAAGAAAACAATCTTTTAACAATGTTACCTGAATTTGATACAGCAGATGAAGTATCAAATAAAATAGCTGGAAAAGTAGAACGAGGTTTTATAAAAGGATGTTCAATGGGAATTATTTGGCATCCAGATGATTTAGAATGGATTGGTGATAAACTAGTACTGACTAAATGCGAATTATATGAGGTGTCAATAGTAGCTGTTCCAAGCAATCAAAATACGATACACCTATATAACTCAGAATTACAATTATTAAAAGACGATGAAGTACAGGCTCAACTGTCTTTAATTCCAACAGAATTTGAAAACGAAACAGATAACATGAAAAAAATTGTATTGTCATTAGCCGTATTACAGGCATTAAGCATTGAGGAAGCACCAACTGAGGGTGTAGATGCAAATATTATAGAAGCTAAAGTTTTAGGACTTAGTAATCAATTGACAGCTGTAACAGCCCAATTAAAAGCCTTCAAAGACAAAGAAGCACAAGAGGCTCAGGCTGCTAAACTAGCATTAATTGATCAAGCTGAAAAGGCAGGAAAAATAAAAAAAGAACAAAGAGAAACTTTTTTAGGTCTTGATTATGATATAGCTAAAAATATTTTAGATGGTATTCCAGGATCAACCTCTTTAGCTGCTCAAATCCAAAATAAAGGAATTCCTGATGCTGTCGGTATGACAGATGAGAAATTCCAAACTCTATCATTGGATGAACAATTAGCATTTAAAGCTAATCATCCTGATGCTTATCAAAAAATGTTTAAAACAAAATAAATTTAAAAGATGCCAGCAAATTTTCCAGAAATTTGGGAGTCTAGAGTTATAACACTTTTAACTACTTCCGATGTTGCACCATGGTTAGATAATATTCCTGAATTGGATACAGACGTTTATACCTTAGGTGAAA
The DNA here is from genome assembly GCF_030324495.1 of Myroides sp. 1354. Lineage (GTDB taxonomy): Bacteria > Bacteroidota > Bacteroidia > Flavobacteriales > Flavobacteriaceae > Flavobacterium. The sequence continues at coordinate 28,361 of NZ_JACAGN010000015.1, read as the reverse complement.
ACACAGCCACAGAAAAGAATATTATTCATATTCCTATCGAAACATTCAGTCCTGATGTGTTGATTAATAATACAACATATCCAATAGAAGTCCAAGAGTTCGAAGATGGGACTGTACAATTAACTTTGGATAAGTATCAGACTAAAGCTACCTCAATTTCTGATGATTCAGCAATGGGAGCTTCATATCCTAAAATTGATTCAGCAACAAGAGGACATCGTCGTCAGATCAATACAACAAAATATAAAAAAGCAGCGCATGCAATTGCACCTGCTGCAAATACAGCTTCTACTCCTATTATTGAACTCCCAGATAATTATACTGCTAATGATGTGTATCAAGCAATGGTTTCGGTAAAAGACGGATTTGATAAAAATGAGATTCCAGAAGATAATCGCCGTTTTGTAATGGCTACAGATCATTACAATAAGTTGTTGACAGATCGTGAGCGTTTTGGAAATTTACTTGTAGATCACAATACAGGTAAAGTAAACCAACAGATAGCAGGATTTCATGTATTTACATATGTTTCTAATCCTAAATACAGTGCCACAACTAAAGCAAAATTAGCTTGGGGAGCAATTGCTGATCCTGAGGATAAGGTAGGTTCATTTGCATTTTATGTAGATAATATTGGTAAGAAAACAGGAAATACTAAGCAGTATTTTTCTCCAGCAGCATCTAATCCAACTACACAAACAAATTTATTAAACTATCGTCATTATTTTATTGCTATGCCGGTACAAAATAAAGCAATCGGAGCAATCATTTAATTATGAATGAAGTGATACTTACAGCCCTAATTGGTGTTATAACCAATTTAGGTACTTGGTATGCAGCTCGAAGAAAGAATACGGCTGAAGTACAGGCAAATGAATTGGATAACGTCAATAAGGCTGTAAAGTATTACCGTGAAATGCTAGATGATTTTGCACAACGGTATAAAAAAGCCATTGAAGAACTTGAAGCAACAAAAGCAGAATTAGTTCAATTAGAAGAGCGTTTTACAAAACTTGCTAGTGAAAATCGAGCATTAATTGAAGAATTGAAAAAATACAAACAACTTAATGGTAAGACTGTAAGTTAATGCGACAGGTTCAAATAATCGTATCGCATAGTTTCTAATTAGATCATAACAAATTTTATATAAAGAACATATAACTGTCTGCCTTACATTTTACCTATTAAAAAATAAAATTATGGATAAAGTATTTAAAAACAATCCAACTCTAGAATCTTATTCTAAAACATCTGATGGAACTGCATTCTATAATCCTTATGATGCTAAAATGCATGCTAAAAGTTTAAAAGATAAAAGCATTTTAACTGTTTTTAAAAGTGATTTAAAAACTAATGAAAAACAGGAATTAAAAGATAAATCGATTAAACCATTAAAAGCAGAAGAACTTATTGCGTTAATTAAAGAATCAACGACAGCGGAACAATTAGAAGCTTTTCAGGGTGATGAACGCAAAAGTGTTAAAGAAGCATTAGCTGTAAAAAAAGCTGAACTAGAGTCTTTAAATCAAGAAGAAAACACTAACGAAAATAGGGAGTAATATGTCGTTTCCAGGAATAAATATTGAGTTCATTAATGGGCAATTAGGACAAACTGTTGCTACGCCTGATGGGATTTGTTTGTTTGCAGTTTCCGCTGTTGCAACCGAAAAATTTGAGCTTAACAAAGCTTATGAAATTAGATCGATGATTGATGTTGCCCAATTAGGTATTTTACCAGATGTTGATAACTATAGGCTTTATAAAACATTAAGAGAGTTCTATAACCAAGCTGGTGAAGGCGTTAAATGCTGGATTATGGGCTTTGATAAAAGTACAAAAGTTAGTGATTGGTTTACTGCTGATGTCTTAACAGGAATTATTCCTATACAATCAGCTTTAGATACGGCAAAGGGTGAAATATCTTTAATTGGATGTGCTTTAAGTCCTGATGCGGAATATGTTCCTGTCATCACTAAAGCTATAGATTCTGATATTGTATTAGCAATGCAAAAAGCAGAAACATTTTTAAATACCTATACAAAAGTAAAGTATGCACCTGCATCTGTTGTTTTTGAAGGTTATGCCTTTACGGGAAACAAAACGGAATTAGATGATTTAGGAACCATGAACTTTGAACGTTGTTCTGTGATGCTTGGTGATACAGAACCAAGAACTGGATCTCCTGCAAGTAATGGAGCTTGTATTGGTACTTATTTAGGCAGATTGTCAGTTTCAGATGTACAGGTTAATCCAGGTCGTGTAAGAGATGGTGCATTAAAAATTTCAAAGGCATTTATAGGTGATGTTCCAGTAGAACAATATGACACAGAAGCTTTACATGATAAAGGTTATGTGACACTAAGAACACACACAGGTAAAAGTGGTTATTTCTTTGCTGATTGTCCTACAGCTTCTAGTGCAACATCTGATTATCACTATTTAACGCATAGACGAGTAATTGACAAAGCCTATCGTTTAGCTTATCAAGGTTCTTTAGATTTTCTTTTAGATGATAATGAGGTAATGCCTAATGGGGCAATTAATCCTATTTATGCTAAGGCATTTGAAAATGCTATAGAAAGTTTAATATTTCAAGAAATGACAGCTAATGGAGAATTAAGTCAAGATACAAGTAATCCAAAAGATAGAGGGGTTATCTGTCGTGTTGATTTGCAACATAATGTTGTTTCAACAGGTGAGTTAAAAATAGCTAAACTACAAGTTCGAGCTAAAGGATATAATAGATATATAGACATCCCTTTGGGATTTGTTCCAGTAACCATTAATAACGAATAATTATGGCATTTAACAGTAGAGAATATGAATGGGCAGATATAACAGTCATTGCTGGTGCAACAGATATAACTGGTATTAGAGGAATCGAATACAAAGAAACTGTTGAAAAAGAAGTTCTATATACTAAAGGACGTAAAGGTAGAAGTATTCAAACAGGCAATATTTCAATTACAGGGACATTGACAGTTACACAGTCAGCGTATATAACACTAAGAAAATCGCACTCAAAAGGCATAAGAGCTTTACAATTGGATTTAGCAATTAATTACGGTAATCCTATAGAGGGAGATGCTTTGACAACAGATCGAATTTTATCACTTCAATTTACTGAAAGTGGTGTAGGAATGAATCAGAATGACAAATTTGCAGAAATAGCCTTGCCTTTTATTGCACTTGAATTACAAACAGACGTATAATGGGAAATTACAACAGAAATAAAAACCGATCAACTCAAAAACAACTTGAGTTGGAATATAATGGACAACAAAATAGTGTTGTTATTGATCGATGGAAAACTGAGCACGGGAGTGTTTATGCTATCAAAACAGAAAAGAAAGATATTTTTTATGTTCGTTCTCCAAAAATTCAAGAAATTGAAGCATATCAGCCCTTGCTGCAACAATCTAAGTTTATCACGTATAATATTGGATTGTTTAAAACCTGTTATTTGGGTGGGGCTCCTGTTCCAAATGATGAGGCTACTTTAAAATCAATTGCTACCCAAATGATGAAAACTGTTGAAGTGGTAGTTTCAGAAGTGGAAAAGCTTTAAGGGAGGCTTCTTTGGAGTTTTTTACATCAGAGTCTCCCTTAAACAAAAACCGTCAACAAAAAGTAGATGAATCCGAATGGTGTAAACGTCTTTTTGAGTGGGTTAGTAATATTCGAAAAAGTAATATAGGTATAAGCTATTTTACAAATATTAATCCATATTCATTAGAAGTAAATGAATGGGCTCGAAGAGTTAAAGAGTTGGAATGGCTAAGAAAAGAGCAATCAAAAACACAAAATCCAGATGAGTAATATTCTTGAATACACATTAACATTGCGTGATCAGATATCTGCACACTTAAAAACAATAGGTGCAAATTCTGATAGTACTCTAAAAAGATTTGAAGAGTTAGAACGACAAAGTAAAGAGGTTGCTCAGGAATTAACCGTTACTGGAAAATCAGCTGGAGCTCTAAAACAACAATTAAATTTATTAAAGCAAGCTAGAGACTGGATTCCTCAATCAGAGATTGGAAAGTTAAAAGAAGCTAATAAGGAAATTAGAAATCTTGAAAAGCAAATAAGCAAGATGGAATCCTCCTCTAGTAGCTGGTTCAGTAACGCTATTAATTCTATACCATTTGCCAACATATTAACTAATCCTTTTGTAATTGCTGGAGGGATTGCTGGAGCGGCTTTAAGAAATGGAATTCAGCAAGATTTGCAAAATACTTCTTTTGAAGTGTTATTGGGTTCAGAAGATGCAGCCAAAAAATTAGTTGCAGATATTACAAAATATGGGGCTGAGACAACATATGATAAGATTGGTTTGGGAGGAAACGCTCAACAAATGCTCTCTTTTGGTATTGATGAAACTAAAATTATGCCAACATTAAAGGCTATTGGAGATATTGCTATGGGGGATACCAATAGAATGAACTCTTTAACCCTAGCATTTTCTCAAATGTCTTCTACTGGAAAACTTACAGGTCAAGATTTGTTACAAATGATTAATGCTGGTTTCAATCCATTAAATGAGATATCTAAAAAGACAGGTAAGTCTATTGGGGATCTAAAAAAAGAAATGGAAAAAGGTGCTATATCTGCACAAATGGTTGAAGGAGCTTTTATGTCTGCAACATCTCAAGGCGGTCAGTTTTATGGTATGGCTGAAAAAATGGGTAACACATTAGGAGGAAAATGGGCACAATTCATGGATAATCTTACTGAAAAATCATTGATGGTTTATCAGTATTTAGGTCCTGTTGTAGAAAAACTCATTGAATTAGGTGGAGCAGCATTAGATGCCGCTTTTAATGGCATAGGTTGGCTTATTGAGAAATTCGAAGAAGGTGACCCTATTATCTGGGGTGTTGCATTAGCCCTAGGAGCATATACTACAGGGATGATTTTAGCAAATACATGGACAAAGATACAAGCTGGTTGGAATTTAATTACAACAGGGCAATTATGGGCACAAGTCACAGCTTGGTGGGGGCTAAATTCAGCAATGTGGGCAAATCCTATAGGATTAATAATTGCTGGTGTAATCGCATTAGCAGCTTTAATTGGTTTTTTGATTTATAAAATAGATGGATGGGGTGAAGCTTGGGATAATACTGTGAATTCAGTTAAATCACTTTGGAAAGGTTTTACCAATAATTTAAAATTAGGCTGGCTTGTTTTAGAGAACTATTTAATGTCAGGTATTGATAAAATTATGATTGCTTGGTATAAATTAAAGTCACTTTGGAATGAAGATGCGGCAAATAATGCTTTAGATCAAATTAACCAACGTAGTGAAGAACGTAAGCAAGCTATGGGAGAACTCGCTAAAGAGACAATACAGCATTATGGAGACGCATTAAATTATAGAGAAAAAGCAGTTAATAGTCTGTCTTGGAATGACAAAGGATTTGATGATGTTAAGAATGATATTAAATCAAAACTTGGAATCAGTGATCCATCCACTACTGCTCCAGGAGTAGAAGATAAAGAAGGAGTAGATACTAGTTTAAATTCGGGTGGGACTAGTGGCACATCAAAATCAAATACTGCAATTGCTACAGGAGGAACAAAGCATAATTACATAACAATCACAATGGATAATTTGGTTGAAACAATTAATGTCTATGCTCAAAATGTAAAAGAAGGTGCTCATCAAGCTGGAGAAATGACGCAGGATGCATTATTGAGAATATTAGCCTCAGCAGAAACCGCAGCAAGTTAATTATGAGTGTAAAATTAAACGACAGAGAAGTATTATTCGCTTCCTTATTAGGTAGTAGAATTATTAAAGAAATTCCACGTTTTGCTGGTCTTGAAAATACTTTAAATAAACATGTTCTTCCTGTAATACCAATTTTTCCTATTGGTATACAACCTAATAATGTATCTGTTGTTACAGCTGAAGAGTTAGAGGAACAAATATGGAGTGCCGCACCTAAACAAGATGAGTCTGAGCAATATTTTCCTTTAAAAATGTCTCTAGACGGTTCTAACTGGTTTTTATTGCCATATGAACCTATGATTAATGTTTCAGGTGGAAATGAAGTTGTTAAAAGAAATGTTGCTAAATGGAAAAAAGATATTAGCTACAAACGTGGTACAATCAAAGAACGATGGAGTCAAAAAGATTACAATATTAATATTACAGGAATTTTAATGGGCAATCAATTAGATGGAAAGTTTGAAGATAGTTTTCCTATTGAAGATTTTCAAAAATTGAGAGTGTTGTTAGAGTCTGCTAGTGAAATATATGTCAATTGTCCACTTTTAGAACAATTAGAAATCCACAAAATTGTTATTGAAGATTTTGATTTCCCTTTTAGTAAAGGAGAAAATATACAGGGCTATTCAATAAAAGCAATTAGTGATGATGCGTACAACCTATTAACTGACTGATATGTATGATATGAATTGGCAGATAAGCTTTAAGAACTCAAACGAGTTACCTAAATCATTATTGTTACTAGAATCTGTTGAAATTAATTGTGACGTTGACAATTTAACAGATACTGCACAAATTATTTTACCTGAATCTGTTATGAATCGTGTTTGGGAATTGGATCAAAAGATTGTTAGAGGTACGGAAGTTATTATCTATTTAGGGTACAATGATGATTTACAGCAAGAGTTTACAGGTTATGTTCAACGTATTACAAATGATGGTTCTTTGATAATTCACTGTGAAGATGCATTTTTTCTATTCAGAGTATCAGTACCAGATAAAGAGTTTAAAAATGTTTCTTTAGAACAAATCGTTGAATACTTAGTGAAAAATGTTGATGATTCATTTACCATTGCTTGTGATTATGGAATCACTTATGAGAAATTCACTATTCATCAAGCCACAGCCTTTGATGTTCTAAAGAAACTTCAAGATGAAACAAAAGGGAATATTTATTTTGACAACCAAAATAAAGTCTTACATCTTCATCCAGCTTATACAGAGGTAGGTAATCAGGTTAGATATTCTTATCATAAAAATATTGAGAAAGCTAATTTAGAGTACAAGAAAAAAGAAGATAAGAAAGTGGAAATAACTATTGAAAGTACTGATAGCAATGGAAAAGTAAAGAGTATAACTATAGGAACTACTGGAGGTGATAAGAAAACTTTAAAGGTTGGACCTATGAGTGAGGCAGATATGAGGAAAATAGCTGAAAATGCTTTAATAAAACAGATGTATGACGGCTTTGAAGGAACTTTTGATGGATGGTTGGTTCCAGTTGTAAAACCAACAGATTCAGCTCATATAGAAGATTTAGATTACCCATATAAAACAGGTAATTATTATGTAAAGGCAGTAACAACAAAATTTGATAGTTCAGGAGGTGTGAGAACTGTTAAACTTGGTATACGATTAAACTAAATGGGAAAAGAAACAGAAATAAGACAGGCATTTATAAAAATGTTAGATCTGCAATCAGATGCATTTATTCGAGGTGTTGTAAAGTCAGTTTCTAGTCAAACTTGTAGTGTTGAACTTCCTGGAGGGTTAATAATAACTGATGTAAAATTAAAAGCAATTATTAGTGAAGATGAAGATTACATTATTGAAACACCCTTAGTCGGTTCAGATGTTTTGTTAACAGGGACATTAAATGATGTAGTTGTATTGAAGTGCGATAAAATACAAAAATTCGAGTTTTCACAAGGAGGGTTAAAAGTTATTTACGACTCAAATGACAAGAAAGTTTCTATTAAAAATGAACAAGTAAGCCTTTTGGATGTGCTTTTAGAATTTACAAATCATTTAAAAACAGATTATCGGCAGTATACCAGTCAAGGTCCAACAAATGGAGCATTGCCAACAAGCGTGCAGGCAATTTCTGAGATTGAAAACAAATTTAAACAACTTTTAAAATAGATTTTAAATGTCATTAAATAAATCAGGCCTTAAAAATGAAATCCTTCAAATTATGAAAGATATGAGAACGCGTACTAAAAATGCAGATGAAGAATTTGCCGAACGTTTGACTGATGCCATTGATAATTACGTGAAATCTGCAACTATAATATATGAGGGTGGGTTAGCTGCACCAAATGGTCCAGTAACAGGAATGTTTAATGGAAAATTAGAATAACATGCCAAAGGATAGAGCAATGCAAGTTAATGATGATTTATCATCAGGTGAAATACTTGATTTGAAAGTAGAATTAAAAAAGGATTTGGAAGGAATAATTGTACAAGGTATAATAGTTGGTAATACGTTACAACAAAATCAAGCTTTAATACTAATTACTCATCCTGGTGAAAATAAATTCAATCCTGATTTAGGTGTAGGGATATCAGACATGCTATTAGATAATGATTACTTAGGTTTTAGACATAGAATTAGAGAGCATTATGCAAAAGACGGATTAAAAGTTACGCAATTAGATTTATATGAAAACAAACCATTGAAAATAAATGCAAACTACTAAAGTAAAACAAGGCCAGACTTTTTTTGATACAGTAATAGAAACTACAGGAGATATTACCAATGCATTTGATATGGCTATGGCTAACAATATCAGTATTACTGATACACTTATTAATCAGATGGACTTGGTTGTTTCAGGTGTGGAAAAAACAACAATTACTCAGTTGTTTAAAGTTGCCAAACCAGCAAGTATGGATAAAGAATCATATTCAATTTATGATTATATTTTTCCTCAAGTCTTACCAATTATTCTATAATATGGCACGTGAATTAGCAACAATAAAACTTGAAATGACAGATCGATTTATAACAGATCCAACTGTTGTAGAGATTTATGAAATAGATCAGTCTAAAACTTTTGAACAGCAGTTTAGTAAAGTTTCACTAGAAAATATTCTATTTAATATAGTGGCCTTTGCTATATGGGTTTTTGAAAAATTATTAACTCAGCATCAAAAGGAAATTGATGATACTATAGCTTCTTCTCGAATCCATACTCAAAAATGGTATCGTGAAAAAGCTTTAGCCTTTATGTTTGGAAAACAGCTCAATGATTCGGATGTATATGATACTTCTGATATGACCGAACAGGAAATAGTCGAGGCTAAAATAATTGCCAATGCTGCTCCAGTTAAAATGCAAGGATATCTGCGTATGAAAGTAGTTAAAAGTCTGGGTGATGAATTAGGACCACTATCTACAACGGAATTAACTGCTTTTGAAAGCTACATGAATTATGTAACCGATGCAGGAACTTATGTTATTCCCACATCTAACCAGGCAGATGATTTAAAACTTCATTTAGATGTTTATTACGATCCAATGATTTTAGCTCAAGATGGTTCTCGTCTTGATGGGACCTCTGAAACACCAACTCTTGATGTAATCAATAGTTATCTTAAAAGCTTGCGTTTTAATGGCGCTTTTGTAGAAACTAAACTAATGGATGAAATCCAAAGTGTTCATGGAGTTACTATGGTTAAAATAGTTGGAGCCTGGAGCAAATATGGTTCCTATGATTATGAATCGACTATTAATCCAAATGCAGGTAAAATAAACGAAGTGCGAATCGCTGATGCAGGGTACATGAAGTTAGACCAGGATAACACAACTATCAACTATATAGCATTTTCAGATTATGACTAACATATTCAAAGTAAATTGGAATAGACTGGTAAAGTTTCTCGTTCCAAGACCGCTACAAAAGCCGTTATTAATAGCCCTTTTATACTGTTTTATTTCACCTTTAAAGACGAATCATAAATCGTTTATGGGCTTTAAAAAAGATGCTGAGTATAGGGTAAAACACAACGGCCAAATCTGCTACCTTCAAAAAATGCTCAACGATAAATTCGATAAGTATTTAAGGCGAATAAAGGTTGTGAATCAAGCTCCAAAGGAAGCTTTGTGGGCATACTACATCGAAGATGAAAAACCTTTGTTTGATTATGAGTTAGAAGATGACAGACCTTTATTTGGATACAATGGAAATGACTACTATAACGATTTTGATTTTAGTGTAATCATTCCAGAGTCTTTACTCACTTTTACAAATCAAATGCAAGCACAAATCAACTACTACAAACTATTTTCAAAGAACTATCAAATTAAAATAATTTAATCATGGCATTAATTGAAATATTAACCCCAAAAATATTAAAATGGGAAGGGGGTTATGTCAATGACCCATTAGATAAAGGTGGCTGTACAAATATGGGGGTTACACTAGATACTTATAAACGCTTGGTAAATCCATCTGCAACTTGTAAAGATATAGCTACAATGAATGCCAAAGACTTTGAAAAGGTACTCAAAACCTTTTGGAATAGATGGAGTGCTGATGAGATAAAAAACCAATCAGTAGCAAATATTCTAGTAGATTGGGTTTGGGGTTCTGGAGTTTGGGGTATTAGGATTCCACAAAGGATACTTGGAGTTAAAGAAGATGGAATTGTAGGACCTAAAACAATAGCTGCTTTAAATGCAGCTAATCAAGAAGAATTATTCAAAAAGATTTTTGATGCTCGAGTGAAGTTTTTGAATGACATCGTGAAAAATAACCCTTCTCAGCAAAGATTTATTAAAGGGTGGCTAAACAGGTTAAATGACTATAAATTCCAAGTGTAATGAAGTATTTAATTATTCTATTGTCGTTTGTACTCCTAAGCTGCGGATCGCGTAAAGTTGAACGGTATAACAAATCATCTTTGGAAGAATCAAGCACAACTATCCAAGAACAAACAGAAATCAAAGAAATTCAATTTGACCGAAAGAAATTATTTGAATTAGTACGAGAGTTGAATATTCGAAATGGATCTATAACGATTCATCCAGATGGTTCCATCACAGCCCAGGGTGATGAAATAAATTCAAAAGCGAATGAAAAGCAATTAGAACAAGAGGGTGTAAAATCAAAAGAGCAAATCACTGATTTAGATATCAACCAAGATTCAAAGTCGCAAGATGATGAAAACGGTGTGAAGATAGACCAAAAGCAATTCAATTGGTTTGCAATGATTGTTCAATTTTGGCCGCTTTTTCTTTTACTCTTCTTATGTGTTATGTATAAATATCGACAATTAATCCTAAACCTATTTAAAAAACCAACGCTATGAAAAAACTTATTTTCTCAGGTACGGGTTATCCCATCACTATAAAAACGCTTCAATACCTACAAGATAATACACTGAGTGTAGTTTCTGCTATTGGTAAATCAAAAGAAAATTATGAAGTCATTTGGGGAATGACTGTAAATGAAGCAGGAACACAAATCACAGATGGTGCTTTTGTTTACAATGGAGAAATTATTCCGTTTGTTGGTGGTCCAATGGGAGAAAATCCTACAATAACAATCAACGAAATTATTGATAATGATGGTTTTAATACTAATCCTTCAAGTTCAACAGCAGTTGAAACTCTCCCAGCTTATAGTCGAAAGGTAGGAACTATCGGTACAGGAGGGATTCATACAGCGAGTATTACAGTTTTAAAAAGATATAAACAGCAAGTCGTTATAGATTCTGGTGTAAAAATTTTTGATGATGTTGCCCCTGATTTAGGAGTATACAAAGGTGGTTTGCGAATAGACCACAAAGAGTTAACTCCAGAAGAACTAGACAATAGTATGATTTTGTATGAAGTAACAAGGTCTAACATTAGAACTAGTATAATGGTGGGAGCAAAATATTGGACTATGTATAGATTTGCGTCTTGGTTTATGATGGCGGTTGAAATCCCTTTACTAGGTGATGAACGTCCTAAAGTATTTTGGCAAATTGTAAAATTCAGATAACATGAAAAAACTTAATATAGAACCAAAAATAAATAATGGTGCTCGCCAAAAGCTAATTGATGAAGGGTTAATTAGCTCTGAGGAGACAGTATCAAATGATGAGTTTAATATGCTTGTGGATAAAACAAATGAACTGGTGGAAGCCGTTAATACAGGCGCACCAATTACAGCGTTTAACTTCTTGGAGAATGTTCCAACATATGAGGATTTACCCATTTCAGGTAACCAAGTAAATGATGGTTATGGCGTACTGGAAGATGGTTTAATTTATGTTTGGAATGGTAATGCTTTTCAAAGTGAAGGTAATGGAATTAATTTAGGATTGAAGCCAAAAGGTGTTGTTGTTCAAAATGAAGAACTGGCAGTAAGTGGAGGAGAAATCTATGATTTCTCAGAGGCTATTTTTGTTTCCAAAAAAAATGAAGAATTATTAATATCTCCCGTTAATTACTATACAGGCAACTCTAGCGCATCTTTGGAAATAGGAACATATCAAGAAGTTTTGAATAAGAAAATAATTTTTTCACCAAATCACACTGGAAGTCAGTATGTTGCGTATGTTATAAACTGCGAGATACTTAGTAGAAATATATCTATTATAATTAATAATAGATACGGATCGGAGGGATTCAGTGTTGGATTGTCTTGGGTTGAAGAAGGTAATGTTGTAGGGTTTGAATATGCAAATAATGGTGTCTTTAATTCAACAAAATATACGGATGAGGGAAGATTATCAGTTCTTAAAACTAGTGGTAAATTAAAGTTTAATGTAGGGGATATTATAGATTTTACTATAAAAGACAATATAATTTCTGTATACGTCAATAGTAATTTTTCTTATTCATTTATTCACTCGACAATCCTGCCAAATAATGTAAATATATCCAGTTATAATAAACAATCTATAACTGTATCAGCTTACACTAATAACACAACAGTTAAAGATTTTATTGAAGCTCAAGCTCCACCTAAATTTAGTAGATTTGTTGCCAATAGTGATGCCTATTCTGATATTATCCTTACAGAAGCTATTGTTGATTTAGTTTGGTTTGATCCCAATTATTTAGGCACTAATGTCTCCTTATATGGTATTGGTAAGAATTATCTAATACAAGGCGAAAGACGTACTTATATTGGATTTAAAGATTACATGAACGTATCAATATATCCAATTAATTGGGATGATATATACGTGATTGACTCGAATGAACGAAAAGGCTTAGAAAAATTTCTTCTTAAAAGGCATAGAAGTTCAGATACTGATGTTATTGGATCAATTATTATTGACTGGGACAAGGTGCCATTTGGCTATCGAAATTTCGAAACAAACAATTTTTTAAATAACTCAAAATTAAATACTACAAGTGATGGTTTGGTTAGGATTAAACCCCAATTAAGAAAACCATACATCGATGGTAATTACGACAGTTTTATTAATTACAACAAAATCACAAACAATAAATATGTTAGCGGTAACTCAGTACCTTTAATAGTCCCTTCATTAAATGATTTATATTCTAAATGGGACGAGTTGTTGGATTTTGAATTCATTACTAAAGAACTAATGACTGATGAAGTACCATCGGCGAGTGGAAATGTAAGTATGTGGTATTATAAAATTTCAATGCCAAACAACAGAAATGTAGGTACTAATACTCCAATTTATAGACCTAAAATAGTATTCTCTGTTAGTATACATGCGTTTGAAAAAATAGCTTCAATTTGCATGTTAGAATTTCTAAAAGATTTGTGCTACACTTATTTAGACAATTCTTTTTATCTTGATTTGTTAATCAATTTTGATATAGTGGTCATACCTTGTTCTAATCCTGGTGCTTGGAATTCTTTAAATTTTGCAGGTACACGCACTAATTATAATGGTGTTGATTTGAACCGCAATTTCCCCTTTAATTGGATTAGACAAGGAGAAGGTACAGGTACATGGGGAGGCAATAACCCGTTGTCTGAAATTGAAAGTCAAAAAATAAGTGAGTTATTGTTGTCCTTTAAAGAATCCGAACGTTTTCTATTCGTTGATTTTCACAATTTCGCAGGAAGCGAAAGTGATCCATTTGATAAACACATGAGTTTATTCTTTACACCTCAAGATGAATCGGGGTATTATTTCTGTAGAAACTTAGTAACCACATTCACTAAAAAGTTGCAATTAGAAAACCCAGAGGTTCCTCAAGAATGGGATTTTCAAGCGGGGTATAGTGCCTGGAACTATCAAAGAAGTCAAGGTGGGTATTTAGATGTTTACGCCTATTCACTAGGTTATCATTCTACTACACTTGAAGTTTCTCGTTTTTTTAGATGGGATAATACAGATAGTTATTCGGATAAAGCAGTTAATTATGGGGTACAAGTAGTAGCAAATTATCTTAGATTAGCTATTAAAAATTATAGTGCCATATAACTCTCCTTTTTAAATTAGGAACTGTCAATACAATAGTGTTTATTGAATTTGATACTCGTTGTAATTTGCATTGATGTTTACACAATTCAAAATCTATTGAATTTATTGATCTAAGCTGTCGTATTGCTCTAATTAGCTTGTCGAACTCTGAATATAGAATTGTGAATGTAAATTGATTAGAGTGTGGCTAATGCAACATCTAAACCAGGGAAGAAAAAGATTGAGGTATTGACAGCTAGTTATAATCTGAGTAACCCACATGATACATTGACTTTGTTTTAAAATTAAACCCCGTTTAAATGGCATTTAAACGGGGTTTAATTTATACTGCAAGTTCTTATTTAGTTTGATATATGCTTCTCTTTGAATTCTTCCACTTTTATTTTTCTTACATAATACAGGATAGTATTCTGTTGAACTTCAATATCTTCAAATTTTGTTTTCATTACTTCATATAATTCAGAGTTAGATAACTGATTATTATCTGTTACTATTTTTTTAAGTGTAGCTAATTGATTGTCTGTTATCTTCTTTGCATTTTTACTGATCATATTTGATTCTTTTTTAGAAACCAAAAAGGTTAGCCCTTGGCAGTATGCCAAAGATACTAATTGTAAAATTCTTGTACATTTGAATATCCAGTTTTGTACATTTCAATTTTGCGATTATAATATCTTCCTTATTTAATTTTTTTAAAATATATTTCTTTCCTGTAAACATCTCTATAAAACTTTCATCCAAAATAATGGCTACTTTGTTATCACTTTTTATACTTTGACATCCAATACAAAGCATGAATAGAAAAGATAATATATACATGTATATTTTCATAGAATAATCTATTTTTTCATCTCGCGAACTCCTTTCATTTAAAAGACCAACTATTCCTATAAAAATAGGATTTTATTTGATCGAAAAACGAATCATCACTGAAAAATTGAATCCGTCAATTACCCTAGTTTCCACTTGGAATCCTATCCACAAATCACACCATCATGTCCTTGACGAAGAAAGGGCCGCATCCTACGAATCCTTGATTGACGAGCGTTGAATAACAGATGCGATTTATCCCGTGCTCACACTTTACTATAGAATAATTTATTTAACCTGACTAGAAAGATTAGAGAGGTTAGGATGATTAACCCTTCTAAACAATTAACCATCAAAGAACAAATGCCTACTCAGAAAATCTCAACCGATAACAGATAAGTGACCGCTGTTAACCAATTCACTATTCAAACACAAACTATAAATCTCGTTCACAAAACAAACAACACACTAAAAATCAATATATTACATTTTTATTTTAGCAAAAAAACACTTTATTTTACAGTTAGTATTACATCTAATTTACTCGTTTAGACTTCTGTTCATTACAAGGTTAAGTGAGTTCTTCTACTGTAGAAATTACATCCTATTCATCTAAAAATATAAACCATGAAAAAAGTATTAAAACTATTGACATTTAGTCTATTATTCTTAAGTTTTGGCTGTCAAAAAGACGATGTTGATGAAGTAAGAAGTTATGCTGAAGATTCAAGAATATTACAAAATTTTGTAGCGATTGACAAACAAAATCTAACCTACTACTTGAATCTCAATGCTAAAAGTGACTTTTTAAAGCTGATTCCAAGTAGTATGATTAATCAACTAGACAATGTTTCAGAGGAGCATTTAAATAGATTTAAAAGCGAAATAAGTCATTTAAATGCATTTTTAGAAAACGAGATTAGAAATGGGGCAGCCTATATTGAGATGAATACGAATAGCGATCGTTACTTCAAAGAAATGAACACGAACGGAATCCGTCTTTTGAAAAAGGATGTTGCTCACACTTCTGCCAATTTACAAACACTAGCTGAACTTGGCAATGTCTTTTTTTACAGAACAGGTGAAGCTTCTTCTCCCGAACATTTTAGGGGTAAAGACTACATCAATACTCAAATCAATATAAATGGCCCCACAAATAGTATTTCAGCTACCCTTTTATGCAGTACAGGAACGAGCCCTCAAGGTTCAGTAAATAATCCTTCTCTCCTTGTACTATCTTCTATGTCTGGTTTTTACTCCGGAAATTTTAATTGGATCAATAACGTATCGGGAGATAATGTCGATTGGACGTTTGAAGGAAAACTAAACACTTCAGATTTTTCTGTTTTGGGATATGCTTCTCTTACAGACTAACTCTCTTTAGTGTTAGGTTATTTTGATGGATTAGGAGGTTAAAAGGGTTCGGATGATTAACCCATCTAACCGATTAATGATAAACCACACACAGTAATTTAAAGCGTCAACTGTCAACCAATTTCCCATTTTTTCCATAATTGTAACATTTACTTGATGAATACTAATTTTTGAGATTATGCGTCGTAGCTACCTTCACTCATGTTCTCCCTGCAATACTAAAAAAACAAAAATAAACGCACAATACCCTCTTCCATATTCTTCCATTTCAAGGAAAACAAAGGTGTAAATTTCCTTTTTTACTCTGAACAAAGAAACATAACAAACTACAAATCAACACAATAACAACCATTGATTTGTAGTTCCCTTTGGGTTTGTTCGATGTTTGTTTGATGTTTGTTTGGTTTTAGGGCCTTTTACCAAACAAACACTAAAGGAAGATATAACAAACCCATAACGAAGGGCTAATAAATCCTCTCCTAAACCCTCATTTTTATGGACTCTTTTTTGCTCTTTACTCTTTGTGAAGTTGTAAATTCTCTACAAAAAGCAAACCTTACTGTTTCCCCACAGTATGTCACCCCGACGTTAGGAGGGGTCGCATCCCGCGCTCACGTCATACTTTTACTCTTTGTGAAGTTGTGAATTGGAAAGAAGAGAAACATAGCGTAAATTGGTCAGATAAATCGCATCCGTCACTCAACGCCTGCTGCTTACGATGATCACTCACGCTTGTCATGTCACCTCGACGCAGGAGAGGCCGCATCCGTTACTCAACACCTGCTGCTCACGATGATCACTCACGCTTGTCATGTCACCTCGACGCAGGAGAGGCCGCATCCGTTACTCAACGCCTGCTGCTCACAATGGTCACTCACGCTTATCATGTCACCTCGACGCAGGAGAGGCCGCATCTGTTACTCAACGCCTGCTGCTCACGATGGTCACTCAACATCCGTCACTCAAGGACTCGTAGGATGCGACCTCTCCTTTCGTCGAGGTGACATACTGTGTGTGAGTACTGTGAGTGCGAGTAACAGATAAGCTTATCTTTTATCGGTTAGATGGGTTAAACATCCTCACCAACTCACCACCACACCAACTCACCACCACACCAACTCACCACCACACCAACTCACCACCTCACCACCTCACCACCTCACCACCTCACCCCATAATACATACCCCAAGCAATCACCACAATAATCGTGATCCATACCCAATACGGAATACTCTGTGGCGTTTCACTTCCTGTGATGAGGAATGCTTTAGGGTTTGCTTTTCCGTAGGCATTAATCATAATATCAACCACCCCATCCACAACCGCTTGTTCTTTGATTCCTTCCACCTCGATGGAGGGTCCATTTTTCACGGTAAAAGGAATAAAACGTATGCCTTCTTTTCCGTCAAAATCTTGACTGACAATTTTTAATACATGCGCTCCATCACTTAGTCTTTGGGTATCTAATTCAAATCGAACCGGTGTTTCCAATACCGCTAAGGGCTTTTCCTCCTCATCGATAAAGAGGAAAACTTTATTCTTTTGTTCCATATTGCGCTTGATTTAAAACGGTTCTCTTAATGTGATTCGCTTGATTTTCACCTGGTTTAACCAACCATTTTACAGAAAAATACAGCGTTAGTATTACAATTAATGCAATCAGTCCAATAATGAGATAATCCCATTGACTATCAGGTCCTGCACCATGTACGACTCCCTTGAGGAGTTTAGGTTGATTGCGTTCACAAACTGGACAAGCATAGGCTGTGGTCGTGGCAATACCCACTACAACCAAAGCTATTATTCGTTGATGTATCTTCCTCATTTTGTTTTCATTTGATTAATATAATCTAAAATCTGTTGTACTTCTTCTACACTTACTTTGGGTGCTTGATTCCCCCAATTATTGCGTTCATAGTTAACAATTGCGGTTACCTCTTTGGCTGTCCAATTCGCATTTGTCCCAACCGCAGGCATCACCCCATATTCCCCTCGCGCATCATAACCATTCATAATAATATCGACAAAGAGTTGCAGATTTTCACCCATAACGACTGGGCTGTTTTTCAGCGGTGGAAAAGCTCCTGCTAACCCCTCTCCATTTGCCTGATGACAAGCCGCACAATTATTGGCATACAAGTTTTTTCCATCCGCTTCTGTTCCGTCTACTTGTTCAGCACTAACGGCTGTACCCTCTTGTTTGAGTGGGTATAAAAATGCAGGAGCTACTGTTGCTTCAGGTAATTTTGCTTGTTTTAATTCTTGCAGATAAGCTACTAAATCCAAAGCTTCTTGTGTAGCCACTACTTTCCCTTTTCCTTGTTTTGCAAACCCTCCTGGAACTGCAACGACAACATCGCTATCTTTTGGGTTTTGCTTATAGTCAAACAAAAAAGGATACGCAGGCATTATAGATTCCTTCACTACAATACGCGGGTTAAACAAGTGTACCAAATGCCAATCTACACTTGGCTGACGGGTGCCAATATCCGTTAAATCAGGACCCGTGCGCTCTGTGCCCATTAACGTAGCTGTATTGGTCCATACATCTATTCGCTTATTGGTGGCATAATCCGCAGACATAGAAGGTCTAGTTCCCCATTGGCGATCCATCTCCACATTGCGTACTTGCTGACTGTGACAAGCTACACATCCATTGGCAATAAAAACTTGTTTCCCCCGTACTGCGGCTTCGCTTAAAGGGATTGCATCCGGCAAAGGCTGTATTTTAGATTGATTGTCCAATGCAGGTAGTATAGCGACGAATAACGTCAAAATGATAAACAACGCACTGGCAACTAGGTATAGTTTTTTGTGATTATTGAAGATCTCCATCATTGAAAAATTAAGAATTTGTATTCGACTTGATTTGCTGTTGTAATTGCTCAAATGCCGCAGCCACAAGTGCTACATCTTTTAGTTGTTCCGTCTTTGTCATGCGATAGAAATTAAAAGCAAAGAACAAATGAGACACCCACATCAGGGTTCCTCCTATAGCGCGCCATAACCAATAGGGCATCATGAGTTTTACACTCTCAATAAAAGGAGCCTCTCCCATCCAGAGCATACCGCGCAAGGTTCCTCCATACATCAACGGAATGGAATAAAACAACAAGCCGATCAAAGCCAACCAAAAATGAGCACCTATTGTAATTTGAGGCGCTTCTTTTCCTGTTAATTGAGGTACAAGTGCATAAATTCCCCCCCAAAGTAAAAAGGCAATAATTCCATACATTGTTAAATGTGAATGTGCTACCGTAAAGTCAGTAAAATGCCAAAGGAGATTCGTAAAGCGAAAAGACTCTGCTGTTCCTTGTAGAGATCCCGTAAAGTAAAAGATGATTCCCACAACAAAGAAAGGAAGGGTATAGCTATCCTTTACCTTATGCCAAGCCCCTTTAAAAGTCATCATAAAATTAGTCGTTCCTGCTACTACGGGAATCACCATACCCACACTGGCCACAATAGCCACCGTTTGCAACCACCATGGGATGGCGCTAAAAACAAAGTGATGCGTCCCGATTAGGGTATAAAACAAAATCTGCGTCCAAAAGGCAAGAATACCCAAGCTATACGAGTAAATGGGTTTATTGAGTTGTTGAGGTACAAAATAATAGACAATTCCCAAAGTAAATAACATAAACCACATCCCTACTGCTTGATGCATATAATAGCCTTGAACAATGGTTTCTCCTAAACCATCTTGCCAAAAAGGCAAATAACCAACCACAGCAACTACAGTAATAAAAATAACAGCTGCCACAATATACCAATTGGAAATGTAAATCTCTTGCGTTTTGCGCTGTGCAATTGTCTTAAGATAGTTCATTAACGTAAAGCCCAACCCCAAGGCAAAAAGCAACATAATAGGCCAAATATACTCTCTATACTCCCCTCCTCCATTATTTATACCAGCCATCAAACTAATGGACCCTATCAGCACAGAGGCATTAATCAAAATAAGCGAATACCAAGCCCAGGTATAATTAGCTAGCGTCGTATTGCTAACTCGTGGAACAATAAAATACCCCAAACCAATCATCCCCAACGAAGACCATCCCCAAAACACAGCATTGGTATGTACGGGACGCAAACGACCAAAACTCAACCAACTACTGTGATCAATATCCGGAGCAACAAATTTAATTCCCAAATATTCTCCTATAGTCGTTCCGATGAGTAACCAAAAAGCAGCCGTTCCCAAAAACCAAAGCACGATACGCGTCAATTGAGGATCAATAGTTGTATGCATAGGATTTTTCTTCTTTGTTGCTACCACGGGTAACCCCTCTTCTTCTCGAATATAAAGTAATCCTCTTTTGTCTTCTGGTTGTTCATTCCCTGAGAGTTCCCCTTTAGAGAAAGTATAATCCAACGCCTCTTTGCGCTGCATAAAAACTTCTAAATCTTCTTCGGATAAATGCTCAAAATAATGCACTAAATCATCTATATCCTGCTTTGCTATTTTTTTGCGTTGGCTCTTGATAAGGTGACGTACTTGTACCACCATCATCCCTATTCCTAAGAAAATGGGAATCATCAGCAGACCAATCGTAATTAAAATACCCGGTTCCTGCAACAAAGGGCGATCTTCAAGTTTCATAGAGGTTTGTGCCCCAACAGGTGATTGAAAACAACAAAACAAAACCAACAATAACGTTCGTTTTTTCGATTGCCATAGACGTAAAAATTGCTTTATTTGCTGTGGTTTTAAATGACTGAGGCGCTGATTTTCTTCCCCATATAATTGAGGTTTCCTTTGCTGGTAGGTGTGAAATAAGGTTTTCGCTTCTACATATAAAAACCCACAGGCTACCACCATCAATAGTCCTAGTATCAAAAGCAATAAAACTCCCGCATTACTCCAATTAAACGCAAAAGTGAAAGGTTCCATCGTTTGTGTTTCAACCGCTATCATTGGCAAAAAAGACAACCAACGAAATGGAAAAAAACAAGACAGTAAAAAGACAGTTTTCATTCTAAGTATGTATTACAGTTTATTTCAAAGACAAGAAAGACAAGAAGTGAACCTCTAAATCATGTACACAGAATTATACCGCATTATTAGGTTACTCTTCTTCTTATTTACAGTCAAAGGTAAAGCTCCCCTGTACTATCGGTATGGTGCAGATTGTATAAAAAGGAATAGACCAGATTGGTGATTGGAGAGAAGAGAGAGGTGAGATCCCTTTCCTCTTTATCTCATTAGGTTTACATTTTATTTTGGTATTCGATGAATCTCCGCGATGCTACGATTTCCTCTCTCTTCTCTCTTTAAAAAAGACAAATTCATCCTTTATTTTCTCCTTTGTGATTTGAATCATAAAAAGCAGGCCTTGGAAGGCGGTAACTTTGAGTAAAAATAATATCTAAACTATATCAATATGAAATCAAAAGCGCTATCATTAATGCTATTATCAGGCTGTTTAACACTCGTATCTTGTGGTGATAAATCAGCAAAACCCGTGTCTGAAGAAAGTGTAATCACGAATGAAAGAAAAGTAGAAACTACCTCTTCCACTCCTTCCAGTACAGCCACCCCAGCTGCGGATGTACCTGCTTCTGAACGCATTGATTTAGTAAACAAAGGAAAAGGTCCGATCAAAACTTTACTATTAGGGGATATTGACCAAGCGATGGCTGCCAAGGGACAAGAGGTATTTAAAAACATGTGTACCGCTTGTCACAAAACAGACAAGAAGTTTATTGGGCCAGCACCCAAAGGCATCTTAGAGAGACGCACACCAGAATGGGTGATGAATATGATTTTAAACCCTGAGAACATGATTGAAAATGATCCATTAGCTCAAGATTTAATCAAAGAATTCAACGGTGCACCGATGGCTAATCAGAACTTAACAGAAGAAGAGGCTCGTGCAGTACTCGAATACTTTAGAACACTATAACCCTAATTACAACACAGTATGAAAAAATATATCAATCTAACCGCACTCAGTTGCTTCGTTGCTCTCTCTTTTGTCAGTTGCAACAAATCTAAGCAAAGTAACAAAGGTGCACTCTCTTCTAATGCTGCAGAGAAAGTTTATGTAGCACCAGGAGAATACGACGAATACTACGGCTTCTTTTCGGGGGGATTTAGTGGCCAGTTATCGGTTTATGGATTACCTTCGGGTCGTTTATTCAAGGTAATCCCCGTATTCTCTCAAGATCCTGAAAAAGGCTATGGTTATAGTGAAGAAACGAAGCCTATGTTAATGACCTCTCATGGATTTATTCCTTGGGATGACTCCCACCACCCTGATATTTCCCAAACCAATGGAGAATTAGATGGACGTTGGATTTTCATCAACGGAAATAATACACCGCGTATTGCGCGTATTGACTTAGAAGATTTCAGTACAGCCGAAATTATTGAAATTCCGAATAGTGCAGGAAATCACAGTTCTTCTTTCGTAACAGAAAACACCGAATATGTAGTAGCTGGAACTCGTTTTTCAGTGCCTATTCCTCAACGTGATATATCGATAAAAGAATACAAAGGGAATTTTAAAGGAACCCTATCCTTCATTAAAGTAGATCAAAAATCAGGGGAGATGGATTTGTCTTTCCAAATTCAAATGCCTGGATTTAATTACGATTTATCTCACCCAGGTCGTGGAAAATCACATGGATGGTTCTTCTTTACTACCTATAATACAGAAGAAGCACATAGCTTACTAGAGGTGAATGCCTCTCAAAATGACAAAGATTTCATTGCAGCTGTCAACTGGAAAAAAGCAGAGGAATACATCAAAGCGGGAAAAGGGAAAAAAATGCCTGTAAAATATGCGCATAATAAATTTGACAATGCTACCCATACGGCAACGCACACGATGAAAGAAGAAGTATTAATTCTCGATGCGAGTGAATTTCCTGATTTGGTGTATTTATTGCCAACTCCAAAATCACCTCATGGATGTGATGTGGATCCTTCAGGAGAATACATCATTGGAAATGGAAAACTTTCTGCCAACTTAACGGTGCATTCTTTCACTAAAATGTTAGAGGCCATTGAAAAGAAAAAATTTGATGGAGAAGCTTATGGCTTACCGATTTTAAAATTTGAGGATGTATTAGCTGGTGTAGTAGAACAACCAGGATTAGGTCCTTTACACACAGAGTTTGATGGTCAGGGAAATGCCTATACGACCTTCTTTATTTCTTCGGAAGTAGTAAAATGGAAATTGGGTACTTGGGAGATTATTGACCGCAAACCGACGTATTATTCCGTGGGTCACTTAATGATTCCTGGAGGTAACTCGAGAAAACCAGACGGAAAATACTTGGTAGCGATGAATAAGATTACCAAAGACCGCTATTTACCTGTGGGTCCAGATTTAAACCATTCGGCTCAACTTTACGATATTTCGGGAGATAAAATGGAATTATTACTCGATTTTCCAACCATTGGAGAACCCCATTATGCTGCGGCAATCAAAGCGGACAAAATCAAAGATAAAGCGAGACAAATTTACAAACTAGATGAAAACAAACACCCGTATGCTGCTAAGTCACCAGGTGAAACTAAAGTAACGCGAAACGGAAAAGAAGTTCACATCTATATGACGATGATTCGCAGTCACTTTACTCCGGATAATATTGAAGGTATCAAAGTAGGTGATAAAGTGTATTTCCACGTGACCAACCTCGAACAAGATTTCGACGTACCTCATGGAATCAGCATGCTTGGAGCCAATACAACAGAGTTATTAGTAACTCCAGGTAAAACTGAAACCTTCGTTTGGGAACCGAAACAAGTGGGCGTTTGGCCATTCTATTGTACCGATTTCTGTTCGGCTCTACACCAAGAAATGCAGGGATATGTTCGCGTATCTCCGGCTGATTCAACACTTCCACTCTCTTGGTCTTTAGATGATGAATAGCAAGTTATACAAAGTCACTTTTTAATCTTAATTCACAAAAGGACAGGGTGTTTCCCTGTCCTTTTAAACAGCAACAACATGAAAAAATCCTCTATTTTAATGATAGTGGGGGCTGGTTTACTTCTATCTTTATTCTATTTTCCGCTATGGAATATTGAACTTGGAGCTCCTCAATATCCAATTCCCTTGGGAATGAATATTTATATTGATGGGATTAAGGGCGTAGGTGAATTCGATCTACAAAATATCGATGGTCTGAACCATTATATTGGAATGAAAACGATTCCCAAACCAGAACAAATGTGGGAATTTACCGTTTTCCCCATTGTAGTGGCTTCTATGGCTATTCTGGGTATCGCCTTAGGTATCGGAGGTTATTTCAATAAAGTAAAACCTGCTTTCTTTTTAGTTTGGCTCATTGTCATGGCACTTTTAGGAATTGCTGGTATGTATGATTTTAATCTATGGCTCATCGATTATGGCAGTGACCTCGATCCTCATGCCATCATGAAAATGGTCGATGCCAATGGCAATCCGCTAACCTATGAACCACCTCTATTTGGTCATCGCAAAATACTAAACTTCGATGCTTACTCTTATCCTCATCTTGGTGCTTACCTGATGGCCTTAGGACTAACACTAACCTTTATTGCTTTTATTTTAGGAACTAAATCTCAAAAAAAACAACGATGAAACCACTTACTTTTCTTCTTCTATTTGTTCTATTTACCTCTTGTACAGTCAAAATTCAACCCATTGAATATGGTACGGATGATTGCGACTTTTGCAAAATGGGAATTGTAGATAATAAACACGCCGCTCAATTGGTTACCACCAAAGGCAAAAATTACAAATTTGATGCAATAGAATGTATGTTGCATTATATTGACCAACAAAATCAACCACTTACTGTCTATCAGCATCTTTTGGTAGCCGATTTACTCAACCCCGGTGTTTTAATTCCCGCAGAAGAAGCCCATTTTATTATTTCCAAGCATATTCCCAGTCCCATGGGAGCCTTTCTATCTGCTACAAAAACCGAAGTACAAGCACAAAAATTACTAGACGAATACACAGGTGATCACTATACCTTCACTACCCTTCGTCAACAAATGTCTCAACATTAACTCATACAAGCCTGCTAACTCCTTTACCGCTATGAAAAAAGCACTTAAAATTTTATGTATTATCGTTTTACTTGTACAAGGATGGGAAACAACGGCTAAAACCATTACTGTTCATCCAAAAGGAACGGTAAACACCATAAAAAAGGCGATTGCAATCGCGGAAGATTATGATCTTATTCTCGTAGAAGCAGGAACGTATAAAGAAACGGATATCCTCATTGCTAAACCATTGACCTTATTAAGTAAAAATGCCATCGTTGATGGAGAGAACAAAGGAGAAATTTTTGTCATTCAATCGGACTATGTCACAATTAAAGATTTTACTATCATCAATGTGGGAACCAGTTACATCAAAGACTACGCAGCCATTCGCGTGAGAGAAAGCAAAAATTTTATCCTTGAGAATAATACCATTAAAAATTTATTCTTCGGCATTTATCTCGAAAAGTCAAAGGATGGAAAAGTGTTATCGAATAAGATTTATGGCAAAGCCAAAAGTGAATTCAACTCAGGTAATGGCATTCAATTGTGGTACTGCAACAATATCGAAATAAAAGACAACTATGTGGAACGAGTAAGAGACGGTATTTACTTGGAGTTTTCAAATTATTGCACTATTGATCGCAATACCAGCCAAAACAATGTGAGATACGGTTTACACTTTATGTTTTCCAATCATGATATTGTCACCAATTGTTCTTATACCAACAATGGTGCGGGCGTGGCCATCATGTTCTCTAAATTCATGAAAATGAGTCACAATTTATTTAGCGATAATTGGGGCTCTGCCGCTTATGGTGTTTTATTAAAAGAAGTCAATGACACAGAAATAAGTCTCAATATCTTTAAAAACAACACGACGGCTATCAATATTGAAGGATCCAATCGCGTGACCTATACCCACAATGATTTTATCAGCAACGGGTGGGCGTTAAACTCGAGAGGAGCCAATTATCAGAACAAGGTGAATCACAACAATTTTCTTCATAATTCTTTTGATTTACTCTACCAAGGGCAACTCAATCAAAACAATTTTGATTCGAACTATTGGAGTAATTATACGGGGTATGACTTAGATAAAGATGGTATTGGCGATGTGCCCTATCGACCGATTAAACTGTTTTCCTATATCGTCAATAAAACGCCAGAGTCGATTATTTTTCTACGCAGTTTATTTGTCGATATCATCGATTTTTCTGAAAAAGTATCCCCCGTTTTCACACCTGATAATTTAGTAGATGCCAAACCTTTCACCAAACCTATTCAACATGATCACGATAACTAATTTACATAAGAAATTCGCGGATAATCCAGTTCTTCAAGGGGTTGACTTAACGATTAACCAAGGGGTATTGGCTATTTTAGGTCCCAATGGAAGTGGAAAAACCACACTGAATAAGTGTATTCTATCCATGGTGTATCCCGATCAAGGCTCCATAACAATTGATGGACAAGATATAAAAAACCAATGGGCGTATCGGAAAAACATTGACTATTTACCTCAAATCGCCAATTTCCCAAATAATATCACAGTTATTGAACTTATTCAAATGATAAAGGATTTAAGACATGACAAAGAGAAAGACCATCAACCTTTAGTCAATCTCTTTAAACTAACTCCTTTTCTACACAAAAAACTCAATAAATTATCAGGAGGAACCAAACAAAAAGTAAATCTCTTGTTGACCTTTATGTTTGACAATCCTATTTTGATTCTCGATGAGCCCACGACAGGATTAGACCCTGCAGCCATGATTACATTGAAAGAGCTGATTATCAAAGAAAAACAAAAGGGAAAAACTATTTTAGTTACCTCTCATATTATGAGTTTCGTAGAAGAGATATCCGATCAAATCATCTTTATTCTAGAAGGAAAAATTTATTTTAAAGGAACAATTGAAGAGCTCAAATTGACCACCAAACAAGATAATTTCGAACATGCTATTGCTAATCTTTTAATCGATTAATATGCTTAAAATTCTCAAATACAGTTGCTATGATTTGATGCGTAGTAGATGGAGTTATTTCTATTTCTTCTTCTACCTTCTCTTGGGATTTGTCTTGCTATTCCTAAATCACGACGTAGGTAAGGCCATTATTACTTTAATGAATGTCATTATTGTATTGGTTCCTCTTATCAGTACGATTTTCGGCATTATGTATTACTATGATTCCAAGGAATTTACGGAATTACTCCTCGCCTTACCCATCAAGCGATCTTCTATTTTTATTGGCCAATATTTAGGTGTTGCTTTATCTCTATCCATGAGTTTACTTCTTGGCCTAGGGATTCCCTTTATCTGTTATGGATTATTTGAATCCGATATTATCTTTGAGTTTATTCTACTCTTGGGGATTGGTGCTTTTCTGACGTTTATCTTTAGTGCATTGGCCTATAATATCGGCTTGAGAAATGAAAATAAAATCAAGGGATTTGGTTTAGCCATTTTACTATGGCTCTTCTTAGCCGTCATTTACGATGGTATTTTTTTGAGCATTCTCCTCATTTTTGGCGATTACCCCTTGGAAAACATCGCTCTACTAGGAACTATTCTTAATCCCATTGACCTCTCTCGAATTTTAATTTTATTGAAACTCGATATCTCCGCTTTACTCGGGTATACAGGAGCTGTATTCAAAAAGTTTTTTGGCAGTGGCACTGGTAGTTTGATTTCTTTTGTGATCTTACTGCTATGGACCCTCCTCCCTATTCTATTGATTTATGTAACTGGGAAGAAGAAGAATTTTTAGAAGGGTTGATTGTTGTTGGGTGATTGTTGTTGGGTGATTGTTGTTGGGTGATTGTTGTTGGGTGATTGTTGTTGGGTGATTGTTGTTGGGTGTGGTGGTGAAATCGTAACGCAGTGAAAATCGTAACGCAGTGGAGATTCATCGAACTCCAAAACAAAATATAAAATAGGTGAGATATATTCATCGAACTCCAAAACCAAATCGTAACGCAGTGAAAATCGTAACGCAGTGGAGATTCATCGAACTCCAAAACAAAATATAAAATAGGT
>NZ_JACAGN010000014.1:148-104260 GCF_030324495.1 Myroides sp. 1354 | reverse complement strand
GATAGGTCGCATCTGTTACTCAACGCCTGTTACTCCGCAGTATGCTGTGAGCGCGGGATGCGACCCTTCGTTGCCTCAGGGTGACATACTGTGTGTGAGTACTGAGTAGTGTGCTCAACGCTCGTCACTAACGCCCGTCATGTCATTTCGACGAAGGATAGGTCGCATCTGTTACTCAACGCCTGTTACTCCGCAGTATGCTGTGAGCGCGGGATGCGACCCTTCGTTGCCTCAGGGCGATTACTGTGTGTGAGTACTGAGTGTGAGTAACGGATGGACTTATCTTTAATCGGTTAAATGGGTTAACCACTCTAACCATCCTAACCCTTACTCCAAAAGCGGTTCTTTCAGTTGTTGGAAGGTATTTACAACTTCGAGAATGCTGTTGATTTCTGTGGAAGTTAGTAAAACATCCGTTGAGGTTTCTGTACAATGCTGAACGTAGTAGTAAAACAAGTCGTTGATGCTTTGAGCATATGCAGCAAAATTGGGGTTGAGGTCGTAGAGTGTGGCTAGAAGCCCTAGGTTGTGCTGATCGTTGTTGGTGAATTTTGGGGATTGTGGGAGTGCATTCATAAGTAAAAATGTTAGAAAATAGAAAACTCGTACGGTTTAGGTGTCCTAACGTTTACATACTTAGTTTACGTTTGCGGTTGTTTCCAATACCGCCACCATGCCATACGAGTAAAATTCTTTCTTTTTTATGAAAGTATGTAATTAAATAGGAGTTGTAAAGTAAAGTGTTTTTATACAAAAATAAAAATGTAAGGGATTGATTTTTAGCGTTTTATTTGTTTTGTGAACGAGATTTATAGTTTGTGTTTGAATTGGTTAACATAGTAATCAGTTATCACTTATCTGTTATCGGTTGGGATTTTCTGAATAAGCATTTGTTCATCAACGCTTATTGTTCAACGCTCGTCACTCACATACAGTATGTCATTTCTCCTTTCGTTGAGGTGATTACTATGCGTGGGATCAGTTCTAAAGATTGAGAATTTGTACAACAAACAACAAACAACCATCTCACCATCCTAACTCATCGCTCACAAACAATCACATTAAACAATTCTTTTACCATATTTCGGAATTTTTTTCCATATCTTTTTTCTAACTCAGTGGGGGATAGTGCTGTGGTGATATGAAGTTTAGGGTAACTGGCATCGTATCGCTGTTCATAGAAATGTTCAACAATATCGTAAATCACATCACAAGAGGTGCCATAGTGTTTGGCGATAAACTCTTTACCAACATTATCTAGGCAGATGCACTTGGCATTTGGCGCAAAAATGGGGGTAAATATTTCATAGCCTTTGCATGAAAAATCTTGTGCCAATAGACGGCTTACCTTGATGTCGTAATTTTTTTTGTGTGGATAAAAGGATTGTGTTAAACGCATAAAGGCCGTTTTTCCACTTCCTTCTTCGCCCATAAGTAAAAGCCCTTTGTTTGAGGATAGTTTTAATGAAGCCATGACCTTTTGATCGTCAATAGCATAGGCAATGAGTTTGTAGAAAAGTTCTTTCTGACGAGAAGTTAGCGTAAAGTGATAACCAAAAATAGCCTTTCCACGTTCTTGAATAAAAGCAAAGCATTGATCAAGATCGTACATCTTGGTTTGATTCACCAAAGTGTAAGTATCCGTGATTTTTAATTTATAGGGGTTCATGAAATTTATTTTTTTGAATTGATGGATTTTTTTCTTTTATATCTTGGTTATTGTTTATTTGTTTATTATGTTTTAATATGTGTACCACTTCTTGTCCACTACTTGTATCACTACTTGTATCACTACTTGTACCACTACTTGTATCACTACTTGTATCACTACTTGTATCACTACTTGTATCACTACTTGTATCACTACTTGTATCACTACTTGTATCACTACTTGTTCCATTATTGCTACTAGTAGTGTACACTGTGGAACTATTATTTTTGTTATCTAAAGGAGTCATCATAACGTTACTTAATCCATATTTTGAATTACTCGCTTGGTAGTTGATCAATCCCCACCGATGTAAATCGCGCATGCATTTGCTGTACGTGCTATTGCTGCCAATTTTACTGCGGTTCATTAGCTCGTATCGGTTAATACCAAAGCGAGACGCAAATTGGAGGTTATTCCAGGTTTGAAATAGAGAATAATAGAGAGCAATATGAGAAGGAGTTGCTTCTGTATTTGTTCTGAAAAATTCTGATAAGGCATTCAAGTGCCGAATGTAGTTTACCATGGGCTACAGAGTTTATGTTATTATTAGAGTCAAAAATAGCATTGGCTTTTGTTTGGTTTATTTTAGTTAATAGTTTATGTTTTGTGTTTTTTCGTTTATTATTTGTTAATTGTATTTATATTGGGTGTTTTTATTGGTTATTTTATATTTTTAATTGATTTATCATCGTGATGAATAAGATGTAATTTCATAAATTGATTAATGAAAAATTTAAATGAAGTTTTAAGGCAAAAAGAAAGGATTATGGATCAATATGTTGTTCCTTTTGTCATGAATGAGAAAAGTTTAGCCATTAGCACAGCAAAACTGAGAAATTTGCTCTTAGAAATGCAAGAGATTACGAGTAAGAATCAATTCAGATCTCGTAAAAAAGAGATTACCTTCTACAGCAAAGACCTCATGGATATCTTATCTAGTTATTGGTTTTTACATGAAATAGGACTTTTGTATAGCACGATGCCACTCGATCAGTCGCTAAAAACAGCTTATCTCAACCAGAAATGGCAGTATTACTGTAGTTTTAAAAGTCAATATTATCACCAATATAGTCTATACTGCATTGAAAATGAAGTGTTAGATTGGCAAGCAATCAAGTACTATTTCCATACCAATAATTTACAGTGCGCATTTACATTCTTTGATGCTACCTGTGTTTTTTTATTTTCTGCTTATTTTAAAGCTCTACAACTTATATTGGAACAATTAGAATACGCGATGTCTACTTCTTCATTTTCATTTAATCACCGGCCTTTGCGGTGGAATAAATCTAAAATAGACCTAAGTTTGTTGGTGTATGCCTTGTTTGAGTTTAATAAAAACGATGACGAGAAAGTGTTGTTAATTGAATGGACCAATGCATTTGAAAAACTATTTAATACCTCAATTAGCAAGAACTTCCATCAAACTTTAAGCGCTTTTCAGAAGCGAAAAAATATAGATTATACTATTATTTCTCAATTAAGGGATATCATTCAGGCCAAGTATATGGATATAGAGTAACACATAGAGCATATTGTTTTTTAGAAAAATCAGTAAAAAACTAAGGAGGTTGTAAACCTCCCTAGCCATTTGGGGCATCCTTCTTGCCTTTTGCTATTCTTCTTCAGTAGTAATCTGACTTACCGCGGATAGAATACCTCCTGCAACAGCCATATAAGTTGCAATGGTGGTTATTAGAACGGGTAAGGCTACTGGAGCAGCGAGAATTCCTCCGCTAATAGCTACTAAACTTAGCCCTATGGTTCTTAGCGTTTTGAAGAACTTCGGCGTTGGTGCTTTGACACGTCGAATGATTTGTTTCATAATTTTCCTTGTTTTATTAGATTAATAATGGCGTCTTCAGACGCTTCTTTAATAGTTAATTGCAACAGCTGATCAGTGGGTATTGCTCCTGTGTGTTCTAATAATTTTTGCATGGCTAGTTGAGAGCGGTGTCCCCATGTAGAACTTATAATGCGACTAACGGGAGCAATGCATCCTTGTAGTTCTAGTTGTACATTGTTGGCGGTATGAAATCGAATACCGTGGCGATGGGGAACCTTTTTAATTTCAATGTGATGTTTAAAATGTTCATTATAGCACGGTTTTAGGGGGTAGGTTCCCTCTAGAATGCAAGAGATGTACGCCTTGTTATTTAACCAGGGTAATTCTAACGTAAAGCAGATGTTTTGATCATTAAATTGCAATAGCCCGTGTGTGGCCTCAGGGAAATAAACCCGGTGTAATGTTAATTTATTCATAGCGTTATATTTTTGATTCGTAAAATCCAAAGTTGAGCGAAATTGAAAAGCTGTAAAACAAGGGGGGGAGCAGTTGTCCTATAAAGGGAAAAGAAAAGTGTAAAAAGGAGTAAAAAAGGTGTTCTTGTTCACTGAGTATACAAGTAGTGAACTACAAGAAAAGCATCAGATTGTTCCATTATCTTCCAGGTCTAAACAATCAATTAAAAAACAAGAAGAATGAACGGAGTAAATAGCAAGAAAAAGAGAATGATTATTTACGCAATAGACGTTGTTGAATTGACGGGTAGAAGTTATAAAACAGCGTTGCGAATTTTGAATGAGGTACGAGTATTTTATGCTAAACCTCCTAGAGCTTTTGTCTCGTACAGAGAATTTGCCATGTATATGGGGTTGGATGAAAATGAAGTATTGGAATTTATAAATGGAGGAAAATCGGAGAAAAAATAGTATTAAAGAGCTTTAAACTGTGTTTAAGGCTCTTTTAATTTTCAATAACTCCATGTAATCCCTCGTAGTTATTGAGCATTTTCTTATGATCCAATAGACCTTCGTTATGGGTTTGTTATACCTTCGTTAGGTGTTTGTTTGGTAAAAGCCCCTAAAACCTAACAAACACCTAACAAACATCAAACAAACCCAAAAGGAACTGCGAATCAACTTTAACTAAAGTGTTGATTTATAGTTTTTTGTATTTTTTTATTTAGAGTAAAAATGGAAATTTACACCTTTGTTTTCCCTGAAATGGAAGAGTACGGAAGGGGGTGTTGTGCGTTTTTCTTTGTTTTTTTAGTATTGCAAGGAGAACATTAGTGAAGGTAGCTACGACGCATAATCTCAAAAATTAGTATTCATCAATTAAACGTTACAATCATGGGAAAAATGGACAATGGATTAACAGGCGGTTTTAGAGGAAAACTCGGAACAGTTGTAGGAGCAAAGATGAACGGACAGTACATTGTCCGTAATGCACCCAAAAAAGGAGGAAGAAAACCAACATCGGCTCAGTTGAATCACCGAAATAAATTTAGATTGGTTTCTAAATTTCTGCGTCCGATAAATAAAGTAATCAAGCGCTTTTTTGATCCTGATACGGAAGCAAAGTCTAAAATAAATATTGCTTTAGCCTATCACCTTAAAGAAGCAGTGAAAGAGATGGATGGTGAATATGTCATCGACTTTGAAAAGGTAGTCATTAGCAAGGGAATTCTCATTACTATTTTTGTGGATCAGGTAATCCTGGAAAATAAAGAATTTACCATCACTTGGAGTTCAAATTCAGTATTTAATACTATAGGGGCAACAGATACACTGACGCTTGTTCTCTATCAAAAATCAACCAAATCTACGTTTGTTTTTGAGAATGTTGTCCAGCGTAGTGCAATGGAATTTAAATTTCAATTACCTGGTAGCTTTGAAGAAACAGGGTATGCACTCTGGGGATTTATGTCGGATGAAGCAGGAGTTGAATGTAGTACAAGTCTCTTTCTGGGAGAGTATTAGTCGGTTAATAGTGAACAGTAATCGTATTCTTGCCCTTGATGCTAGAAACAGACGGGGTTGCAGTTTGGTTGTTTTTTACCAATAGTGAAGAAGTAGTATACTGTGAGCGCGGGATGCGACCCTTCGTGGCCTCAGGGTGATTACTATGTGTGGGTATTGAGTATGCTCAACGCCCGTCATGTCATTTCGACGAAGGAGAAATCGCATCCGTTACTCAACACCTGTTACTCTCGCCCGTCATTCACGCTCGTTATGTCATTTCGACGAAGGAGAAATCGCATCCGTTACTCCTCAGTATGATGTGAGCGCGGGATGCGACCCTTCGTTGCCTCAGGGTGACATACTGTGTGTGGGTACTGAGTATGCTCAACGCCCGTCATGTCATTTCGACGAAGGAGAAATCGCATCCGTTACTCAACGCCTGTTACTCTTGCTCGTCATTCACGCTCGTCACTAACACCCGTCACTAACACCCGTCATGTCACCTCGACGCAGGAGAAATCGAAACGTAGTGAAGATTCATCGAACTCCAAAACAAGATATAAACTCGGTGAGATAGGTCGCATCTGTTACTCAACGCCTGTTACTCTCGCCCGTCATTCACGCTCGTCATGTCACCTCGACGAAGGAGAAATCGCATCTGTTACTCAACGCCTGTTACTCCGCAGTATGCTGTGAGCGCGGGATGCGACCCTTCGTTGCCTCAGGGTGACATACTGTGTGTGGGTAACTGTGTGGGTATTGGATGGAACACAACGTTTAGTTGATTCGTAAAGCGTATTCACTGTTAGTCTCATCATGTAGTATTGACGCACCGGATGTCACCTGAATGATGGTACGTTATTTGTGATATCTAACAGAAAAGATGTACAAAGATTTTGATGAGAATAGTCCTGCGGGTTACCATACTTACTATGTTTATATTATGACAAATAAATATAGAACTACGTTTTATATTGGCGTAACGAATGATTTGAAAAGACGGGTGTCTGAACATCAGAGTAATAAAGAGAATAAGCCTAAAAGTTTTACAGGAAGGTACTTCTTAACTGATTTGATTTATTTTGAAACTTTTACTTGGATTCAAAACGCTATTCCACGAGAAAAGGAATTAAAAAAGTGGAGTAGAAAGAAGAAACTAAACCTTATTCGATCAACTAATCCTATGTTGAATACACTGATTGTTTAAAAGCTAATGGGTTACCTTTTAAACACTTTAATCCTTTTAACTAAGTTTATGTATAATGTGATTTGAGCACGGGATGCGACCTCTCCTTTCGTCGAGGTGACATACTGAGTGTGGGTACTGAGTGTGGGTACTGTGTGTGGGTACTGTGTGTGGGTACTGTGTGTGGGTACTGTGTGTGAGTATTGTGTGTGAGTATTGTGTGTGAGTATTGTGTGTGAGTATTGTGTGCTCAACGCCCCGTCACTCAACGCCCCGTTATGTCATTTCGACGAAGGAGAAATCGCATCTGTTATTCAACGCCTGTTACTCTCGCCCGTCATTCACGCCCGTCATGTCCTCGACTTAAGAGAAATCGGAGCACTGCGTAGATTCATCGAACTCCAAAACAAAATATAAACTCGGTGAGATAGGTTGCATCTGTTACTCAACGCCTGTTACTCCTCAGTATGCTGTGAGCGCGGGATGCGACCCTTCGTTGCCTCAGGGTGACATACTGTGTGTGGGTATACAGCGGTTTAGTTGATGTGTAAAGTGTATCCACTGTTAGTATCATCATGCAGTATTGACGCACCGTATGTCACCGCGACGAAGGAGAGGATTAACAACCAATTTTTCCATTCACTGCCTGCAATTCGCTATTAATAAAAGGAAAATTCATTTTTTACTCTCAATTTTTTAATAGTATAGTTGGGTTACCGGTAGGATATTAACGTAATATTTTTGTATAATTTCTTTTCATGTACTGTTTTGTGAAATACAGACAATAGTGATTAACTTAATTTTATGTTTTGTTAAATTTTAGTAGTATTGTGCATATTTTTAAAATTAGCTTAAAATCGTTGAGAATAGTTTGTTTTTTGTATAAAAATGAAGTTTGTTTTTGCGTTTATTGAATTAAAATTCATTTCGTTTTAGCTATTTATTAAAATAAAATCAATTATTACTTAATATAAGTAGTGAAAAACTAATTATGTAATAAATGCAGTAAAAACGAATAGAGGACCTACTGGTACAGCATTCGTTTTCTAAACGGACTAGTCGTCCATTTCTGCGTTTAAAATTTAAGTTATGCACAAAACCTTACTCTATTCCCTCCTAATTTTAGGCTCTAGTTCGCTGAGCTGTTTCGCACAGCAAACATTTAAAAATTCCCATCAATTAATATGGATAAAAGGGCTGTCAACGGCTGAATCTCAATTGGGATTTAATTACAATACTCGAATTCAGATCAGTGGTGAATTTCCTGTATTGAACAAAAAAATCACTTCTTCTCAATACAGTTATGTTTTTTATGTTTTGAAGAGCATAAAAGAAGGGGAAAAACTTTTCTCTATATACAATGGTGATTTATTGCACAGTTTTTATACAGATGTAATTAAATCAAGTTTGGAAGCGAAGGTGGATTTGGCATATTTAGCGAAAGGAGCAATTGTCAATTTTAATTTTTCTAATGTAGATTTTCGAAATGGTACAGCAAAAGAAATATTTTATTTAGATAATTCTTATGATAGATCAAAAACTGCTTTGTATGAGGTCTTAATTTGCAAGGATTGTTCTGAACCTTCTGTCCGCGATCAGATAGAAACCTATTTGGCTCTAAAGTATGGAATTACCTTATCTAATAAAGAAAAGTACAAGAGTAGTAGGAATGTAGCAATTTGGGATGCTCAATATAATTCATCATTTAATCACCATATTATTGGAATTGCTAAAGATTCTTATTTTGGTTTGGAGCAACGTGCAACTTCTAGTAATGAGGAACAAGAGGTAATTCTTAAAAAAACGGATAATCAAATTCCATTGGCTAATCAAACTTATTTATTGATAGGGGATAATGGAAAGGAAAAAGCCTTTGATAATCAAAGCAATCGTTTTAAACGTCAATGGTTGGCTCAAAATAAGGGAGATCATGATGTAGCTGTAGATTTAGAAGTTCTTGTTACACCAGAAAAAGAGATAAAGTATCACCTGTATACTTCTACAGGAAACGAGATTGCTCATGATGAATCTGATACAATTAAATTGAGCTTTAAAAACATAAGACTTAATAAAAGAACGGATACGTATTTATCTATTGGAAGAACAAAACCGTTTACGATTGAAGTAAAACAAGATACTTTGGGTATTAACCAAAGTTATAAGCTACTTACAAATGAACAAGGAGAACCTCCTTTCTCTATTCAGGCAACGGATTTAAAAACACAAAAGGCTTACTTTTTTGTTAGTGAAAATGCAACATACGCCTTAGAAAACTTGCCGAGTTCAACCTATGCTATTGTCGTTCAAGATAGCCAGCAACAAAAAGCAGAAATACCTGAGATTACTTTAGATTTTACTGCGGCTAATCAAATTCAATTAGCGTCGAGTTGGGCATTAAATGGACGCGAAATGTTGGATATTAAACCTCAGTTGAAATCAAAGGAAAAGCAATTGGGCTATCGTTGGTATTTGGAAGATAAACTAATTTCTACTGCACCCGTGTTACGCGTAAATTATCCTGGAACTTTTACGCTAGAAGTAACTGATGTTCGTGGAAAATATCAGCGTTTTGGTTTCACGGTAGATCGAAAAATAAAAACCGAAACTTCATTGGATGAACAATGGTTGGTTAGTCCGAATCCTGTGAATGCTGGAGAAGAGTTCAGCGTACATTATTTGTTTGAATCAGACAAATATGTGGATTTTTATATTTATACCCTAGAAGGAAAATTTATTCAACGCAATAAACTAGGATTTATTAGCGGAGGAGAGTATACGTACCGTTTAGCAGGTAAAACAACTTATTTGTTGGTTTCTATCATCAACAATAAAACATCTTTTCAAACCTTAATTGTTAAATAACCCTTACTATCATGCAATTTTTTAAACGTTATCAAAGAGAGATTTCTACTTTTATTTTGATAAGCTTACTGCAAAGTTTCGTATTCGAAGTTTCTGCGGCCTATGCAAAACCAATTCCTGTTGGACAGGTCTCTTATTTTTATGCGCCAATTTCAAATTTGGCAGAGGAAGAGCAGGAATTTGCACAAAATCAATCGCTGAATGAAAAAACATATTGGATCGATCCTGCTGATTTTAGTGTTGTTGAAAATACAACAATAGAAACACAACACAGTGAAGCGGAGAGAGAATCGCAAATTTATACAACAACTACAGATGATAAATCAATATTATACCCTGCAGATATCGCTTATGGTATAATTGGAACTGTTGCCTCTATGCCATATGACAATCCGGAAGATAACTTATTTAAAGTGAACTTAACGGATGGAGTAGATTATGAAGCTACTTATGTATTGTCTTATGAATTATATGGTGCTTCTAGTGGAGCAGAAGTAGCGAAAAGCATTAATACAACAACTAGTATAGGTGGGTATTTGCAACGTAATCATCAACAATGGACTAGGGTAGAAGAGTATATTTCTCCATTTAATTTAAAACAGGGAATTAATACAATTCTATTTACTGCAGATTTACAAAAGGAAACGCAATATACGGTTCGCAATTTGCAAATTGAAAAGCGTTTGCAACAAGCGACTAAAGGAGAAATTCAAGTAAACAAAACGGTAGGGGATAGTTTAACTGGAAAAGTGTATGTTTCGGGTATTGTTCCAATGCAAGAAGAAGTTGAATTGTTCATTTCAGGAAAGCGTATCCCTATTGTAAATCATACATTTGAGTATCTGCAAGAGGCGAATGGTACAGCATCTTCGTTGAAAATGGAAGTGAAAAAGGGAGATAACGTATTGGCTACCCAATTCATTGATTTAGAAAAAGCGAAGACGTTTCCACAAACAAAAGAGCTAACAAGTCCATTTAAACGCCATGAATTTGCGGTTAAAAAGTCAAAGGAAACCAATGAATTTATGCACGGTAAGGTAGGAATCCAAGTGCCAACAGCAAGTTTTGCCAAGGATTTTACTTTGTCAATTCAAGAATTAAGACCTAGTGATTATGCTCCTACAGGAATGGCATTGGTCAATGTAACATCAAATAATGGAGCGTATCGATTTTTACCGGATGGAATTCAATTTGATCAAGAGGTAACCTTAACCATCCCCTATGATGTTGCAGCATTACCTCGTGGTTACAGTGCTAAAGATATTCAGGTGTTTTACTTTGATACGGAATTGAAGCAATGGACCAAAGTAAAGGTAATTGATGTATTGGAAGATAGCCAACAGGTAGTAGCGGTAACGAACCACTTTACGGATTATTTGGCAGGGGTAATTCAAGAACCTGAGAGCCCAGAGACTAGTGCTTTTGCTCCAACAACGCTCAGTGGGATACAAGCAGTAAATCCAACCGAAAATATTCCCATGGTGAGTGTGCCACAAATTAACGATAAAGGAGATGCTGCACTTACATTCCCATTGCTATTACCTCAAGGAAGACATGGGATGACACCCGATATTTCGGTGAATTACAACAGTAGTGCAGATGAGGGAGATTTTGGATTGGGATGGAGTTTATCCGTACCTACCATATCAGTGGATACCCGTTGGGGTGTGCCTTTATATGACACGGCTAAAGAAACGGAATCTTATTTGTTTAATGGAGAGGAACTTTTACTTGTTAAAGCGGATCGTACACTTTATGCACCCCACAAAGATCCTTTGATGGGAAGGGTAGGCAATGTGGCGATATTTCAAAAGTTACAACACAATCCGAACCAAGAAATAAAGCGTGTAGGAACGGTGAATAATTATACTTGGGAAGTAACGGATAAATCATCTGGTTGGAGTTATGCCTATAGAACTTATGCTAAAGGGAAATGGTATTTGACTAGGGTAACTGATCCTTTTGAGAATTATATGTTGTATAGTTATAATCAAAATGCAAATGGTGATTATCAATTATCAGAAGTTACATATAATAGAAATCCTGTTTTAGATTCTAATGAAGATCGACATATCTTTAAAGTGATCATTAAGCGAAAAACTACTATTGACTCACCGTCAGGAGCCCGTCGTGATGTGAAACTCAGCAATCGCTTTGGTGTAGAATCTAAAAGTATTGATTTAATTGATAAAATTATCATTGAAACAGCACCAAAAGCAGATTTGAGAGTGGACAAGCATAATGTTTATTTAGGGCATATGCTTAATGAATATAAGTTTTTGTACAAAGCAGGTGCATTTGGACGAAGTTTGCTTTATAAGATAATTAATACGAATAACAATAACACGGATCATTTCGCTGATACTAGATCTCCCATCGTAGAGGAATATAACTTTGATTATTATAATGATGTGGCGGGCGGTTCTCTTTTTGAGAGTTCAGGAAAGACGTATAATACGTACAAGGATTACGCTACAGACTATGATGCCTTTAAAGTATATCTTTCTGCTTTAGGAGGTACGGAGGGAAAATCTACAAATTACAACGGAGGTGGTTCTGCTGGAATCGTAACCCCAATATTTCCAAATTCATGGTTGCCTTTTAGTCGTGCTGCAACCTTGGGTGGAAGTATAGGTGGAGGTTCTTCTAATTCTGAATCAAAAGTAATGATGACGGATATTGATGGGGATGGATTGCCAGATAAAGTATTCAAGGATGGAGGTAAATTTTATTACAGAAAAAATTTAAGTGATAAATTTTCTTCTGACGTGTATCCAATCAAAAATTTACCAAACCTGAGTTATTCACGTAGTACAAATAGTGATATGGGATTTAGTGTTAATATTTTCGTTGGAAATATTGCTAGATCAAATGCAAAAAGCTCAACCAAAACATCAACCTATATGACGGATGTAAATGCCGATGGTATATTGGATGTAGTGGATAATGAGCGCGTGTATTTTGGGTATATTGACCCCGTAACAAAAACTCCTACATATAGTTTAGATAGTTCGATAACACCTGTTATTATTTTAAAAGAAGAAGATGTAGCCCCAGTGTTGAATCCGATTCCTCAGGTGGATATGACTAATGGTCCCATGGATATTGTTATGGTTTGGCGTGCGCCCAAACCAGGACAGGTTAAAGTGTCGGGAACCATTACTAAACGACATGTAGGATTAGAAAATGGATTGAAATTTTCTATTGAACGCTTGCACGAAAGCAATATGGGGAATGCTAGTTTTATATTGGGACCTAACCTAATGCTTTCAACAAGTGAGAGTCACAATCATACCTTAACTGTAGAGAAGGGAGATTTGTTGTTCTTTCGATCGCATACCAATCAAACGCCTATTGAAGAATTAGGTGTTTCTTGGAATCCTCGCGTTGAATATATTGGAGAAAACCCAGATCCCATTCAAGCGGCTTCTCGTCATGCATCATCCTATCAAGAAGGGGTTTTAATTGGAACGAATATGGAACATACGTTCCGAACAAAGGGGAAATATAGACTAGAATGGCCTAGTTTTAATATTTTTGATGAAGATCGCGTAACAATTCGCGTTTCGTATTTCAAAAAGGGAACCACTGGTGGCGGGAACTTACCTGCAACAGGAAGCAATGTGGTTGTTTATGAGAAGATAAGTGGAATAAACTCTAGTACAGCTTTTCCTTCGCCTAATATAACGTTAGACATGAGTTCGATTACTACGGTTTCAAGTAGTTATCACTATGTAAAAGTGGAAGTATTGAGTGATTCGGAAATCGATTGGGGGAAAATTGACCGACAATTCAAACCAAAATTAGTCTCTCTCAATCGCGATAATACCGATGTGTATTTAACTCCTTATTATGGCAATTACAGTAAAGTACATACGAGTTATGTACCATTAAAAGTTACCGGTACAGGGCCAGATGTAACCATTACGATTAAAAATGATTTTAAACTAGAGAATTGTAGGCAAGAAGTATGTAGTGAACGTTATGTGTATTTAGTAGCACGTTGGGGTGATGGAACAATCATAAAATTAGTTAACGGGTCAAATGATGCTCCGGCAGGATTCATTAAATTTCGTTACAAATTTGATGCAGCAGGTAATATTATACAAAAACAGCGTTTGAATGCCAATTATCAGTATGAGAATTTACGCGATACTTATAAAATGAATTTTGGTAATAGTGTAGGGCAGAAGTATTATTTTGAATATTATACCACAGAACATAAAATTGGAGAATTAGTCGATGCTTACCAAGGTGGAGATTTTCCTGCATTGATTAAAGCTACCGCAAGTAGAGGAACTCCATCCAACTATATGCAAGGAGTAGATAATACAGGTAAAATAAAAGCAAATGTATATACCTCAGAACAAACAGCAGCTTGGGGACCTATGTTCCGAAATTGGGGACAATTTGCTTATAAAGGAGCGGATGTTGGACAAACATATAGACCGATAGTTGGAAAGAATATCAATCTATTTAATACAGCTGCGAACACAACTAATTCAGGAGCTACAGCAGAAGATATCTTAGAAGATCGAAGCTTGACATTGGATCAAGTAGATATGGATGAAGTTCAAGGTTTAGCGGGTAATATGACAGAATACTTTGGTATGTTGTTGCCAAATAAGCAAAAGGATCGATGGGAAAGCCATGAGCATTTATATATTTCCAAATCAGCTGTGAGTCCATATACGCGATTCTTAACGGACGATATCCCTGATTTACGACCACCAACGGTGCCTGTTGGGAATTTTGGTGCTGCAGGAATTAATAAGTATTCGTATTTTAAGAATAATACCACAAATAAATCTTTAGGTTTCTTAGGGTTTACAGTGGGTAGAGCAGATACAGATGGGTCTAGTGAATTGTTAAATGAGTTTTTAGATGTGAATGGAGATGGTTTCCCTGATATTATTGGAGAACAAATTCAGGTTACAGCAAAAAGAGGAGGACTATCGAGTCGTATTGAACAAACTAATTTTAATATAAAAACGTCAATTAGTGGATCTGGTTCCATGGCAGGCGGTGGTAATGCCGGGATAACTGGTAGTCCTAAATTAGGAGATAAATCAAATAGAGCGGCCAATTTAAATATAAAATTTGGGAATCAGGCCAGTGGTTCTATTGGAGGAAATAAGTTTACAACAAATAATACAACGACTCGTTTTTATGTAGACATTAATGGGGATGGACTGATTGATATTGTACAATCAGATGGTTCTGTATTGTTAAACTATGGAGGCGTTTTTAGACAAAGCTCCCTATGGCGCAATTTACCACTTCAACAAGGGAAAACGGAAACTAAAGGAGGAAGTATTGGCGGAGCATTAGGTAGTAGTTTCAAAAATGAATCAAACTTAGATATTTCTGCAGGTTTGAGTATTTCGCATAGTATATCCAATGATCAGGTAACGTACATAGATTTGAATGGAGATGGTTTGCCTGAGAAAATAGTGAATGGCAAATACTATATCAATACAGGAATGGGATTTGAATCTTCTTCACAGAATGCACCAGGAAGTCAAGTTCAAAAGTCAATTGAAGCGGGTATAAATGGAAATGTAACCATTTGTGTGTATTTTCCAATTCCGATTATTTTTACAGGACCTAAGTTTTGTTTCTCAGTAGGAGCAGCAGGTGGTAGAAGTTATTCTAGTGAAGAGGGACGTTATATGGATTTTGATGGTGATGGTTATGTCGATTATGTAACTTCTTCTAAGAATGAGAGTATTACCGTATATAAATCGCGTATTAAACGCACGAATTTGTTGAAAACAGTAACCCAGTCTACCGGAGCAACGATAAGTTTAGATTATGATATAAAAAACCCTTTGGATAATTCAGCTATTGGATCAACATACAAAATGCCTTATAAAAAATGGGCGTTGACTAAAGTGTCTGTATATGATGGTTTTGTGGGCGATGGGCAAAATACAACCCAATATGCCTATGAGTATTTCAATGGGTATAAAGATCGTAAAGAGCGCAATTTCTTAGGGTTTGGAAAAACCAAAGCTCATCTTCTACATGCAGATGGTAGAACACCGTTCCGTACGGATGTTACGGAATATCTACTAGATGGAATGCGCGATAATG
Source organism: Myroides sp. 1354 (assembly GCF_030324495.1). Classification (GTDB taxonomy): domain Bacteria; phylum Bacteroidota; class Bacteroidia; order Flavobacteriales; family Flavobacteriaceae; genus Flavobacterium. Next base: position 88,658 of record NZ_JACAGN010000014.1, on the reverse strand, counting down.
AACTGTATATGCCAGGAACGAGCTCTGATCTAAAACAGTATATCTACAAAAAAGGATTACCGAAAAAAACCTATACACTAGATAAAAGACAGCGTTTACTTAAGGAAACAACGTATGACTATAAATTTTATGACACTCGTTTATTAACTGGAGATGTCAATACTACATCTACTTCGAATGCAGAGGTAAGAGTGTTTACTGAAAAACTATCTGTATTGCCATTGATTACCAATATACAAAACAAAAATTGGGTGTATCAAAGCGAAACAGGTACAACGGCTCTTATGAATCAGACGCAACAAAAGTTTGTGGTATATGATAAAATGGGAAATGTGAAAAAATATCAGGATGTTGATCGCGGATTAACAGTTGATATAGAATATAACACGGAGATTATGACTTTGCCAATCAGTCATAGAGTTGCGTTAACTGCAGGGAATAAGCAATTGCGATTAACCAAAGCCTCTGTAATTTTTAGTGGAACTAGGTATAATGAAATTAAGAAGTATATAAATGCAACTGAATTCATAACGGTAAAGTATGATTATAATTTATTCGGTAATTTAGCGAAGAAAACACTACCAGGCGGATTGAGCTATGTGTATGACTATGGTGTAATGAACTACGGAGCGCATGGGGATTACCTTAAAATTTTACCAGGGAAAATAAAAGACTCTTTTGGAAATATTACAGAAATATATTACAATTCTTTTAGTATGCCTGTATTGACAGTAGATGCCTATGGAGAGAAAGTGAAATACAAATACGATGCTTTTAATCGATTGAAAGAGGTAAAAGGACCGTACGAAGCAGATTGGACAATTAAAAATGAATACTTAAATAACCGTACGGCTATTACTAAACATAATTTAGGCAATGGTGATATTTTGCATACAAGTATGTTAACTGATGGATTGGGACGCGTGATTCAGGTGAAAAAACAACTAGAAAACGAAGAAAGCTATGAAGCTTGTGAAAATGGTAGAACTGCCTTGCGTTTTGCTGTTTCTGGTAAAAATATATATGACGAATTTGGTCGTGTGGTAACGAATTATCTTTCGGAAGAAGAATTGCATTGTGACCCTATGCCATTAGAAGATTTAGGCTTTGAAAACCTAACGCCGGAGGAAATATTTAAAGTTATGTTGACTAGATATTATCCGACTACAGATTTAGAAGATCGAAAAATCATGACGACCTATGACAATCAAGATCGTATATTAAAACAAGTAGTATCGGGATCTAATGCTTTGACGGAGAATGTTTATGGATTTACTGGAAATTTAATGACTCAAAAAGTTATTTTACCTGAAGGTAATACCACCATTAGCTATTTTGATAAATTAGGACAAAAAACGAAGCAAAGCCAAGTAGGTAATGGTCAAACACTGACAACTCAATTTGCTTATGATCCGTTAGGTCAAATAAACTACGTAACCAATGCCGCAAATCACTATACAAAATACGAGTATGATTTATTGGGTAGAATGATTAAAAAAGATGCTTCAGCTTCTGGTATAACTCACTTTAAATACGATGGTTTAGGACAAATTACGAATAAAGAAGATGCTAATGGTCAAGTGACGGAATACGTATATGAATACAATCGCTTAGTTAAGCTTCATGGCGAACAAATAAATGCAATGTTTACTTATGAACCAGGAGGCCGTCTGAAAGCAATGGAAGATCGTACAGGTAGCCATGAGTTTAAATACGGAAAATTGGGAGAAGTAGTAGAGGAAACGAAAAAACTTATCGATATTCATGGTGTTCCACATTATTTTAAAACCAAATACAAATACGATTCTTGGGGACGTATACTAGAAATGGTGTATCCTGATAAAGAAAAGGTAGTGTACAATTACAATAGCGTAGGGCAATTAATAAGTGTGATAAATGATAGTGATTTTGAATATTTATCGCATGTGAAGTATAATTATTTTGACCAACCTTATTATATTAAATATGGAAATAAGGTGGAAATGAAGCAGGAATTTGATTTAATAGAACGTTTACGCGCAGCTCAACTATCATCACCCCAGTCAGATGATACAGATGTTCAAAGTATTTTTTCTCGCAATGTATATGGTTACGATAGAAATAACAACGTAAAGAGTGTATATAATAATTTTAGCCAACATAGAACATTAAATGTTGGCGGAACTTATGCTAGGGTTTATAATTATGATATGTTTAATCGCTTAGAATCTTCTAATGGACAATGGGACGGATTGTTAGAAAAACACGAGTATGCCTTAACGATGAAGTACAATAAAGATCATTCTATCGCATTGAAAGAACAGGTACATCAAGTTTATGACAGAAATACACAACAGACGTTTTATACAGAAAATTCGTTGTATAAGGAATATAAATATGGGGATGCAAATAAACCGCAGTTGACTTCTATTGGAGGTAAGGATGGTTATAGTACACCCTTTACGCAAAATTTTAAATACGATGCGAATGGAAATATTCTGAATATATCGTCTACTGCTAATATTAAACAAGCATTAGAGTATAAGGATAGAGATTTTAAATGGGATGCTAATAACAACATTGTTTCCATTATCGAAGATGGTGGGAGTATTAGCAGCACATATTTATATGATGGTAAAGGAGAACGAGTTGGAAAGCGAATTGGTGGAGGTAGCAATTTGAGTATTAATGGAGGAGTTCCATTATTTGGATCTTATGGTGCTGCAGAAACTTTATATCCAAGTGGTCATTTGGTTTATACGAAAGGAAATTACACCAAACATTATTATGCAAATTCTAAACGCATAGCATCTCGTATTGGAAATTCACAAGACATAGGTGCCTTTGAAAGAGAAAATTATAATAATGTGCAAGTATCTCCACATGGACCAACTACTCCGCGAATGAATGCGACATCAAGTTATTCAACGCGTGGTATTGGCGAAATTGCTGATGGGGTGATTCCTTTTCCAGGAGGACCTTTGATACCTTCGAAGACTTCTACAACGATTTGTAAAAATCAAGTGGATTTCTTGTTAAATTCATTGTACAATACTCCAGAGAAAGCGTATTGTAAACAACAAATACTGGATATTATTGAGAAAAATAAGTATACTTTAAAAGCGTGTAAACATCCAATAGTAAATCTTTGGGATACATGTAGAGAATATGAAACGGTTGTTAGTATTGACTATTGTCGTGTATTGGAACAAATCAATGCTAAAGGCTGTGTGAAGTTAACAGATGATGGCCTAGTAATTGATCCAGATACGGGGTATATTTATGATCCATTAACTGGAATTCCTTATGATCCTATTACGAAAAAACCAATTGATTTAGGACTGGTAAAAGAACAAGATCGCTCAGAGTTGGATTGTTACAATCGTTTTCTTAATTTTATTGAACATTATAAAGATAAAGAGAAGAAGCCAGGGATTTATTTAGAGTTAATCAAATATTATAATTGCTTAACATGTTTAAATTGTAAAGAATGTTATGACTTACCAGGTATTCTTAATATAGATGACATCGCAGGGCGAGAAGGAGGTTGGATTAAAGCAGATGCAGGTTATTATATTCGTTTTTGTGACTTGATCATTCCTCCAATCGAGGAAGAAGAGGTTGAAACCGAAGAACCTAATTTTCCTCCTGTGGTATTGTCTCCAGGAGTTGGTGATACATGGACGGATATACCTCCTGTAATAGTGCCAATTGAAGCCAATCCGTTAGAACAACACGGTCCTGTTTGGTGGTACCATGGTGATCATTTGGGAAGTACTTCGTATATTACAGACGTTTTAGGAAAACCTGTACAATACATTGAGTATTTACCATTCGGAGAGGTAATGGTGGAACAAAGTACCAACAACATTTTGGAGAATGTGTATAAGTTCAATGCGAAGGAGTTAGATGCACAAACAGGGTATTACTATTACGGAGCACGTTATTATGATCCGGGAGCAAGTATATTTTTGAGTGTGGATCCGTTGGCAGAACAGTTCCCAGCATGGACACCGTACCATTATGTACATAATAACCCGATTAATTTGGTGGATCCTACGGGGATGGCAGCAGAGGACTCAACAGGGAAAGATGATTGGTTTGTTAATAACAAAAATGGTAATGTTATAAAAGTTGGAGGAGTTAGTGATTTAAGTACTTTAAGTAGCGAAACTTTAGAAAAGTACGAATTAGGAGATATTAACAACTATACTCGACTTGGAAAAGATGATATGTTTGGAGATATTGGAACTCCTGGTTTAAAAGGAAGAGTATCAGATTATAAGAATATTAAAATGAATGGTGAATCTGAAAATTTTATGAAAAATAATGACTATTATTTAGGGTGGGATTTTATTATGGAAGAGCAACAGATAACTTCTGGAGGAAGGATGGGAAGTGAGAATTATTCTCATAAAGTAGGATCCATTAAAAAGTTAGAAGATGTGGGATATACATATGCTAAATTAGATCAGTTTTATCAGAAAAAAGGAATTACGGAGGTTGCATCTGATGTAATGCAATATATGAAGGTGGAAACAGTGCAATATAGATATACTATGCGATTATATAGTCCAACAAGAGATGTGGAACCATTTTTTGAATCTAATAAAAAAGGAATGTCTAGAGATGTGCCTTTGAATATTGTAAAAGGTTTTGTTGAAGCCTTTTCTGATTTAATAGGAAAATAAGAAGATTAGTAATGAGGAATTTTTATTTAGTTATATTTATTATAAGTGTTTTGTTAAGTTGCAATGGGCAACAATCAATGTTAAATGAGACCAATTTGAAGTATAAGAATCATCATTTAAAAAAATTTGATAAGGATTTTATAGATCATTTTCCTAGTAGGATTACTACTCCAAAAAACACAATTATTAGTGCAGAAAATACAGAAAGAGGATTTATCGGTATGCTTTTGTATGAATATGATATGGAAGTAGAAGAAATAATAACAATTGAAAATAGATTGAAAAATGAAGCAATGAAATATTACAAATCTGAAGATAGTTGTTTATTGGTTATAAATAGATTTGATACTGATAAGACTTTTGGATATCCTAAAAAAATAATTTTACCTGATTCGATATCTGTAAACAGAAGCTGTTATCAAGATTTATTACCAATACCAAAGTTTTTTAAATATAAAAATGAGGATTCCAATTCAATAAAAAATGAAACGATGTTGCCTTCAGGATTTAATATCTATGTGTTAGAAGCTAAGTCAGGAAATTATTTTGGTAAGTATGATTTAATACCTAATAGACAAATGCCAGATGGATGGAAAAATGGCTATTCTAAAGGTGTAGCTGTAAGCCAAAAACATCGATGTGTTATTTATTGGAGCGTAGCTTTTTAAAATAGAAATGAACAACCCGATTGCGTTGAATTATCTTCAAGACCTTTCGGCTAAAGCCTCAGACGCAATCCTTGCCTCTAAATAAATAATAAAGCCCGTTAGTCTTTTGGATTAACGGGTTTTATTTTATAAAATAGTTTATAATTTTTTAGTCGTTCTTTTTCAACCAAATAAAACCTTATTTTTATATGGACAGTTGGTCTTGTAAAACCAAGGTTGAGTTCGCACAAAGAAAAAAGGGAATAGATATAGATGAGTGTGGACCCGTTGGCGGAAGAGTTCCCAGGATGGAATCCGTACCATTATGTACATAATAACCCGATTAATATGACTGATCCTACTGGAATGTTTGAATCTAAAAGTGAAGCTAAGTCATGGGCAAAGGAAAATAATATAAAAACGGGTTGGTTTAGAGATAATAAAATTAATCAATCAAGTGATGGAACATGGTCAATAGATAATCGAAAAGAGGGGACAAGTTATTATAGTCATTCATCACAAGGAACAACTGAAGTTTTGAAGGGAAGTTTAATGACAGTTAGTAGTAGTTCATTAGGTTCTTCTTGGGGTAATTGGTTTAGTAGAAGAAGAAGCGGTTCTATGTTATGGGGAAGTCAAAGATCCGAAACAACAGGAATTGGTTCTAAAAAAGGAGTAGATGGAGAGATTTATGGTAGTTGGGATTCGATATTAGCACCTGGCGGTGGAGGTGTCAATCTTATAAATTTTTCTGCCAAAATAAGGTTTTTTGGAGATTTAACACAAAGATACAGTAGTAGTTTATCCGCGGGGGTTGGTGCAGGGGAGAATTTAGGAAGTAAATATAATGTTGTGTTGTTTAAGGGATTTAATGATACAGTTCAATTCCCAGTAAATCATCAACAGCTTATTAATTTAGATATTAATAATAATGTAGATAATGGTAAGTTTAGAGATTCAATAAAAAAGAATGTTTTAGATTTTAATGGCTATGTGATTAAAAGTAATGAAAAAAAATAATATTAAATATTGGATAATCGGATTAGTTTTGTCGATTTGTGCATGTGATAATGAAAATATTACAGGATATAAAGAGATTGATGATAATTATACGTTCAAAAAGCCAGAGGTTGTATTTAAAGAAGATATACTATTGAAAAGATATTTCTTAGATTCAAAATCAGATTCTGTGTATACTATAATCAAAAATTCTAAAGGTGAAGTAAGTAGAGGATGGGCATATAAATTTATCCGAATAGGTAATTGGTTTTTTGAGAATAAAAAGCAACTTGATAGTATTTATAATTATGTTAATTATTGTGGAGGAATACATCATATCAATACGATACAGTATTTTGTTGAAGGTAAGCCGCAATACGAAAAAGGATATTGGTATGAATTGCATTATGATACACTTAATTTGAAGGAAAATAAGCCTATAGATGTTGAAATAAAAGTGAATTATGATAAGAATTTGTATGAAAGAAATATAGCCCTGTATTTTTTTAGGGAATCAATTAGTAATGCTGATTACTGTTATTTTAAAGAATTAAAAAAAGACAGTTTACCTTCATTTGGGAAGGATTATTATTCTTTTGAAATTACTCCGAAATATAAAGGCATACATTCAATAAATGGATTTTATATTTTGTTACCTAAGAAGCAATCTAATGCAAATCAGATGGTAGATTTGAAGCCTGTTTTTTTTAAATTTGATTTAGATGTGAAGTAAATGTATAGACTAAACCCTCGATCGTGCGGACTTAACTTCAAGCAATTCAGCTAAAGCCTCGGGTGCAGTCCGTGTGCATAAATTATAGAATACAAAACCCGTTAGTCTTTCGATTAGCGGGTTTTCTTTTATAAAATAGCTTGTACTTTTCTTGAATAAGTCGCTTTCAACTAAATAAAATCTTACTTTTATCGAAACAGTTGATCTTTGAAAATCAAGGTTGAGTTCGCACGAGCAAAAGAAGGAGTAGATGTGGCTGAATGGGGATTCGTTGGCGGAACAATTCCCAGCATGGAATCCGTACCATTATGTACACAATAACCCGATTAATTTGGTGGATCCAACGGGGATGAGTGCGGAAAATCCGGGAGAAGGGGAGCCTACTTTACCTAATACAACTTTACCTGAAATAACAATAAATGCGACAAGACCAACTTTTTCAGGATATGCAAAACCTCTTCATTCAGAGTCATCAGACAAGGGAAGTCGTTTAAGTGGATATAATATTTATGGAAGAGCAGGAGGGAATCTAGGTGAGGTTTATGGAGGTATTTCTGGTTTTAGTTTAGGTTACGAGAATTATACTGAATTAGGAGGGTATCATGGAAATATAGGTATTCATGATATCGAAGCAAAGACTGGAATCAGAGCTGGTACAACTGATACGAATTTATCACTTGATCTTAAGGGTAGTGTGTTATCTGCCAGGGCTTCAGCAGATGCTGGATTGTATACAGGAAGTAATGGTAAGTACGGAGGGGAATTGGGAGCCAATGCAGGAGCTTATGTTGCAGAAGGAGAAATAGCTCCTAGTGTAAGTATATTAGGATTAACGATTGGAGTTATGATAGGGGGATCTGCAGGCAGTGCACACATTGGTGGTAGGGCAGAAATGCTGTATGATTCGAATACTAATGAAGGTGAAGTTGCAGGTACTGCAAATATTGGGCTTGGAGTAGGTCTGAAAGTAGGATTTATATTAACTAATACAAAGCAAGAGTTTTTTAACACTAAATCAAAAAAATTATATGATGAAGGTATTTTATATTTTATTTTTTATTCTTTTGGATTTTTTGGTATTTAATTTTTTAGTACGAAAAATCAAATTAAATATAGTAGTGAAAAGTGTATGTGTCATTTTTCTCCTTATAATTGTAATGATTCATTTACTGAGATTTTCAGATTTTTTACTATCAGATAAAGTTTTTTTAATTTTAATTTTTTTTACTGCTGGATTATTTGTTTTTCATTTTGGTAAAGAGATTTCAATATGGATTACAGTTATATTTCATAATAGAGAAAAAAGTGAGTTAGTATTAAAATGGTTTAAAATTTGGACTGATTATATTATATATATTTTGGTATTGCTATTTCAAATAGCAACAATAATTAATTATGAAGATACGATTTAACTTAGTGGCTCTTTTTCTTTTTTTGAGCTGCAGTCACCATATTGAAACTAATAAGTTTGAAACTAATGAATTTTCAATCATATATCCTGAAAAATTAGTATTTAATGATGGTAATGAAGAAGGGGCAGTTTTTATTTTAAAATCAACACCAACAAGTCCTGATGATGTTTTTATAGAAAATATTAACCTTGTTACACAAGAAGTAAATGAGGTTGAATTTGTTGAATTTGCGAATCAAACAGTGAGTAAAATAGAAGGTTTTGCAGAAGTTGAGAAAAGCGAAATTATTAATATTAATACGATAAATTGCTTAAGAATTGTTTTTTCAATGAAGCAAAATAATTTAGATCTAAAATTTATTCAACATTATCTTATTAAGGGGAATAAAATGTATCTGTTAACATTTTCAAGTGAAAGTAAATTTTATAATGATTATTATGAAGAAATGAATAATGTTTTAATGAGCTTTAAATTAAAATAAATTTGTTTTTTATCTAAAAGAACATTTTAAAGCAGCAATAAAATAACCCGATTGAGCGGACTTGTAGTCCGTGCGCATCAATAAAAACGAAAACCCGTTAGTCTTTCGATTAGCGGGTTTCGTTGATAAAATAGCTTGTACTTTTCTTGAATAAGTCGCTTTCAACTAAATAAAATCTTACTTTTATCGAAAAAGTTGGTCATTGAAAATCAAGGTTGAGTTCGCACGAGCAAAAGAAGGAGTAGATGTGGTTGAGTGTGGATCCGTTAGCGGAAGAGTTTCCGGGATGGAATCCGTACCATTATGTACACAATAACCCGATTAATTTGGTGGATCCAACGGGGATGAGTGCACAAAATCCAGGAGAAGGAGATCCTGTGAAACAGCCACAACTGGGCAATATTGTAAACAGTGCATTATCCGAGATGGGAACAATATTAGATGATATTGTTATTAGTGTACAAAAAGGAGCAGATAAATTGGCTTCGGATTGGGAGAAGAATAAAGAGAAATCGGGGTATAATCATTTTAAAAATCATGGAAAGAATGATTTATTTGGTTTTATGAAGATATATGGAATAGGAACTGAAAGTGGAGGTTTTAGTTAGAGAAGTATAATGAATAATCAAACAATTGATGCTAATGATGCTGGGTTTATGAATGGTGCAGGCGGGGGGGTTTTATCTGTATTTAAGATGATAGCTAAATTTATGGATGGTGTCCAAGATATTATGGGGGCTATTTCTGTAGGTGGCGCTGCAGGAGATGCCTTAGAAAGTTGGTTTGGTGGCGATAAAGTTAGAAAGCATACATTTGATGGTTTTAAGGTAGAAAATCCTAATAAACCTTATACAAATTTACCTCCTATGCCTTTTTACCTTATTGAAGTACAGAAAGATACTTTTTTACCAGAGAGTAGAATACAACGTACAGATTGGGGTAGACATAAAAGAAATGATTCTTTGATAGAAGCAGGGAAAGCAAAAACATGGAATAATAGATATAATTTAGAATGAGAATAGTAAGTTTAATTTTTATGATGACATTATTGTCTTCTTGTGAAAGAAAACAAGAGAAAAAGGACAAATTTGAAGAATATAAAGGAATGCAATTAACAGAAACTCTTTCTGAATCAATACGTGGTAATATTAGTTATACGTTAGAATTGCCTGATACGTTAAGAGTAAACCAACCTTATGATGCTGTTTTTAATTTTGATAGCCCATTTGATACCATTGTAGATCCAATGGTTCAGGATAGTATTAAATTTAGAATATTAACCATGTTTTATTATAAACCCATAAAAGTTGGTGTCAAAAATAACAATAGTGATTTCGTAATAAAAGACTCTATTTATATACCTAATAAAGAGTTTATTTTAGGGAATGTTAGATTTAAGGAAAAGGGTAGATATTTATTTTTAGTATTAATTGAAGATCAAATAATGTATAATTTTTATAAGGAAGGGAAACGTGATTCGATTCATTATGATAGAATATTTGAAGAAATTACAAAAGAAGTCGTGGTTATTGAGTAAATATCGTTAAAATAAACATCCCGATCGCGAGGACTTAACTTCAAGCAGTTCGGCTAAAGCCTCGGGTGCAATCCGTGCGCCTAAATTGTAGAATACAAAATCCGTTAGTCTTTCGATTTAGCGGGTTTTGTTTTATAAAATAGCTTGTACTTTTCTTTAGAAGATTTTTTCAATCAAATAAAATCTTATTTTTATCGAAACAGTTAATCTTGTAAATCCAAGGTTGCACCGCGTGAGCAAAAGAAGGAGTAGAGGTGGTTGAGTGTGGACTCGTTGGCAGAAAAAATGCCAAATTGGAACCCTTATGCGTATACTTTTAATAATCCTATTAACTTTACGGATCCTACAGGGATGGTTCCAGAAGGGAAGGATGATTGGGTAGAATGGACTTCAACAGATGGAACAAAACACTTTACTTATGATAATGATGTAAAAACGGTACAAGATGCTGTTGGTAAAGGATATAATGATGTTTCATCTGTAATGGAAAGTTTTCATTATAGTGATGAATCAGGAATGCATCATATGAGAGATGATGGATATATATCAACAGCTGATGGAAATGTAGTTGACTTGCATAATAATGAAACTTATAGAACTACTGATAATACTTTTTTTAGTAAAAATAAAACAGGAAGGGAACAACTTTTAGAGCTTGGAGGTGCTTTTGGAGATTTTATAACGTTACTTGGACTCGTAACATTGCAACCAGAAATAGTGGCAGTAGGATCTTATATAGGCAATGGAACTTTAATTGGAGAGCTTGGTAATTCTTTTGCTACTCAAGGATTTAATGAAAGTACAATTACGGAGGGAGCTTCTAAAGTTGCTCTAAATAGAGCAAGTAGTTATTTAGGGAAAGCAGGAGTTAACGCAAGTAGAAAAGTTGCAGGCGATAATTTCGTTAAATCAGGAGCAAATAAAGTAACAGAATCAGTTATTGAAGGAAGTATTGGTATTAAAACAAAAATCATTGAAAGCGAGATGAAGAGTTCGCGTAAGAAATAAACTAATGTATGATAAATTATAAATTTTTATTAATTGGAGTTGTTTTTATAATAGCGGGGATAATACCAATTGTTCGAAATAAATTCTATAGGTTAAAAGAGAAGGATATGTTATGGGCAACATCTTTGGGCTCTTTTTTAAGTGCAATAGTTGTATTGTTATTTGGTTTAGCTGTATTGATTTATGAAATAAGTAAGTTGCTTTCTAATAAGTAGCTGTTTTATAATTTAATTAATTTCCGATCTTGCGGACTTAACCTCGTTCAATTCGGCTAAAGCCTCGGGTGCAATCCGTGCGCCTAAATTATAGAATATAAAACCCGTTAGTCTTTCGATTTAGCGGGTTTTGTTTTATAAAATAGCTTGTACTTTTCTTTAGAAGATCTTTTCAATCAAATAAAATCCTATTTTTATCGAAAAAGTTGGTCTTGTAAACCCAAGGTTGAGTTCGCGTGAGCAAAAGAAGGAGTAGATGTGGTTGAGTGTGGACCCTTTGGCGGAAGATTTTCCAGGATGGAATCCGTACCATTATGTGCACAATAATCCGATTAATTTGGTGGATCCTACGGGGATGGCAGCAGAATGGGTTCCTGGTACTGATGGAAATGCTATTAGTTATACTGTAAATGCCAAAGGAGTAGCAGTATGGTCATCAAATACTCCTACGGAATATATTAAACTTGGTAATACGATGTTACAAACTGTAAAAGGTAAGTCACAACTTGATAAAGCACTTTTAAGTCCTGATGTTAAAGTGGATACTTTTATACATAAAGGTAGGAAAGAAGGAGAGTCAGGTATTTTTGGGAAAAGCACTTTTGGTTTTGCAACCCCTCTTTCTGTTGATGACATAGATAATCCGACAAAAGTAACTTCAGGAAGAATAGATCTTTATCCGAAGGCATATGAAGATATTTTAGAAAATGAATACGGTAGTTTTGTTAAATTTAATTATGGTGAAGAGACTTTTTTTCCTTCGGAATTTTCGGTTTATGAAAATTTATCAACTACTTATGGACATGAAATAGAACATTTATTTGATTCTAATTCATCATCACATCTTAATAAGTTACAGGGGAAAGTATCAGATCCTGAAGTACAACCCAATAAGGTATCACAAGAAACCTTTCAACAATTAAAGGAGAATAAGAATAACCAAAAATAAAATAAGAATGATTTTAAAAAGAATATATATAGTAAATGCGTTGTTTTTACTTTCGTTGAATATTTATAGTCAAAATATAGATGTAAGTTTAAAGAATAGAATGATTCAATTTTTATATGAACAAAGAGAACTTAACGATTTTGATGTTAGATTTTTAAAGGAGAATAAAGATAATAAAAATGTCATTTTATTTTGGGCTGATGAAGTTGATTTTAATTGTATTGAACAGTTTAAGGTTTTTAAGTTTGGGACATCTAAAGAGCATAGTCAAATTTTTTTAATGATTGTAAAAAATAAGAACGAAATAATTGTATTAGGAAAGGATTTAAAGAATGAAATGAGAGAACAATATTTTTTTGATTTTTTTAAATTTTATGAAGATAATAAGATAATTTGTCTCTATAAATCTTTGCTTTTTACAGAGTTATTTGAAGTTTATCAACATAATATTAATGTTAATAGCATTGATTATATTGATTTGCCAAATGTTTTTATCCCCGATTGATTTAAATATTTTTATATAAAAGATACCCCCAGCTTTCCAAAACGGATCGTTGGGGTTTTGTATTTTAGTTAACAGTTTGCCGTTAGCGTTTGGCAATAGTAAAAAAACAAAGTCAATTTTTTGAAAGAGAAAATTCAGTATAATAAAAATTTGATTGGAACTTTAAAGCGTTATCTTTAGTATGATTTGGGATAAGTATCATAATTTTGATGTGCTTCTTTCTTAGTCTGGAGCTGCAGGATTCAATACAGGAGGTGTTACTAGTTATTTACTATCATTTACTGTGACTATGGATTTCTATGAAAATATTGACCCGAATGCAACAGTGTTTAAAGGAATAAAAGGGATCGGTTAAGATGTTAATGGAGGGATATGGTTATACAGTTGGATATTCGAGACCTGATAGAGGAGTTCGAATGGGACAATCAAGAACATATGCATTATTTATCTGAAGTGATAAGTAATTTTAAAAATTATGTAAAATCAATTAAACCCTAATTTATGAATCGAATATATATAAGTTTAGTGGTTAGTATTGTGTTGTCTTCTTGTGCTTATTTAGATAGTAAATTTTGTGCTAAAGTCACTCCAATAACTTTAGCAGAAGATTACTATCTTGTCTTGAATAAGAAACCAGAAAAATGGTCAGGTGATGGAACATGGTATTATGATCTAGTTGGAAAGGATTTGAATACACAAAGAGATACTTTAATTAAAGTGTATAACTACAGGTGGCACGATGGGTTTACATATTATTGGGATAAGGGAGATACGCTTGTTAAGAAAAAAGATTCTTTAATTGTAGAGATACGAAAAAAAGATACTATTTATTTTATGGAATGGCAGTGTGGTAATCCTTTGATTAATGGTGTTTCTTTTAGAGATTTTAAACATCCCAAATAAAACAATTAGTACAACCCCCAATCGCTCGGATTTAACGTCGTTCAATTCGACTAAAGCCTTGGGTGCAGTCCGTGCGAATGAATTATAGAATACAAAACCCGATCGCGCGGATTTAACTTCGTTCAATTCGGCTAAAGCCTCGGGTGCAATCCGTGCGCCTAATTATAAAAGAAAACCCGCTTTCTATTAGCGGGTTTTCTTTTATAAAATAGCTTGTAATTTTCTTGAATAAGTCGCTTTCAACTAAATAAAATCTTACTTTTATCGAAACAGATGGTTGAGTAAATGCAAGGTTGAGTTCGCACGAGCAAAAGAAGGAGTAGATTTGGTTGAATGGGGATTCGTTGGCGGAAGAGTTCCCAGGATGGAATCCGTATCATTATGTACACAATAATCCTGTTAATTTGATTGATCCAACGGGGATGAGTGCGGAAAAAGGAGACGGACATTATTTTGGAAGTGATGGAAAAACATACTTAGGTACAGATGGAAAAAATGATAACAAAGCATATACCTTAAAAGGAGGTTTAAAACCCAATTTAAATAATAAGCCAGTTAATTGGGGAGGAAGATTAGATGCTAAACATGCTGAAGCATTAAGAAGTAATTCTACAGAAGGGATTTTTGATACAAGTAGAGTTATTAATACTCTGACATCCACAATCAAGCGAACAGGAAGTGGAGGATTTGACCCAAGTGTAGTAGATGGCGCTGTAATAAATGCGCTTAAATACAATTTACCACAAGGATTACAAGATGCAGGAGATGTTATTGCTTTGAGTGGATATGGGATGACTATAACAGGAGTCGGTGCTGGTATTGGTGTGGCAATATTTAGTATAGGAGGTGCTATGTTAGGAGTTGGAGCTGGTATGGAAGCGATAGTGAATATTGTTGATCATAATTATGGAGAAGTAGGTTAGAGCGTAGCATTTACAACTGGAGATGAACTGCTTAATGCAGGGATGAATAAGGTTATTCCAGGTCCTAAAAATGATTTAGGGAAAGAAATTCTTAAACAAGGAGCTTCTTTAAAGTTTAAAATAATTGAGAACGAAGTTAAAAAAAGAAAATAATGGAATTAGTTTATTCTATCCTATGTATTTTAGGAGGTAGTTTGTATTTGGCTTATTTATTTAGAAAAAAAAATGAAGAGTCTAACTTTTGGGATAAGTCAATGGAAATACGTGGATATATTGGTGGTATGATATTTCTTCTTATGGGAATAGTAATGCTGTATAGATTTTTTTTTGATTAAATAGCTACAAACCCCAATAAGAAGTACTTAACTTCAAGCCGTTCGGCTGAAGCTTTGGGGTTAGTGTGTGAGTATAGGTAGGAGATAGTTTGTATGAGGTTGAGGTGTAAAAAGGCACGGATTGCACTCGAGGCTTTAGCCGAACTGAACGAAGTTAAATCCGCGCTAACGGTTATTCTCGATCATAGACAATAGAGTTAACACCAGAGCAAGATAGACTGTTTGATGACTATCAAAGTCAAAAAGGACATAATTTAAGAGACTCTATTAGAAAAGCATATTATTATAACGTAAGTTCAAAATGATTTTTAAAAAAAAGAATAGTATTTTTATTATAGTTATATCATTTGTTTTTATACAGTGTGACAATAAAACGATAATAACAAAAATTGAAGATATCGATAGCAAATATAAATTTACAGCTATTGAAAGGTTTAATTTTGATAGGGACTCTTTATATCCATATGTTGAATTATTTTATTTAAGTAAGTATAAAGATTCAGTGTATGTCATTGGTACAAAAAAAATGAAAGATTATACAATTAGATCGAGAGGATGGTCTTATAGAGACAATAAAGTTGGAGATTGGTACTATGAAAAAGTATATTCAAATCAAAAGATTAAGGCTGATAGTGTTATTAATTTTGTTTCTTTTTGTGGGGAATATGTAATTAACACAGTAAAAAAATTTCAGAACGATTCTTTAAATAAATTTGAAGGGTATACCTATGATCTTAAATTTAAGAAGGATATTAGAGTTAATGATACCGTAGATATTAAATTAGAGTTTGTATACGATACAATAATGTTTAAAAGAATTAGTAATGAATTCTATATATTTAAGCCTAAGTCTTTGAAAGACTATTGTGATAGTTCTAATTACGTAATAGACAGTTTTCCTATTGTTAATAATACTGCTAAAATGAAGTTTCAGGTGGATGAGATAGGAGAAATTAAAATTTTAGGTTATTGTTATTTGTTGAATAAACGAAATGCTAATGATACTATAAAAAGAGCACAGAAGATTTTTACTGAAATAAATTTAGAAGTTAAATAAGATCTAAAACCCGATCGCGCGGATTTAAGGTTGCAATCCGTGCGCCTAAATTATAGAATACACAACCCGTTAGTCTTTCGATTAGCGGGTTTTCTTTTATAAAATAGCTTGTAATTTTCTTGAATAAGTCGCTTTCAACTAAATAAAATCTTACTTTTATCGAAACAGTTGGTTTTTTAAATTCAAGGTTGAGTTCGCGCGAGCAAAAGAAGAAGTAGAGGTGGTTGAGTGTGGATCCGTTAGTGGAAGAGTTTCCGGGATGGACACCGAAAATCAATTATAAACAATAAAATCCTTAATCCTCTTTAACCAAATTACTCTGCAGTATGCTGTGAGCGCGGGATGCGACCCTTCGTTGCCTCAGGGTGACATACTGTGTGTGGGTATTGAGTATGCTCAACGCCCGTCATGTCATTTCGACGAAGGAGAAATCGCATCTGTTACTCAACGCCTGTTACTCTTGCTCGTCATTCACGCTCGTCATGTCACCTCGACGTAGGAGAAATCGTAGCGCAGCGTAGATTCATCGAACTCCAAAATAAAATCGAAACGTAGTGAAAATCGTAACGCAGTGGAGATTCATCGAACTCCAAAACAAAATATAAAATAGGTGAGATATATTCATCGAATACCAAAACATAAACCTAATGAGATAAATATAAACTCGGTGAGATAGGTCGCATCTGTTACTCCACAGTATGCTGTGAGCGCGGGATGCGACCCTTCGTTGCCTCAGGGTGACATACTGTGTGTGGGTACTGTGTGTGGGTACTGTGTGTGGGTACTGTGTGTGGGTACTGTGTGTGTTCAACACCCGTCATTCACGCTCGTCATTCACGCTCGTCATGTCACCTCGACGTAGGAGAAATCGTAGCGCAGCGTAGATTCATCGAATACAAAAACAAATATAAACTCGGTGAGATAGGTCGCATCTGTTACTCAACGCCTGTTACTCCGCAGTATGATGTGAGCGCGAGATGCGACCCTTCGTTGCCTCAGAGTGTTCAAATTATCTACAACTTGTGCAGAATACAAAACAAATTTAGGACAAGAGGTGAATAAAGAGGAAGAAGCGTGTGCTTATATCGTGTTATGAGATGTAAGTGATTGTTTTTGAGTGAATTGCGCTTTGTTTTTTTATGTTTTGTTTAATGAAAAGGCAGTTTTTCTGTGTTTTTTTATAAATTGAGTTGTAATTGTTTTAAAAAGGATAATTTTTTAATAATAAAACGTGAATATTTTTGCTTTTATTGATTGATAATTGATTGTTTTTGCTTTGTTTATAATAATATTATTTGTTTTTTATGCAATTGTTGATATATTTGCAATGTATTTAACGATATAAAACTAAAAAAAATGATAGATTCAATTGTTTTACATTTGGAATCATTGAAACAGGACGATTGGTATGAGGAGTTTTTAGTTTTGTTGGAAAAAGAGAAACAGCTAGGAAAAAACTACCTCTTATTATCGTCGATTCCAGTAGCCTTACACTATCGCTTGATACAAGAAAATTATACGATTAAGCGCATAGAGAAAACGAGTAGACACTTCTTCTTTTTTAAAAAGACGGAGTATTATTTTGAGGTAAGTCATGAATGAGGAATGGGGAAGGAGTAGAAAATAGTGAATGGTGTTTTTTAATTTATACATTATGCATTATTTTCTACTTAGGAATGGTTATCCTAAATAAGGTATAGGGCGTATGATTAATAAAAGATAAAAAATGATCACAAAAGGCTTAGATAAATCAAAATACAAGTGGAATTGTAATGAAATATTGTTAGTTTTTTGTTAAAGTGGTATTTTGTTGGTTTTTTTGTGAATTTATTACAAATCACCTTATTTTCTTGAGAAAAACATTGATTTTATCGTTTTATTTGATATATTTACAACATCTTACTAAAACGAAAATATTAATAAAATGTTAGAATCAGCATTTGAACAATTGAAATTGTCAGAATGTTCTGATGATTTTGATCAGTTTTTACTCTTACTAGAAAAAGAGAAAAAGCAGGGACAGAATTATGTTACTTTGTCAACACTGCCCAAAGGCTTACATTATCGCCTAATCCAAGAGGATTACATCATCAAAAGAGAGGAACGCACAGTAAAACGCTTCTTATTCTTTAAGAAAAGTGTGCTCTATTATGTGGTAAGGCCTTCAAAATAAAATTTGTTTTTGTTTACACCTAGGTAAATAAGGAAAAAGGAAAATTCGAGGTATTTGAACAAAATTGGAGATTCTTAAATTGTTATTACCGATCCTTACTATGATGATCTTATAAAATAAGATATATCGAATGATCTTGTACCGTATTTATCACACCTGCTCTGGCTTACTTTCCTAGAGCGGGTTTTTTTGTGAATAGTCTAATTGTATTTGATTCTTCTTTCTTAGTTGATAATTAATGATCATACAATGACCTAAATGCAAAAAACCATCCCTCTGTAGGAATGGTTTCTTTTTATTTGATATTCATCGGTAAGCGTAGAGCTGTAACCGTATACTATCGTTTTTCTTACATGGCGATTACTTTGCCATTTTCTTTTTCTGCTACTTCTTTGCGCAACGAACTGCTAGAAAAACGGTGATCTCTAGAATTGAAATACAATTCGATTCCCTTTTCTTCACAGTATTTTCTGCCGGTGAAGTTTTTCTCCGCATATTCATCTCCTAAAATTCTCACATGAATATGGAAAGCGCGTAGGATATCTTCTAAGTCTTGTTCAGTGGTATACGGAACAATCTCATCTACAAATTTACAACCTTTCAGTTGGATATAACGCTCTACTACAGTTTGAGTAGGTTTGTTCTTTTCTGGTCGGTCAATGGTAGGATCAGTCTGTAATCCTACGATTAAATAATCACATTGGCGTTTTGCCTCTTCTAGCATCTTGATATGGCCTGCATGTAGCAAGTCAAATGAGCTAAATGTAATACCAATTTTTTTTGTTGTCATAGCATTGGGGTTAAAAGTTTATTGTTGTACAAATGCCTTGGTAAGATGCAATACAATACAGAAGAAACTTTTATTAATCTGCCAAATTTACAAGCTTTTTAACCTAACTTCCAAATGATTTAAGGGAATATTAGCTTTGTTTTAGTAATAAAGGTTGTAAATAGGCATAAAAAAAGCGTTTTTGTAATTTACTTAAAAAACGCCTTTTTTTACTTTATATTGTTTGAAATGCTAATCAAGTGAACTTTTTCCGCTATAGTAGCATTTTCTAGCTTCTAAGAATAAATAATACTGTACTCCAAAAAGGATAGAGGCAATCACTAAGTGAGCGGCTTGTGTGCCAAATGGGAAATGTGCATACTGCATTAATATACCCGTTAGAATCTCTAAAACTAAAAGAATAGCAACCCATTTTACTTTAGAGAAACCTAGATTCAATTTGTTATTCAAGAAAAACAAATAGAAGTTGAGTACGAATACCAGTATAGAGAAACTACGGTGAATGTAGAAGTCTAAGGTAGGTGTGTTTAACCAAAGGTATTCATTGGTAATTCCTGCTTTTACTTGTTCATCTACAAATTCGCGAACCTGTGTTCCCAATACTACCTGAACCAAAGTTAACAATAAGGTAATGGCTGTTAGAGCGCGGAAAGTTGCATTGTATTTTTTTATTTCGGTTTTGTTTTTCGCCACTTTGATGATGTTAATCAACAAGGCGACAATAACCAAAGCCATAACCATGTGTACCGTGATTTTAAGTGGGTTTAATACCGAATAAACCACAGTTGCCCCCAACCACGCTTGGAATCCCATAAGGAATACTACAAGCCAAGAAGCGAAGACTAATTTCTTTCTGGTTTTCCAATAACCAAAGGATGCAATGGCTAAGGCTAAACACCCTATTCCTGCCACGGCACCACAAAGTCGGTTGATGTACTCTGTCCAGGTGTGTTTAGGGTTAAATTTAGCGTAGTCGTGTTTGGTGTACTTCTCCCAATGTGCTTCGTCATACGTTGATGGGGTGGTGAAGGTTTCTTTGGCTTTCCAAAGCGCTTCATCGTGAATAATCATTTGTCCCTTTTTGTATTCTCGGTCGGGCTGCCAAGTTAGTACTTCCTCGTCGGTTGGAGGAATATAGTAACCAAAACACTTCGGCCAATCAGGACATCCCATTCCGGAACCTGTCATTCGAACTGCCGCCCCTGCAAAAATCACCAGGTATACCAATACCAGGGATAGTTTTGCTAAAGGTAAAAAAGAGCTTTTCATAGTATTATTTATTTACAATTGTTAGTCCCATTTTAGTTGCCTTTTCAAGCATAAAGTCGTAGGCAGCCTGGTATTCATTCGGGATAACCCCCTCTAGAATAGCTTCTTTGATTGCCTCTTTCAACGTGCCAATCTCTCTACAAGGTTGTAGGTTGAACAACTCCATGATTTCTTCTCCTGTAATAGGTGGTTGGAAGTTGCGCACGTGATCTCTTTCTTCCACTTCTACTATCTTTTGGCGTACCATTTGAAAGTTGTTGTGGTATTTCTTAAATTTATTCGGATTCTTTGTTGTAATATCTGCCTCACACAAAGTCATCAAGTCCTCTACGTGTTCTCCTGCATCAAATACCAAACGGCGTACAGCCGAATCAGTGACTTCTTTTTGAGACAAAACAATGGGACGTGAACTCATCATCACCATTTTTTGCACAAATTTCATCTTCTGATTTAAAGGCATGTGCAAACGAGTAAAGATATTTTTTACCATCTTGCCTCCCAAAAATTCATGCCCGTGAAATGTCCAGCCTTGTTTTTTAGAAAAACGCTTGGTTGGTGCTTTGCCAATATCGTGTAATAAAGCGGCCCAACGCAACCATACATCGTCTGTATTGCGCGCAATATTATCAACTACCTCAAGGGTGTGATAGAAATTGTTTTTGTGCGTATGTCCTTCTATTTCTTCTACTTGATTTAGGGCAATCAACTCAGGTAGAATTAAGTGGAGTAATCCCGTTTGATATAGCAATAAAAAGCCTTTTGACGGAACTTCCGCTTGTAGTATTTTGTTTAATTCATCCACAATGCGTTCCCCTGAAATAATTTGAAGGCGCTCACAATTGCGTTTAATTGAGGCTAGCGAATCTTCTTCTATGACAAAGTTGAGTTGCGTAGCAAATCGAATGGCACGCATCATGCGCAATGGATCGTCAGAATAGGTAATATCTGGATCTAATGGAGTGCGAATGATTTTGTTTTGTAGATCCTCACTGCCGTTAAACGGGTCAATGAGTTGTCCATAGGTAGCTTTACTTAGCGAAAGGGCCAAGGCATTAATGGTGAAATCTCTTCGGTTTTGATCGTCTTCTAAGGTACCATCTTCTACTACAGGCTTGCGACTGTCAAAGTGATACGACTCTTTTCGGGCACCCACAAATTCAATGTCAATGTCATCATAGCGCAACATAGCCGTACCATAGTTTTTGAAAACCTGTACTTTAGGATGATTTGGCAATAAATTTGATACTTCTAAAGCTAAGGCAATGCCGCTGCCCACAGCCACAATGTCAATGTCTTTCTTTGAATCTCTTTGCAGTAAAAAATCGCGTACAAAACCGCCAATTACATAAGCGTCTACCTCTAGGTTTGCTGCCGCTTGGGTAATAATCTCAAAAATGGGATGTTGTAGTGCTTCTTTATAGGTTGGATGTTCTTGGGTCATAATGTCAAATGGCACAGCTTATTTGCGTATAATTGTTACCTGTGCGTTTTCTTTTAATTTAATGATAGTGGAAGGTTTGATTGGTTTGGTTTCCTCTTGTCTGAGGTTTACCACATAATCAACGCCTTCAAGAATGCGTAAATCGATGTCCATAAAGTTCTGAGGCGAAGGATATCCACTTAGGTTTGCCGATGTGGAAACTAAAGGAACCTTCATGCGCTCAATCAAATTATAACAAAATGGATCTTTGACAATGCGCATACCCAGTGAATTATCAGAGGCGATAATTTCGGGGGCAACCATTTTGGGGTTGTCTAAGATTAAGGTGGTCGGTTTATCGCTAAATTCGAGAATCTCCCACGCTACCTCGGGTATATTGTTAAATACGCGATGTAAAAGGCGATCGCCATTAACCAAGACGATCATGCTCTTGCTCTCCGCACGTTGTTTTAATTGATATATCTTTTTGATGGCTTCTGAATTTGTTGCATCACAGCCAATCCCCCAAATGGTGTCTGTGGGATACAAAATGATACCGCCATTCTTAATTACTTCGAAAGCTTTGTGAACTTCTTTTTGGATGTCTTCCATTTTAGTCTCCTTACAATAAAATTGGTTCTTTATTTGAAGGGCTTAAAAATACTAAAAAAATAGGATACACGGGAGCCTTGAGACAGAAGAAATACAGTAGCACTTTCAAAAAAGAAAGAATTATAATATTTTTAAGGGAAGTGCATCTTTTTTGGCTTACTTTTAAGACGCCTAAAATTAGTTATATTATGCATGTGAAAAGAAGAAAGGACTTTAATAAAGAAGAGGTATTAGCCATGTATGCTAAAGTGTGTAAGCACACTTTAATGGAGACATTGCAAATTGAATATATAGATGCAGGACCTGAGTTTTTAGTGGCAACGATGCCTGTAAACGAACGCGTACATCAACCAGCAGGTTTACTACATGGTGGCGCAATGGTGGCCCTGGCCGAAAGTCTAGGAAGTGGAGCATCTCTAATGCTCATTGATCCTACTCAACAAGAAATAAGAGGAATTGAAATATCAGCCAATCACGTGCGCAGCAAAAGAGCAGGGTTGGTCACGGGAACGGCTCGATTAGTACACCGTGGACGTACATTACACTTATGGGAAATTAAAATTACAGATGAAAATGACGTATTGCTGTCTGTCTGTAAGATTACCAATATTGTAATTGATAAAAATAAAGCGGAATGAGATTATACGAGACATGGACCCAACATATAGCAGCAGATAAACCCTATGTGCTCTATAAAAAACCAGGTCAAACCCAAGTCATCGGCTTGTTTCAACGCGATAATACCCTACACCAAGTAGAACATTTTACCGAATCTGGATTCATATTAGCGCCTTTTCACGAAGGCATTCGCTTTTATATACCCTTGGCTCATGCCGATAAGATAGAGGAAGAGATCCCTGTAGAGGCCGTTGATTTTGCTGCCTTTGATTTAGATTATGAGGCACAACCAGCTAAGGCTAATTTTGAGCATTTAGTTGGTCGTTGTGTAACAGCAATCAAAAATGGACAGTTTAGCAAAGTTGTCCCAGCGAGAAAAGAAGAAGTTGCTGTTGAAGTAACGGAAATTCAATCGCTGTTTACCAAGTTGCTGGTGGCTTATCCAGAGGCATTTTGCTATGTGATATACCACCCACAAATAGGTTTGTGGATGGGGGCAACACCAGAAACACTCGTGGAGTTAAAAGGTAAGGTATTGCATACCATGGCTTTGGCAGGTACGCAGGTAAATCACGGTAAAGATGAAGTGCGTTGGGGGGAGAAAGAACGAGAAGAGCAGCGCTATGTCACAGAGTTTATTGTAGAGAAATTACAGCCGTTGAGTACACATATTGAGGTGTCTGAGCCTTTTACTAAACGAGCCGCTAAGGTAATGCACATCTGTACGAATATAGAAGCAGAGCTGAAAGAAGTTGATGTACAAACAATCGTAGAAGCCTTGCATCCAACGCCTGCAGTTTGTGGAATGCCTAAAGATGTTAGTCGAGATTTCCTACTTCATGAAGAAGGATATTCGCGTAAGTATTATGCTGGTTATTTGGGAGAGTTGAATGTTCCGATCGCTGAAAATTCACAACATAGTCGCCTGTTTGTAAACTTAAGGTGTATGGAAATTGAAAAAGAACACGTAAATTTATATATCGGATGTGGTGTAACGGAAGATAGCGATCCAACGAGTGAGTTTATCGAAACCGTTAATAAATCCACCACGATGAAGAAAGTTTTATTTTAAGTATTAAGCATGAAAGTAGATATATTAGCCTTTGGGGCTCATCCAGATGATGTGGAATTGGGATGTGGAGCTACCTTAGCCAAAGAAGTTCACGGAGGAAAGAAAGTGGGGATTGTCGATCTAACCCGCGGTGAATTAGGAACAAGAGGAAGTGCCGAAATTCGCGCACAAGAAGCGGCAGCAGCAGCTCAGGTTTTGGGAGTAGTAGTACGTGAGAATTTAGGTTTTCGCGATGGTTTTTTTGTCAATGACGAGGCACATCAATTGGAAGTAATTAAAATGATTCGCAAGTACAAACCAGAGATTGTCTTGTGTAATGCGATTGACGACCGACATATTGACCATGGAAAAGGAAGTAAATTAGTTTCTGATGCTTGTTTTTTAGCAGGGTTGAGGCGTATTGAAACTGCGCTAAATGGAGTAGAGCAGGAGGAATGGCGTCCAAAAGTAGTGTATCACTATATTCAATGGAAAAATATTGAACCTGATTTTGTCGTAGATGTTACAGGATTCATTGATCAAAAAATGGAAGCGGTTTTAGCGTATGGTACCCAATTTTATGATGTAAACTCCAAAGAGCCCTCAACACCAATTACTTCCAAAAATTTCTTGGACAGTATTGTGTATCGCGCTCAGGATTTAGGGCGCTTGATTAATAGAGAACACGCAGAAGGATTTACAGTAGAAAGATATTTGGCTGTCAATCGTTTAGATGATTTGATGTAAAATTTTTCAAAAAATGCTTGCAACATAAGGAAATATGGCTACCTTTGCAAGCGTCAAAATAAGACAAATACGGTGGTTATAGCTCAGCTGGTTAGAGCGTCGGATTGTGGTTCCGAAGGTCGTGGGTTCGAAACCCATTAATCACCCAAAAAGAACTAGGTGAATGTATTGAAACACCTTAAAAAATATACACGGTGGTTATAGCTCAGCTGGTTAGAGCGTCGGATTGTGGTTCCGAAGGTCGTGGGTTCGAAACCCATTAATCACCCAAAAAGAACTAGGTGAATGTATTGAAACACCTTAAAAAATATACACGGTGGTTATAGCTCAGCTGGTTAGAGCGTCGGATTGTGGTTCCGAAGGTCGTGGGTTCGAACCCCATTAATCACCCTAAAAAAAGAGAGAATGAGTAATCATTCTCTCTTTTTTTATTATCGGTTATGAGTTATCGGTTATGAGTGTCATTCTCACCACCACACCCTCCTCACCAACTATCGGTTATGAGTGCCCTTCTCACCATCACACCAACTATCTCACCTAGTTTATATTTATCTCACCTATTTTATATTTTGTTTTGGAGTTCGATGAATCTCCACTGCGTTACGATTTTCACTGCGTTACGATTTGGTTTTAGTGTTCGATGAATATATCTCACCTATTTTATGTTTTGTTTTGGTATTCGATGAATCTCCACTGCGTTACGATTTGGTTTTAGTGTTCGATGAATATATCTCACCTATTTTATATTTTGTTTTGGAGTTCGATGAATCTCCACTGTGTTACGATTTTCACTACGTTTCGATTTCACCAACTCATAATAACACAAAAAAAGTTAGGAGTAAATCATCCTATTTAGATCATTTACTCCTAACCGATAACCGATAACCGATAATCAATTAAAATTTATAGCCTACACCTAATTGGAATACGCGGTGTTGAATTTTATCTCCTTCTTTATTGAAGTTTGTTAAACCAAGGTTGTAACGAGCATCAAAGAATAAACCAATAGGTAGATCATATCCTACGCCAAAGTTTAAACCAAAGTCAACTTTATTTACTGAGGATTTGATATCTTTAGTTATAGTTGTTTTTTCATTCTCGATTTTAACATCTATTTCAGCTTTAGCTTTGAGAAGAAACCCTAGCTGTGGACCTGCTTGAATACTCAAACCATCCGCAATATAGTATTTAGCCATGATAGGAATGTTGAGGTAATTTAATTTAGCAACCATTTTTGAAATTTGATAGCCAGAGTCATAATAATAGCCATAATCATCATAATCATCATAGTCATAATCATATTCATATTCATAATCATCGTACGCACTACTTTTGGCTTTGGCTCCTTGCGTTGAATACTGAAGCTCTGGTTGGATAGAGAATTTATCTGTTATAAAGATTTCAGCTGCAGCTCCCAGGTGAAAACCCGTTTTGCTTTTGCTTTCGGGATCATTGGAGAAGTTTGAAATATTTAAACCAGATTTAACTCTGAATTTCACTTCTGGCGTGTCTGGTTTATCTGTTGTTTGTGCATGAGACAAAACACTAAAAGCAAAAATAGCTAATAGGCTAGTTGTTATTTTTTTCATTGGTAATGGTGATTTTATTTTAACTTTTCTTCTTGTTTTTTAGAACAAAGGTTGTAAGGGTAAAAAAAAGAGGATAATGTTGATTATCCTCTTTCGTTTTTTTTAGAATTTATATCCTACCGAAATTTGAATGACTCTATTTTTTAAAGAGTTATCGCCTTCCTTGTTTATTTTAGTTAAACCTAAGTTATAGCGTGCATCAAAGAAAAGACCCATAGGTAATTCATAACCAGCTCCAAAGTTTAAGCCAAAATCAACTTTTTGAGTTTCACTTTTTACATTTGTAGTTTCAGATTCACCTTGGAATTTGTCTTTCGTTTCAGCTTTTACTAAAAAACCAATTTGAGGACCTGCTTGTACACTTAATCCATCAATGATATAGTATTTTGCCATGATAGGAATGTTGATGTAGTCTAATTTTAGTGTGCTATCCAATGTAAAAGTTTGCCCCATAAAAGTCTCTTTTTGTGAAGCTTTAGCTCCTTGAGTAGAGTAAAGAAGCTCTGGTTGAATTGAGAATTTTTCGTTGATGAAAATTTCTGCTACAGCTCCTACGTGAAATCCTGTTTTGCTTTTTGAGTCATCTATATCAGAAACGTTTGAAATATTCAAACCTGCTTTTGCTCCAATTTTAACATCTGGAGTTTGTGCTAATGCAGCTCCGCTGAAAGCGAAAATAGCCAATAGGCTCATAGTAATTTTCTTCATGTGTATTGTGTATTTATAAGGTTAAATTCATGCTAAAAGTATTAAATATATTTCTAATTAAAAATGAAAATAAATATGATTTGTATAATTTTTCAAAAAATAAAGTGAAATGATAAAAAAATGTGATTTCTATACTATTAATACGTATATTTAGCATTATTAAATCTCCAATAAGGGAATAAGAAGTAATTATAAGATTACTTTTTTTATTTTTGCTCGTTGAATTGGTACTTACTCCGCTACTTTTAGAAAAAGAAGAGGAGGAGGAGACGTGATTATTAAATTTTTAATGACATCTTTGTAAGTAAGAGAAATAGAGCGATGCAAAAACAAATTATCACAGAAAAAGTATGTCCACTTGAATATGCGGTAAAAGCAATCAGTGGAAAATGGAAAATTCCCATTATTTGGCGAATCAATGAAGGAGAAAAAAGGCCCAGTGAGTTTTTGAGGGGAATTGCCACAGTTGATCGGAGAGTACTCAATCAACAACTCAAAGAATTAGAAGATGTGGGTATTTTAAATAAAACGCGTTTTGATGAGGTTCCTCCTAGAGTTGAATATACATTGACCCCTATAGGAATAGCACTTGTTGAGGTTTTGAAACAACTTAATCGATGGGGGGAAGTTTTGTTGGATCAACAAACACCTAATCCGGAAGACAATTCGCAAGCAAAGGATTATAAATAACCGAATAGTCTCAAAAAAGCTAGTAGTTGTGCTACTACAAGGTGAAGGGAAGAAGATAAATACATAAAAAAAAGAAGAAAAAGCACAGATGTATGCCAATTTGGATAAAAAAAACTTGTAAAAAGAATATTTTTTTTTTGGTTTTATTGTGTTATATCTAATTTTATTGGCCTTGAGTAAGATTTATTTCATTAATTTTTTTTATAGTATTAAATTAAAACTAAAAAAGAATAACGTTGAATTTTTTTCTTGTTTATTACCTAGAATGTTATTTCCTTTGTTAGGGAATTAAATAAATGAGTAGAAGTTCATTTCGAAGCAGATTATTCCTTTTTTTTAGTAAGGCAGAAGAAAGGATATCGTGATTTGCAAGTAGTGAATTTCAAGTTTTTAATTTGATAAGGAATAATAGGAGTTCTGTTTAATTGTTTGTTGTTTCGAAATAGTACCTTATACTTTCAAGTTAAAAAACCTTACTAAAAACAAGTTGTTTTTAGTATACAAGAAAAATTTATGAAAAAGAAAAAGCAGGATGTGTAATTGTCCTGCTTTTTCTTTTTAATTTCGATTCTTTGTAAGATATGTCAGTAAATTGAAAAGCTATGTCTCCGTTAATCCAACTCCATATTGTACCAGCTACAACTCAAGCTATCGAACAAATTCAAAACTTTCTGATTGATGCAGAAGCGATGAGCGCGATAGAATCATACGAAAAGAAAGATAAGTCGATAGAAATCTTTGAATTAATTCAGCAAAATCAGTTTTATTTGGTTTACTTAAATGAATCCCTTTGGGGGTGTTTTGCGTTTCGTTCATTGGGCTATGGGGCACAATTGACTAGTTTTTACCTTTCATCCACAAAACAGTTGCCTGAAACTAACATAGTGCAAAGACAACATAATTTACTATTGCTGTGGGAGTCTATTCAAAGAAAGGCGCTCGAGGCTTCGTTTAGTTATTTAACTGTTGTGTCAGCACCAGCAAGACAAGCGTGGTATGAAACATTAGGTGGAAAACCATCCAATGTTCTCCACAATCAAAATGACGCTGTAGAATACTACCTTGCGGTAGTGGATCAACCGTGGATAAATCTGCCTACTGCTGGATTGGTGTGCATAAAAGACCATCGACTTTTGTTGGCCTTTAGTAAAAATAAACAGGCTTGGTATCTTCCTGGTGGAAAAATAGATGCAGGCGAAAATAGTCAAGAGGCATTGATACGCGAAATTGAAGAGGAACTATCTCTCATTCTACAGCCTGAACGACTTTCGTATCTAACACACATTGTAGCTCCTGCTTATGGAGAGAAAAAAAATATTCTTTTTACAAGTTTTTTTTATACGAATTAGCAGCGGATGTGATTACTATTGCAAATGAAATCGGAGGAATACAATATTTTACCAAAGAAGAATATCTCCAACATCAAATACCCGTTCCAGGGGTTTTAAAGGTATTTGATTTTTTGTTTGATCGTTGCTTGTTGTAAAGTTGTTGTTCTTGCGCTTTTTTGCAAGTTGCTTTTTCGTTTTTTCGCTTTTTTGTGTTTTTGTCAGATTGTCGATTAAAGAAAATGTATTCTTAAATCAGAAAATTTAACCGTTAACTGATAACCGATAACTATTTACAATAAAATTAACAACTCAAATGCTTGTATTTTTTGAAAAAAAAATATTTTTGTTGCTATGAAATACGCAGCACTAGTAGTCTTGTTTTTCTTTGTCAATTTTATTGCTACACCCACTATTGCGGTGTTAGCTGGCATTGAGCTAGATATTCCTATGCTGACGATTTCGGAAGAAAATAAAAAACCCATTACTAATGCAGAGGAAGAAGAAAAAGGACACTTCCATGGGTTACATCCTTTTCAAGATGATTTTCTATTTCAAGATAGAGAGGAATCTGGACTTCATTATGCACAATTGAAATTAGTGTACGAATCTTTAGAATTCGACGTTTTATCCCCCCCTCCAGAATTTTTTGTTGCTTAATTGGTTATCAGTGATCAAGGATCAGTGATTTTTTTGTTGTAAGAATATTTTTTCTTACGACCGAATATGTTTTTAACCAGAAACTGTTAACCGTAAACTAATTTTAAGTAAACAAAAAATGAAATTCAATATAAATTTGGCAACGCTTAAACCAAGTGTTGCTCCAGGCCTTGTGGTCTTTTTAGTCGCACTTCCGCTTTGTTTGGGAATTGCGCTAGCTTCGGGTGCTCCTCCAATTGCGGGAATTATCGCTGGAATAGTAGGGGGTGTAATCGTTGGATTTCTCAGTAATTCCAACGTTAGTGTAAGTGGTCCTGCAGCGGGATTAGCCGCTATTATCTTAGCCGCTATTAGTGAGTTAGGATCCTTTCAACTTTTGCTGACTGCTGGAATCCTTGCTGGGATTATTCAATTAATTTTAGGATTTTTACGCGCGGGAACTATAGCAAACTTCTTTCCGTCTAGTGTGATAGAAGGGATGTTGGCCGGAATTGGAGTCGTAATTGTAATCAAACAATTGCCTTTAGCTCTTGGGGTCAACGCCTTTAGTGAGGTTCAAAATTTCACTTCTATTCACAAAGGAACTCTTTTGATGACTCTACTCTCATTGGCTATTTTAATCGGGTGGAACAAGAGTAAAAGGTTGAAGAAAATGACCTTTTTACCCGCAGCTCTAGTTGTTGTAGCAGTAGGTATTATACTCAATCAATTGTGGATTTATACCGATAGTTCATGGGCAATCGGCGCCTCTCAAGTTGTGGCTATTCCCGTATTAGATGGACTTTCATCCATTGGTTCGCTTTTCGTTTTTCCAGATTGGACTGGACTGACTAATCCTACGGTATGGGTTGTAGCAGGAACCATTGCCATTGTTGCTTCTATTGAAACTTTATTGTGTATTGAAGCAACGGATCGCCTCGATCCTTTAAGACGACATACCGATACCAATCGCGAACTTAAAGCACAAGGAATAGGTAATATTATCAGCTCCTTGATTGGAGGATTACCTATGACTTCTGTAGTAGTGCGATCATCTGCTAATGTTAATGCAGGAGGATTGTACAAAGCCTCTGCCATTATACACGGAGTATTTCTCCTGTTGGCTGTTGTAGCACTGCCTTTTGTGCTGAATATGATTCCATTAGCTTCTTTAGCAGCCGTGCTAATCTTGGTGGGATATAACCTAGCAAAACCTGCTGTTTTACTCCATTTCTGGCATAAAGGTTATACGCAATTTGCTCCTTTTATTGTAACATTAGTTATGGTTGTTGCAACCGATTTACTTATGGGAGTTTTAGCGGGAATGCTCGTGAGTATCGCCTTTTTATTGTTGGGAAATGTTCGAAAGGCTTTTTCTATGCAACATACGGTTAAGGATGAACAACTCGTCTATACACTAACATTAGCACAAGAGGTATCTTTCTTTAATAAAACCGCAATTAAAAATAAGTTACACCAATTACCAGATAATTGCCATTTGGCGATTCAAGCCAAGCAAATGGGGTATATCCATATGGATGTTCTAGAAATGATTCAATCGTTTATCAACGAAAAAGCCAAGGAAAAGAATATCGCAATTACTACAACGGGATTTCATAAATCCATTCAAATCAGCCAAGGGCAGTCAAATCTTATTTTATCACATCGCAAAACGATCTAATTATGAACTCATTTACAAAAGAAATATTAGCAAATACAACACCAGAGCAAAGTTTAAACCTTTTATTAGAAGGGAATAACCGCTTTGTTAACAATTTAAAATTCAATAGAAACTTTTTACATCAACTCCAAGAAACCAAAGATGGTCAACATCCCCATGCGGTAATCTTGAGTTGTATGGATAGTCGAGCTCCATTAGAACATGTATTAGATCAAGGAATTGGAGATATTTTTAGTTTGAGAATAGCAGGTAACGTATTGACTGATGAAGTCATCGGCAGTATGGAATATGCTTGTCAAGTTGTGGGTAGTAAGCTAATTCTCGTCTTAGGACATAGCCGATGTGGAGCAGTAACAGGTGCTTGTAATCACACTAGTTTAGGTAAATTAGACACAATCCTAGAACGCATCCATCCTATTGTTGAAAAAGTACGCGAGAAGAACCAAGATAAAGAATTAAGTCAATCGGAACTAGTTGAATTAGTTACCATGGAGAATGTTCGTTCTATTGTAGCACAGCTTCAACGCGTTAGTCCAGCCTTAACTCAATTAATTGAAGATGGTCAAATTGGCGTTGTGGGTGGTTATTACGATGTGGTTAGTGGAAAAGTAGAACTGATTTGTTAGTATATCGTTATACTTTGTTAACGTTGAAAAGCCCCTTGTAGGGGCTTTTTTATTGTTTATCGCATTAAATCTTCTTGTTGGGTTTAAAAAGGAATAGCAATACAGCAATACCATAAAGTAGAAAGAAAAAAATACACGTATTGTGAATTTTATTTTAATTAAATATTGTTTTTTGCGATTTTTTTGTATTTTTAATCGTTTATTTAAACTGTTAAAATATTGGCGTTATTTCTATTATTTGGGATATTTATATTTATTGGATAATAAATTCGCCGTTATGATTGAGTATTTACTTTTTGTTTGGAATTTGCGATTGTGTTGAGATTAAAGCTTTAATACTTGGTTTTAATGCATTCATTTACACTTGTTTAATTATTAATAGAGGAAACTATGTTACAAGCGAACGACATAATCAAACGATTAAAACAGTTACTGGGATTTAAAACAGATTTGGAATTAGCTAATTTGTTGGAAATTAAACCCAATACTTTATCGTCATGGAAGGTAAGGGAGACTTTGCGTTATGATAAAATTATTGAGATTTGTAAAGAGCATAAAATTGATTTGAACGATTTGTTCTTGGTTCATCCCAATTCAGTTTACAAGGCTGATTTAGATAATCGAGTGGTAAAAATGATTAGTGTCAATCAACATATTGAGTATTTTATTAATCCTGAAAAGTGTTTGGCTTCTTCTCCAGCTTGTGTTTTTCCAACGGAAGAGGAAGTTACTATAGGTTTTCAAATTGGTGTGGAGAATATGTATCCTACCCTAAAAGTAAGCTCTTATCTCTTGTCAATAAAAGTTGATCCTACAGCGCTAAAACCTTGGTATATGTATGTTTTGATTGTGGAGAATCGCGGTATTTTATACCATCGTTTTAAACGGGTATTGGACAATGGTAAACTTTTATTTGTTAGTGATAATCCCGCTTTTGAAAGTGTAACGCTATCTGTAGGAGAAATCCGCGAAGCTTTTGTTGTTCGCGCTATCTTTTTACCTCATGTCAAAAGTTTAGTGGAATACTAAAGAGGAAAGAGGATCGTAGGGGCACAGGGTCCTGTGCCTAATAAAACGAAGTCGTTTTTAATCATCCTCACCACCACACCGTCTAACCAAACACCTCACACCCCACGCATGTAAACACTTGGTGATACGCCGTATTTTTTTTTGAAAGCTGTAGAAAAATGGCGCTGGTTTTTATAGCCGATACTGTCTGAAATTTCACTGATATTGAGGTTGTTATCGGTTAATAACTTTTTGGCATATTCCAGCTTTTGATTGGTCCAAAACGAAATGACCGTTGTTCCGAATAATTCTTTAAATCCCTTTTTCAACACAAAATCATTGGTTCCTACTTGATGGGCTAAATCGACAAGGGAGTAAGTACAATCTAAATTGTCAAGCATAAAATCGCGAACAGCATAAATCTTGTCTAGGTCTTGTTTCTTTAAAGATCCTTGGTAGGGAGATTCTCCATAAAATTGCTCCAACTGTAAGAGCAGAAGTTCGATAACTTTAGCCTCTAAAAAAAGACGTTTGAAAATCCCTTTCTTATCACAGTGAATGATTTGATTTAGGATTTGATGCATTTCGTGGTTGATGATGTGATGTTCAGGATGCAATAAACTCGATTTTCCCTTTTCAACTGCCTGGCGAAAGCGATCAAATAAGTGATGATCACTAGGAAGAAAACGCTTGAAGAATTCAGGTCTTAAGTTGATTTCACACAAGTGAAAATCTTCACTTTCCCATTGCATTCTTCCTCCTAATCCATTGGTGTATAAAATGTTGTGAGAATGAGCGTCAAAGCTGATAGGTTGATCAAATTGAGAGGTCTGTGCCCTGCTGGATCCTTTCAGTGTAAAGTGCATTTCGATGGTTTCAAAATCGCTTTCAAAACCCAATAATACGGGCTGTGTTAGACGAACATTTCCAATTCCGATATGAACACCATCAAAGTATATTTCCTTGTAATAACCTCGTCCCATAAAGGAATCTAGATGGGTAATACTTTCTTTTACAGTTCCATCTGGCGTATCAAAAAAGGAGGTAGGGTACTCTTTTTCAACTATAATATGTTTGTGTTTAAGGTCATATAATCGTAAAGTCATAAGCTCAAGTATGGTTTTTTGACGGACATTTTTATCCGTATTTGAAACATCAGGGGAATATTCGCCCGCTATCTTTGCAAATATATTAATTGTTTAGAATCAATCTTAATAAGGTGGACGTTTTTTATAAATGCTTGTTAGAAAGGAATTATGAAAATAGATGATGATATCGGATTGATGAAAGAACAGATTTAAGTATAAGATATGGACAAGCAAAAACAACTTATTTTAGAAGGAAAACTGCCCACCGTCATGTGGCATTTAGCCTGGCCAGCTGTGGTGGCTATGGTGATGTACGGATTGAATAATTTCTTAGATGGTATTTTCGTCGGACATCTCATCAGTAATACTGCCTTAGCCGCAGTGGGGATTGCCTATCCTTTAGCGCAATTTGCACAGGGATTTGGTACGTTGATAGGTACGGGAATTGGTTCAGCAATTAGTATTTGGATTGGCGGACAAGATACGAGTAAGCTGGAAAAGGCGATGGGAACAGTGAACTATTTAACCTTACTTTTTTCTATCGGATTAACCTTGCCCTGTTATATTTTCGCAGAAGAATTGGTCTATATGATGGGAGGTAGAGGTGAAATTCTAACGTTAGGGGTGGAGTATTTTCAAGCTACAATCTTGGGGAGTTTTTTTTGGATTCACGGGTTAGCACTTAATATGATTATCCGCGCGGAGGGAAGAATGAAAACGGCAGCTTGGATGATTGCCATTGGACTTTTAGTGGATTTAGCATTAAAACCTATTTTTATTGATACATTAGGTTGGGGAGTGGCGGGAGCCGCATGGGCAACCAATATCTCTATGATGGTGTATACGCTTTTAGGCGTTTGGTATTATGCTGGTGGTAAAGCTTCTTTTTATACTAAATTCTGGTCGATAAAACGCAATACAGCGATTGTAAAGGAAACCCTTTCTCTAGGTATGCCCGGTTTTATTATGATGGTGATGATTGTCATTCAAAATATCGTCGTCTTTAATGCACTCGCGAAATATGGAACCGATGCGGATATTACTTTTTTTACCGCTGTGAATCGCTTTTATATTTTACTGAATACACCTTTATGGGGGCTGATGCGGGCACTACAACCCGTTG
Source organism: Myroides sp. 1354 (assembly GCF_030324495.1). Lineage (GTDB taxonomy): Bacteria > Bacteroidota > Bacteroidia > Flavobacteriales > Flavobacteriaceae > Flavobacterium. The sequence goes on along the minus strand of NZ_JACAGN010000014.1, from coordinate 53,124 downwards.
CGGGAATGAATTATGGAGCCAAAAACTATGATCGAAGTAGTAAAGCCTATCGCTTGTTCTCTTTTGCAGGGTTGGCTATTCTCTTGCCCTTTTGGTTATTCGTAATGCTCTATCCTTCAGGTGTGCTTGCAGTAATGATTCCACATACAGAATTTTTAAGCGATCAGCTTTTTGATTTCCGAATCTATATGAGTGTCTTACTCGTCTTGCCTTTTGTATTTATGGCTATGGTATGGTTCCCGGCTATCGAAGATGCTAAACCTGCTACCTTCATCAGTCTGCTTCGTCAAGTCGTATTTTATATTCCCATTATGCTTTTTGTTCCAGGAGTACTCGGTGTTAGCAGTATCTATTGGGCTAGTGCAGCCATTGACTGGATCGTTTTCGGGCTTATTCTCTACGCGGTAAGACGAAGTGTTAAGCGGTTAACCGTTAACGGTTAAATTTTCTGATTTTGAGGATACATTTTCTTTAATCGATAATCTGACAAAAGCACAAAAGCACAAAAACACAAAAAAGCAAATTTAAAGGTTATCGGTTATCAGTTTTCAGTTAAATTTTCTGATTTTGAGGATACATTTTCTATAATCGATAATCTAACAAAAAGACAACTTGCGAAAAAACAAAAAAGCAAATCTAAAGGTTATCGGTTATCAGTTATCAGTTATCAGTTATCGGTTATCAGTTAAATTTTCTGATTTTGAGGATACATTTTCTATAATCGATAATCTAACAAAAAAACAACTTGCGAAAAAACAAAAAAGCAAATCTATCGGTTATCGGTTATCAGTTATCAGTTTTCAGTTAAATTTTCTGATTTTGAGGATACATTTTCTATAATCGATAATCTAACAAAAAAACAACTTGCGAAAAAACAAAAAAGCAAATCTATCGGTTATCGGTTATCAGTTATCAGTTATCAGTTAAATTTTCTGATTTTGAGGATACATTTTCTTTAATCGATAATCTAACAAAAAAACAACTTGCGAAAAAACAAAAAAGCAAATAAACAAAAACACAAAAAAATGAATTATTCTACAAAAATTAAATGGTCTTTTATCGCTGCTCTTGTAGCTTCTCTTCTTTGGGTAATTGGAGATATTCTCATTGTAGGGTTTTATGTCGATTCTACAAAATATCCTTTATTTACGGATACGTACGCTAATGAATTAGATACTACTTTGGCACTTTTAATGATTGAAGGGTCTACTCAACGCCTCATGTGGGGAGCCTTGATTGCGTCTATGTCTGCGTTTCTTTTTCTGCCTGCCGTATGGTTAGCTTATCAGTTCTTTAAGGATAAAACGAAACCTTATGCCTGGATTACGTATTTTATTTTGGTCATCAGTGTGGTTTTAATGCCGCTTGGACATGCAGATTTTTATTATAGTGGGGAACTGTTCAAAGCTATTTATCACACGGATCCTGTAGCACATCCTTACTTAATTGAAATGGCTGAAGGATTTACAACTGTACTTTATATCGCTTGGGGAACAGCTATTGCTGTACTCTTATTGGGTTGGTTGTTATTTTCGATCTTCGTATTTATGGGTAAAACGATACTTCCTAAATGGGTGGGCTTTATTTCGCCCGTTTTTATTACCCTCTATCAACAACCCATTAAATTCATGTTGCCCGATTCACTACTAAAATCGTGGATTAGTGCCGCGGGATTTAATATCGCTTACTTGATTTTCTTTATTTTACTGTTCGTCTTTTTTAGAAAAACAGCGAAGGAAATGGCGTAACGAATCTTTCATTCAGGAGTAAGGACTGGGAAATAGCAATTCACAACTTGCGGTTTGTTAATTATTATTTAGAATTATTCTAGTTTATATCCTTTTTTAGTATACTTTTGTTTTTATTTAAACTTAATATAAATAACAAGGGTGTTACGCAAACTTTTTATATACAGTGTATTTCTTTCAACAAGTGCTTTAGTAGCCCAGCATAAAGTTTCATTTGCGATTGAAAACCAAGAATCTCAATCGATTAAAGGCGCTGTGCTCTATTTTAATCAAGTCGCCTATACTGCTGATGTTGCAGGGCGTGTAGATTTAGAAGTAAAGGAAGAGCAAAGAGGGTATGTTGTGGTCTATGCGGAAGGATACCTGCCTTTACAAGAAGAAGTTCAGCTATCCAATGGTAGCTCTCGTATTTTGAGGTTAACAAAAGAGGGAACGGTATTAGCGGATATTCAGATTGCTAAGAGAGCGGAACAGGGGGAAGTAAATAGAGGAATCATACGCGCCTTGGAGGTTGATACCAAGAGTCAAGTGGTACGCCCGGTGTCTTTGGAAGATGTTATGAATCGCACCACAGGGGTACGCGTTCGAGCAAGTGGTGGATTGGGAGGGGAGACTCATGTCAACATCAATGGGTTTCAAGGTCACGCGATTCGCTATTTTAAAGATGGAATTCCAATTAATTACTTAGGAAATTCCTATACACTCTCTACCATTCCCTTGGATGTATTGAATAAAGTAGAGGTGTATAAAGGGGTGATTCCCGTTTATTTAGCTAGCGACGTCTTGGGTGGAGCGGTTAATTTTGTCTCCAATACTAACCAAGCAAATAGCTTAAGGATTTCAGGAGAATATGGTTCGTTTAATACTTGGCGTACTGCAGTACGCGGACATTATAACCTCAATGAACATTTTTATATAGGAGGGGAATTTTTCTCTAATTATGCTGATAACGATTATAAAATCAATACACCAGACCCTGAACTGGCACAAGAAGTTGGAAAAGTGCGTTTGTTTCACAATAGATTTAAACAGTATACTACCAGTGTTTACGTGGGCGCAAAACACTTGAAAATAGCAGATCTTTTGCAGTTGGAGTTGAATTATTACACCTTAGATAAACAAATTCAACACAGTCCAACAACCATGCTTACTCCCTTTGGGGGAATTGAAGATCGTCAGCACAGTTGGATACCTTCCTTGCGTTATAAAAAGAAATTTGCACAAGACAAACTATCTATTGACCAATTCTTTGCTTATAATGTAGTGAAAAGCAAAACGATAGATACCCTTCAAGGGCGTTATTCTTGGTTGGGAGAGTTTTCTCCTAGAGGCTTTAGAGGAGAAGGGGATCATCCTACACAAGCAGCAATTGATATGACGTTTTTTACTAGTCGAACATTGGTTGGATTTCAGTGGGATAAAAACCAACAGTTCTGGCTGAACAATACGTATACGTATAACAAAAGAGTGGGTACAGATAGTTATGGTAAAAGAATTGAAGATACTCAACAACCCCTTATTGAAGTTCCTTCTTATTACAAAAAAAATGTAGTGGCTTTAGGGTTAACGAGTCAATGGTTATCTACTCGATTGGAAACGATTTTAGTACTGAAACACTATCAGTACTCCAGTGAAGGACTCAATACTGCGTATCAAGTGGATTGGAGATCGAAAGAGCTCCACACTACTGCCAATACGGATTGGGGATGGGCTATGGCGGCGAAGTACCGCTTGAACAACAGCGTTAATTTGAGATTTTCTGTTGAACATGCCCGTCGATTACCTGGATATAGTGAGCTTTTTGGTGATAATCTTTTTATAGCTTCTAATTTTGACCTGAAACCCGAACAGAGTTTAAACTTCAATCTAGGAATTGATAAACAAGGAGGACGATGGGAGGCTAGTTTGAATGGATTTTATCGCCAAACCAAAGATATTATCGTCTTAACGGCTGGAAGTCCACCTTTGTCACTCTTTGTCAATAAGGAACGCGCCCAAGGTTATGGTTTTGAAGGAGATGTGTCCTTTAAATTGACACCAACGACCAAACTTTTTAGCAATTTTACCTGGCAAAGTATTCGCTACGGTCGTTTTGAAAATATTGCTGATCAATGGCTCAAAGGCAATCGCGTACCTAATATTCCTTATTTTTTTGCCAATATTGGGGCGGAACATAAATTCAACGCTCTTTTTACTACTCAGGACGTCTTCACACTTTATGCGCATCTAAACTTTGTGCGTGAGTTTTACATTCAACCCATTGATAAATCGATGGAACCCAGTGGTTTTCTCGGTTTATTTGGAAGTAGTAAAGGAGATGTGAAAAATGTGGTTCCCGATCAAACCTCCTTAGCTGCTGGCTTGGTTTATGAATGGCCCTCTAGTGGATGGTCCGTTGGTGTGGAAGGACGAAATCTGTTGAATCAAGATTTATATGATTATTACAAAATTCAAAAAGCAGGTAGAAGTTTCTATCTGAAGTTCAATTATAAACTCAATTAATCTATGCACACAATGAAACGAATATTATCCTTGGCTTTTATCTTGCCTTTAGTTTTGACGGGATGTTCGTCAGATGATACTACACCTACCCCTGAACCCCCTTACCCACCATCCGATAAGGAAGCTCAATATTTTGTGATGACCTTAGCTGAAGGAAAGGGACCAATTAAGAATGGATTCCTCAAAAGCTATGCCGCGCTCCCAACCGGAACTCTTGACAATGCAACCGGAAATACGACGGCTGCGGGTGGAATGGGAGGCTATCGCCAATACGGAGATCGCGTGTATCGCATGTTTGACGATAATAATGCCAGAAGTTTAGGGCAATTTGTTTTTGATGAGAAGGGATTTTATACGACAAAATCAATTGCTGTTGAACCTAAAATTGCGGGTTCAGGAAACTTTACCCTGACGAATGACAATCAAACGGGATATTATTTTGAAGGAGCTACTCCTACGGCAATTCAGATTTTTGATCCCATTACCATGACCAAGAAGGGACAATTGGGGGATTATACAGCCCAAATTCAACAAATAGAAGCAGACTTACAACTGACAGGAGTAAATTTTCGCGCAATTGGTCAACATTTTCTAGCAGTAAATGGTGATAAATTATACGCGGATATCACCTTTGGTAAGAATCAAGGAGCCCAAGGGGGAATGTTTGATGGAGTAGCTCCTGATGTTCACTTAGCGGTGATTGATTTGAAAACAGGGAATTGGCTGGCACATACGGCTGTGAGAAATACAGGGAATATTGCTTTTGTAGATGAGAATCCCCTGTATTATTTTGATGAGAATAGAGATTTATACTTGATTACCCAAGGAGTCAAAACAGGTGGTCTGGGAGATCAATCGAAAATAGCGCGAATTAAAAATGGCGCAAATGAGGTGGATTCCTCTTGGGAATTAGACTTTAATACTCTATTTAGTCAGGTTGCTTCGGGAAAATTCTCAACAATTTTTGTGGAAAAAGGAAAAATTATTACCCTAGTAAATGAGGTGACCTTAGCTGATCCACAGTCGATTAATTTAACGCCTATATGGAAATACGTGCTCATCGATATTCAAACTAAAACGGTTACACCGATTGCTATTGAAGGAGTGACCTTAGTAGAAACTCCAGCTGCTGCTTTGGGGGTTTCTAAAATTGACGATAAACGTTTTATTCGCGTGGTGAGTGAGACTAAGTTGGGATTTTATGAATTATCTGCTGATTTATTGACTGCTAAACCATCAATTGCCATCGGAAAAGGAGGTAAACCACAGGGATTATTTAAAGTGAATAGAAAGTAAAAGAATGAAGATAAGAGTATTAGTCATAATACTAGTAGGAATGATAGCGATGAATGTACAGGCTCAAAAGAGATATACCATAGAAATCAACCTTCGTTTAGAGAAACAAGCTCAGACTCAGGAGGCAATATATATAACAGGGAATTTCAATACATGGAACCCCAAAGATGAACGTTATAAGTTAACACCTAATTCAGAACGCATAGGTGAATATTATATTCAATTAAACGATATTCCGCAAGGAGTATTGGAATATAAATTTACGCGCGGTTCTTGGCAAACGCTAGAATGTTCTCCAAAGGGACGATTAATCAACTTACACGACCAAGTGATTGAACAAGATGAAATACTTCAAGAGACCATTTATGCTTGGAGAGACCAGTATCCAGTCTCAACGGCACCAGAAGGTCTTATTGTGTTGGAGAATTTTATTATGCCTGAGCTAAACCGAACGCGTGCAATTCGCATTTATCTTCCTCGAAATTATAAAATGTCTCAACAAGCTTATCCTGTTTGGTATATGCATGACGGACAAGATTTGTTTGACGAAGCCACTTCAGAAGGTAGATTAGGTCCTGTTGAATGGGGAATAGATGAAACCCTTGAACGATTGGGAGACCATTATATAATTGTGGGAATTGATCATGAATATGAGAAGAATAGAAGAGAAAGAGAATATGCCTTTTTCCCTACGAGTCAAACACCAATGGCAGAAGGGAAACAATACTTGTCTTTTATCGTTCATACGCTAAAACCCTATATCGATGCCAATTATCGAACGCGAAAAGATAAAGAAAGTACAGGGATTGCTGGAGGTTCTTTAGGAGGATTGATTTCATTGTATGCGGGACTAACTTATCCCGAAGTATTTGGTAAAGTAGGTGTTTTTTCTCCTTCACTTTGGCAAGATCAACAACTACAAGCCTATATGGACGGATTTACACCTGAACAAATTCAATTGCTACAGCAACAGCAGTACTTCTTTTATGCAGGTGGGAGAGAAAATCGAAAAATTGGAGGTGGAGAAGTGGTTCATATGGATCAAGATGTTCTGAACCTTGTTCAACAAATGGAAGAGCGTTTTCAATTGCACAACCAAGTAAAAATAAATCCCATGGGAAAACACGGAGCCTGGTATTGGCAACAAGCATTCTCTTGGATGATAGAATTAGATAATCAATTTAATATCAAATAATTATGAAATACACAAAACAAATTACTTTAGTGGGAGCTTGTTTCTTGGCACTGTCAACAACAACTTTTGCACAAACAATAGATAAGAGTCAGGCCGTTGGAAAAGGGTTATATGAATTGACTTACAATAGCGGTGATAATGGAGTTTACGTGGCTTCTGTAGTTGATTTCAAAAATAAAGAAGGTATTATCTACAAGTTGAATGGCAATACATTAGCTGTAGAAAGTGAAATCAATGTACAAGGAAATCCTGTATTTGGAATTGCGGTCAACGAAAAAACACAAAAGTTGTACGGAACCAATACCATTACCAATGCGATGACGGTAGTAAACTTGAAAACAGGGGAGGTAAAGGTAATTACCGGCACACATGAAAAAGGTCACAATAGAGAAATCGCTATAGATGAACGTACGAATACCATTTATGCTTCAGATACACAAGAAGAAGGGAGAATCTGGATCATCAATGGAAATAATGATACACTAGAAGGCTATATTGAAAATACAGGTGTTTTTACAGCTGGTTTGGCGTTTGATGCGAAAACAAACCAATTATACGCTACAAATATGGGAACAAATGAAGTAGCGATTATCGATCCGAAAACCAAAAAAGTAGTGAAGAAATTCGCTTCTGGAGGAGAGAGTCCTATTAATGTGGCTCTTGATGAGGTAGGAAGAAGATTGTTTGTTACTAATTCTTCTACGGGATTAACGATTTTACATGCTGATTCAGGTGAACTTTTAAAAGTAGTGAAATTCAAAGGTGGGTCTTTGGGTGTTAAATACGCTCCTACAGTAAATAAAATTGTGTTAGCCAATAGAGAAAGTGGTAAAACAGCTATTGTTGATGGTAAATCATACGAGGTTGTAACAGAATTAGAAACGGGATCTCATCCCAATACAGTAGCAGTTAATGTGAAAACAGGAACAGCCTATGTAACGAATAAAACAAAACGTATGCCTAAAGAGGAAGGAAAAGAACCTCAAGTGGATACCAAGGGTGATATTGTGAGTAAAATCCAATTGTAAGTTGAAACGTTAGATTTTAAGTTGTGAAAAGAGACTGTGATTGCAGTCTCTTTTTTTATGGAATGATTTATAAAGTTTTAGTTCATATCGTTGAGCAGAAAACCCCTAGAAAACTTTTACTTCAAACAGAAGAATCTTACCTTAGTAGGTATTACTTTTAGTTACTATCGATGAAAACCATCTATTATTATATTCCATTTATCAACTTATTAATTGCTGCTTTATTAGGCTTGCTGTTGAGAGCTGCTTATGTATTTCCTTTCGACGGTTTTACGTTTTTATATGTTTTACATGGACATTCTCATGTAGCGCTATTGGGATGGTTGTATTTACTCGTTTATGTACTATTGGTCGATCAATTTGCAGTAGACACGCCAAAAGAACATCGGTTTTATCGTCGTTTGTTTTGGATGACAGAAGGGACTGTAATCGGAATGGCGGTGACTTTTCCTTTTCAGGGATATGCAGCACCTTCCATCTTCTTTTCAACGCTGCATATAATTTGTTCTTATTTGTTTGTTTATCGCCTATGGCGTAGGGGAAGAGAGGGAAATCAACAACAACAACTTTGGATGAAAACAGCCTTGTTTTTTATGGTGCTTTCTACACTTGGTGTGTGGTGTTTGGGACCTGCTATTGGTATGATGGGCAAGGTTAGTGCTTTCTTTCAATTGTGTATTCAGTTTTTTCTGCATTTTCAATTTGATGGATGGTTTTTTACGGCCTTTATTGCCTTATTGTATCCATATTCCTTTTCCGCTTCTATACCACAACAAGCATTTAAAAAAGGATATGTCTTATGGATTGTTTCTATCGTGTTAACGTACGCCCTACCTATCAGTTGGTATGTTTCCGCTCCCAGCTTATATTACGTCAATGGTGTAGGGGTGGTGCTACAAGCGATAGCTTTGTATAAGCTTATTCAGCCGTTGTTGAAAAATGCAAAAGATAAATCAACAACTTCCATTTGGGAGAATCTATTATTCTTCCTAGCAATCAGTTGTATCGGTATCCGTTTAGTACTCCAATTGCTAACATTAGTAGAACCTTTTGCCGTAGCGTTAAAAGGACTTAGAGGATGGATTGTCGGATTCATTCATCTGAATATGTTGGGGATTTTTACGGCTCTAGGCTTGTGGTTGCTCATTCAAAAAGGAAAAATACTCTTAACCATCTGGACGAAAATAGGATGTATATGCCTCGTACTTGGATTTATATTGACAGAAGGTTTATTGGGGATACAGGGGATTCAACAATTTTTGCAGGTACCTTGGCTTGATGCCTATAGTATATTGCAGTTATTGTTTTGGTTTTCTGTTTTTTTACCGGTAAGTGTGGTTTGTTTTTTGATTGGAAATCGCAAGGTAGAGAGAGGAAATCGGATAGATGTAGGGGCACATGGCCATGTGCCTAATAACATGAAATAACTTTTTTAAAGCGACTACCAAAATAAATATAAAAGAGGTGAGATAAAGAGGAAAGAGGATAGAGGAATATGTAGGGGCAAATGGCCATGTGCCTAATAATATGAAATAACTTTTTTAAAGCGACTACCAAAATAAATATAAAAGAGGTGAGATAAAGAGGATAGAGGATAGAGGAATATGTAGGGGCAAATGGTAATTTGCCCATTATCCTGCATAATAATTGGAAAGAAGATAGAGGTGAAATTTCTAAATATTGAAAATCTACACAAAAAAACAAAAAGGCAAATAAACCAATGAGATAAAGAGGTTCCCTCACCACCACACCAACTATCTCACCTAGTTTATAGTATCTCATTAGGTTTATGTTTTGTTTTGGTGTTCGATGAATCTCCACTGCGTTCCGATTTCACCACCTCAATTCTCAACCAACAACCAACCAACAAAAAAAAAGCTGGTATAAAACCAGCTTTCTTATTATGCATCGAGATTTCTAATTTGTTGTAATTTATCTTGCCAGATTTTCAACTCATCTCTGTATTTTTCAATGTTTTTATTCACTTCCTTCACTAGTGGATTATCTTTTGTAGCATTAGAAACATAAGCTAAGTTATTTTCTAATTGTAGAATTCCACTTGTAATTTCCTCAATCTTGCGTTGAATGAAGATAGCTTCTTGCTGTAATTTGCGTTTGTCATTTGATTCTAATAAATCATCTAATTTATTTGAGAACTTCATGGCTTCAGCCTCTCTTTTGCTTAGACTTAATTTATCGAACAATACATCCAAGATTTTATTGAATTTACCCTCAATAAAACGCTTGTTGTGTGGTACATTTCCGATGCTTTTCCAGGTATTTATTTTTTCCTTAATCGCATCTAAGTCTGCCTTATGCTCACCAATTAAATTGAAAGACTTCAACTCCTCTAAGAATTCTTTTTTCTTGTTGTAGTTTTCATTGCCTTCTTGGTTCTCGCTATTTCTAACAGTATGCAGGCGATCGAAGTAGTAATTACAAGCATCTTTGAAGTCTTTCCACAACTGATCAGAATATTTTCTTGGTACGTGTCCAATTTTTTTCCAATCCTCTTGAATTTGCTTCATGATAGGCGTTACTTTATCGTATTCTTCGCTATCCTTGTATTTTAAAGCCTTTTCAATTAAAGCCAGCTTATCGTTATAGTTCTTCTGTTGAACTTTCTTTAAATCTTTATAGAATTTATTCTTGTTGGCATTGAAGTTTCTTGTAGCCAATTTGAACAAGTTCCATACTTCTTCATTATTCTCTTGAGGCACTTTGCCAATAGAGAAGAAGTGATTGCGTAAATCTTCTACTTTTTTAATCTCTTTTTGCCATTGACTATGAGAAGTAATCTCTTGTCTAGACAGTATATCGATTTGGCTAATCACTTGAACTTTTAATCCCAAGTTTTCTTTTTCGCCTTCGCGTAAATTCTCAAATAAGGATTCGCGTTTATCGTGTAATTGTTTAGTTAAGTCACTGAATCGTTCCCAGATTTCTTCTCTGATTTCGCGATCAACTGGACCAATTTCTTCTCTCCAAATGCGGTGTAGCGTTTGCAGTTCTCTGAAGGCTTTGATTACATCATCTTCTTGTAGTAACTCTTCCGCACGTGTAATTATCTTTTGTTTTTGATCTAAATTGTATTTAAAATCTAAATCTCTGGATTCTCTGTCTAAGTGTAGTTGATCGTAAAAACGCTCTATATGGAAGTGATAGTTATTCCAAACATGATTGTATTTATCTTTTGGAATCGCTCCTGCATTTTTCCATTCGTCTCTTAAATCACCTAATAGCTTAAGCGCATCGACTTTATTTTCACTAGCGTCTACAAGATCTTTAATGCGATCAATAATATTTAGACGTTTGTTTAAATTCGACGTTAAGTTGTTTTGCAATTCTTTATAATACGAATTTTTCTTCGTCTTAAATTCATTGTAAAACGCATCGAAAGTGGCTTTTATTGGGAGGTTGTATTCAAAATCACTAGCATTTGCATCGGGATTCTCCTCTAAGAAGGTTTCTCTTTTTTCGTCTATTAAATCACTGTATTTTCTGTAGAATTCTTTTTTGATATCTTCTACTAAATCTTTGATGTTTGTGATTTTATAGCCTTGCGTAAGCTTTTGCAACTCCGTAGCAAGCTGTTCCAAATCTAGCTTCTCGTAGTCAAGGATTGTGATGTCATTTTTTTCATGTACATCATTGTCTTCGCCTTCTTCGGCATTTGATGCAATAATGGAATCTAGAGCTTTCTCTCTTTCAGCAAGATCTGCAGAATTTGGCGTATTTGATTCCGGATTTTGTCCATCTGCTAGCTCGTGCAGGTTTTCATTCTTTTGTTCTAACATAGGTATAAAAATCTTATAATTAACAACAATAATCCTTGCTTAGGATATTTCTAATATTCTCAAATTTAATAAAAAATATCTAAAGTAAAAGGAAATAATACGATTAATACGCGATAAATAATCTTGTTTTGTCCGTTTAATCTTGTTGAAATCGCTTAGACCATATTTTATATGCTTTCTCTGCTTGTAGGACTAGCATTTCATGCCCGTTTTTAATGGTGGCTTGTTGTGCCTCAGCTAAGCGCAAAAAAGCCGTTTTCTCTGGATTGTAGATTAAATCATAGACCAAATGTTGCGCAGTTAGGTATTCATATGGAATATTTGGCTTTTCCTCTACTCGAGGATATGTTCCTAAAGGTGTTGTATTGATAATCAAGGTGTATTTGGTTAGAATCGCCTGCGTTAACTCTTCATACGTCAATTCATTGTCTTGTTTCGTTCGACTGACAAATTTATATTTGATCCCCAATTTCGTTAAAACATATTCAATGGCTTTACTCGCTCCTCCTGTCCCTAAAATCAATGCATGGGTATGCTGCTTTTTTAATAATGGTTTGAGGGAATGATAGAAGCCATACCAGTCGGTATTATACCCTTTAAGTCTGTTTTTTTTCGTGATGCGAATGGTATTCACTGCTCCAATAGTTGCTGCCTTTGTAGACAAACTGTCTAAATAGGGGATAATCGCTTGTTTATATGGAATAGTGACATTGAGTCCCTTCAGATTGTCAAAACGCTCTAAGATGTCGTTAAATTCACTAATTTTGCTTAAATCAAAGTTGCTGTAAAGACTATCTGTTAGCTGCAGTTTTTTAAATTTCTCGGTAAAGTAATTTTGAGAAAATGAATAAGCAATATCTTTCCCAATTAATCCGTATTGTTTCTTAATCATAGCATGGGTATTAAAGTGAAATAGCTATTCATTATGTTGAATAGCTATTGTTTTATGGGGTGTGATTTTTAATGGCTTGTTGTAATAAGGCGTTCTCCCATTGTGCAGGAAATAATGATTCAATGATAGACACTTTTTCAAAATCTGAAGCAAATCCTTTTTTCAGCCAAACTAGAGCTTCTTCATTTTGGTGAGAAGCGAAGTGATAAACGGCTAAGCGGTAGTAAATCTCTACTGCATGTGGATGAGTTTCTTCAATTTGCAATAACTTATCAATGGCGTTGTCATATTCTTCTAAAAGATAGAGGATATCCGCCCAGTCCATCCAATAATCAAGGATGTATTCTCCAAGTTCAGTTGCTTTGCGATAGCCAATTTCTGCTTCTTTAAATTGCAACAAATTGCGATTTAATACCGCGTATCTGATCCAATAACGCTCATTGAGTTCATCAATATTAATGGCCTTTTGTAGGGTAACTAAAGCTTTGTCAAATTGACTTTCTTTGATGTAGATATCGGTTAAAGCAATCCAACCTTTGTCCAACATCGGATCTTCGTGTACTGTTTTTTTGTAGTATTGAATCGCTAAAGGGAAGTTATTCAAGGCTTCATAACAAATACCAATGCGCAATAATACATAAGAAGAAGGAGCATCCAGCTCAAGCGTAATCATATAATTATCAATAGCCTCTTGGTATTGTTGTAACTTTTCTAATGATTTTCCTTTTTCGAGATAAGCTCCCAAAAACTGTTCGTCAATTAGTGTAGCATAGTTGAAGGCCCAAACGGCTTTTTCGTAATTCTTTTGGGCGTAATATTGTCTTCCCAATTGATGCCATGCAATCTCGCTATATGGATTCTTATCAATGAACGAATTTAAATACGAAATAGCAGCTTCGTTTTCATTTAAGAAATCAAAACAGTAAATAATATTATATAAGGTTGATTGATCTTCATCGTCGTTTTCTAAACACAAAATAAAGCTTTGCTTGGCTTTTTCAATTTCGTCAATAAACAAATATTCCATGCCCAGAAGGGAATAGATATCTGCTAAGTCTTCGGTAATAGTCAACGCTTTTTCTAAGGCCTTGATAGCCTCTAAGTGATTTCCTTTTTTTGAGTATATACTCGCTCTATGGATGTAAACCTCGTCGTTGTTTGGTTCTACTTGTTCTATTTCATCAAGCAGACGATCGGCTGCTTCTAATTTATTTTGAAAAATTAATATTTCAACTTCAACAAGCTTTAAGCCTATGGAAGTAGGATGTTGGTCCAAAGCTAATTTTAATGCTTTCTTGGCCAAGTTAATCTTACCTGAATCTAGGTAATGAAGTATGATATTCTCAAACTCTTCCGAATCAAAAAACAAAATTTTATTCGTTTTGAGCATTGACTCAAAACGAGCAAGTGATAAGTTGTTTTCTTCTTCTTCGTTTTTATTGAAATCCATTGCTTTTTATTAGTGCGTTAATGAAAAAGTTATAATCCTAACTCTTTTTGAACTTCATCTAAAGCTTCTAAAATCATGGCACAACCTTCTTTTATTTCTGTTTCGCTAACAGTAAGTGGTGGGGTGATGCGAATTGCTTTTCCTTCGAATAGAAGCCAGAACAAAATTAGTCCTTTTTCTTGACATTTTAAGATAACGCGGTTAGTAATCTCACTGCTCGGTGTCATTGGAGCAATCATTAATCCTCTTCCTCTGATTTCTGTAATCAAAGGGTGAACAAGTAAACGTCTGAAGAGTTTTTCTTTTTCTAGTACTTGTTCCATAAGGTCAGTTTCTACAAGCTCTTTTAAGGTAGCTAAACTAGCTGCAGCAATCACAGGATGTCCTCCAAAGGTTGTAATATGACCAAATTTAGGGTTGTCATATAGCAAGTCCATGTGAGCATCACTCGCTGTAAAAGCGCCACAAGGCATTCCTCCAGCCATTCCTTTTCCCATTACGATAACGTCGGGTACAACGTCGTAATTTTGGAAGCCAAACAAGGTTCCTGTACGACCAAATCCCGGTTGAATCTCGTCGACAATCATCAAGGCACCCACTTCGTCACAACGCTTTCTCACTTTGGTAAAGAAACCATCAAAAGGTTCTACGAAACCAGCACCTCCTTGGATAGTCTCTAGAATAATACCTGCGGTACGTGTCGTGATTTTTTCTAAGTCTTCTACGTTGTTGAAATGAATAAAATCAACATCGGGTAGGAGGGGACGAAAAGCTCTCTTGCGCTCTTCAAATCCCATAACACTCATAGAACCCATCGTATTGCCGTGGTAGGCATTGAAACACGAAATCAATTGACTTCTTCCTGTGACGCGTTTGGCTAATTTTAAGGCTCCTTCTGTTGCTTCGGTTCCTGAATTTACCAAATAGGTTTTATTCAACGGAGCAGGAATGTTCTCTGCTAAAATCTTACAGAATTCTACTGCAGGGTCTTGGATGTATTCGCCATAAACCATGACATGAGAATATTTATCTAGCTGATCTTTGATCGCGTTGTTTACTTTTGGATGCTGATGTCCCAAAGTACAAGCCGAAACCCCCGCTACGAAGTCTAAGTATGCTTTTCCGTTTTTATCGTATATATAAGACCCTTTTGCATGGGAAATTTCCATCGCTAAGGGATTAGGTGAAGTCTGTGCTTGGTATTTAAAAAAATCTTCTTTCATTTTATTTAGAGGCTTTTTTATCTTTTGTTGGTTGAGGTTCAGCTCCTGGATTTAAAGTTTCTTTCTGAACTTCTATCGGGTCATCTGCCTCTTTTTGTTTTTGTTCTCGTTCTTCTTTTTTATCTACTTCATCCTGAATTTCTTCCTCACTGAAAATCTCAGCTAGCGTGTTGATTTTTTCCTCGCCCCGCCAAAGGAAATCCTTCAAGAATCTCGCATTTTCTGGTAACATATTATCGGGATAGAGTTGACTTTCTGGAGAGACGAATAGTGTTACACTGCTAATCTCATTTTCACTAAAACCAACGTTAATATGGCTACAAATTCCTTTGTCTATACCGATAAATTCATTCTTTTCATTGTAGGCATAGTAAATCATCTCCGCATTTTTAACCAAATCCAGTTCACTGAGCTTGTTATCTACAAACTTGCCGTAGAGATTGACCCCCTTCACTTGGTTGTATCCTGTGCCTATCGTATCTTTTTCAATGATAAAAGCATTGTTGAGCACTTTAAGAGAATCCATTTGATTGGTCTGTAAATTGCTGAGTAGATGCATTACTTCACCTGTCACTTGGCTATCGCCATTCCACAAAACAGGACGTCCAATCATTTGAGTTAATCCCAGTTTTTCACTCGAGTGGATCGAATCGGCTTTTCCACTCATACTATCTCGAAAGATTCGAGCATCGTGATACCCGCGAATAATACGGTCTTTTTCTGGTCCAGTCAGTACAATGCGCTTGGCGTGAAACCAAACGGAATCTCCTTCTTCTGTAAGCATGCTAACCAAAGCCTTTTGCGTGACAAACATGGAGTCTTTTAACTTGTAAAGTTCTGCATAATGCCCCGTTATTCTTGATTTGTTGAGGGTGTCTGTAATGCGCACATGATTGGTAGCAGATGCAAATTCATTGAGCTTGTTATAGTAAATGGAATCGCCTTCTATCTTGCGTTTATCATACCAGATATAGGAATTCTTGACCATCTTACCCAAGTCGTGTTTCACGTCGTAATAGCCGTTTTCGGTATAGATATAATCTTCTTTGTTGGTAATTGTTGACGGACCAAATACATAAGCATGCTCTGGTACTTCATAAAAGTCCAAATGGTTGGATTTAACAATTGTTCCTTGTGTGGTGGTAATCGTAACAGCAGTGAAGAATTGAAACTTCTTTTCTGTTAACAAGTATTTTCCAGATTTACTTTTTAATACATTTCCCTTGTTTACAATGGTTCCCGGTGTATTGTAGTAAATTAAGTTTTCATTGCGATTAAAGCGCAAGGTATCTGTTTCTAAGGTTGAGTCAGGAGAACGTACAATGACATTTCCCTCTGCATAAGCAAAACCGTTGATTGCATTGTATTCCGCGTATTTACTGTCTAAGAATAGGGTATCCCCTTGATTCATTCGCACATCACCCAAAAGTTTGATGTAGTTCTCTTTTTCAAAGTAATAGGCTTTGTTGCAATTGAGGATGATTCCATTGTGCTCTGCCGTGATATTTCCTCTTAATAAGGTCGCATCGGGCAACTCTGTTTGGTTGCGATCTGATAGATCCGCGTGATGAATGATAATCTTATTTTTATCTTGACTAAAACTAGGAATGCTAATTAACGTAAATAGGATAAAGAAATATAATGTTCTCAAGTCTATATTTTTTTTCAAATTTAAACAAAATATGCGAAGTTTAATTTGACTTAAGAAGAAATTATGGGTTATCCCTACAGCGTGATGGGTTGTAGCGTGTCAGTTAAGGGTTAAGATTGTAGGGGTTGGTCTCTTTTTTTAAAGCTTTTCTTCATGCAAGTCAATTTTTAGGTTTACAAAATTCTTGGTACGAAATTTGTTTAGGTACACAAGCAGTATGCTGGTAATGAATAGATCGAAAAAAATAGTGTTTTTGTTTGATTTTATTGAATATTTTGTTGAATTATAGGTGTTACGCGTAAACTTAACGAAGACGAATGACAAAAGCATATGGGGAACTTCCAAAAGAAGTATAACGGAATTACTTTGAGCCCCTATTTAAGTACAAACTGTTTATTTTTGAATACTACGTCCTGTTTTATTTCTTGCTAAAGATGAATGAAATAGGAGATAGAGGAACGGAGGTAAAGACTGCAGGCTTATAACTCCATTTCAATCCATATGCGATACTATAGTTTTTACTTGTTGATAGATAAAAGGGAAGTTTTCCTTTCTATTCACTCTTAAATTTAGCCCTACTGTTTTAATCTGTATATAGGCGTCAAGCCTAGATAACCCATATCAATTCTTTTGTTTGAATACCTAAGATAATTAGACTCTTGCTGATTTCTTCTCCCTTAGTGTAGGTGAACTAGAAAGAAGGGTTGGGTTTTAGATGTACTTACTACGATACGAGCTATTGCCTCTAATGAATCACCAATTAAATTTAATTATTATGAAAGCAATACAAGAAAGTACCTTGAGAATAGCCGTGTTTTTTGACGGCACTGGAAACAATAAAACAAATTCGGGAAGCGATCCCATCAAATACGGAAACAAAACCAATATAGCGAAGTTGTTTGATGCTTGTCAAATTAGTGATCGTTTCTATGTCGAAGGAGTGGGAACCTTAGACAACAAAGATGATTCTATTTATGCTAAAGGAACAGGCAACAATCCTATAGGATATTCTGGATATTCATATACAGATAAGCTCAACAAGGGAATGGATTATTTTAAGGAGATGAGAGAGAAAAATCCGGGGGTGACTTTGGAGTTCTTAATTTTTGGTTTTAGCCGTGGAGCTACCTTGGCACGTGATTTCGCCAAAAGGATTTTAGCTGATTCTCAGGTTAAGATTGCCTATTTAGGTATTATGGATACGGTTGTTTCGCTTTTTACTCTAACTGTGTCCATTCATTTTAACGATAGTGAGTTGGAGCGAATAGATCAAATCTTGCATCTGTGTGCCATGAATGAATGTCGTTACTACTTTTCTTTGACGAGTATTCTGAGTACAGAAGATTTAGGCGCCTTTGTGAGGTTAGAAAACCACTATACCGCTAAAGTAAAGGAAATCTATGTTCCAGGGGCACATGCAGATCTAGGGGGCGGTTATGTCTCCGATGTAGAAAATGTATATTTAAATGAAATTAGAGCCGAAGAAGTGTATTTAGCTTCTAGTTTATCCATTATTAAAACAACAGTAAAAGACAACTTATCGTGCTCTATTTTTCAGCCAATTTGGGAGTCGCTTATGGGCTCTAATGTATTCATTAAACCGTATACAACACTATTTAATTTGGTGTCTGAACGTCCACGTGTAAAAATAGAATTAGCTTTTACTTATTTGGAAGTAATGGTCTCTGTTGTAAATACGTATTTTAATTCTACGGTATTTATGCATGAATCGTCCGTCGAAGATGAGCATCTTTTGCAACTACGCGATGATATTATAACGTACGTAAATTCCAATGTGCCCCTTAAAGGACCTTGTTACAATTACAGTGTTCTAACTGATTTTACCCATATTTCAGCTAATTTTGGAAAAGAAGGAACAGGAGTTAACAATTGGTTAAACACTTTTGATCCAGAGCTTTTGGAGAATGAGATTCAAGAGATTAAAACGGCTAATCCGTCTCTTAATGACGAAGAGTATGATGTGAATTTTATCTTATCTGCTTTTGGTTTGCCTTCGTTTTTTGTCAATGCCCCTGCTAACCCGCAGTGGTTTAGAGAAGTTCACTATGGCAGATCTTAATAAAAGAGGATAAAAAAATCCCACTTCATATGAAGTGGGATTTTTGTTATTTTACAATGGTTTGTTTTCTATCAGGACCAACAGAAACAACTTTTACTGGAATTTCAAGGTAGTTTTCAATGAATTGAATGTACTCTTTTAATTCGATAGGCAGTTGTTCATAAGACGTCATGCCTGTTAAGTCAGCGTTCCAACCTTTGATATCTTCGTAAATAGGCTCTACGTTTTCAGGTTCGATATTATATGGAAGGTAGTTGATTGTTTCTCCTTTGTAAGAGTATTTCGTACAAACTTTTAATGTTTCGAAACCAGATAAAACGTCTGCTTTCATCATGTAAAGTTCAGTAACACCATTTACTTCTACAGCATATTTTAAAGCAACTAAATCTAACCATCCACATCTTCTAGCACGACCAGTAACAGAACCAAATTCACGTCCTACAGAAGCCATAGTAGCGCCTACTTCGTCGTGTAATTCTGTTGGGAATGGTCCGCTTCCAACGCGTGTAGTATACGCTTTGAAAATACCAAATACTTCTTGTACGCGATTAGGAGCAATTCCTAAACCAGTACAAGCACCAGCTGCTGTAGTATTTGAAGACGTTACAAAAGGATAGGTTCCGAAGTCAATATCCAATAACGATCCTTGTGCTCCTTCAGCTAAGATTGTTTTACCATCTTTCAATGCGCGATTCAAGTACTCCTCGCTATCAATGAAAGTTAATTTTTGTAATTCTTTAACTGCTTGGAAGAATTCTTCCTCTAATTCAGCTAAATTGTATTGCATGTCCACATCGTGGAATTTAATCATTGATTCATGCTTATCTGCTAATGCGCGATATCTTTGCTCGAAATCCTCTAATTCAATATCACCAACACGAAGACCGTTTCTACCGGTTTTGTCCATATACGTAGGACCGATTCCCTTTAATGTAGAACCGATTTTTGCTTTTCCTTTTGCAGCTTCAGAAGCAGCATCAAGTAAACGGTGCGTAGGAAGAATTAAATGCGCTTTTCTAGAAATCAACAAACGATTAACAAAATCGATGTTGAATTGCGCTAAACCTTCAATTTCTTTCATGAAAACAACAGGGTCAATTACCACACCGTTTCCGATGATGTTGATTGAATCTTTATGAAAAATACCAGAAGGAATTGTGCGAAGAACGTGTTTAATTCCGTCAAATTCTAAGGTGTGTCCTGCATTTGGTCCACCTTGAAAGCGTGCAATAATGTCGTATTTTGAAGTAAGGACATCCACAATTTTTCCCTTACCTTCATCACCCCACTGCAAGCCAAGTAGTAAATCTACTGCCATTCTTTTGTGTTGTTAAAGTTTTAAATTAGTTGTGTTAGGATTCAGACTCTTCTTCATTCGTCTTTCTATTTCCATAGAAATACAACGAGTGATTGTGAATCTCAATATTAAAAATATCTTCTATTGTTTTTTTAATTGTTTGAATACGAGGATCACAGAACTCAATCACTTCTCCTGTGTCAGTTAGGATGATGTGATCGTGTTGTTTGTCGAAATACGACTTCTCGTAATGCGCTTGGTTTTGTCCAAATTGATGTCTTCGAACTAAACCACACTCTAATAAAATTTCAATAGTATTGTACAGCGTTGCTCTACTAACTCGATAGTTTTTATTCTTCATTTTGATGTACAAAGACTCAATATCAAAATGCTCCTCACTATCGTAAATTTCTTGTAAAATAGCGTATCGTTCAGGCGTTTTTCGATGACCTCTTTCTTCTAAAAATTTCGTAAAAACGTTTTTTACTATTTCTTGATTATTCTCGCTTCCCATAACTAAATACTAAAATGCAAATATAGTTGTAATTTCTCTTGTGAGAAAATTAATTGATTGATTATCTTTTTTAAATTAAATACAGACAGGTGTACTGTGTTTAATTGGTGTTTACACGAGTGACTTTATCTACTCCTTCGATTTTCTTAATATTGGTGATCATCTTTTTCAGAATATCGTTGTTTGGAACGATAACCGTAATCGATCCTTTAAATAAACCTGCATTTTCACTCAAGGCGATACTGCGAATGTTTACAGCTTTACTCTCCATAATAATCTTGGTAATTTCCGTGGTTAAACCTGCGGAATCTAATCCAGTAATATTAATGGTCGCCTCGAAATTCAACGAAGTTGAAGAAGCTACCCAATGGGCTTGCATAATGCGGTAAGCGTAATTTGAACGCATACTAATTGCATTAGGGCAATCGGTTTTGTGTACTTTTATTCCTTCGTTAATGGTGACAAATCCAAAAACATCGTCTCCTGGAATTGGATTGCAACAAGTCGCTAATTTGTAATCCAATTTCTCTTTATCTTTTCCAAACACAAGTAAATCCAGTGCTTTTTTATCTTCGGTTTCTTGAACAATTGGAGTAGAAGGTGTTCTCTTAATGCTTTTCTTGAAAAAGTTAAAGAGTGTATTGTTGCGTTTGGATGCATATTCTTTTAACTGAGCATTGTCAATTAAACCCGCACCAACGCGATAAAATAAATCTTGACTTGTTTTGAGTTTGAAATGATTCACCATCTCATTAACTGTTGTTTCGTCTAGATTAATTTTTAAGTGTTTTAGCTTTCGTTGTAACTGTTCTTTTCCTTCATCTGCAATTTTTTTGGTATTCTCGTTTAAAGAGCTTTTGATTTTATTGCGAGCTCTACTAGTCGTCACATAATCCAGCCAATTGACATTGGGTTTTTTATTTTCTGAAGTTATAATCTCCACTTGATCTCCACTAGATAAGATATGGTTTAGTGGAACAAGACGCCCATTAACACGGGTTCCTCTTGTTTTTAAACCAATCTCCGAGTGAATGGCAAAAGCAAAATCTAAAGCAGTAGCTCCTTTTGGAAGAGATTTAATCTCTCCTTTAGGGGTAAAGACGTAAATCTCTTTTGCATAGAGACTTAATTTAAAGTCTTCAACGAAATCAACGGCATTGGTTTCTGCGTTTTCAAGAGCCTCTTTCAATTGGTTTAGCCACAAATCCAAACTGTTTTCTTCCGTAACTCCTTGTTTGTATTTGTAATGTGCCGCATAACCTTGTTCGGCAATTTCGTCCATGCGTTCACTTCGGATTTGTATTTCAACCCAGCGTCCTTTAGGTCCCATAACGGTGATGTGTAAGGCTTCATATCCCGTTGATTTAGGAGATGAAATCCAATCTCTTAAACGACTAGGGCTAGGACGGAAGTGATCTGTCACGATAGAATAAATTTTCCACGCAATGAATTTTTCTTCGTGCGGGGTTGATTTATAAATAATGCGCAATGCAAATTTATCGTATACTTCATCAAAGGTCACATTTTGTGCCTTCATTTTGCGTCGAATCGAATAAATGGATTTCGGTCGACCTTTCATCGAATACTGAATGCGTTCTTCATCAAGGGATTGTGTCAAGATATCAGAAACCGATTTGATATAAGCTTCTTGCTCTTCTTTGGTTTCCTTCATTTTGAGTACAATGTCTCTATACACTTCAGGTTCGGTGTATTTTAGGCCTAAGTCTTCTAGTTTTGTTTTGATGTTAAACAATCCTAAACGATGGGCGAGTGGTGCGTAGATATACAGTGTTTCTGAGGCGATTTTTGCCTGTTTGTAATCTACCATGCTCTCCATGGTTTGCATATTGTGTAAGCGATCGGCAATTTTAATAAGGATTACGCGAACGTCGTCATTTAAGGTCAGCAACATTTTACGGTAGTTTTCCGCTTGCATGGAGATATGGGAATCAGGCTCTAACATAGCCATTTTCGTTAATCCCTCTACAATCTTAGCAATTTTGGGATTAAACCACTCTTCAATTTGTTCCACGGTAATATCCGTATCTTCGACCACGTCGTGCATTAAAGCTGCTGCGATTGAGGTTGCACCTAATCCAATTTCAGAAGCGACAATTTTTGCAACGGCGATAGGGTGAAAAATATAGGCTTCCCCAGATTTTCTGCGTTGATCTTTATGTGCATCAACGGCAACGTCAAACGCCTTTCTAATTAATTTTTTATCTGCATCAGATAAGGTTTGATAACTGATTTTCAGTAACTCCTTGTACTCTTTTGCTATTGCCTTATTTTCTAATTCAATTTCTGCTTCTGTCATACTACTATTAATCGATAAAGATATACTAAATGTAAGAAAAAAAGCCTGTATATGCAAGTAGGGGTGTATCGCAATACACCCCTACTTGTTGTTTTTTTCTATGGCTTTCGGAATCGCCAATTTATTTTTGTAGTTTAGAATACAAAGAATACCCCTCCGTTAATTTGAACATTGTTTCCTGGTCCTCCACTTAGGTTCTTTTTGCCTAAAACTTCAAGGTTTAATCCAAAGCGATTGATAAATAAATCACGGTTGAATTGTCCTGTTTTGAATAATCCAGTGTCTGATAACCAGATGTTTACTCCTCCACCAAAGTTGAACATCGCTTTGTCATCTTTGTTGAATTTTGTATAACCCAATCCTGTTTCAAGATAAGGATCAACAATGGGAATGTTAAACAAACCTCCTAGGCTGTACACCATAGTCGCATCAACAGCAAAAACGTTAAATTTATCGTGTGCCACTTGTCCATTAACAATATCATTGGTCTTTACTTCACTAGACAATACACCTAGTTTAAAACTGATGTTTTTCCCGGCATAGTATTCTACGGATAATTTAGGTAAAGTAGCCGCTTTTAATTCGTCAAAATTTGTGGGATCATCCCAACTAAAATTATTGTTAAGCATACTCATTTGAACGTTTACTTTCCAAGGATAGTTGTAGTGTAAACGCTCTTCGTAATTGTATTTTGGCTTAAATTGAGCCAGGGCTGCTTGAGTAAAAGAAAGAAGTAAAGTAAGGGTGAATAAGTTAAAGAATCTGTTGCTTCTTTTCATAGCGCTTCGTCTGTTTTAGTTTTTGTTAAGGAAAAATTAATAAAAATCAAATATAAATAAAATATACTTGTTGTAATGCGAGATTAACATTTTAATTCTATTAACTAAAAACGTCAACTTGATTGCTTTATTGTTAGGAACTACTTACATTTCTTTCAGAAGTATATTTAAGCATCTTGTTTTGTATCGGAAATTAACAATTCTCTAATTAATACAGATTGAGGAAGCTCATAGGTAAACTTAATGGTTTTAGCTACGTCAGCAGCCGTAATATTAACTGCACCTACGGATTGCTTCCAATTTTCGTAATTTTCAATAATTTCAGGTGTTGTGGTATGACTCAATAATTCAGTTTCAACTGCTCCAGGTTCAACGACAATAACGCGAACATTGTGTGGACTTAACTCCAAACGAGCGGTTTGTGTAACTCCTCTCACAGCGTATTTACTAGCGCAATAAGCGGCGTGATTGCCAAAAGGCATGACACCAGCCATTGAAGAGATGTTAATAATGGTTCCGTGCTGTCTTGCTTTCATGTCATTCATGACAATTTGCATACCATTCATAACACCAAGTACATTGACATCGAGCATTTTCTTCCACTCTGCTGTATCTTGTATTGCCAAGTCACCCAATAACATAATACCTGCATTGTTGATCAATAAATCCGTTTTACCGTATTGGGATTCTGCTTCTCGAACGGCCACCTCAAAAGCTTGTTTATCAGTAACATCGACTTTTCTACAAAGGGTATTGGGAAGATTAAGGGCTTCCATTTTTTCGATTCTACGCGCTAAAAGTAGCAGGGGATATCCATCCTGAGCAAAGGCTTTTGCTAATTCAAGCCCAAAACCAGAACTAGCCCCCGTAATAACAATTAAATTCTTTTTCATCATAATGTGTTTTATAGGCAAGATAAGCAATAAAACACTTGATTCAAAGCATACGTTTTTTTCGGGTAGGTTAGGGGTACTCGCGTTCTTAGCTAAAGTTGCGTTGTCTTTTTGCTTCATAAAGCAAAATAGAAGCTGCAACAGAGACATTCATCGAGTCAATCGTACCACTCATTGGTATAATAATATTCTGTGTACTGCTTTCGCGCCATGCTTGGGTTAATCCCGTTGCTTCAGTTCCTACAACAAAAGCAGTAGGTGCAGTGTAATCTTGGGTGTGATAACTACATGAATTTTGTAAAGTAGCTGCATAAGTGTGAATGCCACGTGCTTTTAAAAAGGCAATGGCTTCCTCTGTGGTGGCTACGGCAATTTGATTGGTGAATAAACAACCCACACTAGAGCGTATGATATTGGGATTGTATAAGTCTGTTCGCGGATTAGCAATGATGACCGCATCAATATGAGCTGCATCAGCTGTGCGTAACATAGCGCCAATATTTCCTGGCTTCTCTGTAGCTTCCGCTACTAGAATAATAGGGTTTTCTGGTAATTCTAAGTGTTCTAAGGCATGTGTTTTGGTCTTTGCTAAAGCCAAAACTCCCTCTGTAGAATCGCGATAGGCCAATTTTTGGTAGACGTCTTTGGTAATCTCAATACACTGTATCTGTTGATTGATAAAGGATTTTAAAGACTCGAAAGATACAATAGCTGGACAAAATAATAAAGTGTCCAATTGGTAGCCACCTGCTTGAGCAAGTTCTAATTCTCTCAGTCCTTCAATGATAAATAAGCCCTCTTTCTTTCGCGTCCTCGCTTTCTCTTGTAGTTGAAGAATATTTTTTATTAGGGGATTTTGTGTGCTTTCTATTTTTTTTGTAATCATAATTTAGAAACCTTTTGCCTTGATTTTTAGGTACATATTAATCGTTTCAATGGATAGATTTTGCGGAGTAGTCAGAATACTCTGTATGCCGTATTTGGTCAATTCATTGGCGATTAAACGCTTTTCAAAGTTAAATTTTTCTGCAACAATTTTGTCTATAATTTCATCTGTATTTTTAATCTTCTTTTCTGTAAGGGCTTTGAGCTCTGTATTCTCAAAGAAGATAACCACCAAGACGTGACTCTTTGCCATAGCACGTAAATAGGGTAATTGTCGTTCTAAACTGGAAAGGGATTCAAAATTTGTGTACAGCAACAATAAACTGCGATGCGTAATACTTTGTTTCACTGCGCTGTATAGGTGGCCAAAATCGCTTTCACTAAAATTAGTTTCCAAGTTGTATAAACTGCTGATAATCTTTTGTAAATGTGTGCGTTTATTTGATGCTGCAACGATATTTTCTACTTTCTTTGAAAAAGAGAGCATTCCTGCACGGTCGTTTTTCTTTAAAACAACGTTTGAAATAGCCAGGGTAGAGTTAATGGCATAATTGAGTAAAGACATTCCTTCAAAAGGCATTTGCATTAATCGACCTTTATCGATAATCGAATAAACGGTTTCTGTATTTTCATCGAGGAATTGATTGACCATGAGTTCGTTTTTCTTGGCCGTTGCCTTCCAATTAATGGTGCGTATATCATCACCCGAAACGTATTCTTTGATTTGTTCAAATTCAGTCGTATTTCCTATTTTTCTCAATTTCTTTAATCCAAAAGCGTATTTATTTTTGGCAAAGGCAATCAAATCGTATTTCCTCATTTGAATGAAAGATGGATAACACGGCAACATCTGACCTTCAGAAAAAATATAGCGTTTTGCTACTAATTGTAAGGGCGAATTGACGTAAACATTGAGCTTTCCAAAGTGATATTCCCCTCTAAATTTAGGCGATACTACATAGGTTAATCGCTTGGTTTGAGCTATTTGCAGTGGTTGCTCTAACAAGAAGTCGCGTTGTTGAAATTGAAAGGGAATTTCATCAATGATTTGACAGTTAACAGAAAAATTGTAGTTATTGGTCAGTTGAATCTCAATGGGATTGTCATCTCCATTGGACAATTTTTCGGGTAAATAACGCTGTGCAATCAATTTATCCTTACCGCGAAATAACACGAGATAATCCGTAAGAAGGAGCATAAACCCCACGCCAGCAAGTCCCCATGTTATGGTAAATAAAACAGGGAATAGGAAAGATAGGATAAACAGTACGATAAGAATACCGAATCCTATATAGACGCGTGGAAGTAGAAAAAGGTTTTTCATTAGGATCCTCTTTTATCTTGGAATATCGATGGTTTCTACAATTTGTTGGATAATATCTTTGGCTGTAACACCTTCCATTTCGCGTTCTGGCGATACAATTACACGGTGTGTCAACACGGGATAAGCTGCTTCTTTGATATCTTCTGGTGTAACAAAATCTCTATTGTTAAGGGCTGCATATCCTTTGGCTGCATTTAAAATAGCGATGGAGGCTCGAGGAGAAGCTCCTAAATACAACATGGGATTGGTACGCGTTTGGTGTACAATTTTTGCAATGTATTCCATTACTTTTTCTTCTACAACAATCTGTTTGACTAGCTTTTGGAACGCTATAATTTCACTTGGTGAAATTACCTTGTTAATCTGTGTGGTTTTTTTCTGATCCAAGAAAGCGTGTTCTTTGACCAAAATATTAATTTCTTCCTCTAAAGAAGGATATTCTACGTCAATTTTGAATAGGAAACGATCCAATTGCGCTTCTGGTAAACGGTAGGTTCCTTCTTGTTCGATTGGGTTCTGTGTGGCAATAACCAAGAAAGGCTGATCCATTTGAAATTGAAGGTTGTCAATGGTAATTTGTCTCTCTTCCATCACTTCAAACAAAGCAGCTTGGGTTTTGGCAGGAGCGCGGTTTATCTCATCAATCAATACTAAGTTTGCAAAAATAGGTCCCTTCTTGAAATCGAAAGTCGCCGTTTGCATATTGTACACTGAGGTCCCTAAAATATCCGAAGGCATTAGGTCAGGAGTGAATTGAATACGACTATACGTGGTATCAATAGTTTGAGATAATACTTTAGCCGTTAGTGTTTTGGCAACACCAGGAACGCCTTCTAAGAGAATGTGTCCATTCGCTAATAACGCTACCAATAAGCGATCAATCGTTTTGTGTTGACCTACAACTACCTTGCTTATTTCGTATTTAATAGCGGCAATTTTATCCGTTAAAGGCCCTAGGTCTAAACGAGATTCAAAAGCTAAGTTATCCGATTGTTCTGGTGTATGTTCTGTTGTATGTTCCATCGTATTTTAGTCTAATATTTTTTTGGTTGCTTGATGTAATCGAACGAGATCTTCTTCGGTTGCTAAATAGCTTGTGCGTCTGAATTCGTTCACTAGGTTGACAAATGCGAGAATATCGGCTTTGTCTTTGTTGGTTTTTAGTTGATAATGGTAGACAAATTTTTCATCCAATACCGTTGTATCAATATAGTAAATTCGCCTGATTTTTTCTAAAGAGTAAATAATGCTCTTGTGTATTAAATCATTGTAATCTTTGGACTGAATATACAAATTTGAAACGGTTTTGGTAAATGCTACGGTTGTATTTTTAACTGGTGGAATGATAGGTATGATGCGTTGTCTGCGTTTGGCTGTAAATAATGTGAATACGATTAATCCAATTAAGAAGAAATACCAAGCCCATTTCAAAGCGGGGTTAGCAAAAATAAAGCGCAAAAGTGAGCTACTCTCTTTGAGTTCTCCGGATTTTAAAACGTACATATACGTCAAGTCGCGTAGAGGAAGGTAAGAAAGTACACTTTCGATATAGAGGTGGTTATTGCTATTCAACAAATAGTAATTCGTGAAAATCAGAGGAGAACTACTGAGAATTAATTCTCCTTTTCCGTGTTTGATTCGCACTAAATTTACTTGTTTGATGCTGTCATTCACCAAGCGATAACCCAAGATTTCTACGTTGTTTTTTATACTGTCTAGAATTTCAAAAGATCGAGGATTCAACGAGTTTTTTACGCGGAATTTTTGTTTTGTTAGCTGTTGGTTGGTAAGCGATAAAACGCCTTCTGTTTTTTCGCCAAAAGCATCTGGAATTTCAGCACCATTTTGCAATCCAAAAGCTTTCAGAAATGAATCTTTTGGGTTTTCAACTGCAATAAAAGCCGTATTGCCTGAAGCAATGTATTTTTTAAGATGCTTCGCTGTGTATTCGTCTAAATCTGCATAACCACCAGATATAAGAATTAGGTTACTGGTTTTTACAGTATCGTAATCGGGTTGATACAAAAAGTTAAATACAGAAGAAGAAAATCGAGTGAGTTTCTTTGCTTGAAGTAATTGCGCGGCTTCTTGATCAAAAATATATAATCCGTAGGGGTTTTTATCTTTGTTGTTGAAGGTTTCGGACCAGTGCATGGGTTGCTGTTTTCCTCTTTCGTAAAAGAATACACAAGTAACCAATATCAACAGGGCAAGGCCAAACTTTTTTAAGGAACTGTTCATGGTTTACTTGTTTTTAAGTTTCAAATCAAAAGAGCTCTTCGCTTTGAAAAAATCTTCATCGGTTAGTTCATATTCTCCATACCAAATATTGTTGTAGAGATAGGAGAGGTAAGAGAATTCTTCTCGTTCTCTTTCTTCTTTTAATTCATAGGTATAGTCTGCATTGGTTTTTTCTGGTGCCCATACAATTTTTTGCTCTTCTTGTAGGCGTTGTAACAACCAAAGATAGTACAAGCGAATGGACAAACGATACTGCTTTTGTTCCAACGCTTCTGCCACCAATTGTTCAAAATTAGTGGTTTTGAAATCCTCCGTTGTAATATTTTCCAATGCACTGATTTTTTTGCCTTTCTTTTTGATGATCCAATAGATGTCTTTTTGGATAAAGGCTTTGGCCAAGTAGTAAATAACAAGTCCTAAGATAAAGAAACCGAGTACGCGAAGAAAAACAACATAATAGAAGTGGTTGAGCTCTTCTCCAACTTGTTGGACAAAGTTGCGGTAATACCAATTGCGTATGGCTTGTTTGATTCGATCAAACAAGCCCTCTTTTTTCTCTACTTTTACATAGGTAAATTCTGGTTTTCCTTTATAGTTATCTTTGAATTTCGCTTTGAATTTTCTCTCGTTAACTGCGCTGTTTTTATCCTGTAAAAGAAAAAGAGAATCCACTGTTACTACTTTTTTAGGAGTAGTATCAGAAAGGATAACTTCTTCTACTTCTGTCGGACAATCGTCGCAATCGTCATCCTCTGTTGTTTGGGCGTGTACCGTAACCGTAAACAACAAGCACAATAAGATCGATAGCAAAGAAAGGGGCAGGCGTTTATTCATTATTTGAACCAATACTGTCAATTTTACTTTTTGTAAAGAAATTTTCTTCTTTTTCTCTTTCGCTATAGTAGATAATCCCTTGGTTGATAAACATAATATTTTGTGCTAAAGTAGCCAATAAGATATAAATGAAATACAATAAGACAATGCCCCAAGTTAAAGCTGTACTAAAAGTAGCACTTTCTGTATTCTCTAAATCTAAAAATGCACTACTCCCCAAAGTTAGTACTTGAATAATCATGGATGGGATAAAGGTGATTAAGGATGTAATAATATAAAAAATAAAGGTATTTCCTATAATCGTCCAATAATTGTAACGTACGTATCTGATTGCATTTCCATAGGCTGTAAAGAAGCCTGTGTTTTTAGTTAGGTATTCGAAAATGGCTAGAGTAAAAATCGAGTAAAATGTTGGAATCATTAAAATTAGAATCGGAATTCCAACAATAAGAAAAGCCAAAAGTACAGAAATATAAAACATCAATATCGCTAAAGGAGCAATAATAAAGGTCGATCCCAATAGAAAAACAAGGATTGAACCTAGTTTGCTCTTCATCTGTTTGCCGATTTGATTTGGATCGGCAGGTTGTGTTTCTATAGCTAAACCGAGGTTTTTCATGTAGAGAACAGGGTATGAATAGCAAATTATTCCCATGATAAAAGCGACTAATAAGGCACCAAAAACGGCAAGGATAACAAGTCCAATGTGATTTTCAAAAAGCGTAGTGATAAATGCATCTCCTTCAAATCCACTTGAATGAGAAGCGGTTACTGCTGAGGAGATGGTTACATCTGCCAAAAGGTAAATGAGTACCAGCATGAGAATAAGAGGAATTCCACACAACTTTAAAAAGTGTTTGAAATAATTTTTCCCCTCTAATCGCAAGAAGGTAAAAGTGTCGCTAACTAGCGCGCTGAAATCACGTTTCTGAAATAATAAAAACATAGCAATTGTTTATATAAGGTTTAGTTTTTTTACTAATCGTTTGGGGTAAAGAAAGAAATAGAACACGATAAGACTAAAGGTACTGAGGATGATGGCATAATTGAGTACATCCGGCATTGATTTGGCATATCGGGTGATAAATCCTTCAATGAATCCCGCTAAAATGGTAAAAGGAATAGTGGCGATAAAGATAGTTAAAGCATCTTTAAAACCTATTTTCAGTGAATTGACTCGGGATAGGGTTTTAGGGAAGAGCAAACTCGCACCTAAAATAAATCCAGCAAATGCTTCAACTACCATAGCGGTTATTTCTAGGGCTCCGTGTAACCAAATACCGCGTACACTCTCCATAAAGGCATTTTCATTAACGAAAAAATACTGGAAGGTTCCCAACATTACTGCATTGTAGAAAAGAAAGAGCAAGGTTCCCAATCCTGCGGTTAAACCGAAAAGGAAGAAACGCAAGCCTACATAAAGGTTGTTGGCTGTAATGCCAATAAAACTTCCCCAATTACTACCTGACTGATACACGGCCATTGCATCCTCTTGATCAATATTGTCAATAGTAGCATTGACATAAGAATCACCTAATACATTTCGAGTAAAATCAGGGTCGTAGTGGGTTGAAATTATACCGATGGCGACGAAGACGATAAAGAGCAATAGGGTGAAGTTTAACTTGCGTCTGTGGCGATAAACCGCTAAGGGAACATCGTATAGAAAGAAGCGTTTTATTCTATTTTCTTCAATTCGCTTTGTTTTGTATATTTTTTGGTAAGTTTGTATCGCCAAACTGTTTAAATATTGTGTAATTTTACTATTGGGATAAAAAGTTTTGGCATATGCTAAATCATTCATGATCTGCATATACATTGATGCAAGATAGTCTGGTTTTTGCGTTTGCAAGGAATAGAGGGCCTTTTCGTATGAAAGCCAGTGTTCTTTATTTTTTTTAATAAACGCGACTTCTCTCATGCTGTGATTAGTTAAAAATATATTTATGGCTAAATTAACAATAAATACAACACAAAACATAGAAATTGATTTTAAAGCAGCTTCAATAGGAGAGCGAATTTTAGCTTTTTTATTGGATATGATTTTTAAAATTCTGTATT
This sequence comes from Myroides sp. 1354, assembly GCF_030324495.1. Taxonomy (GTDB): domain Bacteria; phylum Bacteroidota; class Bacteroidia; order Flavobacteriales; family Flavobacteriaceae; genus Flavobacterium. Next base: position 21,117 of record NZ_JACAGN010000014.1, on the reverse strand, counting down.
TTATCGTATTTTATTATCTCAATACTATCTTTCATTTTTCTAATCTTTTTCCCGATGACATCTGGTCTATTAATGCCTTTTTTATCTTAATCAGTATTCCCGTGATCTTTTATACGGTCATCTTTGAGGTACTCATGCAGGGATCAACACCAGGAAAGAAAATATTGGGAATCAAAGTCATCAAGATTGATGGGTATCAAGCAACAGTTGTCGATTATTTTATTCGTTGGATTTTTAGAGTCATCGATCTTTTTATTGGAAATGGAATTATTGCCGTAATCAGTATTTTGGCTACTTCCAAAAGCCAACGATTGGGAGATTTCTTTGCGGGAACTACTGTCATAAGCACTAAGAATAGGGTGAGTTTGTCTACCACCATCTTCCAAGAAGTAGAGCAGGAATATAAACCTTTACTACCTCAGGTGATTCGCTTATCAGATGCGGACATTGGCGTGGTGAAAGAAATTTATTTGAAGTATATCAAAAGCCGAGATTATTCTTTAATCAAAGCATTAGCCAATAAGCTGGAGTCTGAACTAAAGGTAGATCAAGGGCAATTGGCGTTAAATAACCAAGAATTTGTAGAGTTAGTCTTGAAGGACTATAGTCATTTTACAGGTAAAGAGTAATATATTTTTTTAAATGTTTAGTTTTTTTGAGATTTTAGATTTGCTCGGAACATTGGCATTTGCAATTTCCGGAGCATTGGCGGGGCGTGAGCGTAAGCTAGATTTGTTTGGTATGATTATCTTGGCCTTTGCCACAGCAGTGGGAGGTGGAACCATACGGGATATGATGATTGGAATTACCCCCGTATTTTGGTTAACTGACCTTAGTTATTTTTATGTCACCTTTTTAGGCGTTTTCCTTTCGTTGGTATTTTATAAACGCTTTACGATTTTGCGCTATTCGCTTTTTTTGTTTGATACGATTGGAATCGCTGTTTTTACGCTAATTGGAATAGCAAAAGGAATGTCTGTGGGATTACATCCCGTATTTTGTATCGCATTAGGTACGATTACGGCTTGTTTTGGAGGGGTTATTCGCGATATTCTAGCGAACCAGATTCCCATTATCTTTCAAAAGGAAATTTATGCAACAGCTTGTATATTCGGAGGTTGCGTATACTATTTATTAGATCATTACCAAGTTAATAAAGAAGTAATTTATCTGACTACAGCCGGTAGTGTTATCATTCTTCGTTTGTTGGCCGTTCGCTATAAATGGAGTTTGCCTTTTGCAAATCGGTTGACAGACAATTAACGGTTATCGGTTATGGGGTATCAGTTATCAGCTGATAACCCATAACCCATAACCGATAACCATTTATTCCTGTAAGGTGTTTTTTGTATGTGTTTCAAAGTGATCTGGACTGAGAATAACGATTCCTTTTTGTAGAAGGAGGTTGTTGGGATAGGAAATTTGTTCTCCATCTTTCGTTATTAACAGCAGGTAAAAAGCTTTGATGTCTACGATTCTACCTTCTGTTGGAAAATCTTTGTCCTGAATGCGAATAATATCGCCGATGCGAAAAGGAAAAGAAAAGAATAGTAAAATACCCGCTGTGATATTGCTTAATAAAGACCATTGGGCAAACATAGCAACCCCAATTACTGTAAATACAGAGGTTAAGGTCAATAGTACATTGTCTTTTTCAACGCCCCAAATGGTAAAGATGATAATAAACAACAAGACGAGTAGTAGCAAGTTAAACAAGCGAATGACCACAGCTTCTCGACCTTCTTTCATTTCAGATTTTTTTGAAAAAGAGTGAATGATTGTCGTAATGACTTTTCTCGAAATCAAAAAGATTAGGATAGCGATTGCTGTAATTATAGCTTTAAATAAATATCCTTCAGGCATGTTTTAATCTTTAATAAACTGTAATAATTCTTCCATTAGTTCTGTCGTAGGCAAGCCCACGATATTGGTATAGGAACCATTGATTCGTTCGATTCCCACTAAGCCAATCCATTCTTGAATACCATAGGCCCCTGCTTTGTCATAGGGTTTGTATTGATCAATGTAATATTCAATTTGCTCCAGACTTAACGGTTTAAAATGTACGGCTGTGACAACGTGAAATACATGTTCTTTTTGCTGTGTTTTTAAACAGATTGATGTAATTACTTCATGTGCTTTTCCTGATAAGGAGGTTAGCATTTCAATCGCATCTTGTCTGTCTAAAGGCTTTCCTAATGATTGACCTTCGTGCCATACAGTGGTATCGCTGGTAATTAAAATTTCTCTTTCATCCGTTAGCGCAATAGCGTCTGCCTTTAATTTAGCAATATAATCGGTAATTGCGGCGCCTTGAAGTTCATGGGGATAAATTTCATCTATATCCGAAGCTCGTACAACAAAAGTTAAGCCTAAGTCGTGTAAGAATTGCTTGCGTCTAGGTGAATTAGACCCTAATACAAGGGTATAGTTGTTTAATATTTGATAAGGCATAAGATCAATTAATCGTATTTAGCATCAAAGTGTTGAAACCATTTTTGTTGGGTTTTCATCACTTGTTCAATTACTTCTCTTACTGCGCCTTCACCGCCATTTTTATGTGAAATATAACGAGAGATACGCTTGATTTCTGGTGAAGCATCCTGAGGAGCAGTAGGAAGTGCTACTTGTTGCATCACGTGATAATCGGGAATATCATCTCCCATATATAAAATTTCATCTGCCGTTAGGTTGTGATCGGCACAGTATTTTTTGAAAATTTCCACTTTATTGGAAACCCCCAAGAAAATATCTTTTACCCCTAAGTTGCTCAATCTTGTTTTTACACCTTCGTTACTTCCTCCAGAGATGATACATACGCGATAACCGTTTTCTAAAGCAGCTTTGATGGCATAACCATCTTTGATACTCATAATTCGCAATAAATCTCCATTGTTGGTAACGTGAACTTTTCCGTCCGTTAAAACGCCATCTACATCCAATATGAATGTAGTGATATCGTTCATGATTTCTTTAAAGTGTTTAGACATTATCTATTTTGTATTGATTTTGTAATAAGTTGATAGATTTCTTTTTTTGTGGGATCAGTCAACATTTTGAGGTGTTGATTGATGGTATTTTCATCTCCTCTAGATGCAGGGCCAGTTTGGGCATCGAGTGGAGATAAATGCATGATTTTATTGGCTGTTTCTAAGATTAACGGTTTTAGAATTTCAAAGGGCACTTGGTATTCTTTGCAAATGTCTTCTCCCATGGTAAACATATGATTGGAGAAATTATTGACAAATACCGCAGCTAAGTGAATGGCTTTTCGCTGTTCCGAAGAAATTTTATACACGCGTTCTGAAAAACTCACCGCAATGTTTTCTAGCAATTGAAAATCCTCTGTGTGATTCGCCTCAATGCAGAAGGGAATGGAAGAAAAGTCTAGCTCTTTATCTTTCGAAAAGGATTGTAGCATATACATTACTCCCTTGCGTTGTTGTTGTATGGCTGACATAGGAATCGTTCCTGAAGTATGCACTACAAACTGATTGGGGAGTTGAATGGATTTGGAAACTTCTTCAATGGCAATATCGCTAACGGCAATGATAAAAATATCCGCAGGTTTTAATTGCGCGATATCACTCACAACTCTACTTTCAGGAACTAAATCAGTAACTGAATTCGCTTTTCTTGCGTATATTTGTTGTAGCTCCAACCGATCACTTTCTAGGATGTTTCCTATTAAGTGGTGCGCAACTTTTCCCGAACCTAAAATTGTTATTGTAACCATAAGGTAAAGATAAAGATTTTAGTGGTAAGGGAGGGAGGAATTAAAATAAATAATCGCATGATGAAAGATATTGAAAACCTAAAAGATATTCAATTGTTGGTCAATACTTTTTATGGTAGAGTGCAACAAGACGATTTGATCGGGCCCATATTTAATGAGCGTTTAGCAGGTAAATGGGACTATCACTTAGAAAAAATGTACGCGTTTTGGCAAACGGTCTTATTAGAAGAACACACCTATTCAGGGAGACCTTTTCCGCCTCATGCTAAATTACCCGTTAACCAAGAACATTTTGATCGGTGGAAATCAATTTTTAATCGCACCGTCGATGAATTGTTCGAGGGAAAAATTGCAGAAGAATCCAAATGGCGTGCAGAACGCATGGCCGCAATGTTCTTGAGTAAGATTGAGTATTTTAATGGAGAGAGGTGAGAAGATAGAGGAAAGAAGAAAGAAGTGAACGTTAAACGTCCATAAATAAGGTTCACTTTTTGAAGAACGAAAGTTTACAAAAACGCATAAAAAAAGAGTAACTCCTTTAATCGAAAATTTCACTTCTTTCCTCTCTCTCCTTTCCTCTTTCCATTAACCATTTACTTTTTCTTCCCGTTGTTAAACTTTACATTTCCCAGTGGATTTTTCGGTTTATCTGTTTTCGTGAAAGGTTTTTTACTCGATGAACTTGCTGCTTTAGGTTTGCTGTTGAATGGCTTAGCTTCTGCAGGTCGCTCTGATTTTACTTTCTTTACGATGTTTTCTTTATTTTGTTGTAAAACCTCCATGGGATTTTTAGGTTCGTCTTTTGTACCTCTAAGATAAATAACCAATCCATTTAAGAAGTTTCTCAAAATTTGATCTCCACACTCCATGTATTTTGGGTGGTCAACATTTCTAAAGAAATTTCCTAATTCTCCTTTAGAAATTCTAAAATCAACCAATTCAAGAATTTCTACAATTTGTTCGTCTCTCAGTTGTAAAGCAACTCTCAGTTTCTTTAAAATATCGTTATTAGTCATGGGCGATAGTTATAATTTATCTTTTAATATTTGAATTTCATCTCGTAATTGTGCAGCTAGCATAAAATTGAGGTCCATGGCTGCTTTTTCCATTTCCTTGCGCTTGCTGTTGATTAGCTTTTGTAGCTCCTCTTTGGAGTAGTATTTCGCTTGGTCTTCAGCAACTTTTTTTACCTGTTCGGTCATCAACTCATCATAGGTTGGTTTAATCAGGTCGTTGCTTATTTTTTTATTCAATCCCGTAGGAGTAATATGGTGTTGGGTATTATAGGCAATTTGTTTTGCACGTCTATAATTTGTTTCGTCTATGGTTTTTTGCATGCTGGCAGTAATCTTGTCTGCATACATAATGGCTTTTCCATTGACGTTTCTAGCAGCTCGACCAACGGTTTGGGTTAGTGAACGATGACTGCGTAGAAAACCTTCTTTATCTGCATCTAAAATCGCGACAAGCGATACTTCGGGTAAATCCAATCCTTCACGCAATAAGTTTACCCCAATGAGAACATCAAACAAACCTTTTCTCAAATCTTGCATGATTTCGATGCGCTCAATGGTATCCACATCTGAGTGAACATAGCGACAACGAACCCCCATTTTGGTGAAGTATTTAGCTAATTCCTCTGCCATGCGTTTGGTTAAGGTTGTAACGAGTATTCGCTCATCTTTATCTACGCGTTGTTGAATTTCTTCGATCAAGTCGTCAATTTGATTTTCTGTTGGACGTACCTCAATAATGGGATCTAGTAATCCTGTAGGGCGAATTAATTGCTCTACAATAACGCCTTCACTTTTTTGAAGTTCATAATCAGCAGGGGTTGCCGAAACATAAATGACTTGGTTCTGCATGGCTTCAAATTCTTCAAACTTTAATGGACGGTTGTCCAAAGCTGCAGGTAATCGAAAACCGTATTCTACTAGATTTTCCTTTCGTGAACGGTCACCACCATACATGGCGTGAACTTGAGAAATAGTCACGTGACTTTCATCTACCACCATTAAGTAATCATCAGGAAAATAATCCAATAAACAGAAAGGACGGGTTCCTGGCTCTCGTCCATCTAAATAGCGAGAGTAGTTTTCAATTCCAGAACAATAGCCCAATTCTTTCATCATTTCTAGATCAAAATTAGTACGCTCTTCTAAGCGTTTTGCTTCCAGGTGCTTACCAATTTCTTTGAAATAAGTAATTTGCTTTTCTAAGTCTTGTTGTATTTCCCAAATGGCGTTGTTTAACACATCAGGAGAGGTAACAAACATATTAGCAGGATAGATATTTAAACGAGTAAATTTCTCAATGACCTGAGCTGTTGTCACATCAAATACCTCAATGGCTTCAATTTCATCTCCAAAGAAGTGAATACGGTAGGGGTTATCTGCGTAACTAGGAAATACTTCAATGGTATCTCCTTTGATTCGAAAATAACCAGGAGTAAAATCTGCTTCTGTACGGGCATATAAACTTTGTACCAATCGATGTAACAATTGAGTACGGCTTATTTCTTGGTCAATTTCAATTGAGATTACGTTCTTTTGAAACTCAACAGGGTTTCCAATACCGTATAGACAAGAAACAGAGGCTACAACTAAAACATCACGACGACCAGATAATAGGGTAGAAGTGGTGCTAAGACGCAGTTTTTCCAATTCCTCATTGATAGATAAATCTTTCTCGATGTATTGACCTGTAACGGGGATAAATGCTTCAGGTTGATAGTAGTCATAATAAGAAACGAAGTACTCTACCGCGTTGTTGGGGAAGAAACTTTTAAATTCTGAATACAATTGCGCCGCCAAAGTTTTATTATGTGCTAAAACTAAGGTTGGTTTTTGTACTTCTTTGATTACGTTGGCAATACTAAAAGTTTTACCAGAACCCGTAACTCCGACTAACGTTTGATATTTCTGATCATCCAAAATACTTTGAGTCAATTGGCTAATAGCTTCTGGTTGATCTCCGGTAGGGCTATAATCAGATTGTAAATCAAATTTCATAACTACTTGTTTAAATGCAAAGGTACGCATTTAAACAAAAAAAGCACAAGCATATAGCTTGTGCTTTTTAGTATAATTAATGTACTAATTAGTTTACTTTGAAAATTGCTCTTCTAGCAACGTTTTTAGCTTGTGATCCGTCGATACCATTTCCTTTAGCAGAAATTTTACCTGCAGGAACTCCAGCTTTAACTAAAAGATTTTTCACAGCGTCTGCACGTCTTTGTGATAATTTTTGGTTATAGTCTTTGTTTCCTGTTGAATCAGCATATCCACCAACTTCTAAAGTAGCAGAAGGGTTATTTTTCATGTAAGAAACGATGAAGTTAATACCTTCTAAAGTTGTAGGCTCAGCTTTATCGAAACCAAAGTTAACAGCTACATAACCTTTATTGATTAATTCTTTAACCAAAGCAGCGTCATCAGCGTTCATTGTTTCGTTATTTCCGTATTTCTCTTGGAAATAAGCCTCAATGTTATCAGCGATACCATTGTTGTTTTTATCAATGTTTCTTCCTCTTGAATCAACTAAAGCTCCAGCTGGTGTATTAGGCTCTAAGTCTAAGTAATCAGCTACTCCGTCGTTGTCTGAGTCAACTAACATTGATTCGATTTGATCTAATCTGTTAGCTAAAGAATTGATTTCATTTTTAGTTTGAGATTCTTCAGAATACCAGTCAGCGTGTTGACCGTGTTTACCTAAATAGATAGAGATACCCATTGAAGCATTAAACATTGTTCCTTGGAATACAGAACGGTTTGTTGCAGAAGCACCATCCCAGTTTCTGTCTTGTTGTGTATTTTGAATTACAGTGAAGTCAGCGTTTAAAGCTACTCTAGAGTGTAATTTAACTTGTCCTGTTAAACCAGCCATTAAGTGACCCATTTTGTCAGAACTAGAGAAATTATCTCCATTTAACCAAGAATAACCTCCACCCGCGTGAACTTGTAATCCTAAAGTATTTGTCCAGTTTTCAAAGTTTAAAACTCTACCTAAGTTTACAACTCCTTCTAAACTTGTTCTGTAGTAATCGCTTTGTGCGTTTAAATTACTGTTTGTCCAGTTATCAATTTTGTCATAACCAAAAGAAGCTTTAACTCCAATTTTGTTGTTGATGCTATATCTAACACCACCGTCTAAATGTAAGTTTTTGAAAGTCTCAGCAGAATAGCCTGAACTTAATGTTCTTGCTGGTTTTGCAAAACCTGCATTTAAATCAACTGACCACTTATTATATGGCTTGTCTTGCGCATTAGCACAAATACCTACCGTAAGTGCTAATAAAGATAATGTGATTTTTTTCATAATTTAATTTTTACTTTCACTTGTCCGCTATCGTAATAGCTACTATTGTTTCGTTTACGAGGCAAATATACTATAAAGTTTTTAAATATGCATTTTTTACAAGAAAAATACAATTTTTTAAAGAAAAAGTGAATTATATAAAATCAATGAGGAGTCTCTTTGTTTTATATAAATGTTGCTTTTTGAATAATGTATTGCAAAAAACATAACTTTTACTTCAATTATTAACTAATTTGTTTTTTTATTTTTTTCTCTACCACAAATGTTCCAAATGGGATTATTGAAGCTATACATGCTAAAAATAATGTTTTGTTCGACCATTTTAACTCATTTTTTATCAAAATAGCGAAAACGATATAAGCAATGAATAAAATTCCGTGTGCCATACCTACTTTTTGTACCATATATGGACTATCCCATATATATTTTAGAGGCATTGCGATGAACAATAATACAAGGAGAGACACTCCTTCTAGAAAAGCTATAATCCTAAATAGATTAACCATAATTTTGAGTCTTTAATTTGAAGGAGCTAAAATAGGGCTAATGGCGAATAATTCAAATATTTAGGACGGGATTAATGCTAAATATATCATAAAAAAAGCCTAGTCGAACTAGGCTTTTACATTTATGCTAAGAACTTAGCATTATATTCTTTTAAGTCAGCAATGTTATGCTTGTTTGTCGGATCTTTGAATAGAGATAGTAAATATTGTAAGCTCTCTATGTCGTTTTTTGTAGGAGCAGTTACTTCCTCTACGATTTCATCTTCTTCGATTGGATCATCGTTTGGAATCGCAATGAAAAAACCATTGTTATTTTCAATGTGCTCATACGTAAGTCTAATGGCTTTTACCAAAGTAGGAACTTCTTCTAGTAAAGCATATTCTCTTAATTTCTTAAGGTTTGGAACTATTTGATCCACTACAAGACCGTTAGTAACTAAATCAGATTGGATTAACTTAATTAGTTTAATTGCGTTTGCGTTTTCCACAGTATTAAATTTTGGGTATTATTAATTGTAGTACAAAAATAAGCTTTTTAATAGTTTAGCAAATAAAAAAGTAGATTTAATTTTAAATTGTATGCTCTTTTTAGAATAATACTCCTTCTTTCGCAATTGTATTTTTGTAGTTTCTTTCTTGTAAGGTACTATGAGGCAGTTAGTTTATCAAGAAATGCTGTTGGGTACAACAAGTAGAAGACGCATTTCTTGTTTTGTATTTTCTCTGCGAATCACTTTCATCTGTTTGACTTATTTTCGCGTTTGGCGACTTTGTTATTTTTTTGCGATTTATTTAAAACGACATTTTTCTCTTTTTTTGTCGATTGCAACGAGGGTATTTTTCAAAAAACGCAAGGGTTTTGCCTTGAAATGCTCCTTAAGGGTTTGTTTTTTATATGTATTTATTTCTGTTTGTTGTGTGTATTTATTAGTATGTGTTGTTAATTTATGTATTTTTTTAATTAAATATTTATTGGTTTGTTAAAGTGTTGTGTTTTTCTATATTGTGTTAATTGTTGGTTAAAGCGTGTTTCATTAAATTACTTTGACCAACTTATAAAAGATTTGATACATAAATTAACAGATCAAAAGTTAAATTTGTTTAAATGAATTGTGTAAAAAAGTTTATTAAAATTAGTGAAAAATTGATAATTCATTATTTATTGATGATTTTCGATTAAACGGAATTAAGAGTGAATTTGTTGGACATTATCCTGACTATTCTGGGACACTAAATGATGTTTAAACGCTTTTTACAATCAATAATTCTCTTCTATTTAGAAGAGATAGAAGTAAAAAAATAAAACCTGTTGATCTAAAAAAAAAAAGTATCATGAAGTTATATGAATGGAATGTGAGTGTTCAAATGGAGCGATTTTTCTTTATGTTTTTTCTTTGCCTTTCTTTTTTGCTTTTGGCGAGTTATTATTATGCGATGATTGCACATAAAACAATGTATATCGTGAATTTTTTCGCCATTATCTTTAGTACTAAGCTTTTTTACATTATGGCTGATGTGGAAGATCACGTATTGAAAAAACAAATTGTACAGTTGATGAGTATCGGTGTGTTTATCTTGGTTATCAGTTTTTTACCTGTTCCTTTTTGGATTGTTGTGACCGTAAATAATTTCTTTGCCTTAGTCTATTTTGGCTTTATGTATCTTCATCAGCGAAAGAGTAGACAAAAATATAGGTTTATACAATCCTATGTTAGTTTAGTGCATCTATTTTATATTATTTATTTGATTTCCCTTAATTTACAAGTTCTCTTCATCCAATACGCTGAGAATGCAATCTACGTTTTGCTAAATTATCTTCAAGTTGGACTTCAAAGTGTTTTGTTAGTTTTATCTATGGTTAGTTATCTTTTTTATTCTAGAACATTGAGACTGAGAAAGATTAATTCTTTTTTTGATCTAGGACATCACTTAGCCAATCAGGAAAATAAACAAAAGCCGAGTTTGATGATTCGAAAAGAAACGCCAATATCCGATGAAGTCAAAATCAAACATCAAGAGGTCATGGAGCAGATTTTGGAGTTTTTTGAAACGCATACCGATTATTTAAAGAGCGACTTTACGCTTGAGCTATTGGGAAAATCTATTTCTATTTCCAACCTAAATCTAATTAGTTTCGTGATTAACAATCATTTAAATACCACTTTTTACAAGCTTGTGGCGTATTATAGAATTCTATATGCATTACAGTTGTTTGCGCTCCGACAAGATTGGACGTTAATTGCTATTGCAGAAAGTGTAGGTTTTAAGTCAGTCAATACTTTTAATAAGTATTTTAAAGATTTAACGGGGTTAAGCCCTATAGCGTATCGAGTTAGTTTAGAGAAAAAAAGAGCGTAATTATGTTTTGGATGTTGGTTATTTTTTCTTGTTATAGTTGTTTGTTTCTGTGTGCTAGGGAAAAGAATGAGGAACGAATGAAACTTTTTGGGATGAGTTGTAGTATTATAACTTTGAATATTTCTTTGTATTTCTTTGATTCTTTTCAAGATAATCGACCTTGTTTTTTCTTGAGTATTTTATTGTTTTTCTTGCAGGGATTTGGTTTGGTTTACGTATTAAAAATAACTCCATGGAAGCGCTATTTGCATTTACTACCTTTTGTATTATTTGCTGTATTCTATTTTTTCAATAACGGATTTGCTCAGGCGTTTATTCCTTTCAGTGCACTTAATAAAACGGGAATATTGTATAGTAGTATTTTGTCTTTCGCCTATGCTAATTATGGTTATTGGTGTTTAATAAAAGGAAAATATTATAAGACACTTCGACAATTTACGGCTTTTTATATCGTACTTTTATATTGTACTTCAATCTTATTTTTGATTGTTTATTTTTATCGGTACTCCTTTTTTGAGTACGTTACCTGTTTGTTTTTAATCATTAGTACTTGTCTTCTTTTAGGTGCGTTACTCTACGAATGGAGTTTGTTCTTTTACGCGAGAGTAAAAAAGATAAATCCTCATGTAACTAGGGAAGTCGATGTTATAGAACAACGTTTATTTGATAAAATAGCGTTGGATATTTCTGGATCTGAAGGTAAAGGCGAAGGAGCAAGAATTGATATAGGATTTAACCAAATTTCTGTAGGGAATATTTCTGGAATGCAATTAGCTGTTGTAGAAGAAACTTCTTATAAATCTGCAGTTATTCGAGAAGTTATCAGTGAAAAACTGATTGAGTCTCGTTTGTTTTTGAACCCTACACTCAATTTAGACCAACTAGCTGATTTAGTACAAGTGCCTAAGAGTGATTTAACGCGTTTTTTTAAGGAGTCTCAGGCAATTACATTCAAGCAATATATCAATCGCTTAAAAGTAGAATATGCAATTTTATTGATACGAGAGCGAGAGGAAAGTTATACGGTTGAAGAATTGAGTTTGCTTTGTGGATTTAATACGCGTTTGTCGTTTTATCGTGCTTTTGTCGATGTCTACGGTTTTGCACCTTCTGAAATTTTGACTTAAACAACAGGTTATCCCAGGCTGAAATTGTACTTGCGAAAGTGCGGTTGGGCAGTTTGTACGGATCTATAATTCGTCGTTTATACCATAGAAAATAGCATTAAAGTAGCCGAATAATTTTTTCATATCCTGCTGTAGGATGTAAAACCAACAGCAACTACCTAAAACGAGGGGGTTGCCTATGCTCAGGCAACCCCCAAATTTTGAAATGTGGTTTAGGTTATTCGTTTTCTACTTGTAAAAAGTTGCCCTCTCGATCAAAGTATAGTTCGACTTCTTGTCTTTCTTTTTTTAACTCTACTTCAAATCCGTTTCTCTTTTTTTCTATGCCTGTGTGTTTAAAATCAGCATAATACGTTTGAATATACGTCGTTATTGGAGTAGGGAAGATAGTCGTAGGGATGGTCTTATCTTGTTTATTTTCAACATCCGTCCAATCTCCTTGATGATTGAATTCAATCTTGAACCCATCATTCGTATATACTTTATATTCGGTTTCTTTTGCCTCTATTTCTTGCTTGATCAATACAGCCTCAGAGGAAGGAAAATGTTGATTTAGCAGCGATTGAGCCTCAGCAGGTAATTGTGCATAAGCAATTAATTGTTCGTTTTCATCTTCGTCTATATCAAGGCCGACAAATACTTGTGCTTCGTTAAAAATCAGTTCTAATTCATTGTTTAGCTTTACTTCATATCCTTTGCGATCGCGATCAATTTCGATGATGTGATTGCTTGGGTAGTGTTCTGCTGCATAAGCTTGAATAAGAGGGACTTCTTGTGCTAGAAAATCTGCGGGAATAGCAGAGTGATCTTCTGTTTCAATCTCAGTCCAATTTCCATTTTGATCGAAATCAAGACTCACTTGGTTATTGAGTAAAATATTATAATATGAACCATAATAATTCGGTTTACTTACCTTATGTGCGCGTAAGAATGTAGCATGAGGAAATGTCGTTGCAATAAACTGTTGCGTCGTCTCAGGTAATTGACCTAAGGTGATCTGTTCCACGTTAGTTGCATGAGAATCGTCACTACTACAAGCAGTAAAACCAAAACTCAGTGCTGCAAATAAAGCGATAGCGATTATTTTCTTGTTCATTTTTTTTGGTTTTTATTAGTTGTCAATTCGTTTAAATACTCCTGATTTTGAAAACTCTAATTCAAGTCCGTTGTTCAATTTTACTTCAAACAATCTAGTTTCTTTGTCTATTTTGACAATTTGGGCGTCAGGATAGTTTGTTTTTATATAGGTTACAATCGGTTCTAAGATGAAAGTAGTGGGAAGCGGATTTTTGTTGCCATCTACTTCATCCCATTCTCCTTCCTTGTCAAACTCGATTTCAATGCGATCGGCAAAGGTTACTTTGTAAGATACAGCTAAGAAATCCGTGTCTTTTTCTACTGTCTGTATGGTTTTACCATTGAAATGTACATCCATAAAAGCAAGTGCTTTTTTAGGTAATTCTTTTTTTGTAATGATGACATCTTTGGCTTGGGCAGATTCACTCATTATTAAAGCAAATACACTGATCATTCCTAAAAAAAATGTTTTTAATGTTTTCATAGCGGTCTCTGTTTTTTTAATTTATAGGACAAACATAGCTCGAGAATCTGGAAAGAATTGGGAATAATAAAAGAAAGTAAAGATTTCGAAGGGGATACAAGCTAATTGTTTTTAATTTATTTTGTTATATGACTGAAAAACAGCTGGGTATGTTGATTTTTTACTGAGATTATAGATGAAAAAAGAGGAGTTTTTAATTATTTGTTGTATCTTGTATGCTACTATAAGGAGGTTGATTTTGAATCAAATTGAAGGCTTTTTACTTTAAAAATAACAGGAGATAGGCAATCTTTTAAAAAAATAGAAAAATGAAAAAAGGAATCGGATTAATTTTAGGATTATTTACGTTGGTTGCATGTAACAATGGACCAAAAAATACGACGAATACCTCTACATCGGAACTACCCCAAGAAACACAAATCGTAGGGGGAGATAAAGATGACCATGGTTGTTTGGTAAGCGCTGGGGAAACATGGAGCGAATTAAAGCAAAAATGCCTGCGATTATTTGATGAAGGGATGCGTTTGGATCCTGTATCTACAGAGAAAACAGCCGTGTTTAGCGCTTTTGTTTTGGTTAATGAAGATCAATCTAAAGTTGAACTGTTTTTACCTGATGAGGATAAAACCAGTTTTATTTTAAATAAAAAAGAAGGTGATCTTTTCGAAGATAATACGTACAAGTACGATGCCAAAGAAGGTATACTCTACTTCAATGGACAAAAACAGTACGCAAAGTAAAACCCAGTTAGCAATAACGGGTTGTAATCAATTTTATGTAATGTTAGTCAATACACCTCAGAAAAACGTTTTTTGAGGTGTTTTTTTGTTTATTTGCCTTTTTGCAAGTCGCTTTTTCGCTGGATAATCGATTAAAGAAAATATATCCTTGATTCAGAAAATTTATCTGATAACTGTTAACTGATAACTGAAAAACTACCAACGAATACTAAAACAGTGCATTCCATTGTATTCGTAGTGAATAGATAGGAGAGGTGTAACTTTGATAATCGTTTGGACTAGTGCTAATCCCAACCCTGTAGATTCTTCATTGGTGGTACTTCTATAAAAGCGATTGTAGATTAAACTTTCATCTAAAGGAACTTTTACAGTACTGGTATTACGGATTGAAAAAGCATGTGTCTGTAGGTCAATTACAATTTGACCGTTAGGAGTATTATGTGCAATAGCATTCTTTAATAGGTTTTGTACGAGGGTGATTGCTAGTCCTTTATCCATGAAGATAGTACTAGATGTGGGGGTTTCGTTTATCGTAACCTCTAGTTGCTTATAAGCCAAGATATCCTCCCAATCTTCTACCAAATCTTTGACGATCTGATTGAGGTTTACCTCTTGGTATTGAACAAATTGTTTATTCTCGATTTTAGCGAGCATTAAAAGAGATTTGTTCAGCTTAATTAATCGCGTTAAACTTTGGTGAATGGATTGAATTTGATTGATTTGATGTTCATTTAGATCTTCTGCTTCAACAAGTAATTCGAGTTTATTGTTAATAATGGCAAGTGGAGTTTGAGACTCATGTGCTGCATTGGAAACAAAGGTTTTTTGTTGCTCTACCATATCTTCAATACGTTCAATCATTTTGTTGATTTCGCGCTGTAAATCAGTAAATTCCTTAATTGGCGTTTGCGTCTCTGGCGTCACGATACGCTGGCCTAGTGTATAGGTTTTTAAGTTGTGCAACAAACGGTAAAAGGGACTCCAAACGGCGCGTTTTAGGAGGATGTGATTAATGAGGTAAATACTGACTAAGAGCGCGAGGTATAAGATAAAAACGGCTAATCCAAAATCGCGTAATAAGTCATCGGCCTCAATGGTCGAGGTGCGTATTTCGAGTAAATAAGGATTTCCTTTTTGATCAATAAAGGTTGTGGTTAACATGCGAACAGGTTCGTCATTGTCATCCGCATCCATATAGATCATTTCTGTGCTGAATACATTCTTTCGAGAGTATTCGCCTGGTTCTAAAGGGGTAATGCGAAAACCATTTGTCCCAAAAGGAAGAAAGCTCTCTACCTGTGGATTTGCATAGGCTTTTTTGATGATTTCCGTTTTGCTATTTTTCAAACCATCGTCAATATTATCGTAAACTTCATCCGTCATAAAGGCATAAAAAATGACAACCCAGGCAGTTAAGACCACAATGATTCCCACCGATAAATAGCCCAACATATAATGATGTAGCTTCATTTTATTCTTGTACGAGTTTATATCCCATGCCATAAACAGATTGTATATTCACCTCCGCTTGGTGTGTTTTTAATTTTTTTCTCAGGTTTTTGACTTGTGAATAAACAAAATCAAAACTATCTGCCTCATCCATATTGTCTCCCCATATTTGCTCTACCAAGGAAGATTTAGTCACTAATCGATTGGCATTGACCACAAAATAGTACAACAATTCAAACTCCTTGTGGTTTAAGGCTAGCGGAGATCCATCAACCAAAACTGTGCGCTCATCTGTAATGATTTCTACATTATTCCATTTAATACTCTGAAAACCATGCTGGTTTTTTCTTCTTAAAACCGATTTGATTCGCGCCAATAATTCCGACAAATGAAAGGGCTTCGTAAGGTAATCATCTGCTCCAAGTTCTAATCCTAATACTTTATCGTCAATGGAGTCTTTGGCCGAAATAATAATGACAGAATCTTCCTTTCCTATTTGTTTAATCTCTCTCAGTAAATCAATACCATTCCCATCAGGAAGCATGATATCTAGTAAGATACAATCATAATCGTAACCAATTAGTTTGTCTATCCCTTGTTTGTAATTTTCGGCCAACTCAACTACATAATGTTCTTTGGCTAAGGATTCTTGTATAATGGAACGAAGTTCTTTTTCATCTTCTATAACAAGGATTTTCATAGTCTTTTTATAGTTAAAGGTAGTGTTTTTTTGGTTAACTGTTATCTGTTATCAGAAAGAGGATCGTAGGGGCACAGAGTCCTGTGCCCGATAAAACAAAAACACAAAAAAGCAAATCGACTGTTTGCCTTCATTTTTTCGTATCTTCATTTTTTATTTACACCCGTCTGCATGTACAACCCTATCAATATTCAAAATAAAATCCTTGATCTAGCTTCTAATGACAGTAGAATACGCGCAGTATTGCTCAATGGATCAAGGGCAAATCCTCAAGTTAAAGCCGATGTGTATCAGGATTTTGATCTTGTATGGGTAGTGGATGACATGGATTCTTTTTTAAACAATCGTTCCTGGTTGTTTGCCTTGGGGACTCCACTGGTACAACAATTGCCAGACGAAATGGAATTAGGAAAAGACGAGTCCATTGAAAAAGTGTCTTTTACTTTTCTTATTATTTTTAACGAAGGGTATCGCTTAGATATTACGCTGTTTCCCAAAGCCAAAATGGCTACTCATTTTCAATCGGATAGTTTGACTGTCGTTTGGCTGGATAAGGATGATTTGTTTCAGGATATTGCACCAACTTCAGATAAGGATTATCACGTTCAACTGCCTACACAACGACAATTTAGCGAAGTGAGTAACGAATTTTGGTGGTGCATGACCAATGTCGCAAAGGGCTTGAAAAGAGGTGAAATTACCTATGCAAAAGAGATGTTGGAAACCGTCGTTCGTCCTGTTTTTATGGAGATGGTTGCCTGGAATATTGGTGTACAATATCACTTTTCCGTTTCCGTTGGGAAATCAGGTAAGTTTATGCGTCACTATTTAAAAGATTCTCACTATCAAAAGCTGTTGCAAACGTATAGTGACTCCTCTCTAATCCAGAATTGGCAAGCGTTGTTTGTCATGATGGATTTCTTCTTGGAACAACAACAAGAAGTAGCACATGCACTGAATCTATACCACAATAAAGAGGAAGCAAAAGGTGTTCGTCATTTTGTTGACACAATCTATGCTTTGGGTTAGTTTTGTTTTTCTGTTTTTTCGTTTTTTTGTGAGTAGATATTGATATCAGTTATGAGTTATCGGTTATCGGTTATGAGTGATTAGAAAGAAGAAAGTAGGGGCACAGGGTCCTGTGCCCGATAAAACGAAGTGATTTTTTAAAATAGAATATAAGTCTTATAAGGAAAGAAGAAAAAAGAGAGAAGAAAGAGGAAAATTTTTCTAAACATTGAGAATCTCTACAAAAAAGCAAAAACACAAAAAAGCAACAAACAAACGATGCAAGCAATCATCCAGGAATTTGAAACTCTTATTGAGCAATTTCCTCCCGCAATTTTAGCACTTTCACCCACAGAGATGGAAAATAAACCAGCTTCAGATAAATGGAGTAAAAAGGAAATCGTAGGGCATCTAATTGATAGTGCTATAACGAATTATCTTCGATTTATTAAAGCGCAGTTTCAAGAGAATCCACAGCTTTTTTACGAACAGGTAGCATATTGTCAAAGTGCTAATTATCAAGAAACTGAACTAATACAACTCGTCGAATTATGGCGTGCTTTAAATAAGCAGCTGTTGTTTTTGTTTCAAACGGTTTTACAGAAAAACGCACAAAATAGAATTTGTAACAATCAAACACTTGCGTATTTGATGGAAGATTATGTCAAGCATTTCAAACACCATCAAAAACAAATTTTTGAATAACTTTTGAGGGAGAGAAGAAAGGGGAAAGAGGAGAGAAGAAAGAAGAAAATTTTCTAAATATTGAGAATCTCTACAAAAAAGCGAAAACACAAAAACACAAAAAAGCCTAATGAAATAAAGAGGAGAGAAGAAAGAAGAAAATTTTCTAACTATTGAGAATCTCTACAAAAACACAAAAACACAAAAAAGCAAAAACACAAAAAAGCAATTTGTCCGATTTTCGCTTCAACTTGTGTTGTTTTCTCCTCAGAGAAGGAGACTACCTTTGATGTAAATTATAAATAATGTACAGATGAAAGTAGATGACCTTTTAGGAAAAACAGACAAACCGATTTTATTGCAATTTTTTGCGGAGTGGTGTGGACCTTGTAAAATGTTATCGCGTATGATTGATGAGTCATACGATATGGTAACAGAAAAAGTAGAATTACAGCGTATTGATGTGGATCATGATTCACAATTGGCGGCGGAGTTTTTTGTACGCGCTGTTCCAACGATGGTGTTGATTGACCAACAAGGTGTAATTTTGTGGAGACACACCGGTGTATTACCAGTACCAGAAATTTTGAAACAGGTGAATTTGTAAAATACAAAGGCCGATGTGGTGAAAAGTAAAGTACTTTAGTTCAGAATAAAATAAATTAGTAAAATAGAAAAAGAATGGAATTTAGTGCATTAAAGGAACGTGCATTGGCCTATGCTAAATATCAAGAAGTAAACCGATTTGTTGCTTTTGGTTCTGTAGCATCTGCTATTTTAACAAAGCAAGGTAATGTTTATGTGGGAATTAGTATTGATACGGCTTGTTCGATGGGATTTTGTGCAGAACATAGCGCTATTGCTGAAATGTTAAAACATCAAGAAGTAGAAATAGCAAAGTTGATTGCCGTTACAGAAAGCGGAGAAGTAGTACCTCCATGTGGACGCTGTCGTGAATTTATAACGCAAGTATCTCCAGAGAATTATAAGACACAAGTGATGGTTAACTCAGATACTGTTTTAACGATGAAGGAACTTTTGCCCTTTGATTGGAAACCTACAGTAGATAAAACCTGGTAAATTAAAGTGAGATAGATGAGAAATGTTATTTTATACATAGCGGTAAGTTTAGATGGCTATATCGCTGCACCCGATGGGAGTGTTGCTTTTTTAGATGATTTTCAAGAGGAGGCTGTAGGAGATTATGGTTATCAGGATTTTGTGTCAGGAATTGATACCTGCTTAATGGGAAGTAATACCTATAAAGCAATCTTGGGATTTGGTTTTCCGTGGCCGTATATGGATCAAGACACCTATGTTGTAACCTCTAATCCACAATTGGAGATTGATAGTCCAAAAACCACCCGAGTAGTGGGAAATATAGCGGAAACAATTCAACGATTAAAACAAGAAACAATAGGTAAAGACATTTGGCTAGTTGGAGGAGGACAATTGGTTCAATATGCGTTGAATGCAGATGTATTGGATCAAATGATTTTGTCCATTACACCTAAATTACTTGGAGAAGGAATTCGATTGTTTCCTGAAAAAAGTTTGGGCTCTGCTTGGGAATTAACCCATCAACAAGCATATGAAACAGGGATGGTGGTGTTGACTTATACTAAAAGAAAAGTCGCAAAGTAAACGGATATAAAAACGAGAAAGCGTATCTTTATAAGATGTTGAATTAAATACTTGTCAAGATGTCCATTCATCCATCCAATACCACGCGATTTTCCAATCGCGTAGCGGATTATATTCGTTATAGACCTACCTATCCTGTAGAAATTATCCAACAATTAGAACAAGCAGTAGGGTTGAATCCGATGTTTGCTGTGGCGGATATCGGCAGTGGAACCGGGCTTTCTGCGCAGCGCTTTGTTGAAGCAGGGAATTTGGTGTATGGGGTAGAACCTAACTTTGAAATGAGAGAAGCCAGTCGAACTTTTTTTCAAGGTAATCGCAATTTCAAAGCCATAGATGGAACAGCAGAGCAAACGACTTTAGTTACCAAGTCGATTGATTTAATTTTCTGCGGACAGGCCTATCATTGGTTTGATTTTGAACAAACAAAATTGGAGTTTGATCGCATCCTCAAACCTAAAGGGGTGATTGTATTGGCGTGGAATGAACGCAGTACATCAGATCCACTCCAACAGGAATATGAACAGATGATGCGCGATTTGATTCCAGAATACAGCAAAGTCACCCAAAAGAACATAGATACAGACAATATAGCAGCCTTTTTAGCTCCTAGACCGTTAGAAATTATATCCTTGACGAATCAACAAGTTTTTAATCTGGAAGAACTCAAAGGTAGGTTACTATCGTCTTCTTATGCTCCTAAAGAAGGAGAAATGAATTATCAGGAGGTCATGCAAGCATTAGAACAGATTTTTGAAAAATATCAAGAAAATGGAAAGGTCGTATTTCGCTATGATACCTTGTTGTACGTAGGGAAAGGAATGTTGTGAAGCTGTTTTTTTGTTCTTTGCTCTTTGTGAGATTGTGAATTGGAAAGAAGAAAGAAGAAAGAAGAAAGAAGAAAGAAGTGAATTCTCTACAAAGCACAATCTCACGATGAACAAATCGGAGCGCAGCGAAAATCGTAACGTAGTGAAGATTCATCGAACACCAAAACCAATATAAGCTCTGTGAGATATATTCATCAAATACCAATATAAAACATTAACCAATGAGATAAACCTCACGATGAACAAATCGGAGCGCAGCGAAAATCGTAACGTAGTGAAGATTCATCGAACACCAAAACCAATATAAGC
>NZ_JACAGN010000013.1:105897-120870 GCF_030324495.1 Myroides sp. 1354 | reverse complement strand
TGTAACATAAAGGTTTTAGTTACCGTATTAAATTGTTTAAGGTTCGTATTTTCTACTTGATTAAACCAATAGGAAAGATTGTCGATTAAAAGCAGTCATTTTTATTGTTTAGAGAATATTCATACGACAAACAACAAACGACCAACGACGACCAACAAACAACATACAACAAACAACAAACCTCTCACCACCTTTACTTATTTTAATTATTCGCTTTAGATTTCTGTTTTACGGGTTTATTTTATTGTTTAAACTGTATTGTTTGTTTATAATTATCAATATGATTTTTTTTGGTTCTTTTTTTTGAGAATACTTTAATCTTTTGTTTTTGCGCAGAATTTTTTTGTTTGCAAATATTTAACTACCGAATATTATTCATTAAACATTAAATATTTCCGTATATTATTCTTTTGTGTTATCTTTGCACTGTAAAACTAGAAAACGATGGAATATAAGTTAGATGAAATTGATTTGAAGATTTTGCGTATGATGCAAGATAATGCTCGAATCAATAATTCTGAGTTAGCTCGTGAGCTTGGAATGGCTCCTTCAGCAGTGTTAGAACGCGTGAAGAAACTAGAGCATAAAGACGCAATTGTAGCGTATCATGCTAGAGTGAATCCCAATGCGATTAATCAAAAGATGTTGTCTTTTATCTTTATTAAGGTAGATGAAATTATCGGAGATGAAAACACAGGAAAAGCCTTAGCTCAGATTCCGGAAGTGTTAGAAGTACACGATATCGCCGGTGACGATGGTTATATCGTTAAAGTGAGAACATCCGATTCGATTGCCCTTGTGAATTTAATGCGTAATTCGCTGTCTAAAATTGACGGAATTATATCAACAAGAACAATCATTGTATTACAAACAGTAAAAGAAGATAATAAATTAATAATTCCAGACACATTAGAATAGTTATGAAAGCAATAGCTACAAATCAAACGAATAATAAAGTAGTATTAGGTGCCTATTTAGTAGTGTACTTCGTATGGGGATCTACTTTCTTTTTCATTCATAAAGCATTGAGTGATTTTACACCCTTTGTTTTAGGATCTTTGCGTTTTTTTGCGGCCAGCATGATTTTATTAACTTATTGTAAAATGCGTGGCTATAAGATTTTTAATAAGCAAGTAGTAAAGCAAGCTTGTATTACGGGGTTTTTATTACTCTTTATAGATATGGGAGCCTTGATATGGGCAGAACAACATGTATCAAGTGGTATTGCAGCTATTATGGCAGCAGCAGCAGCTTTATGGTTTATTATCTTAGATAGACCTCAATGGAAACACAATTTTTCAAGTTTGCCTATCGTTTTAGGATTAATTCTTGGGTTTGTTGGAGTGATTATGTTGTTTGCTGAGCAAATTACCATTGCAGGAGATGAGAGCCAGCGTTTATTGAATATTTTCTGTATGGTGTTGTTGATTTTGGGATCAATCGCTTGGACCGTAGGATCATTATATTCTAAATATTCAAAATCAAAAAACGAAGATAAAGGTGAGGATTTACACGTGATGGTAAAAACATCATGGCAAATGATTACAGCAGGTATTTTATTTACTGTTGTGGCTTTGTTGAACGGTGAATATGCACAGTTTGATATCTATGAAATTTCGGCTTCGGGTTGGTTTTCTTTAGCTTATTTAATCACTTTTGGATCAATCTTGGCTTTTGGATCATACATCTGGTTAATTCAAAATAGACCTGTAACAGAAGTGAGTACCTATGCGTACGTTAATCCTGTAGTAGCAGTAGCTTTGAGTTACTTCTTTACAGATGATATTATTACAAGTCTTCAAATCGGAGGTTTGGTTGTTGTTCTATTGAGTGTTGGTTTAATGAACTGGGATCTTTATAAGAATAGTAAATTCTTGAAAAAGGTTTTCTCAAAGAAACGTTCATTAGATAGACAAGACAATGAACAACTGCATATGAGTAATTAATTCTTTTTTCATTATTATAAAATTGATTGAAGCTAACGGAATCTTTCGTTAGCTTTTTTTGTCTAATACTTTCATGTAGAGTTCCTTGATTTTAAAATTTGTAGAAATATTTTTTTTACAATTAAAAAATGTTGTACTTTTGCACAGCTTTTAGATCAGCGCTGTTTCACTAAAAGTCAAAGAGTTATAAATGTAAAACCACTTCTGTTCTTTATTGCTGAATAACGAAACTAGATAATACAGAATACAAATTTATTATCAGCACATGTCTGAAAACATTAAAACACAGGAAGAATTTTTAAAAGATTTTAATTGGGATAACTATGAAAATGGTATCGATGCAGTTGATGCAGCTCAATTAAAAGAATTTGAAAGCTTAGTAGACAAAACTTTTATTTCTACAGACGACGAGGAAGTAGTTGAGGGAGTTGTAGTGAGAATTACTGACAGAGACGCTATTGTAGATATCAATGCTAAGTCTGAAGGTGTTATTTCATTAAACGAATTCCGTTACAATCCAAACTTAAAAGTAGGAGACAAAGTTGAAGTATTAATCGACGTTAGAGAAGATAAATATGGTCAATTAGTATTATCTCACAGAAAAGCTCGTACAATCAAAGCTTGGGATAGAGTTATCGCTGCTCATGAGTCAGGAGAAATCGTTAATGGTTTCGTGAAATGCAGAACTAAAGGTGGTATGATCGTTGACGTATTCGGAATCGAAGCATTCTTACCAGGTTCTCAAATCGATGTTAAGCCTATCCGTGATTACGATCAATACGTAAACAAAACAATGGAATTCAAAGTAGTTAAAATTAACCACGAATTCAAAAACGTTGTTGTATCTCACAAAGCGCTTATCGAAGCAGATATCGAAGTACAGAAAAAAGAAATTATCGGTCAATTACAAAAAGGTCAAGTGTTAGAAGGTGTTGTTAAAAACATTACTTCTTACGGAGTATTCATTGACTTAGGAGGTGTTGACGGATTAATCCATATTACAGATTTATCTTGGTCAAGAATCAACCACCCAAGCGAGGTGTTAGAGTTAGATCAAAAATTAAATGTTGTAATTTTAGATTTCGACGACGAGAAAACAAGAATCCAATTAGGTTTAAAACAACTTTACGCTCACCCTTGGGATGCTTTAGATGCTAACTTAAACGTTGGTGATAAAGTAAAAGGTAAAGTAGTTGTTTTAGCTGATTACGGAGCTTTCATCGAAGTTGCAGAAGGTGTTGAAGGTTTAATCCACGTTTCTGAAATGTCTTGGTCTACTCACTTAAGATCAGCTCAAGATTTCGTAAAAGTTGGAGACGAAGTAGAGGCAGTTATCTTAACTCTTGATAGAGAAGAAAGAAAAATGTCTTTAGGTATCAAACAATTATCACAAGATCCTTGGACTGATATCACTGCTAAATATCCTGTAGGATCTAAGCATTCAGGTATCGTTCGTAACTTTACTAACTTCGGTGTATTCGTAGAATTAGAAGAAGGAATTGATGGATTAATTTACATCTCTGACTTATCTTGGACTAAGAAAATCAAACACCCATCTGAGTTTGTAAACGTAGGTGATAAATTAGATGTTGTTGTATTAGAGTTAGACGTTGAAGGACGTAAATTATCTTTAGGACACAAACAAACAACAGCTAACCCTTGGGATAAATACGAAGATGCTTATGCAGTAGGTACTATCCACAATGGTGAGATTTCTGAATTAGTTGACAAAGGAGCTACAGTAGTATTCGAAGAAGACGTAGTAGCTTTCATCCCAACTCGTCACTTAGAAAAAGAAGACGGTAAGAAATTGAAAAAAGGTGATTCTGCTGAATTCAAAATTATTGAGTTCAATAAAGAATTCAAAAGAGTAGTAGCTTCTCACACTTCAATTTTCCGTGAAGAAGAGGAGAAAAATGTAAAATCTGCTGAAACTACAGTAAATGCTACAGAAAAAACTACTTTAGGAGATATCGATGCTCTTGCTGAATTAAAAGAAAGAATGGAAAAAGGAAACTAATCCTTTGTATCTATACAATCTTGAAAAGCCCCAACACTTTGTTGGGGCTTTTTTTATTGGATTATGGTGCTCATTTCACCCTTGAAGTTTATCTTTGAAACTTATAGGTAACTAGAAAAAATGAATTATGATTGAACTAAAGCCTTTAAGTAAGGAAGATGTTATTCCTTTTTATTCTTGGTTAAATGACGATGATGTGATTAAATATTCGATGAGTTTGTTTCAGCGTTTAAACTCTCCAGAACAAATAGAGCATTGGTTTTCTAGTTTGTTTGAAGAAAAGAATACGTACAACATTGGAATATATTTAAAGAATACACAACAACTGATTGGTTATGCCGGAATTAGTGGTATTTCTACTTTAAACAAGAGTGGAGAATATTTTATTTTTATCGGAGATAAAAATCAATGGGGAAAAGGAATAGGAACAATTGTAACTCAAAAGGTTATTGCGTATGGTTTTGAGGTACTAAATCTCAATCGCATTATGTTGACGGTATCACAACCTAATATAGGCGGTGTTAAGGCATATGAACGCGCAGGTTTTAAAATAGAAGGAGTATTAAGAGAAGCTTGTTATCGAGAGGCAGCTTTTCACGATAAGATTGTCATGTCGATCTTACAATCAGAATATGAGAAATAAAAAAAGCGAGCTATTAAAGCTCGCTTTTTTGTGCTATAGGGTATTTTATTTTTTAGCAGTTAATTCCGCAATCTTAACGATTACCTCTGTCGCTTTTACCATGCTTTCTACAGGAACGTATTCGTATTTTCCGTGGAAGTTGTGTCCACCTGCGAAAATATTCGGACATGGTAATCCCATATACGATAATTGAGATCCATCTGTTCCACCGCGAATCGCTTTGATTAAAGGTTTAATTCCCAAATCTTTCATCGCTTGTTCCGCTGTATCTACAATATGCATAACAGGTTCAACTTTTTGTTTCATATTGAAGTATTGATCTCCAATTTCACAAGAAACAATCGGTCCACCGAATTTTTTGTTGTGTTTTTTGTTGAATTTCTTCGCTAACTTTTCGATGAATACTTTGCGTTGCTCGTATTTTTTTAAGTTGTGATCGCGAATGATTAATTCTACTACAGATTCCTCAATACTTCCGCTTACAGTATGTACGTGGAAGAATCCTTCATAACCTGTTGTTTTTTGAGGGACTTCATCTTTCGGTAGTTTGTTGATGAATTTATTTGCCAATAAAATAGAGTTAATCATTTTTCCTTTAGCGTATCCTGGGTGTACACTTTTTCCAGAAAAAGTCAATTTCGCATATCCTGCGTTGAAGTTTTCGTATTCTAACTCTCCAATTTGACTTCCATCCATCGTATAAGCCCATTCAGCACCGAATTTTTTCACATCAAATAAATGTGCACCACGTCCAATTTCCTCGTCTGGTGTAAATCCAACTCTGATTTTTCCGTGTTTGATTTCAGGATGTTGTACTAAGTACTCCATAGCAGATACAATCTCTGTAATCCCAGCTTTGTCGTCTGCTCCTAATAAAGTTGTTCCGTCAGTAGTGATTAAGGTTTGACCTTTATATTGTAATAGATCTTTAAAGTAGGAAGGTGATAAAACAATGTTTAACTCTTTGTTTAAAACAATATCTCCACCATCGTAGTTTGATACAATTTGCGGTTTTACGTTTGCACCAGAAAAATCAGGTGATGTATCAAAGTGAGCAATGAAACCAATAGTAGGTACTTCGTGCTCTACATTGCTTGGCAAAGTAGCCATCACATATGCGTTTTCATCTATTGTTACGTCTTCTAGACCAATTTGTTTTAGTTCCTCAACTAATTTGTTTGCTAAATCCCATTGCTTTTCAGTACTTGGACAAGTTTGAGAAGAAGGATCAGACTCAGTATCAACAGTCACATAACTGATGAAACGATCAATAATATGTTGCATAGTATTAAATTTTATATCTAACAAAAGTATGAATTAATTAAATGATAGCCTTATAATGTCTTGGCTTTTTATTCTGCACTATTCAGATTGGAAGTTAAAAAAAAATTAGAATATCATTAGGAAGTCTTTTTTTTGAAAGCCGCTAATTATTTGAAAGGAAGTAATGTTGTATCTTTGATTTTTATTTAAAATATCGCTACAAATGAAGCATTTACTTTGTTTATTTACTTTGTTGATTGTGAATCTAGTAGGGGCTGTTAATCCTGTAAAAGAATATGCAGATCACCCTGCAAATTCCAATTTTAAATACGAAGAAGTTCGCATTAAGACGGATGATGGATATACCTTGAATTCCTGGATATTGTATGCAAATGAGGAAAAAAAGCACAATAGAACTTTGATATTGGCGTATGGTGATGCTGGAAATATGTCGTATTGGTTAAGACAAGCAATCGAAGTGGTGAATCAAGGCTACGATGTTGTGTTATTTGACTATCGAGGATTTGGTGAAAGTGATGATTTTACGATGCTAGAAGATCAGTTGTATTACGATGAATTTGCAACGGATTTACAAGCTGTTGTTGCTTATACGAAAACAAAATTTCATACCAAAATTGGTGTTTGGGCTTTATCTATCGGAACGATTGCTGCAGTTTTAACCAGTGAAAAGGAATCCTATGATTATTTAATTGCGGATGGATTTATGGTTAGCCCAAAAGTGATTAAAACGAGATTAGATGATTTTTTACAAAAAGAAACAAAGTTGCCAGAACAAGCTCGAGATTATGATCAGGCACTTACGCGTTTGTCTATTCCTGTTTTATTTTTTGCAGGAGATCGCGATGGTTTGACAACGGTACACGATAGCAATCGCGTGAAACCTTTAAATCCTAAAAGCCAAGTGGTAATCTACAAAGGAGGTCATTTGCAAGGTTTTCAAGCCATGACAAATACCTATCACGGACAAGGATATATTGAAGCGATGAATTCTTTTTACGATAAAACTTTTGAAAAGTAATATAAAATAATGGTACACAGACATTTTCTCCTTTATAAACCTCATGGGTATATTAGTCAATTTATTTATGAGAAAAAGAGAACTAAAAAGAAATTAGGAGAACTTTTCGATTTCCCAGAAGGGACAATGGCGATTGGACGTTTAGATGAAAATTCGGAAGGATTGTTATTGTTGACTACCGATGGAATGATGAGTGAACGCGTGCGCGGAGAAAAATATGAAAAGGAATATTATGCCCAAGTTGATGGTCAAATTACAGAAGAAGCTATCGCAATCTTGAGAGAAGGAGTCGAGATTGGCGTAAAAGGAGAAAAGTATTTTACAAAAGAATGTGAAGTAGAAGCTTTGTGCCAAGTACCCGATTGGATTGGAGTGGGAAGGCGAATACGCGATGAAAGACATGGGCCAACGAGTTGGGTGAGAATTGTATTGACAGAAGGAAAGTTTAGACAGGTTCGAAAAATGACAGCCAGTGTAGGATTTCCAACCTTGAGACTCGTACGTGTTCGAATAGGAGATATTCGCTTGGAAGGTTTACAGGTAGGAGAAGTGAAAGAAGTAACAAGATTATAAATACAAATTGTATGAGTAGTAAAGCCAATGAGAATTACCAATTTCAAAAAATAGTAGCAATAGTCGGAGTACTTCTGTTTATTATTAAACTAGTTGCCTGGTATATGACTCGATCTGTAGCCATTTTTACAGATGCTTTGGAAAGTGTTGTCAATGTAATTAGTGGTTTTATCGGATTGTATAGTCTCTATCTTTCAGCACAACCTCGAGATCGAAATCACCCTTATGGACATGGAAAAGTAGAATTTATTTCTGCGACTATTGAAGGGGGATTGATTATCATGGCGGGGATTGCAATTATATTTGAAGGTGTTCGCAATATTATAAATCCACAACCTATTGGGCAGTTGGATTACGGAATTTTCTTAGTTGCTGTAACAGCTGTAGTAAATTATATTCTAGGATGGTATGCTATTAAAAAAGGAAAAACGAATAAATCTTTAGCTTTAGTGGCTAGCGGAAAACACTTGCAATCCGATACGTATTCAACCATAGGAATTATTTTGGGCTTATTGCTGTTGTATTTTACGAATTTACATTGGTTGGATAGTGCCGTAGCTTTGATTTTTGCTCTTATTATTATTGTAACGGGATATAAAATTGTTCGCGGTGCTGTTTCGGGAATTATGGATGAAACAGATGAAGCCTTATTGGAAGAAGTGGTGGAATATTTAGAGAAAAACAGAAAAGAGAACTGGATTGATTTGCATAATATGCGTATCATAAAATACGGAAGTGTTTTGCATTTTGATTGCCATATGACTGTTCCTTGGTATTTTACAATTGTAGAAGGACACAAAGAAGTCGAATTACTAGAAAAGGAAATCAGCGAGCATTTTGGGGAAGATTTAGAGCTGTTTGTTCACATGGATGATTGTAAAACATTCTCTTGTAGTATATGTAGTAAGCAAGAATGTCCATTTAGAAAAGAACCTTTTGTTCAACAGATTACCTGGACCATAGAAAACGTCTCAAAAAATAAACGACATACCCGTACTACAGGGCAAGAGTAAAGCGCTTCGTTTGTCGGTCAAATAGGAGTATATCATCTTGAAAAAAATGATCAAAAACACCATTGGAAATTAAGTTTTCAATGGTGTTTTGCATATGTCCATTTGCTTGAAGTACAAGAGCTTCATCGGCAAATTGTAAGGCTAATTCAATGTCGTGGCTAGAAAAGAGAATGGTTTTGTTTTCTTTTTCTGTGAGGTTTTTCAGTAATTGATATAATTTAACTTTGTGATTTAAATCCAAATGACTCGCTGGCTCATCTAAGATAATCAAAGGTGTGTTTTGTACTAAAGCTCTAGCAATGAAAACGCGTTGTAATTGACCATCACTTAAATGGGTTATAGGTCGTTGTATAAAAGGTGCAATAGACGTAAGGTCAATGGCCTTCTCAATCCAATATTGATCTTCTGTTGTGTGCGTGGACTTCCAATCCATAAAGGGGGTTCTCCCTATTTGCAATACTTCTAGCACACTTAAATTGGAATAGGGAATCGGATCCGTTAATACTACACTAATTTCTTTTGCTCGTTCTTGTGTACTATAGGACATCAAATCCCTTTCGTTTAGTGTAATCGTTCCTCTTAACGGTGGAATTTGACCCGTTAAAGTTCGAATCAATGTGGATTTTCCAATTCCATTGATGCCGAGTAAAGTAGTTAATGTTTGAGGCTTAATTTGAAGATTGATATCTTGTTGAATCAAGTTTGTCTGCTTTTTTCCTTGTTGATAACCAATCGTTAAGTCCTTCGTTTGTAGCATGATATTCGAGTTAAAAGGGCGAATACAAACTTACTACAAACTTTTTTATCAGCAGAAGATTACCTTGCTAAAAAGATAGACTTCTGCGGTAGATTCATTTGATTATAATATAGAGTACAGTAAATAAGTTTTATATTTGTTGCGTAATAAATTTAGATTGTCGAAATAATGAAACCGAACACACAACAACTAACGGAGTTAACTACACAAGTAAGAAGAGATATTCTTAGAATGGTACATGCAGTGAATTCTGGGCATCCAGGAGGTTCATTAGGGTGTGCTGAATACCTAGTGTCTTTGTATCAAGCGATCATGGACCGCAAAGAAACATTTTCAATGGATGGAGCAGGAGAAGATCTTTTCTTTTTATCGAACGGACATATTTCTCCTGTATTTTATAGTGTATTAGCCCGTAGTGGATATTTTCCAGTAGCAGAATTAGCTACGTTCAGAAAGTTAAACACTAGATTGCAAGGGCATCCTTGTACACATGATAAATTACCAGGTGTACGCATGGCTTCAGGATCTTTAGGACAAGGGTTGTCTGTAGGAATCGGAGCAGCTCAAGCAAAAAAATTAAATAAAGACGAACATTTGGTTTACGTACTTTTAGGAGATGGTGAGCTTCAAGAAGGTCAAAATTGGGAAGCAATGATGTATGCTTCTGCGAATAAAGTAGATAACTTAATTGCAACAGTTGATTTAAACGGTAAACAAATCGACGGACCAACAGAAGATGTGTTGAATTTAGGATCGATGAAAGCTAAATTTGAAGCATTTGATTGGACGGTAATCGAAATCAAAGAAGGAAATTCAATAGAGGCTATCCTACAAGGGTACGAACAAGCAAAGGCTTTAACGAAACAAGGAAAACCGGTTTGTGTATTATTATATACAGAGATGGGGAATGGGGTAGACTTTATGATGGGAACCCATGCTTGGCACGGAAAAGCTCCTAACGATGCACAGTTAGAAGAAGCTTTAAAACAAAATCCAGAAACTTCATTTGGAGATTATTAATCGATTGACTTTAGAATTATCATGAAAAAATATACAAATACAGGAAGTAAAGATACGCGTTCAGGTTTTGGAGCTGGACTTACAGAATTAGGACAAAAAAACGAAAACGTAGTAGCCTTATGTGCAGACTTAATCGGATCGTTAAAAATGGATGATTTTAAAAAGAATCACCCAGAGCGTTTCTTTCAGGTGGGGATTGCCGAAGCAAACATGATTGGAATTGCAGCTGGAATGACAATTGGTGGAAAAATTCCTTTTACAGGAACTTTTGCTAACTTCTCAACAGGACGTGTGTATGATCAAATCCGTCAATCGGTAGCGTATTCAGAGAAAAACGTGAAAATTTGTGCTTCACATGCGGGATTAACATTAGGTGAGGATGGAGCGACACACCAAATCTTGGAAGATATCGGGTTGATGAAAATGTTGCCAGGAATGACTGTAATCAATACATGTGATTACAATCAAACTAAAGCAGCTACGTTGGCTATCGCTGAATACGATGGACCTGTTTATTTGCGTTTTGGTCGTCCGGTAGTGCCTAACTTTATGCCTGAAAATGAAAAGTTTGAAATCGGAAAAGCAGTTCTTTTACAAGAAGGAAAAGATGTGACGATTGTAGCAACAGGACATTTAGTATGGGAAGCTTTATTGGCTGCAGAAACGTTAGAAGCAAAAGGGATTTCGGCTGAAGTAATCAATATTCACACGATTAAACCGTTAGATGAAGAAGCTATTTTGCGTTCTGTGGCTAAGACAGGGTGTATTGTAACTGCAGAAGAACACAATTTCTTAGGAGGTTTAGGAGAGAGTGTTGCTCGTGTTTTAGCTTTAAATAATCCTTTACCACAAGAATTTGTTGCTGTACAAGATACTTTTGGTGAATCAGGTACTCCAGATGAATTAATGGAGAAATATGGTCTAAAATCGACTAATATTGTGGAAAAAGCTGAAGCGGTAATCAATAGAAAATTTAAGCGATAATCAGTTTCGATTGAAATAAAAAAAAGAGATGTTTTTACATCTCTTTTTTTGTCTCTTATCTAGTGAAGAAAACAAAAAAAAGCAGTTGATTTTCAACTGCTTTCTTGTATTTGGATAAATTAAATTATTTACTAGGCCAAACCCATTCACCATCTACCATAAAAGGTTTACAAGCACCATCTAGGTAACGAGGCGTATCTGAACAAGTTTTTAATTCAGGAGCATCATAACTGTAATGCTTTATTTTGCCATTAGCGTCTTTGTACTGTAATTCTATTCGGGTAGGGACTCCATCTCCATCATCGTCAACATCCAAGAAATTTGGAACTCCATCTTTGTTGGTGTCTAATTCAAAATAATCATGTACAGTTAATACCGTGCCGATTTTTTCTGGTTTTACTTCGTATTTAGAAGGGATTCCATCTAGATCGTGATCTCTTTCAAATGCAGTAATCAGGGTTAAATCAGCAATATAAGGTTGGTATGCTTTTAAGGTAGAATAACCAGAATTAAATTGACCTAATCCAGCAGGAATAAAAGCAATAATACGCCCTGCAGTAGTATCGTCAAATGAAGGAGTACCATCAGGGTTAATACCAGCATCTAAAGCTGTTTTAATAAAACTCAACATTTGGCGTTCCCCTGTGTACATACGAAGTGGAGCAGCTGTGGTTCCTCTTAATTCAGTAATAGTTTGAGGAAATGAATAAAAACCTCCTGTAGAAGGATGATTTAATGAAATTACTCTTTCATTTTTTAGGGTGAAATTATTTCGTTTTACGTAAATAGAGTCAATAGGAGCACTTTTCTTTCCTTCTCCCTCGTTTAGTACAAGGTAATACATTTTATATTTTACTGTATCCGCAGATTTAGCGTATTTGAAAATAGTTTTGGTGCGATCATAAGGATCAGTCAATGAAAAGGCTGCATAATCATCATTGTTAACAAGGATAGATTTCAAACGACTATCTTCAAAAATAGTAGGTTGATTTTTGTAATCCGCACTTGTTATACTATCAAAAGAAATAACACCATTGCGTTCAATCATGTAGTTGTTTTTCAAATACTTCTCGATTGCAGTAATGTTTTCCGTATAAACCTCTTTGGAATCTCTTAGTGGAACAATAATCCCTCCTCCTGAATCATCACTTTTATTACAGTTCGATACGGTAAAAGCAATCGTTAAGATACCTAAAATAGAAAATAGTCTATTCATTATTTTTGAGTTATTTTAGTAGTGCAAGATACAATTTTACTTTATTTTTGTCTTGGTTATTAAAGAATTTTAATATTTAATTATGCGTATTGACAAGTACTTGTGGTGTGTACGGTATTATAAAACTAGAAATATAGCAACTGAAGCTTGTAAAAAGGGACATATTACAGTAAATGGACAGACTGTGAAACCTTCAAGAGAAGTTTTTCCTACGGATAAAATTACGTTGAGAAGGGATCAAATTGTTTATAAATTAACCGTATTAGATGTGCCTGCTAATAGAGTAGGGGCTAAATTAGTGGATATTTATCGCAAAGACGAAACACCAGCAGAGGCTTTTGAACATTTGGATTTGTTGCGTCAGACTAAAGAATACTATAGAGCAAAAGGAACGGGAAGACCTACGAAAAAAGATCGTAGAGATATCGATGGGTATTTAGATCACGAGGATTATGACGAAGATGATGAATAAAACCTATTGGGAAGATCGTTACCGCAATAAAGAGGATTTTTGGAATGCAAAGTCTATAACAACACCAATTCAAGCCTATATTGACCAATTGACAGATAAATCAATCCAGATTTTAGTACCAGGAGTAGGACATGGACATGAGTTAGTGTACTTGCACAACCAAGGATTTACTCGAAGTATAGGATTGGATTTTACTACGTTGGCTTTTGAGCAAACAATCCAAGCTGAACCTAATCTTTCAAAAGACGACGTTGTTGTGGAAGATTTTTTTAAGCATCAGGGTACTTATGATTTGATTGTAGAACAAACTTTTTTTTGTTCCCTTCCAGTGGAGCAAAGGAAAGATTATGTACAGAAAATGCACGAATTACTGCAACCAGAAGGGAAATTGGTAGGTTTGTTGTTTGATACAGTATTTGACAAGCAAACACCACCTTATGGAGGAAGTAAAGAGGAATATCTAGCTTTATTTGAACCTTATTTTACCATAGAGGTGATGGAGAGAGCATTCAATTCCATTAAACCGAGACAAGATCGAGAATTGTTTATTATATTAAAGAAAAAGACATGGCACAAAAAATCATTTTAAATAAAGAGCAAATTGGATTCAAAACAAAGCGTATCGCTTATCAGATTTATGAAACTTTTTCGGAAGAAGAAGAGATTGTCATTGCAGGTGTAGCAAATAGTGGTTATACTTTTGCTCAAAAAATTGCCAAAGTATTAGGTGAAATTGCAACCATCAACGTGAAGTTGTGTGAAGTAGAAATCGATAAAGCCAATCCGATTAATCCTATTCGCACCTCTTTGACACCAGAGGAATACACAGGTAAAGCTATTATTTTGGTGGATGATGTATTGAATTCAGGGGCAACGTTAATTTACGGTGTAAAACACTTTTTAAATGTACCCATTAAGAAAATGAAGACGGCAGTTCTAATTGATAGAAACCACAAGACCTATCCTATTAAAGCGGATTACAAAGGATTGTCTTTATCTACCTCTTTGTTGGAACACATTCAAGTTGTTTTTACAGATGAGGATGAATATGCTTATTTAAGTTAGTTTGAAAGAAGAGCGGTTATCTCTTTTACGATTTGATCAATCGATTTATCATCAACGGGAACGATATGTTTGGCTTGATAGTAAAAATAGCTACGATCAAATAAGTGTTTCGCAATAAAAGTTTCAAGAGTATCTTCTGTGTTGGTTTGCAACATCGGTCGATGCTCTTTTTCTTTTTCTAGGCGCTGAGTAAGAGTTTGGATTGATGCTTTTAAATAAAAGGATTCTACACCTTCTTGTTGTAAAATGAGGTGATTGTTTGCATAACAAGGCGTTCCTCCACCTAAACTAATGATAGCGCGGTCTTTTTGCTCTAAAAGTTGATGTAAGAGTTGGTGTTCAATCTTTCGAAAGTATACTTCTCCCTTTTCAGCAAAAATAGCAGTAATTTTTTGTTGGTGCTGTTTTTCGATTTCATGGTCTAAATCGTAGTAGGGAAGTTGTAGTTCTTGCGCTAATTGTTGAGCAATTGTAGATTTTCCTGCGCCCATATAACCTAAAATTATTATTTTTTCCATAAAATAAGGGGTTGTAAAATAGTGAGTTATGCAATAATAGCCCATTTATAAGGGATGTTGCTGACAAAAATAAAACAAAAACATGATGTTTTTTAAAAAAAACGTTCTATATTTGCACCCGCAATCAGGAATTGATTAGACTCGATAGCTCAGTTGGTAGAGCACAACACTTTTAATGTTGGGGTCCTGGGTTCGAGCCCCAGTCGGGTCACAAATTCTAATACAATACAATTCTAAGATTGCAATGACTCGATAGCTCAGTTGGTAGAGCACAACACTTTTAATGTTGGGGTCCTGGGTTCGAGCCCCAGTCGGGTCACAAAAAAAAAATACTTTTATAAAATACAAAGCAATTCTTTGAATTGCAATGACTCGATAGCTCAGTTGGTAGAGCACAACACTTTTAATGTTGGGGTCCTGGGTTCGAGCCCCAGTCGGGTCACA
>NZ_JACAGN010000013.1:84616-105797 GCF_030324495.1 Myroides sp. 1354 | reverse complement strand
ACTCGATAGCTCAGTTGGTAGAGCACAACACTTTTAATGTTGGGGTCCTGGGTTCGAGCCCCAGTCGGGTCACAAAAGCTATTCCTAATCGAATGGCTTTTTTTAATTCTTTGTTTCTTTAGCTAGAAGAAAAAGAATTATATTTACCCATTCACAAGGCCGGGTGGAGGAATTGGTAGACTCGCCATCTTGAGGGGGTGGTGTCGCAAGACGTATGGGTTCGAGTCCCATTCCGGTCACAAAAAAGCGCAAATAACATCTTGTTATTTGCGCTTTTTTTTTGAGGGAGTTATGAGAAATATTATTTCTCAGTAAATTGATCTTCTTTTTCTTTGAATCTGAAAATTATAGTCTTAAATCCAGTAGTCTGCTATATTCAATATTTAAAATTGTGACATTAGGACTTTCTTCAACTGTACCTGTAGCACATAGTCTATTTTGTAATGTAATGTGTAAAGGTTCTAGATGTTGATCAGGGCGTATCATGTAACTCAAGTAAACGGTATATTTTTGGTATTTGGGATTGTAAGGATTTTTAATTAGACTACCATCCGTATTGCAAGCATAGA
This sequence comes from Myroides sp. 1354, assembly GCF_030324495.1. GTDB lineage: Bacteria > Bacteroidota > Bacteroidia > Flavobacteriales > Flavobacteriaceae > Flavobacterium. Next base: position 105,228 of record NZ_JACAGN010000013.1, on the reverse strand, counting down.
GTTCGCTTTCATAAGTAATAACTTGATAATCGGGAATTACAGGGGCTGTGTGTTGAGCAAATGCCCCCATAGAAAGTAGGAAAGTGAATCCTAAAAGTAAATTTTTCATGATTATTATAGTTTAAAAATTGGTTTCATCAAAGTATGTTTTATTTTAATGATTTAAAAACTAATTTGTTGGAATTAACTTATTGTGTAGTTTTTCTGTACAAAGAAAAATAAAGAAATGTTGTTGAATGTTGTAAAATAGAAAAGGATAAGCTTAAAAGCTTATCCTTTTTTGTTTTTGTAGGATTTTATCGTTTTTCAAAATACTTCATAAAAAGGGTCACAATGGGATGGTGTACTTCCATAATATCCTCTTTAGAAAAAGAAGCTAAAGGAAACCATTGTAAAGCTTTGATATCATCTTTGGCTTGAATATCAGTTGTTGTTGCAGGAATTTCCAACAAATACAGATGGGTGATGATTTTGTCTTTGTGGTTGCGGTAGCGCGGATCATCGATTTTAGTGGACCCTACGTACTTCATATCGTCAACTGTAGCTACGAGGTTCGTTTCTTCGAATAATTCCCTTACAGCGGCTGATTCATAGCTAGAATCGTCTGCGTCAACAAATCCTCCGACAAATCGCCATTTGGGTTCGTGTTCTTTTTTTCCCAATAAAAGGGAATACGTTTGATCAGGATTGATTCGCAATACAGCAATGTCAACTGTTGGAATTGCGTTTGGATAAACTTTTTCTTGCATTTTTTTGTTGTTTTGAGGAGATGAAGGTAAAACAAAAAAGGCTGAAATTATCTTCAGCCTTTATGTTATTTTAAAAATGAAATGATTTTTTCCAAAGCCATTCCTCTAGATCCTTTGATTAAAACGGTGTGATGTGCCAATAATTGGGCTACATCTTCGTGTTGAGCTAAAAAATCCGCCAATGTTTCATAGAAAGATATTGCCGTTGCCGTTGTCGTATCTCTTACTTTTGAAAATTCTTTTCCAATGAAGAATACTTGTTCAAAGCTAGTTTCTTCTACTTGTTTAATAATTTCTTTGTGTTCTTTTTCGCTGGCAGTACCCAATTCAAACATATCACCTAAAATATAAATTTTGGGTGTACTGGCTGTTAATTGATTAAAATTAGCAACCGAAAGTTCCATACTTGAAGGGTTGGCATTATAAGCGTCTAACAAAATGGTATAAGGCTCTTGTTTGATCCATTGAGAGCGATTGTTAGTCGGTATGTAATTTTGAATCGCTTGATTAGCTTCTGTTAAACTCACACCAAAATACTGTCCGATGGCTACGGCAGCAGCCATATTAGTCGCATTGTAAGATCCAGTCAAATGAGAGGTAATGCGTTGATTGCCTAATTGTATTGTTGCCAATTCTGTATGAGGTATGATTTCTACTTCAACGTTTGCTTCTGTGTCTTTTGACCCAAAAGTAAATCTGGAGAAGGTCATGGTTTTGGCATCTTGTCTAGGATCGTCAGCATTGACAAAAGCCATTTTGTGATTGTCTTCTAAGTAATCGTATAGTTCACTTTTTCCTTTGATTACACCTTCAAAACCACCGAAACCTTCTAAATGAGCTTTGCCGAAATTGGTGATATAACCATAGTCTGGTTGGGCAATGGTGCATAATAGCGCGATTTCATTGAGGTGATTGGCCCCCATTTCTACAATTCCAATATCGGTTTCATCGTCAAACTGAAGTAAGGTTAATGGTACTCCTATGTGGTTGTTGTAATTTCCTTGAGTGGCTTTTACGTTGTATTTGCGACTTAAAACAGCTTTGATAAGTTCTTTGGTTGTCGTTTTCCCATTACTACCCGTTAAAGCGATAATAGGAAGACCTAGTTGTTGTCTGTGGTAGTTGGCTAATTGTTGTAATGCCTGTAGAGTGTTGGGAACAAGAAACATTTTATCTCGATCCGTTACAAGCTTAGGATTGTCCATGATGACATAGCGCGCTCCTTTATCAATAGCATCTTGTGCAAACTCATTTGCGTCAAAATTATCCCCTTTTAAAGCAAAAAAGAGACTATTGGGGGTGATGTTTCTCGTGTCAATTGATATGCCGTCAGCTTCAGAGAAGCAGCTGTATAATTCCTGTATATTCATACGTCAAAAGTAAAAAAAAAGTCCTAATTAAAATTAGGACTTTTAAAAGAAATATAGGTTATCTTATTTTAGTTTTTCGTCTTGCGAATTACTTGTTTTTGACCCACTTTAGTCATGGCTAAACGGAATCCAATATAGTCAGTCGCTTGATCTTCTGGGTAGAATCTTCTTGTTGCAGGGTCTAACCAGTATGCTCTGTCTTTCCAAGAACCACCTTTGATTACACGACTTTTATCGTTGTAAATATTCGTGATTTGTTTTCCTGTTTTGTTTGTAACTGAAATTTCTGCTAATGCTTCTATTTCTTCTTCACCATTTGCTTGTTTTACATCTGCATCGTATGCAATTTGTGAAACTTGTCCAGGTAAATTACGCACTCGTAAACGTCCATTTGATAAAGTATCAAATTTTACAGTTTGATCTGTTACGATTTGTGGTTTTCCATCAGGTCCAATTTGGTTTTTGTAGTAAATGTTTCCTTTGAAGAAATTGAAATCGGTATCAATTTGATCAATTTGAGGATCGTAAACATCTGCAACCCATTCTGCTACGTTACCTGCCATGTCGTATAAACCGAAATCGTTAGGAGCATATGATTTTACAGCATTTGTAATGTCTGCATTATCAGTAGCCCAACCTGCGATTCCTCCGTAATCTCCACGACCTTGTTTGAAGTTAGCATATTGAGATTTTAATGTATTGTTGCGTTTTTTTCCTGATTTTTTAGTAGGATTCTCCCAAGGGTATGTTTTTCTTCCTTGGTAGTTGTTGTACTCTCTAGTACCAGCCATTCCAATAGCTGCATATTCCCACTCTGCCTCAGTTGGTAGACGGTATTCAGCCGTGAAAAGACCATAATTCATTGTAGCGTAAAGATTTTTCTCTCCATCTTTCGCTTTGTTCTTTACACCGCGATATACGATATCTGTATTACCTCCGTAAACAGCTTCTGGATTCGCTAAATATGTTTCTGTACTAAAGTGAGCGTCAGCATAAGCTTCCATGATCTTAGCATCTTTTTTAAGATACCCAGCTCTTTCTAACGTTAACTCGTTCACTCTGTCTGTTCTCCATTTTGCATAGTCATTTGCTTGCAACCAAGTTACTCCAACTACTGGGTAGTTAGCATAAGCTGGATGTCTTAAATAACTAGAAATTAGTGTTTCATTGAAACCTGATCCACTTCTCCATACGGTTGTGTCAGGTAAAGCACTCTTGTAGATTTCTGCATAAACTTGATTTGTAGGAGGAAAGACACTCTTTAACCAGTATAAATACTCGTTGTAAGCAATGTTTGTTGTTTCAGCTTCATCTAAATAGAATGATTGGACATACTGTTGTTTAGGATTGTTGTTCCAATCAGCCATGATGTCATCTTGCACTCTTCCCATTGTAAAAGCACCCCCTTCAATGGATACCATACCCTTAGGATTCTGCTGTTCAAAATTCGTGTTGTACTGAAAGCCTCCTTTTTTATCATTTATTTTCCAACCAGTAGCAGAAGAAACTCCATTATTTGTGTTACTGCAACTCGTTAAACCAACTGTAGCTAGTAGGCCAGCAAGCAGTTGTAAAGTCATAAGTCTATTAATCTTCATGTTAAAAACGGGTAAATAATTTGACGCAATATAAGAATTAACGATTAATTAGCAATATCCTTGCTGTGAATATTTTAAAAAAAACTTAATTTTTGTGTTCCAAAATAATTATAGTCACTTAAATAACGCTTTTTTTATTCGTGTATTGTGTATGGAAAAAATAATTATTTTTGCCTAGGAACAATTCTTCTTGATGCAAATATATATGAAAATAATTATTAATACACTACTGATTCTTACTTGCTTTACACTTTTTTCTCAGTCTAGAAGATTGGAGTTTAAGTGGGACAATAAATTAGTTGTACAAGCGTTGTCTACAGATGATTTTGACGCCGCCAAAATAGATAAAAATTTAACATTTGAAAGTGTTAATAATATGTTAATTTACTCGGCTTTGGAATCAAATCTTCCATTTGGATTTAAAAATAATGTACGAATTCTTCAAGTTACTTACGAAGATTTAGATGCAAATTTCCTGTCGGAGGCGAAGAAAAAATTATATCAGGAAGAATTAAATATACAAATAAAGACAGTCAACACCAATCAGACACCTCAAAGTTATGTTTATTTTTCACCGATTGTCTATGCAAATGGTGGATTAAAACGAGTGAAAAGCGTTTCTTATGTAATCGAAAACCAATCTTTATTGCCGAAAACGCAACAAATCTCAAGTAATAACGCAAGAAATCTCAATGCGAATACAGTGCTTAAACAAGGTAATTGGTTCAAATTTGGGGTGAATAAAACGGGGATTTACAAATTAGATAAGAGCTTCCTCACTCAATTGGGGGTACCTCAATCAGTAGATCCACGTACGATTCAGATTTACGGTGCTGGCGGACAGATGTTGCCTATAATCAACTCTTCAAATTATCCAACAGATTTACAAGAAAATAGTATTTATGTTCAAGGTGAATCAAAGGGAACATTCGATGCAGATGATTTCATTTTGTTCTATGCAACAGGTGTAGATCAATGGAATGAAGAGAGTTTGACGTATCAGAATTTATATGTGGATGAAGCGATTTATTTTTTGACTTATGGGCAACAACAAGGATTGAGGATTTCCAATTTTGTAGAACCTACGGCAAGGGAAGTCGCTACTTTAAACGAATTTGATGGACGCGTTTTTCACGAGCAAGATCTCGTTAATATAGGTAAATTAGGAAGAAAGTGGTTTGGAGAGGAATTCGGACTGGTCAATGAGCGTAACTTTTCACTGGAATTACTTCATTTGAAGACTAGTCAACCTGTAATATTTGGTGTGAATACAGCTTCGAGTTCATATGGGAATACTTCTTTTAGTTATGCGATTAACAATCGTTTCACTGGGGCTGTTACTTTTTTCCCAATTCGCAGTGCAACGACAAAGGGGTATGAGAGTTTTTTGGAAAAGGAGGAATATCTGGGGTCGCCAAATGTTGAGGTAACTCTAACCTATCAAAATGGAGGGGTTCCCAATTCAAAGGGTTATCTGGATTATATTGAGTTTTTGTATACGGGGAATTTAATAGGAGGAACCAAACAATATCGCTTCTCTAATAATAAGGTAAAAACAATAGACGGGGTTGTTCGTTGGAGCTTGACCAATACCAATCAGGTGAATCGAATTTGGAATGTGACAGATATATCCGCTATTAGTACAGTTGCAGTAAACCATCAAGAACAATATAGTTTTAAGACGCATGGAGGTGCGGAGCAGTTTTTCCAAGTAGAGATTCCGTCGGATTATTATACGCCAAAAATGATTGCTAATAGTCGTGTGCGTAATCAGGATCTCAAAGGTGCTGTTCAAGCACAAGGCGCAGTAGATTACCTTATTATAACAAATGAAGCTTTTGCTTCTGCTGCTCAGCAGTTGGCGCAGTTTCACCGTCAAAATAGCAATTTGAAACCGTTGGTGGTTACAGTAGATCAGATTTACAACGAGTTTTCTTCAGGTCAACAAGACGGAGTTGCAATTCGCAATTTTGTGCGTTATGTGTATGAAAGTATGGCGCAAAACGGAAATGCATTGAAATACCTCAATTTATTTGGTACGGGCTCTTATGATTACAAACAGCGAATTGAGCAGAATGCTAATATTGTGCCGCTACACTATGGAATGAACAAAAATAAAAAGGCGCAGAATAGCAATTCTAACTTTTCAATGTATACTACTTTTATGTCGGATGATTTTTATGGATTGCTAGATGAAGGAGAAGGGGACATGTACAATTTAGTTTTTGGAATTGACGTTACGGTAGGGCGAATCCTCGCTAAAAATATAGAAGAGGCCAATCAAGCGGTGCAAAAGATTATAGCTTATCAAGGGGAACAAGCAAGGGGACGCTGGAAAAATAATCTTGTTGCTATGGCAGATGATGTGGATAAATCGTCGGATTATGTACTACAAGTGGAAACGGATACCATTGTCAATCGCATTATTGCTCATAATCCGTTTTTCAATACCAAGAAAATATACTTGGATGCATATGTACAAGAAACATCTGCTGGAGGAAATCGTTACCCTCAAGCGCGTTTGGACTTTTTGGATGCAATTGAAAAAGGGGCCTTGTTTGTCAATTATTTAGGACATGGAGGAGAGGATGGATTGGCACAAGAGCGCGTTTTTACTATTGAGGATGCCCGAAGGTTAACGAATGAAAATAAGTATCCTGTTTTCTCTATTATTACGTGTGAATTTAGTCGATTTGATGATCCCAATTACACCAGCGGAGGAGAAGTACTCTTTAATAATAATAAAGGAGGAGCTATTGCCTTAATTGGAACTACAAGAGAAATAGGTATTGATATTGGTCGACTGTTAAATCGAACATTCACGGATTTGTTTTTTGAACATTCCACTACATATACAATGGCCGATGCCTTGAGGCATACGAAAAACACCTATACTAATAGAGACAAGAACGTGGTTTCTTTTATTGGGGATCCTGCTTTGAAAATTGCCTTGCCTAATTTAAAAGTAGTCTTGTCTCAAGTGAATGAAGCTGAGGTACAACAAACAGCAAATCATCCAATAAAAGCGCTGGATTACGTCAAGATGAAGGGAGAGATTCAAGATGAAGGAAATCAGCTGGTTAATTCTTTTACGGGAAGCTTAGCGGTGGAGATCTATGATAAATACCTAGAGAAGAAAACCTTGGGAAATGATAATGTCATGAATAATGGGATGCCATGGGTCATGGATTATCAAACTTTAGGTGAGGTGGTTTTTAGAGGAAACGCCAGTGTGAAAAATGGTGCTTTCTCTTTTGATTTCATTATGCCTAAAGACATTCGACTCAATGAAGGTAAGGGAAAAGTGAGTTTTTACTCCTCGAATGAAGCGATTGAGTATACTGGAAATAACGATGATTTGGTGATTGGAGGATTGAATGAAAATGCCCCTAAAGATGTTACACCACCTATGGCTCGATTGTATATGGATAATGAATCTTTTGTATCTGGAGGAGCAACAAGCAATAATCCCGTATTTCTTGCGTTTGTTGAAGATGAAAGCGGAATTAATACAGCTAGTGGAATAGGACATGATATTGTTCTTGTTGTAGATGATAAGGAAGATAAAAACATCATTCTCAACGATTATTACGAAACGGAGTTGGATAATTTCAGAAAAGGGAAAGTGACGTATCAGTTGAAGGAGTTGGATCCAGGAATGCATACGATTCAATTCAAGGTATGGGATGTATACAATAACCTATCAACAACAGAAATTCAGTTTTTAGTAAAACAAGATGAAGCGTTGAAAATCGAAAAAGTTTTGAATTATCCCAATCCTTTTGTCAACTATACGGAGTTTTGGTTTACACATAATAGGCCATTGGAACCTTTGGATGTTCAGGTGCAAATTATGACAATTACGGGGAGAATTGTAAAAACAATCAACCAACAAATTACAACCGAAGGAAATTTAAGTCGTGAGATACAGTGGGATGGACGTGATGATTTTGGAGATCGAATCGGAAAAGGAGTTTATATTTATCGCCTGACAGTGCGTTCAACACAGACAGGAAAAAAAGTCGAAAAAATAGAAAAATTAGTTATACTTTAGGAAACAATTATATTTGTATAATTTTATAAACACAACTGAATGAAAAATTTCACAGCATTAGTTCTATCTATATTAGGAGGATCTGCTTTGTACGCACAAAAAGATATGCATCCTATCACAACTGGAGTTCCCTTTTTAACTATTGCCGCTGACGCTAGATCAGCAGCGATGGGAGATATGGGAGTTGCAACTACAACAGATGCTTTTTCACAACAACACAACGCTTCAAAATACGCTTTTGCACTAAAAGACCAAGGATTTGCTTTGAGTTATACGCCTTATATGTCTAAAATATCTAGTGGAATGTCTTTAGCTCAAGCCAATTACTACAACAAATTCAATGAAAGAAGTGCCTTTTCTGTAGGGTTTCGCTATTTTGGAATGGGAGAAGTAACGTATAGAGAGGATTACAACAGCATTGGAGCGACTTATAAACCTAGTGAATTTGCGATTGATGCGTCTTATGCATTGAAATTAAGCGAGAAATTTGGTATGGCTGTTACAGGGCGTTTTATCAATTCCAATTTAAAATTACCTGATACAGGAGATGGTGATGCATCAAGTGCAAGTACGTTTGCTGTAGATATTTCAGGATTTTATCAATCGGATAGAATGGCATTTTCTGATTTTGACGGGCGTTGGAGATTTGGTTTTAACTTACAAAATTTAGGCCCTAAAATTAGTTATAGCGATAAACCAACAGGGGATTTCTTACCGGCGAATTTAAAATTAGGTGCTGGTTTTGATTTTATTTTAGATGATTATAACACCTTAACTATTGCCACAGAGTTCAATAAATTATTAGTGCCAACGCCTCCAGCTGACGTTACAGATCCAGAGGAAATGCGCAAATACAATGATACAGGATGGTTTAAAGGTGTATTCAAATCGTTTGGTGATGCACCAGGTGGATTTAGTGAAGAAATGAAAGAAGTAGCTTGGGCTTTGGGAGCAGAGTATTGGTATGATAATACATTTGCTTTCCGCGCAGGTTATTTTAACGAAAATAAAAACAAGGGAGCTAGACAATATGCGACGTTAGGTGCAGGATTTAAATACAGTATGATTACTGTAGATTTATCTTATCTGTTCTCTACATCGAAAATCAATAATCCACTTGAAAACACGCTTCGTTTCTCCTTAACGTTTGATTTGGGAAGAAAGACTTACCCTAAAGGATAACAAGAAGAAAAGTATTATATTTGTACCCTAATCCAAACCGTTTGAACCAAAAACGAGTTTGGATTTTTTATCTCTAATCGTTTGACTTATGAAAAAAGTAGAAGTAGTAACGACTTTCATTGAATACGAATCGATTCTCGAATTAAAACCACAGGATCAAGAACTGATGGAACAGGCTATTGCGATTCGCAAAAATGCATATGCGCCTTATTCTCAGTTTCGCGTGGGAGCTGCTTTACTTTTAGAGGATGGAACCTTTGTATTGGGATCCAATCAAGAGAATGCTGCTTTTCCATCTGGATTATGTGCAGAACGCACTGCTATATTTCAGGCAGGAGCCTTGCATCCCAACAAGAAAATATTAAAAATTGCCATTTCGGCAACGTCAGATTTAAAGGTGACGAATCATCCTATTCCTCCATGTGGAGCATGTAGACAAAGTATATTGGAATATGAAGTGAAACAAGAGCAACCCATTGAAATGTTTTTTATGGGAGCGGAAGGAATGGTGTGTTATTCCCCTTCTCTTTTGAATCTATTGCCTTTTCACTTTGATGCAAAATCCATGTAATAGATAGAAAAAAATAAAAAAATATAAGTAGAAGAGGGTATAAAGTAAAAAGTTTTACCCTCTTGATACCTAGTTAATTACCTGTTTTAAAAAAAACGAGTGCTAACGTAGATATTATATCAAATAAATTATTAATTTTGATATGAAAAGGCGATGAAACTAAAACTTCGCTTATAGGTCCCTAAAAAGTTGAACGCGGACCTTTTGAATTTATAAAATGGACACATACCCCCAGATCATCACAATATTAGCTAACGTTAATATTGTTCCCGAAGAAATTTCAATTGGTAAGTTATTGCTTACGTTATTCTTAGTATTCTTAAATGGATTTTTCGTTGCAGCTGAGTTTGCAATTGTAAAAGTAAGAACCTCACAGATTGAAGTACATCAAGAATTAAACTCTAAAGTAGCAGGTGTTGCTAAAAATATAGTTGCAAACCTAGATGCCTATTTAGCAGCAACGCAATTGGGAATTACCTTAGCTTCATTAGGATTAGGTTGGGTTGGAGAAAGTTCATTAACTCCTGTTATCATGAAGGTATTTGATTTATTCGGCATGACTGGACCAGAATGGTATTCAGTGGCTAAGAGTATTTCATTTCCAATTGCCTTCGCTATTATTACAATTTTGCATATTGTTTTTGGTGAGTTAGCACCGAAATCGATAGCGATTCATTTTCCTACGAAAACAACATTCTCCATCGCTTTGCCTTTGCGCATCTTCTATTTTGTTTTTAAACCTATTATTTGGTTGATGAACGGATTAGCAAATGGTATTTTGCGTATGTTCGGTATTACACCTATACATGGAGCTGATATACACACAGAAGAAGAGCTGAAGATGATTATCACTGAGAGTCAAGCGGGTGGTGCGATTGAAGAAACAGAACGACTGTTGATTCAAAATGTGTTTGATTTTGACGATAGACGAGTGAATAATATTCAAACACTGCGCAAAAATGTTTCTGCAATTGAAATTAATACAAGCGTAAAAGAAGCGATTGATTATGCAATCACAGAAGGATATTCTCGTTTTCCAGTTTACGATGATTCCCTAGATGATATCAAAGGAGTAATCTATACCAAAGACTTGATGAAAGCCATGATTAAAGAGAAAGAAGATGTATCCCTGGCTTCTTTAATGCGTGAACCTATTTATATTTCAGAAAATGCATTGATTAAAAATGTATTGAAACAATTCCAAGCGAAACATTTACAAATGGCGATTGCTACCAATGAAGTAGGAGAGTTTACAGGTATTGTTACTATGGAGGATATCTTAGAAGAATTAGTAGGTGAAATCCAAGATGAGTATGATAATGAAGAACCTATTGTTGTATCGATTGCAGAAGGCGTATACATGGTAGATGCCCACTCCAATATTTCAGATATTAACCGTTGGTTGCCTTTCAAATTTGAAGAAAGTGAGCACTATGATACGTTGGCTGGATTGATTAGTGAAGTTTGTCCCGATCAAGAATTAAAAGAGGACGATATTGTCGATTTAGAACATTATACGGGAGAAGTAGTCAATATGTATCGCAACTCAGTAGAAAAAGTAAAATTAACGCTCAAAGAAGAGCATTTAGAAGATATAGCACAAAGCTAAGAAGAGCTAAGAATCAAATTCCAGAAGGGTAGTCGTAAAGGCTACCCTTTTTTGTCCGCTGTTTTTTTGTACATTGGTTTCGACTTGCCTTTTATTTAAGGACGAAAGCACAGCAAAATAAAAATAAATGAAATAAATCACTAAAAAATGAGATACCAAGCTCTATATCAAACAATAGAGGTAGAAACCTATTGTAAATTGCGCGTAGAATCAGGATTGTCCCCTAAAACAGAAGAGGCAGCAGCAATAGGCTTGCGCAACTCACTGTGTTGTGTTGTTCTTTTAGATCAAGAGAATCACAACGAAATTATTGGTATGGGAAGGTTAGTTGGGGACGGTGCTTGTCATTGTCAGGTAGTGGATATCTGTGTTTTACCAGCGCACCAAAAACAAGGATTGGGTAAACTAATTATGAGTAAACTAGATGCGTATATTCAGGCGAATATACCTGCTTCTTGTTATGTTAATCTCATTGCTGATGGAGAGGCTTATCACTTGTATGAGCAATATGGTTTTAAAGAAGTTTGGCCAGCATCACGTGGAATGGGATATACCAAGAAGAAGTAAACTTGACAATAAAAAAGGAGCGAAATTTCATTCGCTCCTTTTGTAAGTTATAATTCAATGATATCAAAATCATGAGACAACGGTTTAAGTTGTTGAAAGAGTTTTTGTACTAACTCTTCTCCTGCTTCTTGATAGAATTGAGCAAAATTGTAATAGCGCTCTTGTAAACTATTTTTAGGAAAAAGTTCCAATTGAATAGCCATGATGCGATCAAGTGCTTCTTTGTTCTTTTTTCTTTCTGCTTTTTGTAGGCGTTTCTCTAAGTGATCAAGCCCTTTGATTTGTTTTTTCTCTTGAGCCTGAACGGCACCAATAAAGGAAGCATCCGTTCGTTTTGCAATTGCTCTTAATTGCTCAAATTGCTGTTGTAATAGTTGGCGTTGTGCTTTAAAATCAAAAGAAACATCAGACAGTTCTGTGGACTTTTTTTGCAACAATACATCAGCAGAAGCAAATACATCTGCCCAAGTCAGTTGTAATTTATCTAGTTTTTTGATTTGTTTGCTTGTAACCAGCAATACTGAATTTCTCAATAACAACATAGGAAATTCCACTTGATGTAGGTCAAAAACAGGCTTTAACTGCAGCCAATAAGCTAATTCTCCTCCTCCACCTATATAGCACAAATTAGGTAAAATCGTCTCTTGGTACAAGGGACGCAAAATAACATTTGGACTAAAGCGCTCAGGGTGATTTTCGAGTTCTTTTAGTATCTCTTCTTTAGAAAAAGAAAGAGAGGTATTGTTTACTTTATAGCGATTATTTTCAAAAATAATACGCTCGCGAAGGTTGTCTTCAATATAGAATAAATTAATCTCTCGAGGAGTTACTTGTACAAAGTAATCCTGAAGAATAGGGTATGTTTTTTCTACTGCTCGAATTGCATTTTGCTCGAGTAATTCTTTTTGTATGGCTGGAGCGAAAAGGGATTTGAGAGAAGCGTGATCTCCATCGACAATTACTAAACCATAGGACTCAAATAGCGCATTGGCTAAATAACGTGTTGCGTCCGCTAAATTGTCGTGTTTGAGATAACTTTCTTCGAAGAGCGTTTTGAGCTTTTTGGCATGAGTACCTGCATTTAACTGTCCTTTGAATACGTCATACACTTTGTCTAGGGTCGCTGTGCTCAATCGACCAACAGGACCTTTGCTTTCTTGATCCCAACAAATTTTCTTATCCTGAAAATAGAAGTGATTGATTTCTTCAAAGTCGTGATCTTCTGTAGCCATCCAATATACAGGAACAAAATTGTAGGTTGGATATTGCTCTTTTAATTCGAGAGTTAAATTAATAGTTGAAACAATTTTATACAGAAAATACAACGGGCCTGTGAATAAATTCAATTGATGCCCTGTTGTAATGGTAAATGTATTCTCTTCTTGTAGCAAAGCGATGTTTTGCTTGGTTAATTCGGATGGCTCAAAACCTTTGTATTGATCTACGAATGCTTGGTGCAATACTGTTCGTTTTTCTTTTGAAAAATTATTTTGTTTAGCTTGTACTTGCAGTTTGAAATTAGCTAAAGTAGGAAAATGTTGGTAGAGAGGTTTTAATTTCTCTGTTTGGTTGAGGTAATCAACCATTAGTTTTGAAAAATAACCTGCGTTTTGAAATGTTATATTGGGTACCGTCATAAGACTTGAAATCAATTAGATAGTTTGTTTTAAAAAAAAAGTTTTACTATCACGATAGTAAAACTTTTAAGTATAGTAAAAATACGGTTTTATTTCAAATATTAATGTATTAATTCAATCCAACCGGAATAAACTCCTTTAATGGATTCAAAATAGTACCAATACGTTCCACTAGGTAATAGTGTACTACCATTGGATTGACCTTGCCATTCATCGGTATAACCTCCTGTTTTTTTATAAACTTCTACTCCATTTCTATTTAATATTCTCAAATTAATCACGCCATAAGGGGTAAGATCCCATTTGTCGTTCAAACCGTCGCCATTAGGTGATATTCCTTTCGAAATGATACATCCTTCAGTGGTAATTGTAAAACTATCTTCAAAAGAACAATCGTTTAGTTGAGGAAGTCCATACTCTTTTTTAGCATAAATATAAAGGGTCTTCGGTCCATAAAAAAAACTTGCAGGGGTATTGAAAAGGATGTTGGTTCCCTGTTTATTGGGTTCTAAATAATAGGCGTATCCCTCCGGTAAATTCGGTAGTTTATAAGGTTCGCATGCTGTATTGACTTGATTTTCCATTCTAAACCTTGGAATCGCATGCAATTTAATTTCCGATATAATTGAACACGTATTTTGATCGGAAATTTTAACTAGTATAAGCTGTTCTTCATAGTATGATACGACATGGTTAGCAGGGTTTTCTATTGCATTGATTTCAGCTTGAGCATCTTCAAGAGACATGAAAAATTGAATATTATATTTGGTTTTATCCTTATTGGGTAACAAACTACTGATCGTTTTAGTTAAGTCATAACGCAGTCCTACCTCTGTTTCTGTTGCGCAAAGTTCAGAGTACGTAAAAGAGGTCGCCTGTATGTCAATATCGTTGACAATGAGTTGTAGAGGAATATCCACTGGACATTTTTCATTAATGGTCATGCGTATAGTAATCGTTTTTGGTGCTGAGCTGTATTTTGTTGGTGTATTGATTTTTCTAATGGTATCATTATAAGGTTCAAAATAGGTAAAATCAATCGTTCCAATATGGTCTTCATTGAGTTTATTTTCGAATTTGGTTAAGTTAAAAGTGGCAAGCTTTTCTTTGTTTTTTATTTCCTCATAGCATAAGGCATATTTTAGAGGTTCCTTTGGTTTTTTAGGAGTTTCATTGACTACTAAATTAATTAATAGTGTTTTAAGGTAGTTGCCATTTGACCTTTTAAAACGAGCATAAATTTTCTTTGGACTATCTTCAATTTTTACTGTATAAGGCGAAGATAGAGGCGAAGAGGTATTTGGGTTCTTTGCTTCGGCCTCAGTTTTGAAGAAATCAATGATAAAGGATTGGTCGATATTATTAAGCTCTCTTTTAATATGGTTTAAGTCGAAAATTTCTTTTCCATCGTAATCTTCATCACATTGTTCAAATGTTTTTTCAGCAAAGTCACAGTTGAGCTTTGCATTGGAATCTCCATCAAAAGAGATAGTAAAACCTGCATCTGTGTCAGACCAACGATTGACAGCAATCAAAATACCATCGCCAGGTTGTACATCGTAATATCGTACGAAACCAGGTACAGTTGCTGTATTTCCTGCAGCTCTGGTAGCTCCAGGAACTTCGCATAGCATTGTTTCTGTCATGGATAAACCAATATCGTATTGACGTGCATTGACCCCATCGTTTTGAGATCCTCGGTCGGCAGGTCCTAGATTGTCAAAGTTGGGATTTTTCCAAGAGGCAAAGTCATAATCAACAGGCGCATTAGGACTGATTCTAAAGGTGAAAGTAGAGCCTGATTCTATTTCTACATAATATAAAACGAGCGAACTAGATAACGGGTTAAATGGACCACATGAAGTTCTTAAATTGGTGTAATTGGAGTTTGGAGGAGTTTGTCCCGCTAGACTCTCATTAGAACATAGGTTTGTTACGTCTTCTGGGTTAATTCGTTGTGAATATATTAAATTGACTGTTATTAGCGATATTAAAAGCAAAAAATGTTTCATTAGATTATTTTTTTAGGTGAGCGCTATATAAATATAACTTAAAATTAACTTAAAATATATATTTTGATAGAGAATTTTTTAAAATATTATTTATACTAAGAAAATGTGGGTAATTTTGTCTCTTAAACTATCTAAGGTGCAAACGACAATTACATTAATTACTCCGCCTTTTACCCAGCTGAATACACCCTATCCAGCAACTGCTTATATCACTGGTTTTTTGAATACTTTGTCTATTTCAAGTCATCAAAGTGATTTAGGGATTGAGGTTATTTTACAACTATTCAACAAAAAAGGATTAACTCGATTATTCGATCATATTCACTCGGTGGTAGAGGAAGTAAATGGCAATACGCATCGAATGCTGGCTTTAGAAACAGAGTATATTGCAACGATTGATGCGGTAATTCGTTTTTTGCAGGGAAAGAATCCCACTTTTGCTCATACGATTATCAAAGAAGATTTTTTGCCTAGGGCGTCTCGTTTTGATCAATTAGAAGAATTGGAATGGGCCTTCGGTTCCATGGGAATTCAAGATCAAGCCAAGCACTTGGCCACTTTGTATCTTGAGGATTTAGCAGATTTAATTGTCGATACCGTTGATCCTCATTTTGGGTTTAGTCGTTATGCAGAGCGCTTAGGTCGATCAGCACATACGTTTGATGAGCTATATGAGTCGCTACATCAGCCTTTGACCTTTATTGATGAGTTGACAATTGAACTTCTTACAGCAATCGTTGCTAAATCTAACCCGAAAATTGTTGGTTTTTCTGTGCCTTTTCCAGGTAATTTATATAGTGCTTTTCGCTGTGCACAATGGATTAAACAAAACCACCCTCATATAAAAGTAACCATGGGAGGGGGGTATCCCAATACGGAACTGCGTTCTTTGTCTGATGTTAGAGTATTTGAGTTTTTTGACTTTATTACGTTAGATGACGGGGAGGCTCCATTGGAAAATTTAATTTTACACGTAGAAGGAAAATTAACTCAAGCTGAATTAAAACGCACATTTGTTTGTAATGATCACGAAGTGGTGTATATCAACAATCCATTGAAACGAGATTATAAACAGGCAGAAGTAGGTACACCTGATTATTCAGGATTAAAGCTGAACGACTATATCTCAGTTATTGAGGTTGTCAATCCCATGCACCGCATGTGGAGTGATGGTCGTTGGAATAAGTTGACAATGGCGCATGGGTGTTATTGGGGGAAATGTACGTTCTGTGATATTAGTTTGGATTACATCAAGGTATATGAACCTGTGGCTGCTAAGTTAATCGTGGATCGAATGGAAACCTTAGTGGAGCAAACAGGTGAAACAGGATTCCACTTTGTAGATGAAGCAGCACCACCTGCTTTAATGCGTGAGGTAGCACTTGAAATTATTCGTCGAAAACTGACGGTATCATGGTGGACCAATATTCGCTTTGAGAAAAGCTTTACCCGCGATTTGTGTTTGTTGTTAAAGGCTTCTGGCTGTATTGCGGTATCTGGGGGGTTAGAAGTAGCCTCTGATCGTTTACTCAAATTAATTGACAAAGGAGTAACCGTAGAGCAAGTGGCTCGTGTCAATCGAAATTTTACAGAAGCAGGTATTTTAGTGCATGCGTATTTGATGTATGGTTTTCCGACACAAACCGCTCAAGAAACTATTGACAGTTTGGAAATGGTACGCCAATTGTTTGAAGCTGGTATTATGCAATCCGGCTTTTGGCATCAATTTGCCATGACAGCTCACTCTCCTGTTGGAATGAATCCCGAAGAGTATAAAGTAATTGCACAGAAAAAAGAAAATAGTGCTTTTGCTAACAACGATGTGCCTCACGTAGAAATGAATGGCGCAATTCACGATAAATTTTCCTTTGGGTTGAAGAAATCCCTATTCAACTTTATGCATGGAATGTGTTTGGATTGGCCCCTAAATGAATGGTTCGAATTCAAAGTACCTCGTACCTCTATTCCTCCAGACTATATAGCATCTTGTTTGGAAAGTGAACTATTGCCAACTTACAGAGGCAATCAAAAGATTGTATGGTTGGGTACATATCCCTACAAAGAATATTTTGAGAAAAAGAAAAAAGGAAACGTTTTTGAAATGATTAACTTGATTTTCTATACAAAAAATGACACCATTACGATTGGTTTAAATCGAGAAGAAGGGGAATGGTTCGCTCACTTTATTGAAGAGTTAAAAGGTAGTACCACACAAACTAAAACGTATCAGGAAATGAAGACAAGTTTTGAAACTGCTTGCTCTACTGACTTTGAACTATTTTGGTACTCAAAGCCAGTACAACAATTGCGCGAAATGGCTTTACTTGTAGTGTAAGTAAAGTAGTTGGAGAATTATTTTTTTTCGAATTGATATAAGCGTATCTCTGTATAGAGGATGACTAGGATGGAACCTCCAGCAACAAAGATCATTTCAGTTGGTTGATAGTACGTATGAGGGAGGATAGCAAAGTAGAATAGCAAATTATTGATGAGCATAAGAATACCTAAACTGAACATTAATCGCCCACTTAGTTTTTGAGAGAAATCCCAATTTTCTTGATTTTTCATACTTCTTGGCGTACGGTAACCTACTGGACCAATGTTTTTACATAAGGGAATTAGTATACCCGTCAGAATAAAAATGATGGGTAAGAAAAAGTAATGGAAAAGGAGGTTGTACGACATATGCAGTTAGTTTGAGGTGAGTATAAAAGTTGCAATTGTTGACGCAAGTTGAGGGTGTAAAGGGAAAGAAGGATTTCCGTAACTCTTCATATTATCCTCGTCTTTTTCGATTTGCTTCAACACGTGATTCATGTTTTTTAAGGTGATGCGTTTGGTTTTAGGATTCGCTTTACTCAATAAATCCCCGTGGAGTAGGGAAACTTGCAAATCTTTATCTCCATCAATAATTAACGTCGGTTGTTTTATTTTTTTTATTTCTATGCTTGGATTGTATTTCATCCAGGAAATTAAATAAGGTTGTACACTTGGTCGATATAAAGCTTGCAACATAGGAGGAATGTTTTCTATTGTTTGTCCTTTTTTCAATGCAGCATTGAGTTCCAGTACCTTATTTCCTAAAGCAGGTAGTTGTTTAACTACTTGATCATAGATGATTTGATCTGCTGCTACTCCAGGACCTTGCAAGGAAACGTATTGGGTTACTTTAGTTGATGTATTGGCTAAGATATTGGCAACTAAGGCACCTTCGCTATGACCTACTAAGGTGATTCTAGGATAGGTAGTAGAGAAGTAATCGACAATTAAGGCTAAATCATTCACCCCATCTTCAAATCGTCCCTCTTCTTCTTTTATGGGAATATTCAATTTTAGTTGTGTAATAAATCGCTTGTCATAGGTAAATACATCAAGACCTTGTACAACCAAAGCATTAGCTAGTAATTTATAGGAATCACCTTTTAATCCTGCAAAACTGTTTCCATTTCGATTCGTTGGGCCAGAACCTGGAACAATAATAACGAGATTTTCACTTTTAGCTGATGAAGTGTATAAATCTCCAAGCAAATGTGCATCAATTGCAATCTCTGTTGTTTGAGGAGTTTGAGCAAAACCTAGTATAGCACATAGGGTAGTCAGTACATAGATAAAGAAGTGTACGAATGCTTTCATATTAATATAAGTTGGTTAAAGAAGGGATACATAATTCGACAAGAAGGACCAGAAGTACAAACAAGATGAGATGTGCATTTTTCTTTACATGAGTAGCCGTTTTAAACCCTTGGTATAAATAACGACTAAAGAGGATACACAGTAAAACAACAAAGGCGCCTAAAGTAATATGCAAAAACATGACTAGATAATCACCCCCTATCTTTTGATCTTGCTTAACCTGTTCTTCTAGGTTGTTTAGAAGGTCCATAGCATAATCAAGCGGAATGATCAACAAAGGAGATAACGCTAGTTTGGCGATGAGTACTGTATTGAAAATATCAACTAATCGCGTTTTTGCATTGATGTAATAGCCTAGTATAAAGAGTGTCAAAGTCAGAGCAAAAGTGCTAATTCCAAAATCGGCAATAGATTGCAACAAAGTAGGAGGTACAGGTACACTTTTTACTTGCAAGGAAGAAAATAAGCGAACATTCTTTGTCAGTTGTAGTAGACAACCAAGAAAGGCCATACTTAGCCCAATAAGTAGTAACTGCTTTTCTTGCGCATATACAAAAGGTTGTAGTATGAGTTTTTTCATTTTCGAACGGTTAGTATAAGTACACAAGTAGTTTAGATGTCATTTCAGCTAGTATAACCACTACGAGAAGTAAAACATGGTGAGAGACTTGTTTGGAGTTGGTTGCATTTTTGTAACCCCTATAAAGTAGGAATCCCATGAGAACTAAGGCTAATAATGCAACTAATCCTCCTAGTACAAGTACAGCAATATTGAATACAGGCAGTTCACTTAGCGCTGACGAATTGCTTATATTATCGATTAGGAACTCTGACGTTTCTTGATTGATGTTTCCAATGTTCGTTAGAGGTGCAAAATAAAGGGGAATTCTACAAATAAGTGCTACGTTTAGAATATCGATAAAACGTGCTTTAGTTGGTAAAAAACGCGAAAGTAGAAATAGCAATATCGCCAAGCAAAGCGTATTAATACAGTTGTCTATAAACGGTTGATACCACTTGATGGTACTCGTGAAGTGTACATCTAATACACCATCGAATCGTGCGTTGGTAAAATATGCAACAGTAGAAGCTACTAGGAGGATCGCTATACCGATGCCAAAGAGTTTTCTTTCTTGAATGGTTTCGAATGGTCGAGTAAAAGCATTTTTCATAAAAAGTTGTTGTTGTTTACAGGTTGGTGTATTTGGTTATAGATTTTGTAGTTTTTTAATGTGTTCTATCATATCGTCTAGTTTGTTTCGAACGGTAGGATAACTAATGTTCATCTGTTGAGCCATTTGTTTTAAACTTCCACTGTATAGAAAAAACTGCAGGATAAAATCTTGCTCCTCCTGTGTTAATTGAGAAAGTAAAGGCAAATTAAATTGTCCTCCTACGGTCGTCTCACAATTTTCACATGCCAGTTGTGTAACGTGTAATTTATTTGTACAACTCGGACAATGGGTGGGTAATTTATGTTTTGTTTTCAAATTGTTTAATTTTATTTAAGCCAAAGTTAATAAAATTTATTTTAAAATAAATATTTTTTATTAAGAAGAGAGAAGAGAGAAGAGAGAAGAGAGAAGAGAGAAGAGAGAAGAGAGAAGAGAGAAGAGAGAAGAGAGAAGAG
>NZ_JACAGN010000013.1:0-84516 GCF_030324495.1 Myroides sp. 1354 | reverse complement strand
AGAAGAGAGAAGAGAGAAGAGAGAAGAGAGAAGAGAGAAGAGAGAAGAGAGAAGAGAGAAGAGAGAAGAGAGAAGAGTTTTTGCCTAAAATAGGGTTGTCCTTTCATGAAACGAGAATTTCTTCACCAAACACCAAACACCAAACGACAAACGACAAACACCAAACACCAAACACCTCCGCTCACAAAAAAAAGGTATGAATTACAAGTAATCCATACCTTTTTGCGTAAGTAAAATAATATTGTTAGAAAAAACCTCTTTCTTGCCTAATATAGTAGTAGTGATTTTAAAGCAAAGTAAATATTTTCTGGCTGTTGTAATCGTTAGTCCAAGAAAGAGGAAGAAATAATAATAATTGAAATTATTTTTGGATATATTTTTGGTCGACGTTTTGATCGATTTTTTCTAGTACTGTTTCTGTATGAATAATCGTATACAACACACAAAAGATATTTGATGTAATCATAATAGCTTGTAGGGTCTGTGCTGCATAATCAAATTGAGCTAGAGTATAGTTCATGCAAATCAGAAATAAACTAGCTGCGATTAGAGATGAACTACTTGTACGTTGTGCTACGCGCCAGTGTTTATCGTCTTTTAATGCGTTGTGACTTCTGTATCCTATTAAGTGCACTTGTTTAAAGTGAAATAGGAGGTTAAAGAATCCTATAAGCCCCAATATGATAGGAAATATGTATAGCATTGTCATTGTTGTTGTTTTTTGGTTGGTTTTGGTATTTGCTAAAATAAACAAAAAATTAACTTAAACTTAATATTTGCGTACAAAAAGCGAGAATTATTTGTTTTTTAATAATTTAAGGAATATCAAGGTTTATCTGTTTTTACTTTAAGTTTAGTGCTGATTTTATTGTTGTTATTTCAATAAAATGAAGAGTTTAGTATTGAAATTATTTTTAAGTGTAAAGGAAAAAGGGACCTCTACTTTATAAAAAAAGCTCACTTCTGGGGAAGTGAGCTTCAGTATAACTGTTTGAAAACAATTAATTTACAATTTCAAAACTTGATTCATAAATTTTTCTACTTCCTCAGAAGCAAAGTCCACACTTCCCACAATGCGTTGAATCATATTGCCTTTTTTATCAAAAATTACGGTGGTGGGAATGGATGTTCCTAAATAAGTACTCGATACAGTGGTTGCAGGTGTGTAAACGGGAAGATCTAAGTTTCGTTTATCCATAAAAGCTTTAGCTTTTTCATAATTACCATCAATGTCTACGAGTAAGAAAACAACATCTTTTCCTTTCATTTTTTCTTTTAGTGCTTGAATAGAAGGCATTTCCTTGATACAAGGAGGACACCAAGTGGCCCAAAAATTGACAAATACAACTTTACCCTGTAGCGAACTCAAGGATACTTTTTTTCCTGAGGCATCAAAAAAAACAGCATCAGTTGTTTTCGTATTTACAACGGGTGCACTGTTTTGTTGTGCTTGGATTGGTGTTGGATTAAATAAATTGAATGTCAATAGAAAAGTAAATGCACTCAAACTACGTTTTAAAATTTTTGATACTTGCATAGTTGTCGAATTATTTTTTAGTGTTTTTCATTTCTTCAGAAGGCTTGTTAATCACCAAGTCTGTACTATTCAGTGCTCCAAATACTTCTGTAATCGTGTCCAGTTGTACGCCTAGTTCTACTGGAATTCTTGATAGTTGTTCTCCGTTTTTGGTAATTACAAAATTGCCCGATTGTGTATGGAGAATACTTTTAGTGGTAACCCAAAGCGTAGGTTGTTTGCGCTGTAAGTTTAGTTTCACTTGTGCATAATCTCCTCCTTGTAATTTCCCTTGGCGATTATCTAAATCAAATTCTAAAGTTAAGGATCTATCCTGTTGATTCAATACGCCAGAAGTTCTGGATAATTGAGCTGTGAATTGTTCTCCTGGATAAGCACTGATACTGAAAGTAGCTGTTGTTGATTGTGGAATAGCTCCCGCGTGCTTTTCGGGAATCGCTACCGTTAAGCGCAATTGGTCGTTTTGAGCGAGTTCAAAAATAGGAGAATTATTGTTTGTTCCTACCAAGGATCCAGCTGATAAATTGCGTTGGGTGATAATCCCATCAAAAGGGGCAATAATACGCAAATAATCTTGTAATTGTTTGGACTGAGCAGTACTCGCTTTAGCAGATTCAAAAGCAGACTTTGTGCTGTGCATCGTACTTTGTGCGCGTTCGAGTTCAACTTGAGCAACAGCTCCTGTCGTTCGAGAAGCTTCTACTAATCGATCGTATACTTGCTTGGCTAATAGGTAATCACTATAGGCTTTGTCCTGAATAGATTGATCGGATAAAGCCCGTTGGTTCATCTCAGGAGCTTCTAAAAGAGCTAATAATTGTCCTTTTTTTACGTGATCTCCACGATCGACGTATACTTGTTTGATGAAACCCGAAACTTTTGCGTACAAAGCAACTTGCTCATAAGGTTTGATCTCTCCAGGTACTGTAATGCTATAGGTTGGGTTCAGTTCTTGTAAAACAGAGGTACTTAAATCTGCAGCAACAACAGTTTGTTTGGTTTGCGTTGCCTCTTTGGGTGTAGTATCCTTGCACGCCATAAAAACTACAGCGCTACCTAGTATTGCAAGAGAAAAAGTGAAATATCGTTTCATATTTATGCTATTAAAAATCAAAATTAAGGGGTTTCAATGGGGTAAAATTTACTTTTTGGATCGTCAGGATCTAAAGAAGGACCGACCAAGGTTGCCTTTTGCATGGTTGAGGTAAAGAAATGAGGAAGAAGCAATAAGATGGTAACGGTTGAGGCTAAAAGACCACCAATTACGGCTTGTCCTAAAGGAGCTACTTGTTCTCCTCCATCTCCTAAACCTAAAGACATGGGTAACATACCTGCTACCATGGCCGCCGCTGTCATCAATACCGGACGCAAACGAGAAGAAGCCGCTAAGCGAGCGGCGTTAACCGTGCGCAATTGCATTTCTTTTCGATAATATTCTGCTTGATTAATCAAGAGGACAGCATTGGATACTGAAACTCCAATGGACATGATAATCCCCATATAGGATTGTAGATTTAACGTACTTCCACTGAGGAATAGTAAAAGTAAACTACCAGCAATTACAGCAGGTAATACGGATAGAATAACCAAGGGCAATCGAAAAGATTGATAATAGGCAGATAGCATCAAGTAGATGGTAATTACGGCAACACCTAATCCAATTAATAAATTACCTAGCGTTTCATCTAATAGATTTAAGGTACCTTCTGTCCAAACAATAGTCCCACGTGGTGGTTCTCCTGCGTTTACAATGGCTTGTTTTACTGCTTTAGAGGCAGAACCCAGGTCTTTATCGTGTATGTTTGCAAGGACTGTTACATAGCGATTAGGTCCTTTTCGGTTGACTTGAGCAGCTTCATTTACCAATTTTACAGTAGCGATATCTTCTAAAATCGGTCGTAAACTCCCCTTTTTTAATGGAATAGCTTTTAGCTTTTCAGCACTGTCAATCGTCCCTTCGGGAATTTGAACTTGTACTTGAAAAACCAACCCCGAATTGGGATCTACCCATAAATTCTTATCCGTATAACGCGTGGAAGAAGTTGCAGTGGCTAAACTTCGAGTTACATCACTCATCGTTAAACCAAATTGACCCAATAAGTCGCGATTTACGTCGATTTGCAAGGTGGGATAATCCAAAGGTTCTGCAATTCGAATATCGCGTAAATAAGGAATTTCCTTTAATTCTCGTTCAATTTTTTTGGCGTGATTTTCAGCCATTTTAATTTGTCTAGCTCCAACTTTTACCTCAATAGGCGTCATCGCTCCTTGTCCCATAATTTTTTCAACTAACTCCATCGGTTCAAAGTTGATCAATACACCTGGTCGGTTTTCCTTGACTTTGGTGCGAATTTCTTCCTTGAGTGCTGCAATAGAGCCCGTGTAGATACTTTGATCAATGGCTACTTGTAAAACAGCCTCATGAGAAGCATTTGTAAATAAGAAAATTGGATTAATTGGCGTTCCTGATGGGTGCATTCCGACAAAAGAAGAGGTGATGGAAATACCATTTTCGGGTACAATAGAGGCGATATCTCCAATAATTTCTTTTACAATCTCTTCCGTTTTTTCAATGCGACTGCCTTGAGGAGCTTCAATGCGAATTTGGAAATCACCACTGTTGGAAACTGGCATAATATCGGTTCCAATGAATTGTAGTAGTAACACAATACAACCAACAGCAACAATTACATAACCGAAAAAAAGAGCTCGGGATCTCTTGTGCCAATTGCGAACGACTTGTGAATAGCGCAAGCGGAATTTTTCAAAAAATTTGCGTTGTCTTTTTGTTTTCTTATCGTAAATCGCTAAATGCTTGTTCTTCATTAACCAATTGGCCAAGATAGGAACGAAGGTTTGGGAAGCTAAAAAGGAAAAGATCATGGCAAAAGCCACCGCTAAAGAAAGAGGCATGAACATGTCTTTTGGAATTCCTGTCATGATAAAGGCGGGAGTCAATACGGCTAAAATACAAAGGAGGATAAGTAATTTGGGGATTGAAATCTCAAGCAAAGCATCTAAGATAGCTTGTGCTTTGGATTTTCCCATCTCAAAGTGCTGGTGTATATTTTCAATGGTAACGGTGGCTTCATCGACGAGAATACCAATAGAAAGAGCAAGCCCACTCAAGGTCATTATGTTGATGGTCTGTCCCATAAAATACAAGGCCGCAACAGCGGATAAAATAGCCACAGGAATAGTCAAAATTACGATGATAGCTCCACGTGTATCTCCGAGAAACAAGAAAATCATCAATCCCGTAAACAAAGCACCTAAGATTCCTTCGTGAATTAAATTCGTCAACGAACGTTCAATATACTTGGATTGGTCAAATTCATAGCGAATAGAAACATCCTCCGGTAGTGTGTTTTCCAATAGGGGTAAAGAAGCCTTTAAATTTCTCACCACATCAATAGTAGAAGCATCTGCTTTTTTGATAATCGGTAAATACACCGAGCGCGTTCCATTAATTAGGGCATAACCAGTGGTTTGATCTGCAGCGTCAATGACTTGAGCTACGTCTTTCACATAAATCGTTCTGTTTTCTGTTGTACGAATTGGAGTTTGTAGAAAAACCTCTGGATTTGTAGCAATAGAATTAATTGGAGCCATTAAGTTTTGTTCTCCAATGCGAATGTTTCCTGCAGGAGAAGGATGACTGTTTTTGGTAATGGCTAAGGTAATTTCTTCCGGACTTAAGCCATTGGCTTGCATGGCATGAGGGTCGATATTGACAATGATGGATCGCACATTTCCTCCAAAAGGAGCGGGGGCGGTTACCCCGGGAATTTCCACAAACATCGGTCTAATTCTCGTTTGTACCATGGTTTGCAATTCGGTAATAGTGCGTTGCGGACTCTCAAAAACGAGTTGACCAACAGGCAGTGAACTACCGTCAAAACGAACCACCATGGGAGGTACGGCTCCAGGAGGTAAGAATCCCATGGCACGAGAAACTTGAGTAGAAACTTCTCCCGCCGCTTGTGCCATATCCGTACCTGGATAAAAGGACAATTTCATTAAGGTTAATCCTTGAACACTTTTGAAGTCAATATTTTGTACTCCACCCACAAAGAGCAATACTTTTTGAAATTCATTCGCCATAAAACCATCCATATAAGCAGGAGAAAGCCCACCATAGGGCATGGCAATATAAATGGAAGGAAGTTCTATTTCAGGGAAGATATCGACATTGATTTTCTTGATCGAATTAATCGATAAGAAGCCCAAAGCAAATACAAGTATTAGAATGGCAATAGGCTTTCTTAAGGCAAATCGAATTAGATTCATAGATAGTCTATATTATAAGTTAGTAAATAAAAAGTCAAAATTTGCAGTTAAGGCTGCTTCTGAAACTACTTGCATCCAATAGTGTTGGGTAGCATCAATGTGCGTTTTCTCTGCTTGTTCGAGCAATTGCTGAATTTGCAGAAGTTCACTCAGGGTAATCAATCCACTTTTATAGCGAGCCATATACATACCATAGGCTTGAGTGGCATGGATAATGGCCTGATGGGTTTGTTGTAATTGTTGAGTTTGCTCTTTAATTTGAACTTGACTAGCCGCTATATTGGCTTGTAGGGCTTGTTCATAAGCACTGTATTTTTTCTCTGCACTTTCTGCCTGTTTAGTTAAGGCTTGCTTTTTGTATTGATTGGTGAATAAGGAAGAGAAATTCCAAGTAATACCAACACCAACGAGGTAGTTGTCAATAGCATTAGAAAAGCCATCTTTCCATTTATCAGTAACTGTATGGGATTGAATTCCAGTACCTCGAATAGCATACCCTCCCAATACTTTTATACTGGGAAGCGCAGCTCTACTCATGGATTTACTGCTGTGTTCAAAATAAGAGGCCTCTTGTTTGTATTGGGTTAAAACAGGGTGTTCAAATGTTTCAGTTGCAGTTGCATCGTTGGTTTTGTGCAAGGGAAAAGTCAGAAAGTTGTGCAAGTGAATAGCATCAATTGTGTCCAAGGGTTCACCTACCAATTCTGCCAATGCAATATGGGTTGCTTGTTTATTACCCGTCCAATATCGCTGTTGTCCTGCCGCTTGTAGATAAGAGGAATGTGCCAATAGATTATCTGCCGCAGGTTTTAATCCCGATACGGCTAAACCATTGGTAATTAATTCAATATTCTTTAATCGATCGGCATTTTTACTCATCCAATCATAATTGGCAGTTGCATAGAGATTTTGAATATGTCTTACGGCTAATTCCTTTTTAAGCTGAAGGATATACGCTTCTTTTTGCGCTAATTGTTGTTCATATTGTGCACTAGCTGCTTTATTTTCTTGATTTTGTTTGCCAAATGCAAATACCTCCCATTCTACAGTTGCTGAGCCGAAGGTGTTAAACGTTTGATCACTTCCATCTAAGAGATTGGGATTTCCACTGACGTTAAAAAAGCCAGACTGTGGAAAAAATGCCCCATTACTCCCCTCAAATGTACCATATGAGTTTTGAGCTTGGATTTTAAATTGTGGTAAAGCTTGACTTTTTACCGCTTGTTGTTTACTTGCTGAAGAGGCTACTAAAGCTGTTTGTGCTTGTATTCCTGGATACTGTCGTTCTACTTGTTCCCATAAGTTACCAAGAGTATGTTGTCTTGGTTCTTGAGCATAAAGAGTCACGCTTAAACAGGTCAACCACAAACAAGTAGCTGAACGAAAAATCGTTTTCATTAGAAAGAGAATATAAGGGATCTATCTTTGATAGATCGCAAATTATTAGATTTTTTAACGATAAATAGCAGTAATACCGTGTTTTAGTAAATACGAATCACGATAGACTGACAAAAAAATGCGCAAAAAATCAAATTCTCAGATTCTGAAATTCGATAAATAAAGGGAGTTTCCCGAGTAATTGAGAGGTGTCCTGATAAACAGGATGCGTATTAGACTCGTTTTGAATGCGAAATCCGAAGAAAAAAATAAGAAATGTGGATACAACTAAAGCGATAAAAGGATTTGAAATATCCCAACCTGCTTTTTGTACCAATTGACTTTGGTCATCTGTCATGAAATTTTGACTGCAACTTCTTTCAGTTACTGTCGTATGTTTCTTATTTTTAGTGTTTTTGGTTGTTTGTTCTAGGGCGGTAGTGGAGTCATTGAATAAATGATTGAGACTCGTTTGCATGGAACAGGTGGAGAAAATAAGCCATATCGCACAAAATAAAGTCAATACTTTGTACAGTTTTTGCTGGATGATATGTAACGCATTTATTTTCACAGAGAGACAAACATAGCGTATTTCAAATATAATTGCAATTTTTTTTTGATTTTAGTTTGAAATTCAAAAGATGATTGAAATAGACTGTGCGGTTAATCCTTTATAATTGATTGGTCTTTCTTTAAAAATGGTACGAATTTTGATTTATAGTTTGTACAGAAACAAAAAATAAGATCATATGAAAAAAGCGCTAGTATTATTTGGATTAGTTCTTAGCTTGTTCTTGTTAACAAGTTGTAGTACAGATGATAATAGTGGATGGAAACCCTATCCCGTAGGAGGCTTAACTATGGTAAATGGTTATGCAGGTTCTGAAGCCGTTTGGTATATTGCTAATGGACGGTTTGTACAACCTCCTTATCAAGGGTTAGCCTATAAAGGGTATGGTTATATCGGATTGTACACCGGGAATCGTTCTTTGGATATCATCACCAATACCAATGAGAAAATTGTAACCAATGCCAATCTACAAGTAGTAGAAGATCATTTATATACGTCGTTTATAGGAGGTGCATCCAAAGAGAATCTCATTCACTTCATAACGGATGATCAGCGTATTAAACTCGGTGAAGAGGGGAATAATCTTACAAATTCTGGACTTCGTTTTTTTAACCTGACAGGCGAGGATTTGGCGGTAAATGTTAAATTAGACGATGAGGTTGTTTTTAAAGATCGAAATTCAGAAACGCCTGCATCAGCAAAAAATAATGAGCAATTCATTGCACAGACAAGTAAAACATATACCGTAAGTGTTTTAGATAAAAACGGAAAAGAATTAGCTAAACGCGAACAAATTACGTTGGATAAAGGAAGGTATTTTTCCTTAATTCTAGTTGGCTCAAACAATGCGGAAAAACCCTATTATATAGGTCTTGTCAAGCAGTTTTAATTTCTATATCTATAAATCAATTGGAAAAATAGTCATCATCTATATGGTGGCTATTTTTTTTTGTAATAGAAGGGTTAGCTTCATCGCATCGAAAAGAATATATTTGTTTCTTTAAATGCTTATTTTCGATATGAATACAACCTTTTCTAATCAACAAATAGATATGGCTGAACGTCCTGTTGTGGACGCAGTAAGTTTTCAACCCTTACATATAAAGTATAAACGCGTGGTGTTAATTAATACAATTATTGCCATCTTCTTTTTGTTACTACTTGGAGCAAGTGGGTTTTATCTTCCCTTGTCAGAAAAAAGTTCCCTATTGTTGGAATATAAAGCGGTTGTATTGGGAGGTAGTGCCTTTTTTTCTTTGTTGTTACTCGGTTTGAATATGGCTGGAGTCAGCAAAAAAGGATACGCAGTTCGAGAACATGATATTGTGTATAAATCGGGATTATTGAGTCAAAAACAAACAACAATCCCCTTTAATCGCGTACAACATGTAGAAATTTACGAAGGAGTTTTATTACGTCTATTTGGTCTATGTAGAATTGAATTTTTTACTGCAGGCGGAAGTTTGGGCGATTTAAAAATACCCGGATTACCTCTTGTTGAGGCCAATAAAATAAAAAATTATGTTATTGAGCAAGTATTGCCACAAGTAAATGATACAGTTGAAAAGACAAGTAATGACCACTTAAATAACGAAGAATAATGAATTTTTATATTCCTAATCGACAAGCACCTATTGGTATTATTGTCAATTTTGTTTATGGATTACAAAAATTTGTTCGTGCCTTTTTTCCGGTTCTTATTTTAATTGCTTTGAGAATCAATAAAGGAGAATGGACAGCTAGGTGGGATTATATTATATTGAGCCTGAGTATCGGACTTTTCTTTGTTTTTGCTTTTGCTTATTTTAGTTATCGAAACTTTACCTTTCACATTGAAAAAGAGACCGATGCCTTTGTTTTACAAAAAGGAATTTTCAATAAAACAAAAACGACAATTCAACTTCGAAAAATTCAACAAGTCAATATCAATCAATCGTTTGTTAATAAGTTATTGAATATTTATTCCATTGAAATAGATTCTGCGGGAAGCGGGGCAAAAGAGGGAGTGATTAAATCTGTTTCTCATGAAGTTGCGCAAGCATTGAAAGAAACGCTATTGACGTTTCGTGAAGGAATGCTAAAAGAAGAAAATCTTGGAGAAAATTCAGCGATACAACAAGAAAGTAGTGGGATTCAGGATGTTCGACATATTAGTGTATTCACCTTGTTAAAGGTTGGCGTAACAACGAATTACCTTTATACCATGGGAATTGTATTGCTATTTGCTAATTCTTTAATTTATGAAGGTTCTAAATTTTTTGGCGACTCCTTTGACGATGAAACCATTGATACCTTTATTGAAGAACGAATTACCCTCTATGTCGGGTTAATCTTAATGCTTTGTTTTTTAGCGGTTATCTTTATAGCAAATATCATTCGAACAGTAATTAAGTTTTATAATTATAAAGTAGTGGTTCAACAAGATAATTTGTTCCTATCCTATGGGTTGCTCCAAACGAAAAGTACGATTATTAAACCTTCACGTGTTCAAATGATTAAAATCGTACGCAATTATTTTCAAAAATTATGGGGGATTTCAAGTTTTAAAATTCATCAAGTCTTTGGACAAGAATCATTAAATAAGAAAACAGCACTAGAAATTCCAGGTTGTTCTGATGAGGAAACCAAAGAGTTTTTTGATATGATCTATAAAAAAACATTGGATTTTAATGGGGTTGAATTAAAATACAATTATCGTTTTTTTGGTTTTCGATTTTTCTTTTTAGTGTTGATTCCCTTGTGTTTGTTTATTAGATTCACACAAGAAAATTTAGATTTAAATTGGCGATTGGGTAGTGCAATAGGGTATTTTGTTCTCGCTACCTTGTTGATTTGGCGTTATTTTAAAGTGGGACGTTTAATCGTGACTCCGGAGTTTATCATTCTAAAAACAGGGGCCTGGGATATTACACATACAATTTTAGAACCACATAAAATCCAGAAAATTGTATTGTCTCAATTTGCTTGGCAAAAAACGGCTAATGTTGGGAGTTTAGCCTTATATACAGCAGGTGGAATTGTGCACTTTAGTACGTCAAACTATACGCAATTAAAACACTTAAGAGACCAATGGTTATTTACTATTGAAAGTGAAAATAGACCTTGGATGTAGTGGATTGTTTACAGTTTATGGTTTACTGTAAACCATAAACTGTAGACTATTCTACATAGTCTTTAAGAGAACAATTCATTAGAATGAATCCGGGTAAGGTTTCTTTTTTTAGTTTCTTTTTGAGGAGAGGAACTAAGAGTCCACTAAAATTTTCACCTTGAATAAAGAGGCATTTATGTTCATCAATAGGGACGATTTCAAAATAGTGATAACCATCAAAAAGACCTTTAATTCCTAGTTTACCTAACCAAGTTAATTTTTGATGGGGTTTATATACTTGAACGATAGGTGAAAAATTCATCTTTTGAATGCTCACCTTTAATTTTTGACGAGGAGCAGCGGTACCTTCAATTTTGGTAATGAAGGGATTCCATTTGTAGTAATTTTCAAAGTCGATTAGAGCATTCCAGATAGTTTCTGCGTTAGTGTTAATTTCTATTTGTGTAACTAATTTCATATCGTTTTGTTTTTCACAAATATCTTGTCTTTCTTTTGAAAGACTCTTGATGTATATCAAGAAACTAAATTAGCGTTGTTGACGCCTTAATCTGCTTAATGTCTCTGGAGTCATTCCTAGTAAGGATGCAATATATTGATGCGGTACCTGGTTGAATAGAAAGGCGTAGTCTTTACAAAAGGCAAGGTAGCGCTCTTCGCTATTTTGAGATAAAAATTGAAAAATACGCTGTTCCATTTGATGAAAGCAATGACCTATAAAATTTCTTTCTTTTTCGTGCCAGCTCGCTATGATACTTTGTAAATGTTGATAATCTTCTTTAGAAATAGCAACTAAGGAAACTTCTGTGAGGGTAGTGAAATTCCAACGAGCCGGTTGATTAAAAAGCCAAGAAGATAAATCTGTAATAAAATACCCTGGAGCGCTAATCCATTGCGTAATTTCTTTTCCTTCAAAATCGGCGTGAATGCGGATATACCCTTCTGTAAGAAAAAAAAGCTGCTTCGCTTCCTTTCCAGTTTCTAGAAAAGTGGTGTTTTTTGGATACGTATAAGGAAGGAAATAATTTGCAGCTTCTTGAGTTTCATCATCTGTTAGATGAAGAGCAAATTGTAGAGAGGCTTGTAATGACATAAAAAAAATTGTCCTTTGATTAAAAGGACAATTTACAATTATTCGGTTGCTTTCGCTTCTTCTTTTTTTCTTTCTTGAATAAATTCATTCAAACTTTTAGCGTACTTGTGATTGAGTACCTCTGGAGTTAATGATCCATAGATGGTATCTAAGTATTTGATGTTGCGGTCATATAGTTCTGTAAGCGCAATATAAGGTGCAACGTCAGCATGCTTGTTGTTCAACGCAAAGTTAATTGCATTCAAGTACAAACGACCCGTTAATTTTTTATTTACCTCTTGTAAGCTATCTAATTTAGCTTGGTTGTTGGTTTTTTGAGCGTCAAATAAAGCAACGTATAAATCGTTCTGACGATCTGTAATAATCGTTCTTGATTTTAGATATTCATTGTAGAGGTCATTGTTTTGAGAACCTTTTACTTTTGCGTCTTTGTAAAAGTTTTTTAAGGTCGTTTCAATGGTCATTGTTCCAGGCTCTGCAAAGAAAGCCAATTGATTATCAATAGAATTACTGTGGCCGCGATCCAAAGAAAGGAAAAGCATTTCAGGAGATTCTAAATGGTGTTTAAACGTGAAATCGGCTGACTTGCCATCGAAAATAACAGAATCAAGCGCAACAAAAGTGGTGTCTTGAACATGGTAGAGGTATACTTTCCCTTGTTTTAAACCGTCAATTTTTCCTGTTATGGTTAAGTTATCAGTTCCTTTTGCATCTTTATTACAAGAAACAAGAAGTGAAGCGCCTAAGATAAAGGCAAGACCAATATATTTTTTCATTCTATTATTTTATTTAAATAAATCTAATCCTGGGATATTTGGCATACCGTCTTTAGCCGCCGCAGCTAATTCAGCTTCGTGAATGGCTGTCGCCTTTTCAATTGCTCTGTTTAAAACCAGAACAAGATAATCTTCCAACTGATCTTTATCTTCCATTAACTCATCTGCAATGGATAAAGAACGAATCGTTCTGTTTGCCGTTAAAGTAACGTGTAGAAGTTCATCACTACTTTTTTCATCAATTAGAATGGTATCTAATCTCTTTTTTGTTTCTTCAATTTTAGCTTGGGTTTCTTGTAATTTACCCATCATTCCCATTAAGTCGCCAAACATAGTATTATACATTAAAATTTAGTGTGACAAAAATAGTATATTCTTTTCAAGTTTTGTTCATGATGTAGCTAAAGACCTTAACTAATTTTGTGCTATATTTCCATTGATATTAATTTACATTAAGGATAAGCGAATGTATAATCCGTATTTTTGATATTGTAATCCACACTAATACTGAAAAAGATGAAAGAAGAATTTTTACCCTTAGTGGTCAATAAAAACACGACCAATCACAGATTCGAATTAACTGTTGACGGCTATATCGCTTTTATTGATTATAAAGAAGATAGTCAACGCATTCACTTGATGCATACTGAAAGTCCAGAGGAATTAGCAGGTCGCGGTGTCGCAACAGCCTTAATTGAAAAGACACTTTTATACGTTGAAGAACACAAGAAAACATTGATGCCTTTTTGTCCATTGGTATTTGCTTATATTAAAAAACATCCAGAGTGGAAAAGAATCGTCGACGTAGATTTTCCCGCATTCGATAAATTGTAAATCAAAAGAAATGAAGAAAAAAATAATTGGATTTGGAGCTAGTATTTCTACTAC
Organism: Myroides sp. 1354; assembly: GCF_030324495.1. GTDB lineage: Bacteria > Bacteroidota > Bacteroidia > Flavobacteriales > Flavobacteriaceae > Flavobacterium. The sequence goes on along the minus strand of NZ_JACAGN010000013.1, from coordinate 70,875 downwards.
TTCAATCAATAAAGCTTTTGCTGCCTATGCTTTGGGGTTCTTTCCAGAATATGAAGTGGAATTAGTTGATCTGAATGATTTTGAAGTGCCTGTATTCTCAGTGGATTGTGAAAAAGAAAATTGCCCACAGGCCGTTCGAGATTTTTTGGATAAATTAAAATCAGCAGATATCCTTGTTTGTTCGATGGCAGAGCACAATCGAAATTGGACTGTGGGGTTTAAGAACTTATTTGATTGGTGTTCGCGATTAGATCTGAAACTGCTTCAACATAAACCGATGTTGCTTTTGTCAACTTCTCCAGGTGGTTATGGTGGACAAAACTCATTGAATATTGCTAAGACTATTTTTCCTGCTTTTGGAGGAAATATCCTAACAACATTCGCACTACCTAAGTTTCATGAGAATTTTGATCCTACACAAGGTATTCGAGAGGAAACATTGTTAGCAGCGTTTAAAAAACAAGTAGAGGATTTTAAAAATCAATTAATCAAAGAAAATTAATAGAAAAAAGAGATAGAGAAAGTACTATCTCTTTTTTTTGTTAGTAAGCTGTTAAAGGTTCGTACAAGGCCGAAAAAGTATGAATATATTTGAGAGAAATACGTTTAAAACTCAATCAAAAATTTATGTCTAAAACCTCTGAAATTCCTGTCAATTTCGATTTTACTAAAGACTATGTCTTAGAAAACGACCGCGTCAGACTCATTCCTTTAAGTGAAAAACACTTGGCAGACTTGCTGTATTATGCCTTACATGAAGCGGATATTTGGTTTTTTTCTTCAGATAAACCAACGGATAATGAAAATATGATAAAGTATGTGAAAGCGGCTTTAACTATGCGTAAAGAAAAGCAGGGGTACGCTTTTGTTGTATGGGATAAGCAGCAACAGAGAATCGTGGGATCTACCCGATACTATCGTGTCGATGTGCGCAATAAGGTTAGTGCAATTGGATATACGTGGTATAGTAAGTCGGCTCAGGGAACAGGGGTGAATAAGAATTGTAAATATTTATTGTTTGAGTTTTTATTTGAAAAACTGCGCTTTGAACGTGTTGAATTTGAGGCGGATAATGAAAATCATCGCAGTAAATCAGCTATTCTCAGTTTAGGTTGTAAGCAAGAAGGCATTTTGCGAAAAAATAAAATTAGAACGGACGGTACACGTCGTGATAGTGCAATTTTTGGATTATTACGAGAAGAATGGCTGGTTACTGCTAAGGAACAATTACAAGCGAAGTTGTAAGTTATCAATTGAATTGAACTGATTAAACTAAAGGAGGAAATCTTGGTCTTCCCCATGAAAAACCCTTATTTTTGTATTTTTAAATAAAAGAAATGAACGAATCTATCCTAGCTCCTATAGCTAAAAAAATACCACACGAACTAAACGCACATAATCACAAGCGTATTGATCATTACTTTTGGTTAAACGACAGAGAAGATAAAGAAGTTTTAGCTTATTTAGAAGCTGAAAAAGCCTATTATCAAACGTCAACGGAACACACTAAAACGCTGCAAGAGTCTTTGTTTTCAGAAATGAAAAATAGAATCAAAGAAGATGATTCTTCTGTTCCTTATTTCTACAACGGATATTACTATATTACTCGTTTCGAACAAGGAAAAGACTACCCGATTCACTCGCGTAAAAAGGGAAGTTTAGAGGCAGCAGAGGAAATTATGTTTGATTGTAATGAGATGGCGGCGCCTTATGCCTATTTTCACCTTAGAGGAATTACGGTTTCTGAAGATAATCAGTGGGTAGCTTATGGGGTGGATACGGTTTCTCGAAGAGAATATACCCTTTACGTCAAGAGTTTAGTTACAGGAGAAATTTTGGATTTTGCGATTAGCAATACAACAGGAGCTTCTACTTGGGCAAGTGATAATGAGACACTGTTTTATTCTCGTAAAGATGCGGTGACCTTGCGTTCAGATAAAATCTATAAGCATGTAATGGGTACTTCTGTAGAAGAAGATGTTTTAGTTTATCACGAAATAGATGATACTTTTGACACCTTTATTTACAAAGAAAAATCTAGAAAATTTCTTGTAATTGGGAGTGAAAGTACCTTAACCAGTGAGTACCGTATTTTAGAAGCAAATAATCCACAAGGCGAGTTTCGAATCTTTCAAAAAAGAGAAAGAGGGGTAGAGTATGGGATTTCTCATTATGATAATCGTTTTTATATTCTGACAAATAAGGATGATGCAGATAATTTCAAGTTAATGTCTTGTTCAGAAACGCATACAACAAGTGCAGATTGGGAGGAATTGATCCCACATCGAGAAGATGTGCTTTTGGAAGGTGTTGATATTTTTAAAGATTATTTAGTGATTTCAGAGCGTTCAAATGGTTTACCTCACATTAAGATTCAACCGTGGAAAGAAGGAGAACAAGCCTATTATTTGCCATTTGAAAGTGAAACCTATAATGCTCAAGCGCAAATTAATGCTGATTTTGAAACGGAGAAATTCCGATTTGTATATCAATCGTTGAATACCCCTTCTTCTGTTATTGATTTTAATATGCGTACGCAAGAGAAAGAAATCTTGAAAGAGCAAGAAGTACTAGGAGATTTTGACAAGAACAATTATATAGAAGAGCGTATTTGGGCTACAGCAAAAGACGGTGTGAAAATACCTATTTCGATGATCTATAGAAAAGGGATGGAGCGCAATGGCAAAAATCCATTCTTATTATATGCTTATGGATCGTATGGAATTACCATGGAACCATATTTTTCAACAACGCGTTTGAGTTTGTTGGATCGTGGTTTTGTATATGCAATTGCACATGTTCGTGGAGGAGAAGATATGGGACGCGATTGGTATGAAGATGGAAAGTTGTTGGTGAAGAAAAATACGTTTACAGACTTTATCGCTTGTTCTGAATATGTAGTGGACCAAGGATATACTTCTCCAGATTATTTATTTGCAGAAGGTGGTTCTGCTGGAGGAATGTTGATGGGAGTTGTCGCGAATGAGCGTCCTGATTTGTACCAAGGAATAATAGCACAAGTTCCTTTTGTTGACGTTGTAACGACCATGTTAGATGATAGCATTCCGTTGACCACAGGGGAATATGATGAATGGGGAAATCCAAATGAGAAAGAATATTACGACTATATGTTGTCTTATTCTCCTTATGATAATGTAAAAGCACAAGATTATCCGAATATGTATATTTCGACAGGATTACATGATTCACAAGTGCAATATTGGGAACCTGCGAAATGGGTGGCTAAACTAAGAGATACCAAAACAAATGACAAACAATTGTATTTTGATATCAATATGGATACAGGACATGGAGGTGCTTCAGGTCGATTTGAATCGTTGAAAGAAGTAGCCAAGGAATTTGCTTTTATGTTCGATTTAGTGGGAATTAAACAGTAAAAAAGAAGTAACTTAGTATCGGTTTCGACCCGATTATTAGGGGAAATACAATATAAATAAAAGAAAAGATGAAAGAAGAAATCCAAGCTGTTGATAATGTGATTTCCCTAGTGGGGGATACTCCTTTAGTGAAATTGGACAAAGTAACCGCTTCGTTAAAAGGACATTTTTACGGAAAAGTGGAAGCTTTTAATGCAGGACAATCTGCAAAAGATAGAATTGCATTGCATATTATTGAAACAGCAGAAAAAAAGGGAATTTTAAAACCAGGAGGAACTATTGTTGAAACTACGTCGGGGAATACGGGATTTAGTATTGCCATGATTAGTGCAATTAAAGGGTATAAATGTATCCTTTCTGTTAGTGATAAGTCCTCACCAGATAAAATTGATATGTTGCGCGCTATGGGAGCAAAGGTATATGTTTGCCCTGCTAACGTTGCAGCAGATGACCCAAAGTCATACTATGAAGTTGCAAAGCGTGTACATCAAGAAACACCAGGGTCAATTTATATCAATCAATATTTTAATGAATTAAATACGGAGGCACATTATTTGTCTACAGGACCAGAGATTTGGGAACAAACGAAAGGAAAGATTACGCATTTTGTTTGTTGTTCAGGAACAGGAGGAACTATTTCAGGAACGGCTCGCTATTTGAAGGAAAAGAATCCAGCAATTCAAATCTTAGGGGTTGATGCTTATGGATCGGTATTGAAGAAATACCATGAAACAGGGGAGTTGGATCCCAACGAAATTGCACCATATAAAATTGAGGGACTAGGAAAAAATTTAATTCCTTCCGCTACAGATTTTTCGGTTATTGATCATTTTGTTAAAGTAACTGATAAAGATGCTGCTTTGGTGGCAAGAGAGCTCGCTCGTACAGAAGGGCTATTCTTAGGCTATACCTCTGGAGCTGTATTACAGGCTACACGTTTATACGCTGAACAAGGAATGTTTGATGAAAATAGCGTTGTGGTGATGTTATTCCCAGATCATGGATCGCGTTATATGAGTAAGATATACAGTGATGATTGGATGCGTCAGCAAGGGTTTCTCGATGAGAGTGAACCAAAGAATGAGATCAATTATATCTAGTTGGTTTATATAATGAAAAAGGCTGTTTTGATGTAAAACAGCCTTTTTTCTTTCAGATTAAGGGGGTATCAGAAAGAAGTCGTATAGTCTAAAACTAGTCGGACTTTTTCTTTTGATATCGAAAAAAGTACAAATAAGTACTTGATTTTTAGGTATTCTAATAATTTGCTAAACAAATGTATAGAAAAAAAACTAATAAATGAATTTATAGTTGTTGTTTTTGTTAAATAAATATAGTATTTGTTTTTATTCTTTGATTGAGGAAATATTTTCTTTGCGTTTAACTAAAAAAAGGTCTTTTTGTTAAGTGAATTAGTAAGGCAAATCCTCTTGATTTTTATCGCTTTCAATCGCTATATGTTGAAAAGATTTACTGTTTTCGAGTAATCGAAGGCTGTCCGCGCGAAGGTTGCGCAACACGACTTCTTTGTTTAACTCTTGGTATTTTGCAATTACTTTTTTGAGAATTTCAATAGCTGACATATCGGCGATATGAGATTCTTTGAAGTCGATAATAATTTTAGTTGGATCTTCTTGAGGAATAAACTTTTCTGCAAAGGAGGTTGTACTTCCAAAAAATAAAGGGCCATAAATTTCGTAGACTTTGTTTCCTTCTTTATCGTATGATTTTCTAGCGCGAATGCGTTTGGCATTGTCCCAGGCAAAGATTAAGGCAGATACGATTACACCGACCAATACCGCTAAGGCTAAGTTGTGAGAAAATATAATGATGGCAGTTACGAGGAAAAGCGTAAAAATATCAGTTTTGGGCATTTGGGTAATCAGGCGAAAAGAAACCCATTCAAAGGTAGAGATCGCTACGACCATCATTACTCCTACAAGAGCTGCCATTGGGATTTGTTCGATGATAGGTCCTCCAATAAGAATAATAAAAAGAATAGTTAAAGCGCCAATAATAGCTGCAATTCTTGTTCTAGCTCCAGCTCCTATATTGACTAAAGTCTGTGCAATCATAGCACAGCCCCCCATACCGCCAAAAAAACCATTGACGATATTCGCTCCCCCTTGGGCCATGGCCTCTTTGTTGCTGTTGCCTTTGGTGTTGGTTATTTCATCTACTATATTGAGGGTTAAAAGGGATTCTATTAAGCCTACACCTGCCATAACCAGAGAGAAAGGAAGTATAATTTTCAATGTTTCCCAAGTAAAAGGAACTAAAGGTAGATGAAAGCTAGGAAGAGAACCACTTACTGTCGCAATGTCAACTACTTTTTTGGTGTCTATTTGAAAAAAGAAGACTAAGAGTGTCAGAGTAATAATGGCCACGAGAGAAGCGGGAATTTTCTTGGTTAGTTTAGGAAATCCCCAAACAATACCAATTGTTAAGGCAGTTAGCCCCAACATAAGATAAAGTGCTGATCCTGTTAACCAAGACGCGGTATCAGCAGTTGAAGTTTTAAATTGAGCAACCTGAGCCATGAAAATAATAACGGCTAAGCCGTTTAAAAAGCCATACATCACAGGTTGAGGAATGAGTCGTACAAATCGACCTAACTTACCAGCTCCAACGATAAACTGTAGGATTCCTGCTAGTATTACAGCAGCGAATAAATACTCTACTCCATGGAGAGAAGCGAGCGCTATTAATACGACGACGGTTGCTCCAGCACCCCCAGAAACCATGCCAGGTCTTCCTCCGAAAATGGCGGTGATAATTCCCATTAAAAAGGCAGCATATAGTCCTGTTAAAGGAGTTAATCCTGCCAGAATAGCAAAAGACAAAGATTCTGGAATCATCGTCATCGCTACAGTTAAACCAGCAAGAATTTCATTTTTGATATTGATGTTCTTTAAAGCAGAAACAGACAAGAATGGATTCGTCATAGAGCATTTGAATATGGGGGCAAAATTAAAATTTTAATCCAACTAAATCACAAAAAGAAGCAACGGATTACACAGCGATGAAACAGTTGGAACCTAAAAAAAAAGAATATCTTATTGAGTTGTGTAACAAAAGAGTAAAGGATGATACTTATAGGGTAAACCAAAAATTACTACTATGAAATTAGTTATTGAAAATTTAAGTAAAACCTATAAAAACGGGGTAAAAGCATTAGATGATTTGTCAATAGAAATCGGACCAGGAATGTTTGGCTTACTAGGACCGAATGGAGCGGGAAAATCTTCTTTGATGCGTACAATAGCTACATTGCAAAAGCCTGATACAGGGAATATTCGATTTGGCGATATTAATGTTTTAGAACAACAGAATGAATTTCGAAAAGTATTGGGGTACTTGCCACAAGATTTTGGGGTGTATCCAAATATGTCTGCTGTAGATTTATTGGATTATTTTGCGCGTTTGAAAGGAATTTCCAATGCAACGGAACGTCGTGAAATCGTGAGCCGCGTTTTAGAAGTAACCAATTTATATGAAGTAAGACGCAAAAGTGTAAGTGGATATTCAGGAGGAATGAAACAACGCTTTGGTATTGCTCAATTGTTGTTGAATGATCCTAAATTAATTATTGTAGATGAACCTACCGCTGGATTGGATCCCGCAGAACGCCATCGCTTCTTAAATGTTTTGAGAGAAATAGGAACCAATAATATTGTAATATTCTCCACGCATATTGTGGATGATGTGAATGAATTGTGTCACGAAATGGCTATTCTGAATGGAGGACATCTATTGGAGCGAAGCACGCCTAAAGAAGCCGAACAAAAATTAACGGGACGTATTTGGTTAAAGGAAATCAACAGAGAAGAGATCGATCAATACAATCAATTGAACATACTTTCAGGAAAATACAACCAAGAAAATCGTTTGAAAATTCGTGTATATGCAGAGGATTCTCTAGTGAATGACGGTTTTGAATTGGTAAAGCCAACCTTGGAAGATGTTTATTTTGTGGCACTAAAAAACGATTAAGGGATGTTTAAAACAGTTTTTTCTTTTGAACTTAAACGTTGGTTTAAGAGCTGGGTGTTTTACTTATATCTAGCGATTTTTTTTGTGATAAGCTTCTTGTCCATGATGTCAACCATTGGTGTTTTTGACGCTGTGAAAAGTACATCAACTTCTTTGTTGCACATGAACTCTGCTTATTTGCTAAATGTGATGTTGGATTCATTCAATATGTTGTTGTATTTCTTGTTCCCTTCTATTATCGGAATGGCAATCTACAGGGATTACAAATACGAGGTGCATCATATTTTATATTCGTATCCTTTTTCCAAATGGCAATATCTATTGGGTAAATTTAGTAGCTCCTTTTTAGTTACTCTTTTAATCAGTATCATGATGGGAATAGGGGCATTTTTAGCAACACTTGTTCCTTGGGCAACACCAGAATTATTGGGTCCCAATGTGTTGTGGAACTATGTACAAGTGTATCTGATTAATTTAATTCCCAATATGTTGTTTATTGGAGTGATTGTTTTTGCTGTAGTAACGTTAACGCGTAGTATTTACAGCGGATTTATCACAATCATCATCATTATGATTCTGCAGGGCATGATTAATAGTATTGCTGCAGATGTGAATTATAGAGAATTAGGTGCTTTGTTGGATCCTTATGGAGGACAGGCGCTAAGTTATTATACCCGTTATTGGAGTGTAGATGAATTGAATGCCAATAATTTACCACTAGAGAAATACTATATTTTAAACCGATTAATTTGGTTGGGTATTAGTTTATTATCACTTGGTATTTTGGGTAAAGTATTTAAGTTCTCACAACAGCCTGCTACTTTCTCATGGAAGAAACAGATCAAAGGAGATCGAGTAGTGAAAAATAATTTTGGTGGAATTTTCAAAATTGAATTACCTAAGGTTCACTATGATTATTCCTTAAAAACAAATTGGAGCAATGTATTTGCCTTTGCAAAGGTTGATTTTAAGTTCTTAGCTCGTAACCGCGTATTCTTAATCTTAATTGGCGTTGGGTTATTGTTTATGATCTTAGTCGCCAGTTTTGCCATGACGATGTATGGGACTGCAACTTATCCATTGACTAGACAAATGTTGATGATTCCCGGGGCCACTTTCCATTTCTTTATCTTGATGATTACTTTTTTAGGGGCTGGATTATTGGTGCACCGTGGAGAAAATACGCGTATGCATTTACTCGTAGATTCAACAGCTGTTCCGAATTGGGTGTTGTTTGTATCTAAATTTTTCGCCCTAATCGGATTGCAATTGTTGTTGCTTTTGGTTATTATGGTGACAAGTATGGGAATTCAAGCCTATAATGGATTTTATCAGTTCGAAATAGGTTTGTACTTACAAAGCTTAATCGGATTTGATTGGATTGAATTTATTATTTGGGCGTTGATGGCGATTGCTGTTCAAACGTTCTTTAAAAATTATATTGTTGGATTCTTCGTTTTACTTGTGCTTCAAATGGGATGGCCAGCTATTAGTAAAATTGGAATTGAACAACCTATTTTCTTTTTTAACTCTATACCAACTCCTTCGTATTCAGATATGAATGGCTTCGGTTCAAGTGCAGATTTTGGTAAGTTTATTACGTATGTATTGTATTGGAGTTTGTTTGTGGCAGGATTGAGTGGCTTGACTTTATTGTTTTGGAGAAGAGGTGTATTTAGTGGATTGAAAGAACGTTTTTACGATGCGAAGAAACGATCAAAGGCTGTAGTTGTCGTACCAACAGTACTTTTCTTCGTTGCTTTTGTGAGTTTAGGAGCTTACTTATACTACGAAAATACAGTTTTACACGTGTTTCGCTCATCTAAAGAAACAGAGTTGTTGCAAGTAGAGTATGAAAAAAAATACAAAAAGTATGAGTGGATGGCACAACCTCGCATTGTAGATGTAAAGGTTGACCTTGATTTGTATCCTGAAAGAAATGATTTTCAAGCCAGAGGAACTTATGTGATTGAAAATAAATCGAATCAAGCTATTGATACTTTATTGGTTGCTTTTTATCAAGATTTGAATAATAAGATTGTGGTGGATGGAGCAACGCTACTGTCTACGGATAGTATTCAAGGTTTTAGCTTTTATCGTTTTGATCAACCGATGCAAACTGGTGAAACGCGAACAATGGAATTTGTAGTGGAGAATAAACCCAATAGTTTTATTCGTTCGGAATCTCCTGTTTTAAATAACGGAACATTTTTGAATAATAGTTATTTTCCTTCTTTAGGTTATAGTAGTCGAAGTGAATTAACGGATGATGAAATCCGCAAAAAATACGGATTAGCACCTAAAGAACGCATGGCGGAACAAACGGATAAACGCGCTTTACAGAATACTTATATTAGCAGTGATGCGGATTGGATTCACTTTGACACTACGGTGAGTACCTCAGTAGATCAAATTGCGATTGCACCAGGGTATTTACAAAAAGAGTGGACAGAAGGAAATCGCCGCTACTTCCATTATAAAATGGATCAAAAAATGTTGAATTTTTATGCTTACAATTCCGCTCGTTATGAAGTAAAACGCGATAAATGGAACGATGTTAATATTGAAATTTATTATCATAAAGGGCATGAGTATAACTTGGATCGCATGATGGCTGGTGTAAAAAAATCCCTAGATTATTATTCTAAGGCCTTTAGTCCATACCAACACAAACAAGTGCGTATTATTGAATTTCCTTTAACAATGGGAACTTTTGCTCAGTCGTTTGCCAATACCATTCCGTTTTCAGAAACCATTGGATTTGTAGCGAAGGTAGATGATACGGACGAAGATGCAGTAGATTATCCTTTTTCAGTAACGGCGCACGAAGTAGCGCATCAATGGTGGGCCCATCAGGTGATTGGTGCAAACGTACAAGGAGCGACTATGTTATCTGAAAGTTTGTCTGAATATAGTTCATTAAAGGTTTTAGAAAAAGAATATGGCAAAGGACAAATGCAACGTTTTCTAAAAGAAGCCTTGGATGGCTATTTAGGGGGACGTGCTCATGAAGATAAAAAAGAAAAGCCATTAATGTATAATGAAAATCAACAGTACATCCATTACAATAAAGGATCGTTGGTTTTCTATACCATGAGTGATTATTTAGGAGATGTTGTTTTGAATGGAGTATTAAAGGAGTATGTAAAAAAAGTTGCCTTTCAAGAAGCTCCTTATACGATTTCTGCTGAATTGGTGAATGACATTAAACAAGCTACTCCTGATTCTTTGCGCTATATGGTGAAAGATATGTTTGAAACCATTACACTATATGATAATTATGTAGATAAAGTAGAAGTGAAGCCGTTAGATAACGGTAAGTATGAGGTAAAGATCAAAGCTTATGTGAGCAAATATAGAGCGGGAGATAAGGGAGAGAAACTATATGCAGAGCAAGGACAAACGCCACTTGTATTTACAGGGGATAAAAAGCTGAAAATAGAATCATTGCCTTTGGCGGATTATGTTGAAATTGGAATTTTTACCAAGGATAAAGAAGGCAAAAGCAAAGAAAAGACATTGTATTTACAAAAAGTAAAAGTAACGCAAATTGAGAATGAGTTTACGATTATTGTAGATGAGAAACCAACAGAAGTGGGAATTGATCCTTACTATAAATTGATTGATACGCGTTCGTATGATAATAGAAAAGTAATTTAAAGTAAAAAAGGGGACTATTTAGGTCCCCTTTTTTTAATAATTTGATGCTTTACACCTCAGACGAAGTGCATTTTGATATTAAATCAACACTTTGGTTATTTTATAGACCAAAACCATATTTTACTTTAATACCGATAGCGTAGGATTTTAATTTGTACGCTTCATTGTGGTAAGCTGCATTCTTTACTACTTCTGCTCTACTTTCTTCAGGTATGGGTTTGTACCAAACTAAAGATGCCGTATTTGCAGCCTTATCCGACTTTTTGATATCATTTAATCCCAAATCAAAGTACAATCCGAAGTACAAATTTTGTCTTTCGGCTAATTCATACTTGTATCCTACTTCTCCTACCCAAGCGATTCTTGTATTGACATCAATATCTCTTTTTTCTTTTTGCGTTCCAAAAGAACCGAATGCACTATATTCAGGAAAGGGCAAGGTTACTTCATATTGAGGGAAATAACCTTCTGTCTCCAGTTGGTTAAATGTTGTTTCGACTTCGCTTGTCATACTTAAACCGAATTGAACCCCCGTTCTGAAATACAGATTATTGTCCATCGTATAAGCCACTGTAAGCGGAATATTCACTTGATTCAACATTACTTTCTCATTGGCTGAACTAGCTCTGTATTTGAAGATAAATTTCTCTCCTTCCCAATCCGTTGCAGGGGTACTTCCTTCTAAGCGACTCGCTTGATATTTGGCGTTACTCATGGTATAAACACCCCCAATTCCAACGCTAAATTTGCGTGATAAATGGTAATCATAATGAAGTCCAACCCCAAGCGACGTTCCTCCATCAGATTTCATACCGTAAGGCATGCTATTTTGGAGCCCCAAATACCCTCCTTGAACACTAACACCTACTTCGTGTTTATTATAGTAATAAGGACTGAACTGAGCGGTTGCCTTTTGAGTAATGAAACACAGTCCAAACAGACTTAATGCATATATAACTTTTCTCATAAAATTCGTTTTAAAAAAATCAGACGGTAGCGGTACTACCGCCTGACCATTATTGAAGTTGTTTTTTATTATTCTTTTACAATGAACTGAACGGATTGGTGTTTGCCTTCTGATTTCAATATTAAGAAATAAGATCCAGAAGCAATAGTATCGGGAAGATTTATTTCTTTTTTCTCTTCAGTAAATACACCCTGATGGATCAGTTGACCAATTACATTGTAAATGGTATAGCTATTGTCATAGGTTATCTCATCGTCAAAATGCACTTGTAATGTTTGATTTTTCGATACAGGATTTGGATGAACGGTTAATTTTTGTTTTTTATTTAAAATGATTTCAATTGGACATGTGGTGACTTTAGTCCCGTTTGCCAAGGTTAATACCGCATGATAGATTGAGGATGGATCTAATTTCATACCGTATTCATACCCAGCAGAATAAGCTTGCTGTGTGCCAATTAATTTATTGTTTTTATACCATTCATATTTGATGAATTTATATCCTCCATTTGTATTGGAATTGTTATTTACTAATAATACGTTTTCGTATTTCTGATAAACAATGTTTTTCGTAGGAAAGCGCTTATCGAGGTAAACATAGTACTTCGTACTTTTTGTACCATCTTCTGAAAATACCTCAAACTCTTGTTTGTGGATACCATACTTGCTGACATCTACTAGAACGTGATTACTTGGTTTTACCGTCATTCCCTCATTAACAAGAACTTCTAACGACACTGTGTTTTTATTTGGATCACAATCTAACAGAATATAGGTTTCTTTCTGTATTCTGCCATAGGAAACACCATCAACAAGTAAATCCAAGACGTCTGTAGCGTTACTTTTGATAATTAGCGTTCTCGTTACAGGTGTTGCAGGTTGATAGTTTTCATTTCCATCTTGATAAGCGGTTATTTTTACTGTTCCTACTCGTAAAGGCGTGATTAATCCTGTTTCTGTCATTGTTATAATATTCGATGTACTGCTATAAGTTATTTCATAGCGAACAGGAAGACCCGAACTAGCAGTAGCATTTAATTGTAAAGAAGGGGTATCTTCAATGTAGATAATATCTAGTTCTTCAAAATCAATGGTCTGTGAGGCTTTTACGATTGTCAGTTCAGCTTCTAATTCGAGTATTTCATAATTTGGACCAAAATTGATAATGGCTTTTACGGTGTAAACACCAACTTCTGTCTGATCGTTATTGATATAGGTAATCACCGCATTGGGAGGAATACTTCCCGTTACAGCTAAACTTTTGATTGTTCCGTCATAGACGAAAGTTCGAGGTAAGAATTGAATATCTTCTATCCCTTCAAATTCTGCCTTTCTAATTTCAAAATCTGCGGAAGTAAAGTCTGTCAGGTAATAGTTTGGTCCCCCAATTAAGGTACCGATAGTAATGGGGTAGAAACCAAGGTCTTCTCCCTCTTCTCTACCTAAACGACCTCGTGTAGCTTGGAAGTTTGTGTCATTAAACTGAAGCCCCACGCCTATGAATGATAGAATAGGGTCTGCACTACCATAGTATTTGTAGTGATTAGGATTAGCTATGATGGCAAGAGGAGCGGGTTTAATTTCAAATTGATCTCCTATAATGTTCAAGGAATAGTTTGGAGAGGACATCGAAAAAGAAACCACGCGGTAATAATAAAATCCAACATCTTCTCCACCTATTGTACCTAGTACTACTTCGCGAATTAAATCAATAGTATCATCAAATTTGAATCCCACAATTGAGTCATAGGTTATAATTGGAAAAGGTTGTCCATAAGTTTTCCATTGACCAGGAGTTGGATAAAGGTCTAACTGTGCTGGAGCAATCTCGAAGTTAGTCGTAATAAAATGAACGATATAGTTGTTAGAGTTAACAGTTAAATCATTTTGATGAATAGCATAAAACCCTACATTTTCACCTGGATCACGTAATAATTGACCTGTAATTATAGCGCTAGTATCACCATTTTTTAGTCCATTAACTTGGTAACTAAATGGTGGATCATCAAAACCATAATTTTTTGCATTTATACCATAAAATACGTTAGCAGCATTTAACTTGATATACAAATCACTACGTACAATAGTTAAGGTATTGTCGATAAAAATAATAGTATAATTGGAATTGCGTAAACTACCTTGTAAAAATCGATATATACCTACGTCTTCCCCTAGTTCTCTTGTAATATTTCCTGTTAAAGAACTTATTGTATCAGAAAATTTAAAACCTTCGGCAGTATAACTGTATTGCGGTTCTCTATCTCCATAAATTTTTGTTTGTGCATCTACTGTTATGATTAAAGGAGCTGGTGTTATACTAAACTTGGTGGGTACAAGATCAAAAATATAATTAGGCACTGGGGTAAGTGATCCTAATGTAATATCATACAGGCCTACGTTTTCACCAGGTAAACGATAAAGACTTCCACGAAGAGGAACTATATCTTCTGGGTTAATAAATCCTGTAATTGTATAGGTTAAAACAGGGTCAGCTTCTCCATATACTTTCGTTAGTGCATCAGGAATGATTGTTAATTTAGCAGGTTTTACTTGTACTTTTAGAGCTAAACGCTCGCTTTCACAACCGTTAGGGCTTCTCTGACTTACCCAATACGAAAAAGTTTGAACAGCATTAGTTGGAATTATTGGAGTAGTGGTAGTCCCTTGACCTCCTGTATGACTTGTATACCATACTAATACATTATTGGCTTCTATTCCAATATTGAAAGGCGTAGAAGAATCTCCATAGGTAAATGAAATTAAATTACTATCAACATTTGGTATAGGAATACTTTCTAGTCGAACGGTTACAGCTGTTCTTGTTGTACTTTCGCAGTTTTGAACGGTTTGGGATGCATAATAAGTTTTATTGTTAAGTAGTAAGGTTGACGTTGCTAAAGGCGTGTTATCTTGCGGTGTGTTATACCATTTGATTGAACTTCCTGTTACTTCTAAGTCTGAAATTGTCGAACGACTTCCAGAACAAAAGTATTGCTCCGCTTCAGCAGTTGGAGCTGCTGTATTTATTGTGGTAACAGTTATGGGAATCCTTGTTGATTCACATCCAGTGATCAAGTGATAACTAGAGGTGTAATAAGTAGTTCCACTAACTACTAGTGTATTGGCTGCTAAAGGTGTTGTTGAGGTTGCTGTAGAATACCAACGGGGCACATAGCCAATTTCTGTAGCGATTGGTATAGACGATAAGGTGGATGCTTGACATACTGTTTGCCTCTCATTTGTACTTGGAGGAATCGGAGTTAGAATAACTATTTCTATAGCATGCCGTTCTACTTTACAATCTCCGTTAATAAATTCTACGTAGTACGTTCCTGATTGATTGATTGTCGATATTTCAGTTGTGCTTGTTGGTGAGGCATACCATTTTGGTTGTCCACTACAATTGGACCGAAGTCGAATGGCTGTAACAGTGGTAGGTCCACAGAACATCGGGTTTTCAACTGTTACCTCATTTAGATCGAAAGAGGGAGTTGTTGTTTGTATTGAAGGTAATTCAAAGGTTTGGTGATAAAAAAAATAGGAAGCTTTATTGAATGGGAACACTAAGAGTGAACAACATACAAAAAGCAATCCTGTGAGCAGTGGTTTTATATTCATTACTTTGATTTTAGTTGGGTTGGTGTATAATTCTTCTTTAAGGGAATCCTGTTTTAAAATTAAGAAAAATATAACATAAATAAGTAATGAAAATATTTAAAAAAAAATAAAAAAAAAGAAATTTTATATGGATTATTTTATTTTTTAATTAAAAAAAAGGGTGAATGAAAACGATATTGAGGTTTATGATGAAATACAAGAGGTGTAAATAATGAAATAGAAGTAGTAAATAAAAAAGGGAAAGTACATTGTACTTTCCCTTTTTTATTCGTCTCAGAATTAAGATTATCCTCTTCTTTCTTTGATTTTTGCTTTTTTACCAGTAAGTTCTCTGAAGTAGAAAATACGAGCTCTACGAACTTTACCTCTTTGATTTAATTCGATTTTTTCTAAAGCAGGCATATTGATTGGGAAGATACGCTCTACACCAACGTTACCAGACATTTTACGGATAGTAAAAGTCTCAGTAGCACCTGAACCTCTTCTTTGGATAACTACTCCTTTAAAGAACTGTGTTCTTTTTTTGTCACCCTCTTTAATTTCGTAGTACACAGTGATTGTGTCTCCAGCTTTAAATGCTGGGAAGTCTTTTTTTGCAACTAATTCGTCTTGAACGAATTTCATTAAATCTGCCATTTCTGAAAAAAATAATTAATTAATTTAAACCAACATACACGGACCTCGCCAGAGGTTAGTTTAAAGCGAGTGCAAATATATGAAAAACCAATAAAATAATCCTAATTTTTTGGGCTAAATAATTGGAATATTGTTTATTACTAAATGAGAGAAACACAAAAAAAGCTTTGACTACCAAAATGAGACAAAACTAATTCAAAATGAGAGTCTTAGTTTTATTTATTTTTTTCT
Source organism: Myroides sp. 1354 (assembly GCF_030324495.1). Taxonomy (GTDB): domain Bacteria; phylum Bacteroidota; class Bacteroidia; order Flavobacteriales; family Flavobacteriaceae; genus Flavobacterium. The sequence continues at coordinate 54,373 of NZ_JACAGN010000013.1, read as the reverse complement.
TCTAAAAGATCGGGTCTTCTTGTTTTAGTGTGTTCATAAGCCATGTCCTCTCTCCATTTGTCAATAGCAGCGAAATTACCACTTAGCAACACATCCGGAACTTTCCATCCTTTGTATTCAGAAGGTCTAGTATAAATAGGAGGAGCAAGTAAATTATCTTGAAAACTATCTGTTAAAGCTGAAGTTTCATCATTTAATACTCCAGGGATTAAGCGAATTAGAGCATCACATAGAATAACAGCTCCTAGTTCTCCACCCGATAATACGTAATCACCTATGGAAATTTCTTTCGTAATAAAATGGTCGCGTACACGTTGATCTACTCCTTTGTAATGCCCACATAAAATGATGATATTTTTTAACAAGGACATACTATTGGCCATGGATTGATTTAAGGTCTCTCCATCGGGAGACATATAAATAATCTCATCGTACTCGCGCTCTTCTTTTAATTTACTGATACAGCGATCAATTGGTTCAATGCTCATAACCATTCCAGCGCCACCTCCAAATTGATAATCGTCCACATTTTTGTGCTTATTGGTACTGTAATCACGTAAATTGTGGAAGTGTACTTCTACTAGTCCTTTGGCAATTGCTCGTTTTAAAATAGAAGCTTGAAAAGGACTTTCAATTAATTCGGGAACAACAGAAATGATGTCTATACGCATGGGTTCTAAATTTGTACAAAGGTACAATCCTATTTTGTACAATCCAATGCTTATCTCTGGATCAATCCAAGATCAAGGTGAATTTTTTACTCCAGACGAATGTGGTTTATCATTTATTTCTTGTAGAAATCATTTCTTTATTTGGATGGAAATAAAGGAGATGTTTACTTTTGTATTCATGAGTTTATCTAGAGCAAATGTATTGTTTATGGCTGCAGTTACAGGGTTAATTGTTGCTAATTTATATTATTGTCAACCCCTAATCCCCTTGATTGCCGATGAGTTTGGCGTGTCTGAAGCTTCGGCAGGGACATTGACATACCTCACTCAAGCGGGGTATGCAATAGGCATGTTTTTGATGATTCCTTTGGGTGATCGATTGGAGCGAAAAAAACAAATCACTATAACGACTATTTGTGCGATTATTGCTTTGGGGTTAACGGCAAGTGTGACGAATTTCTTTTGGCTACAAGTCATTAGTTTTATGTTGGGAGCGACTTCCATTATCCCTCAGTTGGTTCTGCCCATGGCAGCTAGTTTGGCGGGGGAAGAACAGAGAGGAAAAGTAATTGGAACAGTGGTGAGTGGTTTGTTAATTGGAATTTTATTTTCTCGTACTTTAAGTGGTTTTGTTGGCATATGGCTAGGGTGGAGAGGCATGTTTTGGATTGCAACTGCTATTTGTGTGCTACTTGTTGTGTTAATTCAATTCAGACTTCCTGTTAATAAACCTACCTATCAAGGAACAATTTCCAGTTTATATCGTTCGCTTTTTGTCTTAATTAAAGAACAACCTGTGCTCCGAGAAGCTACTTGGATTACGAGTTTGGCGTTTGCCCAATTTGGTGCTTTTTGGACGACAATGGTTTTATTGTTGCACAATCAGCCCTTTGGTTATGATAGTGCTTTAATTGGTTCTTTTGGATTGATTGGCGCTTGTGGCGCTTTTGCTGCCCCATTAGTTGGGAAAATTGGAGGAGCAGGTGGGGCTCAAAAATTAATTTTATATGGCATAAGTATGACATTTTTGAGTTTTGTTATTTTTGCACTATCTGCCACTTCTATTGTAGGAATTATTATCGGAATAGTCCTGATTGATTTGGGATTACAGACGATTCACGTATCCAATCAAACGCGTATTTATTCCTTGTTGCCTGAAGCACGCAATCGACTGAATACTGTCTATATGTCATTTAGTTTTCTCGGAACTGCTTTTGGCTCGGCTTTTGGTTTATATTTGTGGAAGTATTTTGGATGGGTAGGTGTCTGTGTAGGTGGCATGGCTTTGGCCTTTTTGTCACTCGTAATATACCTGCGTACCAATAAAAAGAATAGTAAAAATTAATAACATAAGAAGAATGGAAAACGGTATTTACGCAAAATTTAATACGTCAAAAGGCGAAATTTTAGTTAAACTAACTGAAGATAAAACACCTGGAACGGTAGGTAACTTTGTTGCATTAGCAGAAGGGAAATTAGAAAATTCAGCACGTCCACAAGGAAAACCTTACTATGATGGATTAAAGTTTCATAGAGTTATACCCGATTTTATGATTCAAGGTGGATGTCCTCAAGGAATTGGATCAGGTGGACCAGGTTACACATTTGATGATGAATTCGATGCTAGCTTGAAACACGACGGACCAGGAGTATTGTCTATGGCAAACGCAGGACCAGGCACAAATGGATCTCAATTCTTTATCACCCACGTAGCTACACCATGGTTAGACGGGAAACACACTGTTTTTGGTCACGTTGTTAAAGGACAAGATGTTGTTGACGCCATTGCACAAGATGATTTACTTGAGTCTATTGAAATTGTAAGAGAAGGTGAAGTAGCGCAAAAATGGAATGCAGTAGAAGCGTTTAGAACGTTTGAAGGAGCAAGAGAAAAAAGAATTGTTGAGCAGAAAAAAGCGGCAGAAGAAGCTTTAGAAAAAGTAGCTGCTGGTTTTGAACGTACAGAAAGCGGATTGCGTTACCAAATGATTGTAAATGGATCAGGTAAACAAGCTGAAAAAGGAAAAACAGTAGCGGTTCACTATAAAGGAGCGCTAGATAATGGAATGGAGTTTGACAACTCATACAAACGCAAAAAACCAATCGAGTTTCCTTTGGGAATGGGACATGTAATTGAAGGATGGGACGAAGGTATTGCTTTGTTAAAAGTGGGAGATAAAGCGCGTTTTGTTATTCCTCCTTACTTAGGATACGGAGAAAGAGGTGCAGGTGGAGTTATTCCTCCAAATGCAATTCTAGTATTTGACGTAGAATTAATGGACGTGAAGTAATAAAAAATAGGCTCCCAAACTGATGAGGTTTGGGAGTTTTTTATCTAATGTAATTCTTTATGAAAGAGAAAATCAATACGTGTTACGAAAAAATTAAGCCTTATGTTCATCATACACCCATTATGGAATCTGGGCATATAGAGAATTTTTTAGGAAGTGATTTGTATTTTAAATGCGAAAACTTTCAACGCGCTGGGGCTTTTAAAATGAGAGGGGCAACGAATGCAATATTGCATTTAACTACAGAGCAAAAAGAAAAAGGAGTAGTGACACATTCGTCTGGGAATTTTGCGCAAGCACTTGCTTTAGCAGCTCGTACGTTTGGAGTGAAATGTTATATTGTTATGCCCTTTAACGCACCGAATGTGAAAAAAGATGCTGTGGTGATGTATGGTGGAGAAATTGTTGAATGTGCACCGACGATGGAGTCTAGAGAACGGGTGTGTAATCAAGTGATTGAAGAAACAGGGGCGACATTTATTCATCCTTCGAATGAAATCAACGTAATTATTGGAAACAGCACGACTGCTAAGGAGTTGTTAGAAACAGAACCTGATTTAGATGCATTAATAGTTCCAGTTGGTGGTGGAGGTCTCTTGGCAGGAACAATTTTGGCTGCTCAAGCTTTTGGAAAGCAAGGAATTGAAGTCTATGCAGGAGAACCCTACGAAGTAGATGATGCCTTTCGCTCTTTAGAAAGTGGTAAAATTGAGTCTAATCTATCGGTTGATACCATTGCAGATGGTTTGCGTACTCAATTGGGAGATGTTAATTTCCCAATTATTCAAGAAGGAGTAAAAGCAATTATTCGCGTTCGCGAAAATGAAATTATCAGCGCCATGCGATTAATTTGGCAGCGTATGAAAATAATTGTAGAGCCTAGTAGTGCCGTAGCTTTGGCTGTTTTGATTAAAGAACGCCCTTTGTTTGAAGGCAAAAAAGTAGGAATTATTTTATCTGGAGGAAATGTCGATTTAGATAATTTACCCTTTTAAAAGGTTTAGTTTTAGGCTAAACCTTTTTTTATTGCATCAATCGAACAATTGTTGGTAGGTATCACTGTACTTTTTCTTTAAACGCTGTTTCGTCTTTTTTACCGCATCTATGGTAATTCCTAAAATATTAGCCGTTTCCTGATTGGTCAAATTTAAACGCTGTAGTAAAATAACACGTAAATTTGAATCCGTTAAATCTGGAAATGCCTTCATTAAATTTGCATAATATTCGGGTTGTTCTGTTTGAAAGGTTTTTTTAAAGACCAACCAACTTTCATCCGTCATCAAGTGAGAAGAAATGGTTTGTTCCAGTTTCATTCGTTCTGCTTGTGACTTTACACTCGTGGAATCTTTAATTTTATTTAATTCAACCTCTAGAATGTTGATTTGTTTGGTCTTTTCAGCTAAGTATTCTTTATAGGAATCTAATGAGTGATTGGTATCCTGCCATCTTTTTTCTGATTCAGCCATTTCTTGCTCAATCTTTTGAATATTTGATTCATACATAGATGCCTGTTTAGATAATTGTTTGCGATATACTTTATATACAAATATCAAGACACAGACAAGGGAAAAAGATAAAGAAATAAAAAGCAAGCGTTGGTAGTTGATTTTTTCATAGTGATAACGCTGTGATTCCAACTGCAGGTTGATGAGTTCTATCTCGGCGTCCCAATTGATTTGATCAATAGCTTTTTGCCCTTCTGTTTCACTAATATACTCATTAAGTGTAGTAAGGTTTCTTCTGTAAAGCAGTTCGCGTTTTTCATCTTTTTCTGCAATTGAAACCTCCAAAAGCAATTTCATGATGTCGTATTCAAAACCTTTGACATAGTTTAAGGTTTGTGTATAAGAAAAAGCTTCTAATGCTGTTTTTTTTGTGTTTTCAACATCGTTTTTATCCCAATACACTTGGGCAAGCGATAATAAAGCGAACATGGTATTCTTTTTGTCATCTACTTTTTTGGAAAGTGCAATATCTTCTTCTAGATAACTAATCGCTTTTTCCCAATTTTGTTTATTGTTTTCTATTACAGCTAAATCACCTAGTATTTTGGCATAACGCAAAAAATCTCCTTGACTTTCCGCTAGGTTTTTAGCTTGTATTAAATAAGGATAAGCTAAAGCTTCTTGCTTGTCTTTAATAGCAAAATTGCCTATAGCATTTAAAAGACTTGTATAATTGATGTTGTCTTTAGAGGTGAATTGAAGTGCTTTGGTTAGATAAGTAATTCCTTGTTTGTATTTTCCGATAGTGCCATAGAAGTAACCAATCTTTCGATAGATATCTGTTGGTTGAATCGTTATTTCTTCTGGATGATGATCCAAGACGTAGGCCACCTCACTATAGTAATTAGCTGCTTCTATGTAGTGATTATACGTATAATAGTAAAAGCCAATTTGGGTATTAAACCAATGGGTTAGATTCGGAAAATTTAGATTTTTTATTTGTACTTCTACTTCCTTCAACAAAAGGGTTGTCTGTTCGTTAAAAGCACCTAGTTCTTCTGCTTTAATTTGCGCTTTTTTAACTTTTGAAATGATGTTGAGAATATCCTTATTTAGTGGATGTTCACCAGATGATTGGGTGTGGACAATCTCCTCAAGCTTAATTACATCTTCTACTTTGTGTAATTCGGTAAGCAATTGATTGATATGGATAGAGGTGTTTTCTCTCGTATTGCTACAAGAATACAAGCATAATATAATAAGAAAGTATATTATTTTTTTCATAAATACTCTTTTTTGCGGAAGGAATAGGGAATATAGTTAAATTTTTATATGTCCACCCTTTTGTCCACCCTATTGTCCACCCCAAAGATAATGTTTTTTTAACAGAATGTTATATTTTGCTTAAGTTTTTGTATAGACACTTTATCGCTTCAAAAACAAGAAACAATTAAATCAATTATTAATCATTATTTACTCTATTAATTTATGAAGCAGAAATTACTCTTAACGTGGCTGTTCTTACTCAGCTTTTCGTTATCGATGTTCTCCCAGATCCAAATTGGCTCCGGTACATCAACTAATAATTTTATGCCCATCAATACGAATTGGGATTACAGTATCAGTCAACAAATTGTACTGAAATCAGAATATGCCAATGATGGAGGGGCAACAGGGGATATTACCAAAATAAGATGGTTTGTTACAACAAATTCAGCCAATAGTAATTTGTGGAACCAATGGGATGTTTATATTGGTCACACTAGTAAAACAAGTTTTACTGGTAGTTCCGATTGGATTGATTTAAATACAGGAACATTAGTCTACAGCGGAACGATTACTCCTGTTGATGGACAATGGATGGAAATCGTATTAACTACTCCATTTCCTTATAATGGAACAGATAACTTTTTTGTTACAGTAATTGATAAGAAGGTTGGATTTACTAGTAATTTTCCTGCATTTAGAAGCTATAATGCTCCAAATCAGGGATTATATGCCTATCAAGATGGTACGGTAATTAATACAACAAACTTAGGAGCAAATTCGAATAAAACTAGAACAAGTACAGTTCCTCAATTACAGCTAATAGGTGCTTTGAATCCATGTCAAAAACCGACGAATTTAGTTGTTTCTGGACTTACTTCAACTACTGCTACGGTAAACTGGGTGAATAATTCAGTTAGTATTCTATCACAAGAGTATGAGTTGCGTACGAATACAAATGTAGGGACTGCAACAGGAAGAGTTAGTTTTGGTTCTGTATCGAATGCGGAAGAACAAGTAGATTTGACTGCTCTGACACCTGACACACAATATTATTTCTATATCAAAACAAGTTGTGACGATGATTTTAATTCGCCTTGGGCTATGATTAACTTCAAAACCCTATGCGGAGCGGTAGATATTCCATATGTAATGACGATGGCATCCTCTTCTGTTGTGCCAAGTTGTGTTAGTGTACAAGATGTAAACAATGACGGGAGAACTTGGACAGCTTCGAGTAAACCTTCTTCATCAGGATTTGTAGATGCGAATGTAATGAAATACAATATGCATGCTACGAACGAAGCCAATGATTGGTTTTTTACACAAGGATTAAATTTAGTTGCAGGTCAGCGATATCGCATCCTATTTAAATATAGAGATGCTGGACAAGTTGAAAAATTGAGAGTAAGTTATGGTTCATTAGCAGTTAACACAGCGATGACGAATGAATTGCTAACAGTTGAAACGGGAACAACAAATGCAACAGTTAGTAGATTTATTGATTTTACACCCGCAACAAGTGGGGTATATTATATTGGTTTTCAGTCTTATTCTGATGCGAATAAGGGATCTTGGTTTTTAGGAGATGTTAAAGTGAATTTATCTCCTAGTTGTGCAGAACCTGCAGAGACTGCTCTTACAAGTGTGACAGAAAATAGTGCTGTTTTCAGATGGACGCCTTCTACTAATTTACCCGCGAATGGGTACGCCTATGAGGTTCGTACTACGGGTAATCCAGGAGATACTGCTGGATTGGTACAAAGTGGAACAACTGCTGCCGGTGTGGTAACAGCAACGGTAAACGGATTGGCAGCGAACACGGCTTATAAATTTTATGTGAAAGCGGTGTGTTCAGGGACAGATTCTAGTGCGTGGACAGAAGTACTTGATTTTAGAACAGAATGTGGCATTGCAAATCTACCTTACGTAATGGACATTAATTATGTAACTGCACCGGATGTTCCTTTCTGTTTAACGGTTCAGGATTTAAATACGGATGATAGAACATGGAGATCATATGCTAAACCATCTGGTTCTCGTTTTGTGGGGACGAAGGTAATGGGATACCCATTCCATGGTACTAACGTAGCAAATGATTGGTTTTTTACACAAGGAATTAATTTAGTGGCGGGTCAGAGTTACCGTTTGAAATTTAAATATGCAGATTCAGCTTGGGTTGAAAAATTACGTGTAAGTTATGGTAATTCAGCTGTGAATACAGCCATGACTGTAGAATTATTCACTGTAACAACAGGTACTAATAGTGAAACAGTAGAGAAAGTAATTGACTTTACACCAGCTACAAGTGGGGTATTTTATATTGGTTTTCAGGCCTATTCAGACGCGAATAAAAATATACTTTATGTAGGTGATATTGAACTTAGCACTACACCAACTTGTTTTGTACCAGAAACAATAACGGTTAATGCACTGACATTGAGTCATGAAAGTGTTACTTTTACATGGGGAATACCAGAACAAGCTCCAGCTAATGGATATGAATATGAAGTACGTACATCGGGTAATCCAGGTGAAGTAACAGGACGCGTAGCTACAGGGACTACTGCAGCAGGTGTTTTAACTGCTACTGTAAATGGTTTAGTACCAGAAACAGAATATAAGATTTATGTTCGATCTGTATGTGTAGGAAGTGATAGAAGTTTATGGACGGTAGGAAAAGTGTTTAAAACAAAATGTTTACCTCCTTTGATGACATCAAGCACAGGTGGAACTATTTGTGGTGTCGGACAAACAACATTACAAGCAGTATACAATAGTGGTATAATTAAATGGTATGAAACGCAAACAAGTACGACTGTTTTAGGAACAGGCAGTACATTTGTTACTCCTGAAGTTTCTCAAACCACTTCTTTTTGGGTTGCTGCTACTGGAGAAGACCTTGTTGAAGGTGCTTCAGGAAAAGTAAGACCTGAAGCTAGTGCAGGTGCATCAGGATTTGATAATTGGGGAATCATATTTAACGCTGTTGAAGAAATTAATTTACTATCAACAGATGTGTTTGCAAATACCAATGGAGCTACAATTAATGTGAAAGTGTTAAGTCCTACTGGAGTTGAACTCTATGCAACAGGTGTAATTAATCTTACTAATGGAGGAACAACAACACCTAATGTGATTCCATTAAATGTGGTATTACCACCAGGAAATGGTTATAAAATATTAATTAAGAGTTATTCAGGAGGTATTATTAGAGATTCAGGTGTTTCTGGATTCCCTTATCTTGATCCAAATAACATATTAAACGTAATGTCTTCGGAATGGGGCGGATCAACCACATCAAGCTATTATTATTTTTATAACTTAAAATATGAAAAAGGTTGTACAGGTGTACGTAAAGAAGTAATTGCTACAGTAAATGAAGCACCAACATTAAACTTGTCAACGAATCAGGTAGAGATTTGTAAACTTCAAACAACTAATACGATAACGATTACTGAAGGAGTAGCAAATTACGATACATATGAATGGTTACCAGCTACAGGTGTAACAGGAAATACTACTACAGGGTGGACATTTTCACCAACGGAAACCACAGAGTATGTCTTAACAGCTTCTCAATCGAATGGGAATTGTAAAATTAGAAAAACACTAAAAGTGATAGTAAACCCTATTGCTGAAATAAATGATGCGTTAAATAATGTAGAAGTATGTCCTGACGCAATAGGGACAATGGTGGCAGGAACAACTGAAGATATAGGGCTTGTTTTTGGAACAGGTACATTGAGTACAGGAACAACATCTTATCCAAATCCTTTATCTGGTTTTTATGGTGGAGTGAAAACGCAAATATTGTATACGAAGGAAGAATTAATAGCGAAAGGATTAACTGTAGGAAGTAAGATTCAAAGTCTAGCGTTTGAATTAGGTGCTTTTTCTGCTCGTGAATGTAAAGATTTTACGATTCGTATGGGACATACAACCAATACAACGATGATCGTGGCTAATTTAGCAACATCGTCAACGTTGACTACGGTTTATAGTCAATCTTTTACTCCTTCAGCTGCAGGTTATGTATCCTTTACATTAACGACACCATTTGTTTGGGATGGTACAAGTAATTTAATTATTGAAACGGTACACAATGCTGGAAATGGAGGAAATGGAGCAGGTACAACTCATCGTTATACCGCTACTACTTTTGATAGTGTTGTTTATGGGGCGATAGATAATACACCTGCACCAGGTATTCCTAGTATAGATGCAGTTACCTCTTTTGGAACAAGTGGGGTTTCTAAGAATAGACCAAATATTAAATTTGGAGTAAAAAATCCTAATTTATTTACTTGGGCTCCTTTAACTGGATTGTATACTAACCCAGAGGGAACTACCCCTTATACAGGAGACTCACAAGGAACAATATATGTGAAAGTTACGAATCCAATCGTGTATACAGTTACTGCAAAACACGAGTTTTCTTTATGTACGCTTACGAAAGAAATCTCAGTTAGTGTAGTAAATTACGGTAGTTTAGAAGTGAATCAGACTATTTTCTGTGAAACGGTAAATGTAGCTGATATTCCAGTTACAATAAGAACAGGAGCAACTACTAAATGGTATAGTTCATTGGCTAGTACTGAGGCGATAACGTCAATTACACAAACGGGTACTTACTATGTAGAAATAATTGTTGGAGATTGTCATTCTGAACGTCAACCGGTTCAAATAGAAATTATTAGACCAATTCTTCCAGTTGCAGTTGCGAATCAATCACTATGTGAGGATACGACATTAGCAGATTTAGTGGTAACAATTGCTAATCGTTATGAAAGAAAATGGTATGCTTCTGAAACAGCAACGGAAGTTTTACCAGAAACAACGGTATTAACTAATGGTACTACTTATTATGTAGCTAGTCATTTCCCTCAAGTAGGATGTGAATCAGGTAGAGTAGCAGTAACCGTTCATTTATCACGTACTGCAGCTCCAGTGGCTCCAGCAGAACAAAAATTCTGTTTAATTAATCAGCCAACGATTGCTAGTTTATCGGTAGAAGGAACCGCAGTTAAATGGTATAACGCTCCTGTAGGAGGAACGGTGTACGCAAGTACAACACCATTACAAGATGGAAATACTTATTATGCTTCACAAAAATTAAACAACTGTGAAAGCGAAGTTAGAACAGCAGTAGAAGTTGTAGTTGAAGATATATTGGCAGCACCAACTGTTGCTACAACAGATATTTATTATCAGTATGGTGATTCTGCAGTTGCTCTTGAGGCTTCATTGACAACAGGAGATGAGCTAGTATGGTATATAGGCGATGCAACTACAGGAACTACAACTGCACCAACACCTTTAACAAATGCGATTGGAACAACAACGTATTGGGTGAGCCAACGCATTATTAATGGATGTGAAAGTGCAAGAACAGAAGTTAAGGTACATGTAACAGCTGCTGTATTAACTGTTGTTGCTCATGACAAAACAAAAGTATATGGACCAACAGATCCAGCCTTGACATATACGGTAACTGGTTTTAAATTAGCAGATGATGCAAGTGTATTAACAGGAAGATTAACTAGAGTAGTAGGTGAAAATGTTGGAGAGTATGCAATCAATATTGGTAGTTTAAGAGCTGCTAATTATACGTTCGATTTTACTCCTGCAACGTTTACAATTACGCCAGCACCATTACGTGTGAAAGCTAATTCATTGACGAAAGTATACGGACAAGTTGATCCTACCTTATCGTTTGTAGGAGAAGGATATAAATTTAACGATGGTAATCAGTCATTACTAGGTACTTTAGTAAGAGAAGTAGGAGAGAATATAGGTACGTATGCAATTACACAAGGTACTTTAAACTCTACAAACTATACGATTGCTTTTACAGGAGATATGTTTACAATTACACCTGCCGAGTTGAAAATTACGTATACAGATCAAACGAAAGTGTATGGAGAGGCTGATCCTGCTTTGAATTACCAAGTAGAAGGATTAGCTAACGGTGATACGAATGCTGTTATTACAGGAGCATTAACACGTCAGTCAGGAGAGAATGTAGGAGTATATACGTATCAACAAGGTACTATTGCAACGACAACAAACTATGAATTACAATTTGAATTAGGTAGTTTGACAATTACGCCAGCTAATTTGATGATTCTGCCTGTAAGCGGTCAACATAAAATTTACGGACAAGATGATTCAGTATTAAACTATACAGCAACTGGATTTAAATTTACGGATACAACGGCTGTGATTAGTGGTTTATTAGGAAGAGTAGAAGGAGAGAATGTACGTTTATATCGTTATACTTTAGGTACATTAACTTCACTTCACAATAACTATGTGTTTGTTGTGGATGCAGCAAGTACGTTTGAGATTAAACCAGCACCATTAAATGTTATTGTTGATGCCAATCAACGCAAAATATTTGGAGCTGCAGATCCAATCTTCACTTATACGCTTCAAGGATTGCAGTTTAATGATAGAAATGTGAATGCAATCGGAGGAAATTTAGGTAGAGTAGCGGGTGAGGCTGTAGGAATTTATGCGATCAATCAAGGCACACTTGCAGCAAGAACAAATTACTATATTGATTCATTCACTCCTTCAACATTTGAAATTGTTAGAAATCAAGTGGGGAATGTCACACTACCTTCTAAAACATTTACTTATGATGGTACGGTGAAAAGTTTAGCTATTACTGGAGATTTATCACCAAATGCAACAGTAACTTATGTCAATAATAACCAAACAGAAGTAGGTGTTTACAGCGTAAAAGCAATTATTGATTATGGTCCAAATTTTGAAACGAAAGAACTTGTAGCGCTATTGACTATCGTGAAAGCAGAACAAGTAATTACTTTCGATGAGTTGAGTGTTGTAATTCTAGACGAAACAACTTCATTCCAATTAGAAGCTAGAGCAAGTTCTAGATTGCCAATTCGCTATGAAGTAACTTTTGAAGATGAACCAATATTGACGTTGACACCTTCAGGATTAGTAACGCCTTTACAAGTAGGTATTGCAACTATTACAGCGTATCAAGATGGGAATGCAAATTATCTACCTGCTATGCCTGTGTCAAGAAAACTAATCATTAAGAGTAATGGAACAGAAATATCAGAATTAATTGTAGATGGTGTTTCTTATGGCAAAATACAAGAGGAAACCTATGTTGTTTTAGATTGTACTACAAGCACAAATAAGGTAACATTAGATGTGATTGTGCCAACAGGTACAACAGTAAAACCAGGGAAGCGTATTGTAGTTGATGTTCCTACCTATGGTTTACATAAACAGGAAATTGAAGTGATTTCCGAGGATGGTACGAAGAGCAAAATTTATACTGTAATTATCGATAAACGTTTAACTACGGAGAATGTAATTTATCAGAAATACGAAAATGTATTATTGGTGAACAATGATCCAACAACAAACGGAGGGTATAACTTTGTGAAATTTGAATGGTATAAAAATGACGAATTGATTGGTACACAACAAGCATATTCTGCAGGAAATGAATATGGTATGAAGTTAGATCCTACTGCAAGCTATTATGCGGTTCTTACTTTGAAAAATGGAACTAAGCTTACGACTTGTCCAATCGAGTTAGGATTTGAATCGGCAGAACAATTGCAAGTTTATCCAAACCCAGTTCGCAAAACAGAGACGTTAAACATTGTATTAGATTCTAAAACAGATTATGAAAACTCTTACTTTATTTATAATGTATTAGGACAAGTAGTCGGTAAAGGATCGTTTAACGGCAATAGAAAAGAAGTGAATTTACCAACTACAATGACTACGGGTTCTTATTTCTTAGTATTGAAATCAGAAGGCAAACACCGCTCTGTTCAATTTATTGTAAGAGAATAGTAGGATAAAGTAGGTTTATTAATTTTAAATAGTTGTCAGGCGGTAGTACCGCTACCGTCTGATTTTTTTAAAACGAATTTTATGAGAAAAGTTATATATGCATTAAGTCTGTTTGGGCTGTGTTTCATTACTCAAAAGGCAACCGCTCAGTTCAGTCCTTATTATTATAATAAACACGAAGTAGGTGTTAGCGTTCAAGGAGGGTATTTGGGTCTCCAAAATAGCATGCCTTACGGTATGAAATCCGATGGAGGAACTTCGCTTGGGGTTGGACTTCATTATGATTACCATTTATCACGCAAATTTAGTGTTGGAATTGGGGGTGTTTATACCATGAGTAACGCCAAATATCAAACGAGTCGCTTAGAAGGAAGTACCCCTGCAACGGATTGGGAAGGAGAGAAGTTTATCTTCAAATACAGAGCTAGTTCAGTCAATGAGAAAGTAATGTTGAATCAAGTGAATATTCCGCTTACAGTGGCTTATACGATGGACAATAATCTGTATTTTAGAACGGGGGTTCAATTCGGTTTAAGTATGACAAGCGAAGTGGAAACAACATTTAACCAATTGGAAACAGAAGGTTATTTTCCTCAATATGAAGTAACCTTACCCTTTCCTGAATATAGTGCATTCGGTTCTTTTGGAACGCAAAAAGAAAAAAGAGATATTGATGTCAATACAAGAATCGCTTGGGTAGGAGAAGTAGGATACAAGTATGAATTAGCCGAAAGACAAAATTTGTACTTCGGATTGTACTTTGATTTGGGATTAAATGATATCAAAAAGTCGGATAAGGCTGCAAATACGGCATCTTTAGTTTGGTACAAACCCATACCTGAAGAAAGTAGAGCAGAAGTAGTAAAGAATGCAGCTTACCACAATGAAGCGTACAAATTAAAATCCTACGCTATCGGTATTAAAGTAAAATATGGTTTTGGTCTATAATTGATTTTTTGTTTTAATTGTTTTAAGCACTCAATTCTTAGAGTTGAGTGCTTTTTTTAGGGAAAAGAGGAGGGCGACTTTTTTAAGTCGCCCTCTCTTATTTTAGAAATGTTTTTGAATTGATCCTTGGTTGATTGTATACTTTCAAAATGATACTTGTCTTTAATTCTTGTCTACTTCATTTAGCGAGATTGACATTGCTCAGTTTCATTCAATTCGTTATACTCTATAAAAAAAGGCTATCTCTATGAGACAGCCTTTCTGTTTATCGTTGTGCATGAATTATGCTTTTTTACGCGTATCTAATTCTCCAAAATACATTTCTTGGAAACTTTTGTTTACACCGTGATCCACTCGTTTATGGAAGGTTCTAGGGTCAATTTCGTTTGGTTTTTCATAACCTACTGCGCTAATGAATTCTCCTAAAGCTTTCATCGTGTTTTTGTGGAAATTAGCTACACGCATTCTCTTATCTGTAACATCTAATGCTTTGTATAAAGTTTCATCTTGTGTTGCAATACCTACAGGACAATGTCCACTGTCACACTGTAACGCTTGGATGCAACCCAAAGCAAACATCATACCTCTCGCACTATAACATGCATCAGCACCAAGCGCAATCGTTTTAGCAATATCAAAGGCAGAAATGATTCTTCCTGAAGCTAAAAGTCTAATTTTTCCTCTTAATCCGTTTTCAATTAATGTTTTATTTGCAAATACTAAAGCATCATTCAACGCCATTCCCATATAGTCAATAAATTCTAATGGAGCAGCTCCTGTTCCTCCTTCAGCACCGTCAATTGTGATGAAATCTGGTGTGATACCTGTTTGTTTCATTGCATCTATAATAGCTAAGAACTCATCTTTGCGACCAATACAGATTTTAAATCCAACTGGTTTTCCGTTCGATAATTTTCGAAGTTTAGCTAAGAAATGAACTAACTCAACTGGGTTGCTGAATGCTGTATGTCCAGATGGTGAGTGTACTGTTGTATGAGGTGTGATACTTCTAATTGCAGCAATCTCTACTGTGTTTTTTTCTGCTGGTAATAAACCTCCATGTCCAGGTTTTGCTCCTTGAGAAAGTTTTAACTCAATCATTTTTACCTCTGGATAATTAGAACGCTCTTCAAATAATATATCACTGAAGAATCCTTTTTCATCACGACACCCAAAGTATCCTGTACCAATTTGCCAAATCAAATCTCCTCCTGAACGGTGGTATTGACTAATTCCTCCCTCACCAGTGTTATGCGCAAAACCACCAATCTTAGCTCCTTCATTTAAAGCGGTAATTGCTTTTTTACTCAAAGCACCATAACTCATTGCACTAATATTATAAATACTTGCACTATAAGGTTGTTTACAGTCATCTCCTCCAATTAAGGTTCTGAAATTTGTATCTGTCACATGTTTTGGATATACAGAGTGAGCAGCCCATTCGTAACCAATGCGATTTGGATCATCTTGCATACCAAAAGAAACCGTTTGCTTCTCGTTTTTAGCTCGTTGGTAAACAATTGAACGCTCACGACGGTTGAAGGGTTTTCCATCTAATTCTCCTTCCCAAAAATACTGACGCATCTCTGGACGAATAGATTCAAACATATATCTAAAACGCGCAAATAAAGGGTAGTTTCTTCGAATCGTATGTTTGTTTTGAATTAAATCATAGATTGTTAAGTATGTTAGAATTCCGGAGAGTACAAGATTAACTATGCTAGCTGTTGATTGGTAAAGAACAAAAGTAGTAATAGAGTACAATACGTATATCACAACTAATGCAATGGTCAATTGTCCAAATGTGAATCGATTAAAAAACTTTTTGTGAAACATAAATCTAAAATTTAGTGCAATCTTTTTGTTGTCTAGTTTGTAATGTTAATAGTTTAAAAATAGGGTGAATAGAGCGAATTTTCTAGCTTTTCTACTTCAAAATAAACAGAAAATAAAATCACTTCTATCGAAAGCAAAGGTAGTAAAGATTTTGAATTTAAAAGATTTTTATAATTATTATTTTGACAAGATTCGGCTGTAAAAATGCTAATATGATAATTTTATTGGGGATGAATAATTATTTTTTATATATTTTAATTAATTAGTGCTTAAAATGTAATCTTTGCTCTTTTTTTTTGGTATAAAAGCGCATGGAGGCATTGTTTTATAGGTATAATTGAAATTTATAAATACTGTGTTTCCCACTAATTAAATAAGCTATAACACAACATAGGGCGGTATAGATAAGTGTTTCACTTCCAAATAATTCAATAGCCATAAAGATACAAGCGAAAGGGGTTTTTGTGGCACCTGCAAAAACAGCAACAAAACCCAAACTTGCTACAAATCCAATAGGCAATTGTAGATATACCGCTAAAAAACTACCCAATGTAGCTCCAATATAGAATAGTGGGGTTACTTCTCCTCCTTTAAAGCCTGAACCTAAGGTAATAGCTGTAAATGCTATTTTGAGTAAAAATACGGTGGCAGCTTGTGAGATTGTAAAGGACTCAACAATGGTTTCTACGCCTAATCCTAAGAATTTTGAATCTTGAATGAAGTAAAAGAGTACAATGAAGAATAGTCCCCCAAAAAAAGGACGCAAAGGAGGGTAGTTGATGTATTTGGAGGCAAAATGTGAAACTGTATCTGTTGATTTAACGAATAAAATAGCTGTTAATCCAAATAAAACACCTGCTACACTCACTTTAAATAAGGTATATAAGTCAAGAGAAGGAACCAAGTCTAAGGTGTAAACTGTATGGTGAATGCCCCACATCAAACAAACATAATGCGATATAATAGCGGTGATTAGCAAGGGAAAAATATAGTTGTATTTGTTTCGACCCACTATCATTAGTTCAATTGCAAATAAGGTTCCTGCAAGAGGAGTGCCAAAAACAGAGGCAAATCCTCCGGCAATTCCCATCAATAGGATGGCTTGTCTATCTTTTTCGTTTAGCTTAAACCATTTTGTGAATTGATCTGCAAGGGCTCCTCCCATTTGAACAGCTGTCCCCTCTCTCCCGGCAGATCCCCCAAATAAGTGGGTAACCCAAGTACCTAACAATACAAAAGGAGCCATTTTGAACGGTATTTTAGCTATAGGATGGTGATATTCTTGAATCAATAAGTTATTTCCTTTGTTTGCACTTCCTCCAAAATAATGGTATAAGTAACCAATGAGTAAACCACCAAATGGCAACCCAAATAATAACGCAGGATTTGCATGGCGTAAGTTTGTAACGTATTCAAGAACAAATAAGAATAATGCAGAGGCACTACCGATTAAACTACCAAGAAGTAAACTTAAAACTGCCCAAATAAAGGGTTTACTAGGAAAAGGAAAAAAGATTGTTTTTTTACTTGTATTCATAACAGCACTGTATAGATGATAAAAACTATATTCGTCAGACGTCATCAGCTCCAGGGCGGTTCGAGGCAGACATCATTGCCTATTATGATGAGACAAAGATAAAAAAAAAGTTCAACCCAAAGAGTTGAACTTTCTATTATTTTTATGTAAAAGATTAAATATCATCAAATTCTACGTCTGTAAAATTGTTTAATGAATCATCTTCTTCTTTTTGATATTCTTTTTTGAAGTCTTTTTGGTGTCTTTCAGAAATAACTTCCTCACCTTTGTGATTTACTACGTATTCTGTCATCTCATCTAAGATGTCTTTAAAAGCAGCAAAATCTTCTTTGTATAAATAGATTTTGTGTTTTTTAAAGTGGAAAGATCCATCGTCTTCTGTGAATTTTTTACTTTCAGTTACGGTTATGTAGTAATCATCAGCCTTTGTAGCTCTTACATCAAAGAAATAAGTTCTTCTACCCGCTCTTAATACTTTCGAGAAAATCTCTTCTTTTTCTAACATTTCGTTATCTCTCATAATCCTTCTATCAATTAATTGATTTGTATATATAGCTTTCAAAAGTCTAAAAAAAATCCTAATAAACCAACTTTTTACACTATTTCTTTTTCTTTCAATTGTTTTTCATGTAACTCCGCATAATATCCTTGTTGAGCAATCAAAGTTTCATGCGTTCCAGCCTGTATAATTGCCCCTTGATCAAGCACGATAATTTGGTCTGCATTTTTAGCTGAAGACACGCGATGCGTGACGATCAGGGTTGTAATATGCTTGCTGTGTTCTTCTAAATGTTTTAAGATACGTTCTTCTGTTTCTGTGTCTACTGCAGATAAAGCATCGTCCAAGAGAAGGATAGGCGCATTTTTAATCAAGGCTCTCGCAATGGAAACACGTTGCTTTTGCCCTCCAGATAAGGTCAAACCTCGTTCTCCTAATACGGTATCATAGCCTTTCTCAAACTGTTCAATATTGTGGTGTACAACAGCCTTTTTAGCCGCTTCCATGATTTCTTCGATGGTCGCATCTTCTTTTCCAAAACGAATGTTATTGCTGATTGTATCTGAAAATAAAAAAGAATCTTGTGGAACTACAGCAACACCTTTTCTAAGATCTGTCAAATTACAATCTTCAATAGGAGTGTTATCGAATAAGATACGACCTGAGTCAATCGTATACATGCGACTGATTAGAGATAATAATGTACTTTTTCCCGATCCTGTTTTCCCTAAAATAGCTAAGGTTTCTCCTTTTTTCAAATTAAAGCTAACATTGCGCAATGCTTGAATTCCCGTATCTGCATAAGTAAAAGATACCTGATCAAAGGTAATATTTCCTTTAATTTCTGTAGGATTCGGATTGGTATTGAAAATTTCAGGTTGTACGTCTAAAAACTCATTGATGCGTTTTTGTGAAGCTTCTGCTTCTTGTATCATGGAGGAAATCCATCCCAAAGAGGCTACTGGCCATGTTAACATGTTGATGTAGAGAATGAATTGTGCAATCACCCCAATATCAGGAAGCTTTCCATTGAAATACAAGAGAGAACCAATCGTAATAACCAGTAAATTGCTCAAGCCAATTAATAAAATCATCAAAGGACCAATTAACGCCCCTGTTTTGGCTAATTTTAAAGATTTTTCCTTGCTACTTTGCGTTAGTTCTTCAAACTCAGCTACCTTTTTATTTTCAATTGCATAGGCTTTAATCACGCGCATTCCCGAAAAAATCTCTTGTGTAAACGTAGATAAAACCGATAAATTTTGTTGAAAAATTAAACTGCGTTCGTTGATTTGTCTACTTAATTTAAAAATAAAATAACCTAATAGGGGTAAAGGGAGAAGGGAATAAAAGGTTAACTGAGGCGAAATGATATACATTTGTGTCAATACCACCGCGAAACGAATCAAGGTATTGATGGAGTACATCACTGCTGGTCCTACATATTGCCTCACTTTTCCTACATCCTCACTGATGCGATTCATTAAATCCCCTGTGCGGTTTTGCTTGTAAAAACTTTGTGTCAGCACTTCGTAATGCTTGAAAATATCATTTTTTAAGTCAAATTCAATATGACGAGACATGACAATTAACGTTTGACGCATTAAAAATGTCAGAAAACCAGCGATTAACGTCGTAACTAAAATCCAAAAAATGTTGGATAACAACAGTTCTGTTACTTTTTCCTTGTCAAAGGTATTTAGTTGTTCTAAAATACGAATGGAATCCCCAACTAATTTCGGCGTATAAAGCGTGAAAATTTGAGCGACTATCGTAATAATAACTCCCGTTAAGAAGTGGTATTTATACTTGAAAAAATATTTATTTAAGGACTGTAAAGCGCGCATAGTTTGTTTGTCTAGTCTTGCAAAGTAAAGAAAATGACGGAGATAAAACCATTTTTTTCTAACTTTAAAAAGTATGGTGCAAATATAAACTATTATTCTTTTTTCTCCTTCATCTGATCTTTCATTTCACCTAAATAGAAGAATAAATCAATTGTACATCGGTTTGCTGAACTTGTATGAAAAGAAGTTTTTTTCTTAAAAATAAACTAACTAAAAGTTAATAAAAAATTAAATAAATAAATGATAAGGAGAAAGTAAATATATTTGCTGTGTTATAAAAAACAAGAAAAATGTATTTAATCGTTATAAAAAAGGGAAAGAAGGTAAACTTACGTCAATCATCGTGAGCAATCTCCTTATTTTTTATAATGTAATAAAATAGCAAAGGGTTTGTCGCGAAGACAAACCCTTTTTTTTGTGGATAAAAGAAAGAGATGAAAGTATTAAAATTTGGAGGTACTTCTGTGGGAAGTCCGGAGAGACTCGAAAAGTTATGGTCTATTATTCAGTCGCAAGAGAGTGATCGACATGTGGTTGTATTATCTGCAGTTGCGGGTACGACGAATGCTTTAGTTGAGATTGCTTTACACTATACGCAAGGAGAAGTGGCTCAGGCACGAAATTTGATTCAACAATTACGACAATTTTATGAAGGATTTGTTGATACTCTTTTTGCTACTGAAGAGGGAAAAGAAAAGGGAAATACGCTAATTCGCAGTCATTTTGCTCTGTTGAAAGAATTAGGTAATGATTTATTTACTACAGTAGAAGAGCGTTTGGTTTTAGCCCAAGGAGAGTTGTTGTCTACCGCGCTTTTTCATCTGTATCTCACAACAAAAGGAATTCCGTCTGTTTGGCTTCCTGCTTTGGATTTTATGCGAATCAATGAAGATCAAGAACCTGATATGGTTCATATCCAACAGCATCTAAATAAATTGCTTTCTCGATGGCCAACCGAGACTTTATTTATTACTCAGGGGTATATTTGCAGAAATGCTTTTGGTGAAATCGACAACCTGAGACGAGGGGGATCTGATTATACAGCTTCTTTGATTGGTGGAGCTTTATCGGTAGAAGAAATTCAAATTTGGACGGATATTGATGGTTTTCACAACAATGATCCACGTTGTGTATCCAATACCAAACCCATTGCACATCTCAGTTTTGATGAAGCAGCAGAATTAGCTTATTTTGGTGCGAAAATACTACATCCTCAAAGTGTATTTCCCGCTCAGAAAGCAAATATTCCCGTTCGATTACTCGATACCTTAGATATGCAAGCACCTGGTACATTAATTTCGGCTACTTTTGATCATTCGGATGAAATTGTAGCTGTTGCGGCTAAAGATGATATTACGGCTATTCGCATTCATTCATCACGTATGTTGTTGGCCTATGGTTTTTTAAGAAGAGTGTTCGAAGTTTTCGAGCGCTATAAAACTCCAATAGACATGATCACAACGTCAGAAGTAGCCGTTTCTCTCACCCTAGATGACCGAACGCATTTAAGTGAAATTATTGCGGAACTGACTCATTTTGGTGCGGTGGAAGTGGATGATAATCAAACCATCATCTGTATTGTAGGAGATTTTAAACGCAATAAGAATGGATATGCTACGATTGTTTCTGAGGCAGTGAAACACATGCCCATTCGCATGATTTCTTATGGAGGAAGTGAACATAATATTTCTCTCTTACTTCCATCTAAATACAAAATTGAGGCTTTACGAGCTTTACATCATCGCTTATTTTAATGTTAGAACTATGATTTCAACTGCTATATTAGAACAAATACAAAAGGAAGAAACGCCTTTGTACTATTATGACTTGCCCTTACTTAGAACTACAGTATCTACTGCAAAAACAGCAGCAGATCAATGGGGGTACCAGATTCACTATGCTGTAAAAGCAAATAATAATCCAAGAATACTTCAGGAAATTAGTGCCTTAGGATTGGGAGCGGACTGTGTAAGCGGTTTGGAAATTGAAACGGCAATTGCCCACGGATTTGATGCGGAATCGATTGTTTTTGCTGGTGTGGGAAAAACAGAAAAGGAAATTCGCTTAGCGTTGAGTCAAGGTATATTGGCTTTTAATGTAGAATCCCTAGAAGAATTGCAAGTCATTAGTACCCTAGCCCAAACGATGAATGTGTCTGCTTCGGTCGCTTTGCGTATAAATCCGAATATTGATGCGAATACCCATCATTATATTACCACAGGATTGGATGAAAATAAATTTGGTATTATGATGCATGAATTAGAAGATTGCTTGTCGTTAATTCACGCGAAAGAGAGTGCTTTGACTTTGGTTGGTTTGCACTTTCACGTAGGTTCTCAAATTACTGACTGGAGTGTTTTTAAACGATTATGTCTCAAAGTTAACGAGTGGAATACTTGGTTTATTGAAAGGGGAATTACCGTACCTATTCTCAATGTTGGAGGAGGAGTAGGAATTAATTATCAAAATCCAGACGAAGAGGCTGTTGTTGATTTTGCTGATTTTTTCGCCTTATTTCATCGTTTTTTAGAACCTAAACCCGGGCAACAGGTTCACTTTGAATTGGGGCGATCTTTAGTGGCTAATTGCGGGAGTCTACTTAGTCGAGTGTTGTATATCAAACGAGGATTGAATAAGAATTTTGCTATACTTGATGCCGGAATGACAGAGCTATTGCGACCTGCACTTTATCAGGCGTATCACCACATACAATGTTTAAGGCCTTCTGATAGTCCATCAGAAGAGACTGAAACCTATGATGTAGTAGGGCCTATTTGCGAAAGTAGTGACTGTTTTGGAAAAAATGTAATCCTCCCAACCTTAGTGCGAGGTGATTTGATTGCAATTCGCTCTGCTGGTGCTTATGGTGAAGTGATGTCTTCTCGTTATAATTTGCGCCAACCCCTGCAATTTTATTTTGAAGAATAAAGGCTTTTGTAGTAGATATTAGAAATACTTTGTTAAATTTGGTTGAGATAAAAACGAAACTTTAATTTAACACCAGTAAGATGAAACTAGGAGATATCGACGTAGCAGGAGAATTAATCGATTTAAACTTTCAATTATTAAGAACACAAATCTTATTAGAAGAAGTATTAAAACACAATGCAGAAACATTAAAATTACCTTCACCAGAAGCAATGAATGAAATAAATGAATTTGCCTTGCAATCTATTCAAAAGAAATTTCCAAATATGAATATCGCTAAGAGAGACGATGAACAACCTCAAGCGGAATAAAAAATAAAAAAGTCGTGATTTCTTCACGACTTTTTTTATGTTAATTGCAATAGGAGGAACTCCAATTGGTATGCCCTCGTCCTTCCCAGCATTGATAGCTTTGTTTAATCTGTGTTACTTGGTTTTTACCGTCTTTTGCTTTTATAGTCATGACTACTTTTTTTGCTCGCATGGAATCATCATTGATGCCGTCCTCAATTAAAGTTACCAAAGTCAGTGATGAGTTTGACATTTGTAAAACAGTGATGTCATAGCTATATTTTCCTTCCGCAGCTTTATCTTCAGGAGCGTAAAATCGCATAATTCCCTCTATTGAAGTTATCTTCTCTCGTTGAATAGCCTCGTTGAGTTTATCTACCTTTTCTTGCGGAATTAATTCATACTCTTCAATTGCGGAATCAATTTTTACTTGATCTATTGGAGTACTTGTCTCTACATCAGATGAAATTGGAGCTGTCGCTTTGTCTTTACAGCCTATCACGCTTACTCCAACAAGTATCATGCTGCAATAATAAAATAATCTGTTCATAGCTAATTAGTTAAGATTGTACTCTTATAAATATATAGAAAAAAAACAGAATATTGTAATTTTTTTTGGATTTACATGAGGTAAAGCTAATCTTTGTTTATAAACTCATGATAAAAAGGGCAATTAAATACCAATTTCGAATTGCATTCTAAAATACCAGTTGTTTTTATTAGATCCTTGGTAAAAATCTAACTTATCATAAGTGACCTCTGCTTGAAGTTTAAAAGCATGTTCCCATAAATATTTGGTTACTCCTAAAGTAAATTCAGTTGTATTGGGCAGATTCAATTGCTCATATAATTGGGTTTTCATTTTTTGAGTTGAAACACGACCAATTAATTCGTAATTGCTAGGGAATAAATAACTTAGTTGGTAGTCCATTCCGTGGCCAGCATATACATAACTACTGCGTTTGTTGCCATCTGGATCTAGACCATAGGTGATTGCGTCGTCTACATTTCGGTTCATGAAGGAAACCATTCCTGCCCATCCGTCGTATTTTAGAATAGCATCAGCCATAAAGGAGTTTAGGTTTCTTGTTTCGTATAATTTACTTCCCGTTTGTCCTTGAGAGTTTTCAGCATTGTTGTTGTGTGAGAAAGTACCGGCTAACATTAATTTAGGGGTAGCTTCTCGAGCGATATCTCCTTCAAAATAGGCTCCATTGTTTTTGAAACTTCCCATGGGAAATAATTCAACGCGTCCAGTTAAAGCATAACTATCACTTTCAGATCCTTGGAAATTTCTTCCACGTCCTGTTGAAACCGCTGTTTTGATTACATAGCCGAATTTGTTTTTTCGCTCTTGGTGATAGTATGCTTGTAAACCAAAATCGCGATCGATATTAAATTTAGAGTTGTTGATTGAACGGTCTGTCAATTGTAGAGCCCCAGAAGAGTTGATACGTTGTCTGTTTCCAGGTAGTTTGGTTTGACCAAAAATGAAACTCCAATTCTCATTCGGACGATACGTCATTGCCGCATCGCGAATGATATTAACCGATTCTCCTTCTACTGTTTTTCCCATGTCTTTAGGGGCAAAAGATAACTGAATGACATATAAAAACTTAGGATTTCCTACATAACCGTCGAAACGCAAACGCAAACGACGAATCTCTCCCTCATATTTTGTTTTTTCTCCTTCATTCTCCATGAAAGTTAAACGGTTTTGCATGCGAAAACGCAAGTTTAACTGAAAAATACTGTCGGAAGAAGTAATTCCAACGCCTTTTCCGAAGTTGTAATAAGGAAGTTGAGCTAATTTAATATCGTTATTAGCTGTCTCAATCTTTTGTGCTATTGCGTTAAGTGATAGTAACGACAATATTAATAAATAGATTTTTTTCATGTGTACGTGTGTTGAGATTGCAAAAATAAGATTAGTTTTGTTTCCACATTTAGATCGTTGTTATTGAAATGTAAGGGCAATGTTATTAAATGGTTAACTAAAGATAGTAAAGAAAAAACAGCATGTCATATATTGGATATCATTTTACAGTAGAGCCTTTAGTGCCTGGTGTAGAGATTCTTATCGCAGAATTGGGAGAAAAAGCATTTGAAAGTTTTGAAGAAACGGCTATAGGTGTTAGCGCTTATGTTCAGCAAGACTTGTGGACAGAGGATATTTTAGAGGATATTTTTATTCTACAATCCAATCAGTTTACTATTACCTATAGAAAAGAGGAAATAGAACAAGTAAATTGGAATGAGGAATGGGAGAAGAATTTTGATCCAATTGACGTGGATGGTGTATGTTATATACGAGCGCCTTTTCACGAAAAAACACAAGCGCAATACGATATCGTAATTGAACCTAAGATGAGTTTTGGAACAGGACACCACGAAACCACTTATATGATGGTACGCCAAATTTTAACCAACGAGATGCAAGATAAGGTGGTTTTGGATATGGGATGTGGAACGGCAATCTTAGCAATCTTAGCTTCCATGCGCGGTGCAAAACAAGTAGATGCCATTGATATTGACAATTGGTGTTACCTCAATTCAATTGAAAATGCAGAACGCAATGCTTGTACCAATGTGGAAGTATTTGAAGGAGATGCATCCATTTTGACAAAAGAACCGAAATACGATGTCGTATTAGCTAACATTAATCGCAATATCCTATTGAATGATATGGATCACTATATCAAAACAATGAAGGAAAATGGGGAGATTTACTTCAGTGGATTCTATACAGAAGATGTTGCAAGTATTAAAAAAGCAGCAGAAGAAAAAGGTTTAACCTTTGAAAATCAATTAGAAAAAAATAATTGGGTATCTTTGAAGTTTAAAAAACGTTAGTCATATTAAAATGCGAATAGTATGAGTACAAAGGAAATAGTTGAAGAAAAAATTGAGGTGTCCGAATTGCTCAGCGGTCAAAGTGAAATTATCTTATACAACGATGATGTTAATACTTTTGATCATGTAATCGAGACCTTAATTAAGGTATGTAACCATACAGCAGAACAAGCAGAACAATGTGCTATTTTAGTGCATTATACTGGAAAATGTACGGTTAAGACTGGTGAGTTTAAAAAATTAAAACCACAATGCCTGCAATTGTTAGATGCAGGGTTAAGTGCTGAGATACAATAAAAAAAGGGAGCTATACGCTCCCTTTTTGTTTAAACAGAGGTCCCACAAAGATACGTGTGGGATTTCCTCTTTCGATTTGTGTTTGGTTTAGCCAGGTTCGTTTTTCCATAAGCGCTGCATCATGTACTTTGGATTGCTCTAATTTAAGCAGCAATCGTTCCTTGGCTAGTTTTTTGTTTTGATGTTGAGATCGACTATCCATAGCAATCACTTGTAATCCTGTAGGGAGATGAGTCACACGTACAGCTGAACTCACCTTATTGACATGTTGTCCTCCTGCACCTGAACTGCGAATAGCTTGATATTCTAAATCGTTCTCTTCTAAAACAAAGGCAGTATCCATCTCTGTGGTTTCAAAAATTCCAATAAACCAGTTTTTTCGCTTGTGCTTCGAGCGGAATGGACTTGGACATATCCATTGTATACTCCCCAGCCAAGATTGCATAAAAGACTCAAGTTTATGTTCTTGCGTACTATTTAGTTCAATAAAAATTGAATCTGAATCTCGCTCCTTTGACTCTTGGTAACAGACAGTAAACTGTAATTTATTCGCTTCTTTATGTAGAATAGCTGCGATTTTACCAACGGCAAATCCACATTCAGCGGGACCTCTTCCCGATGTAATTTGTATAATCTTCTTCATCTTACTTATCCATTCTCACAAATTTAGGCGTAAACGTTCCCAATACTTTTACTAAATCCTCTTGGGCTTGCATGACAGCGTTAATATCTTTATACGCCATGGGCGCTTCGTCAACGCTTCCGCCAATCAGTTGAACACCTGCTGTTTTTAACTCCGTTTTGATATCACTCTTCGTGAATTTGCTCTTGCAAACATTTCGCGAATGCAAGCGGCCCGCGCCATGAGAGGCTGAATGTAAACTCGCCTCATTTCCCAAACCTTCCACGATGAACCCATTGGTGGTCATCGAACCCGGGATAATGCCCAATTGACCAACGGCTGCAGGGGTTGCTCCTTTGCGGTGTACAATGAGTTCTTGACCGTTGATGGTTTCTTTCCATGCAAAATTGTGGTGATTCTCAATGGTAAACGCAATCTGTTTTCCTAAGGCTTTGGCAATTCGACGGTGAATATCGTCGTGACAAGCTTTGGCATAATCCCCTGCTAAATTCATCGCCAACCAGTATTCTTGTCCATCATGTGTATTGAGATCTAGCCAAGCTAGATGCTGGGCATTACTCGGTAGTGGACATTGTTTGGTTGCTAAATAGGTGTAGTGCTTGGCTATATTCGCTCCTAATCCTCTGGATCCACTGTGTGATAGAACTGCAATATAATCCCCAGGTATTAATTTCCATTCTGGTTTAGTTTCCGTTAATCGAACAATGCCAATTTCGACGAAGTGATTCCCACTTCCCGAAGTTCCCAATTGTTTATACGCCTTGTCTAACAACCCTTTTATAAAGGGAATGTTTTTAAATTCATCGCGATAGAATACTTCGTGATCAGCCTTGTTTTGATGGGTTTCATACATACCAAATTTGGTGTGATCCGATAAAATATTCAACAATTGGTGGTCTTTTCCCTTGAGAAAACTAGCGGGTAAATTGAATACGGATAAACTCATTCTACAACCAATATCCACTCCAACCCCATAGGGAATTACCGCATTATGTGTAGCTAAAACACCACCTATAGGTAATCCGTATCCATAATGGGCGTCAGGCATTAAAGCCCCTGCCGCTGCTACGGGTAATTTTAAAGCCGTATAGAGTTGATATTTGGTTTGTTCATCTATCGCATCTTCTCCAAAAATAGAGAATGGTGCTCTTGTATGGGTCAACTCGTGTCGTTTGATTTCTACTTGTTTTACCATACTTTCGGCTACTTTTCCCCAAATGCCATCACCTAAATAGGACTCGGGGTTTTGTAACACTTGTTTCGCTTCTCTTAGCACGGCATCTTTGTTTTCTTTCTTCTTATAACGACTGATGGTGCCTAAAGCAATATTGATTGTATTGTTTTGAGGAAAACCCAATTGAATTAAGTCTTTCCCTGAAAGTTTCCTTCCCATGATTTCTTGTTTAATTGACAATAAAGGCCATGCTGTAAATAACATAGCTTAAAAAATAGTTGGCGTTCGACCAACGCGTCAATTCGGGTTTTTGTAAAGGGTCCGGAATAAACAAAAAAAGCCCGAATTTACATCTTCGGGCTTTTCATATATAAAAGTAATTGATTTACTAAAAAGAAGTAGCACGAAGATACACCCTTGCACCTTGTGCTAGTGTGAACAATGTCGATGTAGAATTTTGTACAAACATTTTTTCTTCGTTTTAATGTGTTAAACGTATTTGAATGCAAATTTTGCAAAAACTTTTTGATATAAACAACAAAAAATGAATTTTTATTTTTTTAGAAGAAAAATATTGAAAAATATGCAGAATGGTGTCGAAGGGAGAATTGATGCGTTAAATCATTACGGTTGTGTAGATTTGTCTATTTTTGTAAATAAAATTATAAATGATGAAAAAAGTAATTGGATTAATAGTAGCCTTTGGTTTTTTATTTCAGTCGTGTGTAACAACAGAAGAAGTAACCGTAAAAAAAGAAGGAGCAATCACATATGGCTTGGAGATGAATTTCTCTGAATTACTACAAGCAATGCCCAATTCAAACGGCATGTCAAAAGATGTGAAAAAAGCATTAGATTTAATTAATGGAGAAGAATTAACGGTAGAACAATTGTTGGATCTCAGTTTGTTAGAAAGTAAGAAACCAGAACAAAAGAAAGATAGTATTTTAAAAGCAAATCCCAATTTATTGAAGAAAACAGAAAATCTTCGCGCTAGAGTGATGATGAATGATTCTGTTGGAAATATTGCGTTAAAAATTATTGCTAAAAATGCTTCGGATCTCAATACATCCTTGATAAATTTAGAAGAATTAAGCGCATTAGGAGAAGGAAATACCAAGAAATTAGATACGCCTGAGTTTGTGAAAAATTCTAAATTTGAGTGGAAGAAAAAAACCTTACAACGCACTATTTCCGTTAAACCAGAAGATTTACAGAAAGGTTTAGGTGAACTAGGACAAATGGCAGGGATGTTTACGTACAGAATTAAAGTGAATTTTGAACAACCCATTCAATCTGTTTCTTATGCTGATGCATTAATTGCGCAAGATGGGAAGTCTTTTGTCAAAGAGTTTAAGATGTCAGAAGTTGTTGCCAATCCTAAAATATTAGAATATAAAGTAGAATTAAAATAAAAAAAAAGAGCTTGATTTAATCAAGCTCTTTTTTTTTATAATTTATTCATGTTTCCAGCTAAAGCTTCGATGAATTTACCAATAGGTCCTTTCACCATCATTGCCATCATCGGATTGAAATTTCCTTCAAAGTGAAGTTGAATTTCCGTATTGTTCCCATCTACTTCTGTGATATCTCCTGTTAATGTAAAAGGAAGTTTATCACTTGCCGCACCTAAAACAATTTTAGAATTTGGTGTTGCTTCTTTCTTTTTTAATTTGATTTCAGGCATTCCTTTCAATGCAAAGATGAACGAATCATCTCCTGTTACTTCAAATTTAGCAATCGATTCAGGCATTAACTTTTCAAAGTTTTTTACGTCAGATAATGCGTTAAATATATATTCAGCAGATTGCGCCACTTTTACTTTTGGACTTTCTAATTGCATACTTTTATTTCTTTAATTATTGATTCCATTCGGATGGATTAACTCTCCATTCTTGTAGTGTTTCTAAATCGGAAGCAGAAATATAGTTTTGTTTTACTGCGTTTTCCAACAAAGAAGTATAATTACTCAAAGTAGTTAATTCAACTCCTGCTTGAGCAAAGTTGTCTTTAGATACTTGAAATTCATAGGTGAAGATTGCAGCCATTCCTAAAATTTCAGCTCCGTTTTCTTTTAAAGCTTCTACCGCTTGTAAGCTACTTTTTC
Source organism: Myroides sp. 1354 (assembly GCF_030324495.1). GTDB lineage: Bacteria > Bacteroidota > Bacteroidia > Flavobacteriales > Flavobacteriaceae > Flavobacterium. Next base: position 23,893 of record NZ_JACAGN010000013.1, on the reverse strand, counting down.
CTGTGCTGATTAAATCTTCAATTACAACTACTTTTTTTCCTGGTTCTAATTGTCCTTCAATTTGATTTTGTCTTCCGTGTTTTTTAGGTTCAGGGCGAACATAAACGAAAGGCAATTCCAAAGCTTCAGCGACTAATAAACCGATTCCAATAGCTCCTGTTGCTACACCTGCAATTACTTCAGGCTTACCATATTTTTCTACAATGTGTTTGGCAAACTCTTCTTTTAAGTATTTTCTTATCTCTGGATAAGACAAAGTAATACGGTTATCGCAATAAATGGGTGATTTCCATCCAGAAGCCCATGTAAAAGGATTTTTTGGATTTAATTTAATTGCGTTAATTTGCAGAAGTAATTCGGCCGTTTGTTGAGCTGTTTCTTTAGTAAAAATCATAATACAAATGTATAAAGTTTTTGTAAACGATAAACCGTTGTTTCTAACTGATAAAATTGAGAAAGAAACCGATTTTCAGTTGTTCTTGTTAGACAGTGTTGATATTGACAAAATTATCATTAAATATTTTCAAAATAAAATTGATAAGGCATTTTTATATCATCCAGACGAAAAAGCCATGATGAAAAGGCTAAAAGAGAAAATTCCCGTTCAAAAAGCAGGAGGAGGAGTGGTGTATAATACAGAAGGGAAAGTACTTTTTATCAAACGCAATGGCAAATGGGATTTGCCTAAAGGAGGAATTGAAAAATACGAAGAAATTGAGGAGACTGCTGTAAGAGAAGTAGAAGAGGAAACAGGAGTGCGTCAGTTGAAAGTAACCAAAAAGCTACCAAAAACCTACCATATTTTTAAGCGAAACGGAAAATATCGACTGAAGATTACCAGTTGGTTTGAAATGACAACCACATATGATGGAGCGTTAATGGGACAGGCAGAGGAAGGAATTGAAGAAGTAGTTTGGTTTGATAAACAGCAAATCAAAGAAGCGATGTCCAATTCTTATGAGAATATCAAACTTTTAGTAGAAGAAGCAGGTTTGCTTAGTGAATAATAAAAAAAGTCGCTCTTGAGCGACTTTTTTATATTAGATGCGTACGGGTTGTGGTACTAATTTGGTATAATCTCCATGGTTGCGAATCACATCGCGTACAATACTTGAACTGATAAAAGAAGTACTTGCTGCAGTCAGTAAAAATACCGTTTCGATTTTAGTCAAGAAGCGATTGGTGTGAGCAATGGCCTTTTCAAATTCGAAATCTGCCGGATTTCGCAAGCCTCTTAAAATAAATTGTGCTTTTTTCTGGTGACAAAAATCAGTGGTTAATCCTTGATAGGTTTCTACTTTTATTTTGGGCTCATCAGCAAAAGTTTTTTCAATAAAAACCTTGCGTTCTTCTAAGCTAAACATATATTTTTTATCTGCATTGACACCAATAGCAATGATAATTTCATCAAAAAGAGGCAACGCTCGCTTGATAATGTCGTAATGCCCATTCGTTATGGGATCAAATGATCCCGGAAAAACAGCTCTTCTCATAGTTTGGGAGTCTTTATTTTTGCAAAGCTAAAACTATTGCATTGTCAAACAAATCAGGTAATGATATTTTCGCTTCTGCCGCTTGTTGAGGTAAAATACTCTCTCTAGTTAATCCGGGTACGGTATTCATTTCGAGTAAGAAAGGAGTGTCTCCAACAATAATAAATTCACTTCTCGAAAATCCATCCATTTTTAATATGCGGTAAATTTTAATCGCTACCTCTTCAATTTTTGCTTTAATTACATCATCAATGCGCGCTGGAGTAATCTCTTGAGATTTACCCAAGTATTTTGCTTCATAATCAAAAAAGTCATTTTCGCTGACAATTTCTGTAATAGGTAAGACAATTACTTCTCCCTTGTACTTGATGACACCGACAGAAACTTCCGTACCTTTTAAGAAACTCTCAATTAAGATTTCATTGTCTTCTTGGTAAGCGACTTCTATGGCTTTTATTAATTCTTCTGTTGTATGGGCTTTAGAGATTCCAAAGCTTGATCCTGAACGGTTGGGTTTAACAAAACAAGGTAATCCTACGCGTTGAATAATTTCTTCCGGGTTGATGTCCTCTCCTTCATTTAAATAATAGGAGATAGCCGTCTTAATTCCATAAGGCTTTAATACAGATAACATATCTCGTTTATTCATCGTTAAGGCTGCTTGGTAAGCATTACACGAAGTATGAGGCATGTGGATTAACTCAAAATATGCTTGTAATAAACCATCCTCACCTGGTGTTCCGTGGATGGCATTGAAAACAACATCAAATGTTATTTTTTGTCCTTTGTACAATACTGAAAAATCGTTTCTATCTACTGGAAACTCATCGTTATTCTCATCTACATATACCCATTTATCGCGAAAAATATGGATTTTATACGGGGTGTATTTTGTGCGATCCAAGGTGTCAAATACAACTTGACCACTTTTGAGTGAAATTTCAAATTCACTTGAATAGCCTCCCATAATTATTGCTACTTGCTTCATATGTCCAGAATGTTGAGGTTAGATTTATAAAAGAATTGTTTCAAACAAATTTATAATAAAACACAGAAACAAAAAATCTTTTCGATTTTATATCTTTGTCAAAAATCTAACCCTATGAAATTAGTTCAATTTTTTAAAAGTAAGAGCTTTTTAATTTCTTTGGCAGCGGCCATTGTAATCTCTATTGTGGGTGTTCTAGGCCTATTGAAATGGTTGAAAATTACAACAAATCACGGACAACACATCGAAGTACCTAATTTACTGAAGCTAGATACGTATCAAGCCGAACAGACTTTAGATCAAAAAGACTTGCGTATGATTGTTTTGGATACATTAGATTACAATAAAAATTTCCCTCCTCTAACCATCTTAGAGCAAGATCCTATGCCAGGTTCTAGTGTGAAGGAGAATAGAAAAATCTACGTTAAAATTAATGCTTCTGGGTATGGTAAAGTAATTTTACCAGAATTGGAACAGTTAACTTTTAGACAAGCTAGTGCTACAATCGCTTCTATGGGATTGAAAGAAGGAACCAAATCATACGCTACTTTTATTGGTAAAGATGTGGTTTTGGAAGTACATCAAAATGGGAAAAAATTGAAAAAAGGAGATTTAGTAGTAAAAAACTCTAAAATCGATTTCATTTTAGGCGATGGAAAAGCGGGACTTTCTGCAGAGCAATTAGATGTAGCACCCGATATTGATTAAGAAAAATAACTTATGCAAGACAATGTAAATGAAGTGTTCGACGATTTAGAAGATGAATTATATGAACATTTTAGATTTGAAGCAGGAAAAGGACAAGCACCTTTACGTGTAGATAAATTTTTGATGAACTTGGTTGAAAATGCAACGCGCAATAAGATTCAACAAGCGGCATCAAACGGAAATATTTTTGTCAATGATGTAGCGGTAAAATCCAATCACAAGGTGAAAGCATTAGACGTGGTTCGCGTTTTAATGAAGCAACCTCCTTTTGAGAATATCATCATTCCGGAGAATATTCCATTAAACATCGTGTATGAAGACGATGCTTTGTTGATTGTCAACAAAGAACCAGGGTTGGTTGTACATCCTGGACATGGTAACTATACAGGAACCTTGGTTAATGCGTTAGCCTATCACTTTGATAATTTGCCGTTAAACAGTAGTGAACGCCCAGGATTAGTACATCGTATTGACAAGGATACTAGTGGATTATTAGTGGTTGCTAAAACAGAATGGGCGATGACAGAGTTACAACGTCAATTTGCAGAGAAAACAACGGAAAGAGAATACGTTGCCTTAGTATGGGGGAATGTAGTGGAAGATCAAGGAACTATAGAAAGCTATATTGGAAGACATGTGAAAGATCGTATGCAAATGGCTGCCTTTGATGATGAAGAGAAGGGAAAATGGGCCGTTACGCATTATAAAGTATTGGAGCGATTTGGCTATGTTACTTTAGTTTCATGTCGTTTAGAAACAGGGCGTACCCACCAAATTAGAGTGCACATGAAACACATCGGGCATACGTTGTTTAACGATGAACGTTATGGAGGAAATTTAATTTTGAAAGGAACTACCTTTACCAAGTACAAACAATTTATTGAAAATTGTTTTCAACTCTTACCAAGACAAGCTTTGCACGCCAAAACTTTGGGATTTGAACATCCAATAACCAAAGAATATATGCGCTTTGATTCGGAAGTACCTCAAGATATGGTTGCTTGTATTGAAAAATGGAGAACTTATTCGCAAAATTCATCTCTCGAGTTAGAATAAAAGTAAACCACAAAGTAAAATTTGTGGTTTTTTTATGCACAGAAATGAACTTGGAATAAGGGTTTTTCGCGAAAAAAAAGGTATTTTTGGAGTTTGCTAGACAATTGTGAATAAAGATTAACATTTATATACAAAGGGGTCTAGATATGTTGAGGTAATCCATGGAAAATAAGTTTAAAAAGCATATTGAATTAAATTTTGCTGAATTGACACAGCACCCTCTTTTAATAGCCGTCAGTGGCGGGGTAGATAGTGTCGTTTTATTGCATTTATGTCATCGAATAGGATTGAATGTTGCTGTTGCACATTGTAATTTTCACTTAAGAGCTGAAGACAGTAACTTAGATCAACAATTTGTAGAAGCATTAAGTGCGCAATTGAAATTGCCTTTTTTTGTAAAAGAATTCGATACGAATCGCTATGCAAGTGACAATAAAGTATCCATTCAAGTTGCTGCTAGAGAACAACGTTATCAGTGGTTTGAAGAAATTTTAAAACAAAAAAAATACAAGTTTTTACTAACAGCTCATCATTTAGATGATTCTATGGAAACTTTTTTTATCAATTTTTCGAGAGGAACAGGAATCGAAGGATTATTGGGAATACCAGAGAAAGTAGACTATATTCGGCGGCCATTGTTAGTGTTTACAAGACAAGATATAGAAGAGTATGCCAATCAAAATCAACTTCTTTGGAGAGAAGATTATACCAATGCACAAACAAAATATTTGCGAAATAAGATAAGAAAAAATATCTTGCCTGTTTTTAAGGAAATTAATTCACAAATAGATCAAACCTTTCAGCAAACTATCGGTTTCTTGAAAGAAGCCCATCAGATGAGCGAGGACGCGAGTCAAATGATGTTTGAAAAAGTGGTGCTTAAACAAGGAGATGATTTGTTATTTCCTTTAAAAGAACTAAGTGAATTGTCTTTGCCCAAAGCGTATTTGTATAAATGGTTAGAGCCGTATGGCTTTAAAGCATGGAATGATATAGCAGACTTGGTCACGGCAGAAACAGGAAAGAAAATTTTGGCAGAAGATTATTGTTTAATCAAAGATAGAGGCTATCTCTTGTTGCGATTGAAAAGCAAAATGGTCGAAGAGTCGGAGGATTCTTTCTATTTACAAGAAAACCAAACTATTACACAACCAATACACTTAACTGCAACAAATTATGAAAGAAATGAAATTGAATTAACTACGGATGCGTTATGCGCTTATCTCGATCGAGATAAATTGCAGTTTCCACTGCTCATTCGCAAACCTAAAAAAGGAGATTATTTTGTGCCTTTTGGAATGAAAGGAACGAAGCGAATCTCTAAATATGTAAAAGATGAGAAAATGACCCAAATAGAAAAAGAAAATATTTGGTTATTGTGCTCAGGTGATACTATTGTATGGATTATTGGAAGTCGAATGGATGAACGATTTAAGGTAAGAGATACAACTATTAATGTTTTAAAAATTAAATTAACCGTATGAAAAAATTAGCTTATTTGCTATTTTTCTTTATGTCTATTTTCACAGTTCATGCGCAGATGATGGAAAATCCTGCCAAATGGACAACGAAAATCGAAAAGAAATCCGATACAGAATATACCATTACTTGGAATGGAATTATTCAAGATGGATGGCATATGTACTCTCAATATACAGCTGAAGGAGGACCCCTGCCAACCGAATTTATATACAACAATATAGAAGGAAATTACGAACTCGTTGGAGCTGCCAAAGAGAGTGAAACGAAAACCGTTTACAACGATATCTTTGAAGTGGATGAGACCTATTTTGTAGGACCAGTTCAATTGGTTCAAGAAATTAAATTGACCAATGCTGATACACCGAATATACAAGTAGAATTAGGCTATCAAGTATGTTTAGACGTTTGTATTAGCCAAAGTAATTTGTTTGTATACGATTTGAAAACGCTTCAAGTTACTGAAGTTGAAAACTTCGAAGCCTATGAAAACAAAACAATTACAGCGAAAGAAGATACAAAAACAACAGATTCTGCTGTAAATGCGCCTAAATCTGAGGAAAAAAGAGGGTTGTTTACCATCTTTATTTTGGCGTTCTTCTCTGGATTTGCTGCCTTGTTGACACCTTGTGTGTTTCCCATGATTCCCATGACCGTGAGTTTCTTTACAAAACAAAGTAAAACTCGTGCAAAGGGAATTAAAAATGCAATTATTTATGGCCTCTCAATCATCTTGATTTATGTGGTTCTAGGAACAATTGTAACTGCAATTTTCGGAGCAGATTCGTTAAATGCCTTATCGACCAATGTGTATTTTAATATCATTTTCTTCTTGTTGTTAGTCGTTTTTGCAACGTCTTTCCTAGGAGCATTTGAGATTATGTTGCCAAATTCATGGGCCAATAAAGTAGATTCACAAGCAGATCGAGGAGGTATTATCGGTATCTTATTTATGGCTTTAGCCTTGGCTATTGTTTCTTTCTCTTGTACAGGCCCAATTGTTGGAACCTTATTAGTAGAAGCGGCTTCTAAAGGAGGAATTGCCCCAATCGTTGGAATGCTGGGATTCTCTCTAGCATTAGCTCTTCCATTTATGTTGTTCGCAATGTTCCCAGGATGGTTAAATTCAATGCCGCGTTCTGGAGGATGGTTAAATACAGTAAAAGTGTCTTTGGGATTCTTAGAATTAGCGTTAGCCTTTAAATTCTTATCTAATGCGGATCTTGTATTACAAGCGCATTGGTTAGAAAGAGAAGTATTCTTAGCAATTTGGATTACGATATTTGGAGCTTGGGCCTTGTATTTATTTGGTAAGATTCGATTGCCTCATGATAGCCCAATGGATAGTATATCAGTAGGTCGTTTATTCATGGGGTTATTCGTTACAACGTTTACTATCTATATGGTACCTGGATTATGGGGAGCACCGTTGAAAATTATCTCTGGTTTCCCTCCTCCAATGACTTACTCTGAAAGCCCTTATGGTGTTGGTGGTAAAGGAGGTTCTGGAGGTGCTTCTACTGCAGAAGTATTACCAGAAGGAGCAAAATATGGAGCACATGATATTATAGCTTTTACCGATTATGAAAAAGGAATGGCTTATGCAAAATCGGTGAACAAACCTGTATTACTCGATTTTACTGGATTCGCTTGTGTGAATTGTCGTAAGATGGAAGATTATGTTTGGTCAGATCCAGCTATCTTAGCTTTGTTGAAAAATGAAGTCGTATTGATCTCTCTTTATGTGGATGACAAAAAAGAATTGCCAGAAAATGAGCAATATATTTCTGAAACAACAGGGAAGAAAATCAAAACCATCGGAAACAAATGGAGTGATTTCCAAATGAAACACTACCATGCCAATGCCCAACCTTACTATATTGTACTGGATGGAGAAGGACAACGTTTATCGGAGCCTGTGGGATATACCCCAGATGTAGAAGAATATAAAACGTGGCTTGAAGGCGGTATTCAAAAAGGAAAATAATGCATAAACAAAAAAGCGATCGAAAATTTCGGTCGCTTTTTTTTGTTTATTTTAAGACTAAATCAACGGATTAATTAATAAATTGTAAGCTTTAAAACTCAAAATAAAATTGACCATTAAATACAAGTAGATATGATCAAAAAGTTTGTTATTACCGGTTTGGCTGTATTTGCGCTATCAGCTGCTCAAGCACAAGTGCAAACCCCGCCAACGAGTACAAAATCAGAAGTGCATCAGGTAGTGGGGTTAACGGATGTCAAGATTGACTATTCTAGGCCTAATATGCGCGGACGTTTGGTGTTTGGTGATTTAGTTCCCTATGGACGTTTATGGCGCACAGGAGCCAATATGAATACGGTTGTTTCTTTCGCCAATGATGTAGAAATTGACGGAAAAACACTAAAAAAAGGATCGTATGCTATTTATACTATTCCCAAAGTAGAAGAATGGGAAGTGATTTTTTATAAAGACACTAATAATTGGGGGGTGCCTGATAAATGGGAGGAATCTAAAATTGCTTTATCAACGAAAGTAAAAGTACAAAATCTCGATCGAAAATTTGAAACTTTCACTATAGCAGTCAATAATGTGAATATTGATTATGCTGATTTGGAAATCATGTGGGAACGCACTTTAATCCCGGTTCGATTTAAAGTGCCAACAGATCATTTAGCAATGGAAAGCATTGCAGAAACTTTTGAAGGTCCGAAAATCGTCGATTACTATGCCGCTGCAGAGTATTTTTATCTGACAGGGAAAGATCTCTCAAAAGCGCTAACATGGATCAATAATGCAATTGACAAATCTGGAGAGAAAGTGCCTTATTATTTTGTTCGATTGAAATCTCAAATTCAAGCGAAAGCAGGAGACAAAGTAGGAGCAGTGGCTACTGCAAAAGTAGCACTTGATTTAGCTGAAAAAGCAAATAATCTCGACTATGTAAAAATGAATAAAGACGCAATCAAAGAGTGGTCTAAAGCGATTTAATGTGAGAGGAGAATAAAAGGTAAATAACAACGAATGCTATTTATCTGTCGTACAAACTCACAAAAAAACGAAAACACAAAAAAACGAAAACACAAAAAAACGAAAACACAAAAAACATTATCTTTGTCCCTTAACAACACAATCTAAATGATACTGACAGAATTGAATGCTATTTCGCCAATTGATGGACGTTATAGAAGTAAAACCCAATCCTTAGCACAATATTTCTCAGAAGAAGCTTTAATCAAGTATAGAGTTTTAGTTGAGGTGGAATATTTTATTGCGTTATGTGAATATAATCTTCCGCAATTAAGTGGGATTTCTCCTAGCTTATTTCCAGAGTTACGAAAATTATACAAAGATTTTACGGCAGAAGATGCACTTTGGATTAAAGAAAAAGAAAAGGTAACCAATCACGATGTAAAAGCCGTTGAATATTTTATTAAAGATGCTTTTGACCGTTTGGGATTAGAATCATATAAGGAATTTATTCACTTTGGATTAACTTCTCAAGATATCAATAACACCTCTATACCCTTATTGACTAAAGAAGCATTTCATGAGGTTTATATGCCTTTATTTGTTTCAGTAGTTAATAAATTGAAAGAATTAAGTCAAGAGTGGAGCGATGTTCCTATGTTGGCCAGAACGCATGGACAACCAGCTTCTCCGACGCGATTAGGAAAGGAAATTAATGTCTTTGTACAGCGTTTGGAAGAGCAGTTACGTTTGCTAAATAATGTGCCTTTTGCTGCGAAATTTGGTGGTGCAACAGGAAATTTTAATGCACACCATGTGGCTTATCCAAAAAATGATTGGAAGCAATTTGGAGAAGATTTTGTAGAATTGAGTTTAGGACTGAAATATTCATTCCCAACGACACAAATCGAACATTATGATCACTTTGCTGCTTTCTTTGATGCATTGAAACGCATTAATACCATCTTAATTGATTTAGATCGCGATATTTGGACATATGTTTCCATGGATTACTTTAAGCAAAAAATTAAAGCAGGGGAGATTGGATCTTCTGCTATGCCACATAAAGTAAATCCGATTGATTTTGAAAATTCAGAAGGAAACTTGGGAATTGCCAATGCTATTTTTGAACATTTGGCGGCGAAATTGCCTTTGTCTAGATTGCAACGCGATTTAACGGATAGTACGGTTTTGAGAAATGTAGGTGTTCCTATTGGACATACAATCATCGCTTTTGAATCGACCTTGAAAGGACTGAATAAGCTTTTGTTAAACGCAGATAAATTTGCTGAAGACTTAGACAAGAACTGGGCTGTTGTGGCGGAGGCAATTCAAACCATTTTAAGAAGAGAAGGATATCCAAATCCGTATGAAGCATTAAAGGATTTAACACGTACGAATACAGTAATTAACAGAGATTCAATTCACAACTTTATTGAAACACTTATGGTGAGTGATGCGATAAAAGAAGAGTTAAAACAAATTACACCAAGTAATTATTTGGGAGTTAAATAATATAAAAAGGACTGTTTAAAACAGTCCTTTTTTTTATGATAAGCATAAAAAAAGGCTGTCTTTTGGGACAGCCTTTTTATGTATAAGCTATTGATTAAATTGCATCAATGATAGCGTTTAATGTAGTACTTGGACGCATTGCTTTCGAAGTAGCTGCTGCGTTTGTTTGGTAGTATCCACCAATTTCTTGTGCTTTACCTTGAGCGCCAATTAACTCTTCGTTAATTTTTGCTTCATTTTCACTCATCGCTTTGGCAATAGGAGCAAATTTAGCTTTTAATTCAGCATCTTTCGATTGAGCAGCCAATGCTTCAGCCCAATACATTGCCAAGTAGAAATGTGATCCACGATTGTCAATTGATCCAACTTTACGCGCTGGTGATTTATCGTTGTCTAAAAATTTAGCTGTAGCTTCATCTAATGTTTCAGCTAATACTAAAGCTCTTGCATTATTTTGTGTTTGACTTAAATGTTCAAAAGAAGCACCTAAAGCTAAGAATTCTCCTAGTGAATCCCAACGTAAATATCCTTCTTCGATGAATTGTTCAATGTGTTTTGGAGCTGATCCACCTGCACCTGTTTCGAATAATCCTCCTCCGTTCATTAAAGGAACAATAGAAAGCATTTTTGCTGAAGTACCTACTTCTAAAATAGGGAATAAATCAGTTAAGTAATCGCGTAATACGTTTCCTGTTACAGAGATTGTATCTAACCCTTGGCGGATGCGCTCAACGGTAACTTTCGTTGCTTCGATTGGACTTAAAATACGGATATCTAAACCAGTTGTATCGTATTGTTTTAAGTATTCATTTACTTTGTTGATTAACTCTCTGTCGTGAGCTCTGTTTTCATCCAACCAGAAAATAGCTGGTGTCTCAGATAAACGTGCGCGGTTTACTGCTAATTTAACCCAATCTTGGATTGGAGCATCTTTAGTTTGACACATTCTGAAAATATCTCCAGCTTCAACAGCTTGTTCAAAGAATACCGTGTTGTTTTCGTCAGAAACACGGATTACTCCAGTTGCATCTGCTTGGAAAGTTTTATCATGAGAACCGTATTCTTCCGCTTTTTGAGCCATTAAACCAACGTTTGGAACAGATCCCATAGTCGTAGGGTTGTAAGCACCATTTGCTTTACAATCCTCGATTACAGTTTCGTATACACCCGCATAGCAACGGTCTGGAATAATTGCTAATGTATCTTGTTGTTTTCCTTCTTTGTTCCACATTTGTCCTGATGTACGAATCATAGCAGGCATAGAAGCATCTACAATCACATCTGAAGGAACGTGTAAGTTTGTAATTCCCTTGTCTGAGTTTACCATAGCAATTGCTGGTCCTTGTGCAATTGCAGTATCGATAGCCGCTTTGATTTCAGCTTCTAAAGCATGTCCTGCAATTTTAGCATACAAGTCTCCTAAACCATTGTTTGGACTAATTCCTAATTCAGCAAATACAGTAGCGTATTTCGCGTAAACATCGGCAAAGTATCCTTCTACAACAGCACCAAAAATGATAGGATCTGATACCTTCATCATAGTTGCTTTTAAGTGTGTAGAGAATAAGATATTTTTAGCTTTCGCTTCTTCCTTACATTCAGAAACAAATGCTTTTAATTTAGTTAAGTTTAATACTGTTGAATCAATAACTTCTCCTTGTAAAAGAGGAGCATAGTCTTTCAATAATTTTGTAGTTCCATCAGCACCAACAAATTCAATTTTGAATTTTGCATTTTGTGCAACAGTTACTGATTTTTCAGAACCATAAAAATCACCATCATTCATTGATGCTACTCTTGTCTGTGAGTTTGCAGCCCAAGCTCCCATCGAATGTGGGTGTTTTTTTGCGTAGTTTTTTACTGCTTTTGGTGCTCTACGATCCGAGTTACCTTCGCGTAATACAGGGTTTACAGCAGATCCTAAAATTTTAGCATATTTAGCCTTGATTTCTTTTTCTTCGTCATTTTTAGGCTCAGCAGGATAATTAGGAACAGCAAAGCCATGCGCTTGAAGTTCTTTAATCGCTGCGTTTAACTGAGGGATTGAAGCAGAAATATTCGGTAATTTGATAATGTTTGCTTCAGGGCTTTTTGCCAATTCTCCTAATTCAGCTAAAGCATCGCCAATGCGTTGTTCTTCTTTTAAGAACTCAGGGAAATTTGCTAAAATACGTCCAGCTAAAGAAATGTCTCTTGTTTCTACATCAATACCTGCTGTTTGAGCAAAAGCCTGAACCATCGGTAAGAAAGAATACGTAGCTAACATCGGAGCTTCGTCTGTAAACGTGTAAAGGATTTTAGAATTTTGTGTCATTTTTATTCAATTTAAATGATAACAATATAATTGTTGTATGTGTTGAGTCTAAATAGTAAAATTATAAAGCAAATATAAGCATAAGCATTGAAAAAAACGCGCTATTTCAGCGATATAACAGTAGAATTGTTAAGTTTATAATATGCCTTAGTAAAATTGCTTTATTGTTATTTTTGACGGTTTTAAAACGTGATATTGCTAAAAAGGCTGACATATTTCTATGCCAGCCTTTTGTATTTTACTTTATTATTTTAAATTCAATAGTTTTTTCCACCACGGACGATTATCTTCTAATACGTCATGTCCGTATCCGTATCCATAACCGTATCCATAACCATAACCACCATATCCTTTCATGGTTGTTGTGTCATTTAATATGATAGACATATTTTTCAATTTGCCTTCTCGATGTAAATCCGTCGGAAGTTTTAACATGCGTTTGTCTAAGTAGTTTGCACGCGTTACATAAATGAAGGTATCTGCAAATTTGCTTACTAATAAGGTATCTGTTACTAAACTAACAGGAGCCGTATCTACCACAATATAGTCGTATTCTGCTTTTAGTTTGGTAAACATGGCCTGAATAGCGCTACCCATTAATAATTCAGCAGGGTTTGGAGGAATGGTTCCAGCTGGTAAAGCATAGAAGTTCTCATACCCATCCACTTTAACGATAAATTGGTCAATATCAATGTTCTTTCTCAACAAGTAATCAGATACCCCTTTTGATGGTAGCGATAAGTAATCATCCAATCGCGGATTACGCAAGTCCATTCCGATCAAAAGTGTACGCTTTCCTGAAAGAGCAATCGTTGCAGCTAGATTTACAGAGGTAAATGTTTTTCCTTCTTTTGGAAAGGTAGAAGTAAGGAAAATTGTTTTAGCAACTCCTTCTTTTACGTTACCCAACATAAACTCTAAGTTCGTACGAATAATACGCAAAGCTTCAGCTGAACTTGAACGACTTGTTAAGTCAATGATGTTTTCGTGATCATCTGAATGTGGAATATCACCCAAGAACGGAACATCCGTATTGTTTTCAATATCCAAGCGATTCTTCACTTTTGTATCTAAAAGCAAGCGTAAGTAAATGACAGCAAAAGGAATCAATCCACCTAAAATTAAAGCCGCTAATAAAATAATTGCTTTTTTCGGTGAAACAGGTTTATCCGAACTTTTCGCTGTATCGATGACTTTGGCATTTAAATCCGTTGCAGCTAATGTAATGGCTGTCTCTTCTCTTTTTTGGAATAAATATAAGTAAATCGCTTCTTTTACCTTTTGTTGTCTATCTATAATTCTAAACTCTCGTTCTTGTCTTGGAACTTGTGAAAGTTTAGTGCGTAATTCATTTTCTTTGCTATTTAACTCTTTCTGAGTAATTTTTAAAGAACTTTCTAAACGCAATAGACTTTCTAAAACAGAAGCTTTCATAGAAGCAATTTGATCGTCTAGTTTAATTACTGCAGGGTTTAAATCTGTTGTACTTGAACTGATTTTATTGCGTTCTAGAACTAAGGTATTGTATTGGTTAATTAATGCATTAGAACCAATATCTGAAGAAATGATATTTCCTGGTAATAGTTCATTGACTTTGCTTCGTTTTAAGAAATCAATCACAGAAGAAACAACTTTTAGCTCTGTTTCATTTTCAATGATTTGTTTTTCATATACATTAGCATTTTGTAGATACAAGCCTAATTCAGTAGGAATATCTGTAATGCTATTTTTGGATTTATATCCTTCTACCGTTTTTTCAACATCACTTAATTCATCTGTAATTAGCTTTAAACGGCTATCGATAAATTCGGATGTTTTTTCTGAAATATAACGCTTATCGGCAATAGCAGCGTCGTTGTATAAGGTAATTAGGTTGTCTAAATAATCCACCGCTTTTGCTGGAGTTGGACTCAATAAAGACAAATCTAAAATACTAGAAAACTTATCTGTAGGAGCAATTTGAACATTTTTTACAAAATAATCTGTCACTTGTTCAATTGGTTTGATTTCAACCGTAATATTGCTGACATCTTCCATTTCCTCGCTATCTTCTGTTTCTCCTTCTGTAACTTTTTTCAAAGTCGAAACAGGTTTAGGTTGATTTCTAGTGACAATTAACTTACCTAAAATTGTTTCAATAGGCGTATTGTACTCGAAAGTACCTAAATCAACTTTTTGTTTATCTAAAAGCGTAAAAGAAGTATCTGAGATATTTTTGACAAAGAACGTATAGCTCAATTGATCAAAATCAAATACACGTTCGATAAAGTTAAAGTCGATTGGACTGTTATTGTAAAGCTCGCTGTTGATTACGCGTCCTTCATTGATATAAGAAATATTCAATTGTAAACGACGCACCGTTCGCTCTGCTAAAGTGCGAGAAGATAAAATTTGCGTTTCATTTTCTAGATTACTCTTACCTCCAGATAGCATACCTAAGTCGGCAAAAGCAGAAAGTTCTGTAGAAATACCTCCTCCTCTTTTTTCGTCTTTTACTATAATAGTTGTATTGACCTTATAGGTTTTTTCTGTATAACGAAGATAGATAAAAGCTAAGACTAGCGTTACAAAAACACTTAAAACAAACCACCTCCAGTGTACAATATATTTCTCTAATTCTTCGCGAATATTAATATTTGTATTTTCACTATTGTCGAATTTTCCTTCCATTTCTTTTATTTAGTTGACAACGCAATTATAGTTACTAATAAGGATAATGCCGAAAGACCTAAGGTAAGGTTCGGACCAACAACAGAAGAATTGACTCTTGTTTTATTTGGTTCGACATATACAATATCGTTCTGGTTTAAGTAATAGTAAGGGGAGGTAATGAAGTCAGCTTGGGTCATATCGACGCGATAAGGGATGCGTTTTCCTTCGATTTCGCGAATTACGAGAACGTTGTCTCTTTTTCCATATACGGTCATGTCTCCTGAAAGTGCAATTGCATCAGATAATGTTAAACGCTCACTAACTACCGTGTGAATTCCAGGACGATTCACTTCACCTTGTACGGTAACTTTGAAGTTCATGATTCTCATGTTAACAATAGGGCGAATAATGTATTTGCTGATTTCAGTCGTTAAATAATCAATAGCTTCTTTTTTCGTTAAGCCACTAATTTTAATTGTTCCAAGCACTGGAAATTCAATATTACCCTTATTGTCTACTAAGTACAATTGCTGTTGCATTTGACCTGTTCCAGCAGGATTATTCGGGTTGGTAGTCATAGTGTTTACCAAATTGAATGGAGCCGCAGCCTCTCGATCTTGAGCTGATACAATAATCATCAGTAAATCATCTGGTTGTAGATGAGTTTCAAAATTGGTAACTGTATTATTCTTCGCTAATACGTCTTCTACATTTTGGTAGAAAACCACTGTTTTTCTCGACGCACAAGACGTGAAAAATACAGCTGCTAAGAGTAATAATACAGCAAATGAGCTTCTTAATTTCATTGTTAATTTTTTTGCAAAAGTAGAACTTTGTTAAGTCGAATAAAAGTAAAAGTAGCAATATTTTACAAATTAGAATAAAAGAGCACTAAATTTTATCTTCTTCCTCTTGGATCTAATCAAAGTCTAATTTCTTTTTACGTAATTCAAAGTTTTGACCTAAATATACTTTTCTAACCATCTCATCCTCTGCAAGTTCTTCTGGTATTCCAGCCTTGAGGATCCCTCCTTCGAACATCAAATAAGTCTTGTCTGTGATGGCTAATGTTTCTTGTACGTTGTGATCTGTAATTAAGATTCCGATGTTTTTGTTCTTTAATTTAGCAACAATACGTTGGATATCTTCTACTGCAACGGGGTCAACACCAGCAAAAGGCTCATCGAGTAAGATGAACTTTGGATCGGTAGCTAACGCACGAGCAATTTCTGTTCTTCTGCGCTCTCCTCCTGATAACAAATCTCCGCGGTTTGTGCGAATGTGTTCTAAGTTGAATTCCGCAATTAAAGACTCCATTTTTGCTACTTGCTCTTCTTTTGAAAGCTTCGTAAGTTGAAGTACACTTAAAATATTATCCTCAATACTCAATTTTCGGAATACGGATGGTTCTTGGGCTAAATAACCAATACCATGTTGTCCTCTTTTGTACATCGGAAAATTTGTAATGTCCATATTGTCCAAGTAAATATGACCAAAGTTTGGCTTTACCAATCCTACAATCATATAAAAAGAGGTTGTTTTTCCAGCTCCATTAGGACCTAATAATCCTACAATTTCTCCCTGATTTACTTCCACAGAAACGCCTTTTACAACCTTTCTCTTTTTGTACATCTTGACAATATTATCTGCTCTTAATTTCATAATTAGTCCTTGTTGTTTGGTGCTATAACTTCTGTTTTAGGCTTCTTTTGAACAAATTTAGAGATATAAATACTAATTTCATATAAAATCAATAAAGGGATTGATACTATAATTTGACTAATCACATCCGGAGGCGTGATAATAGCCGCTAAAATTAGAATTAATACAATGGCATATTTTCGATATTCTCTTAAAAATTGAGGTGTTACTAAACCGAGAACAGACAAGAAATACATGATGATAGGCAACTCGAAAATGAGTCCACAAGCCAAAGAAGTTGTTTTGACTAAACCAATATAGGAATTGATGTCAATGTCGTTCTTTACAATATCACTCACTTGTAAGTTGACTAAGAAATTTACCGATAACGGCGTAATTACATAATAGCCAAATAAAACACCCAAGAAGAATAAGAAAGACGAAACAACAATAAAGAGCTTAGCGTATTTCTTTTCTTTGGAGTATAAAGCAGGGCTAATGAATTTCCAGATTTCCCATAAGATGAAAGGAACTGAAATGATGAAACCCGCTGTAATACACGTCCACATCATAACAGAGAACTGACCGTCCATGGTTCTGTTTTGAATTTCGAAGGGAAGTTCTTGTTGACAAAAACTATCGTCAAAATCAAAATATTGCGCAATTTTACAAAAGAATTGATAGGTAACGAAGTCGCTGTTTTTTGGGCCGAAAATTATTTTATTGAATATAAAATCCCTGAAAAAGAAAGCGATGATTCCTCCTCCTAAAATAAAAACGGAAGCGCGGATTAATAGCCATCTTAATTCTTCTAAATGGTCTAAAAAGGACATTGCCTTTTCTGAGTTTTTTTGTTTTGCCATTTTGTTATACTATTCCTTCTTTTAAAATATCGTGTAAATGGATAATGCCTTGATATTCTCCTTTTTGGGTTACAATTAATTGGGTAATTGAATTGTCTTCCAATAGAGATAGGGCGCGAGAAACCAATTGATCGGATTCGATTGTTTTGGGATTCGCACTCATGATATCTTTGGCTTTGATGTTTTCAAAACTAGTATTATTTTGCAACATTCTGCGCAAATCTCCGTCTGTAATAATGCCAATTAACGTATTATTATCAATTACAGCTGTTACACCCAATCTTTTTTGTGAGATTTCTACGATTACGTCTTTGATGGAAGAAGTAGGAGATACCATGGGTTTGTTCTGACCGTTTAGGATATCTCGGACTAATAAAAGCAACTTTTTTCCCAACGCTCCTCCAGGGTGATAGAGTGCAAAGTCATTGGCCGTGAAGTTTCTACATTCAATTAAGCAGGCTGCTAGTGCGTCGCCTAAGGCCAATTGAGCGGTTGTACTATCCATAGGCGCTAAATTGTTTGGATCTGCTTCGCGATCTACTTTAGACAGTAAGACATAATCTGCATTTTTGCCTAAAAAAGAAGTTTCATTTGCCGTTATAGCAATTAACGTATTGCCAAAACGCTTCAGTAAAGGCGTTAAAACTTTTATTTCTGGACTATTTCCACTGTTTGAAATGCAAATAACACAATCTTGAGGTTGAAGTAAACCTAAATCTCCGTGTACCGCTTCCGCTGCATGCATGAAGAGGGAAGGAGTCCCTGTTGAGTTAAATGTTGCGACAATTTTACTTCCGATTAACGCACTTTTTCCAATCCCTGTCACAACGACACGTCCCTTGCAATTTAAAATGGCTTGAACAGCTGCTGAGAAATCTTCCGTAAGGTAATCGATGAGCTTTTTAATGCTTTCACTTTCAGAGAGTAAAGTTTTTTTTGCTCGGTCTAATATAGTTATAGATGTATTCAAAATGACGAGAATGTTAAATATTAGGATTGCACCAAAGAAAATGTGTATCTTTAGGTACTGCAAATTTATGTAAAATACCATACAAAAATAATGAAATCAATTGAAATTGACTTGCACAAAGAGTTAAAGAGATTTTTTGGCTTCTCCCAGTTTAAAGGTCTCCAAGAGGACGTGGTGAAAAGTATTATCTCCGGGCACAACACATTTGTGATTATGCCTACAGGTGGTGGTAAATCACTTTGCTATCAATTACCTGCGTTGGTTTTAGACGGAACAGCCATCGTTGTATCTCCGTTGATCGCTCTGATGAAAAATCAAGTTGACGCTATTCGTAGCTTGTCTACAGAGCAAGGAATTGCCCATGTTTTAAATTCTTCTCTGACGAAAACAGAAGTAAATCAGGTTAAAGAAGATATTAAGCAAGGAATAACAAAATTGTTATATGTCGCCCCAGAATCATTAACCAAAGAGGAATATGTCAACTTCTTGCAAGAAGTGAAACTGTCCTTTGTTGCCATTGACGAAGCACACTGTATCTCTGAATGGGGACATGATTTTAGGCCAGAATATAGAAATTTAAGAAATATAATTCGACAATTAGGAGATATTCCTATCATTGGTTTAACTGCTACAGCAACGCCAAAAGTACAAGAGGATATCTTAAAGAACCTGGAAATCCCAAATGCCAATGTTTTTAAAGCCTCATTTAATAGACCCAATCTATACTATGAGATAAAACTCAAAACAAAAAACATTGAAAGTGATATTATTCGCTTTATTAAGCAACGCAAGGGGAAATCAGGTGTGATTTATTGTCTGAGTAGAAAAAAAGTAGAGGAAATTGCCAATGTGTTGCAAGTGAATGGAATTAGTGCTGTTCCATATCACGCGGGATTAGATGCTAAAACCAGAGCCAAACACCAAGATATGTTCTTAATGGAGGATGTCGATGTTGTAGTGGCTACCATCGCATTTGGAATGGGAATTGACAAACCCGATGTGCGTTATGTAATTCACCATGATATTCCAAAATCACTGGAGAGTTATTACCAAGAAACAGGTAGAGCCGGTAGAGATGGTGGAGAAGGGTATTGCTTGGCGTATTATTCGTATAAGGATATTGAAAAGCTTGAAAAGTTCATGGCAGGTAAGCCAATAGCGGAACAAGAAATCGGTATTGCCTTGCTGCAAGAAGTAGTTGCCTATGCCGAAACATCCATGTCAAGAAGAAAATTCTTACTTCATTATTTTGGAGAAGAATTCGATGAAGTACAGGGTGAGGGAGCAGATATGGATGATAATGTCCGAAATCCAAAAAAGAAAAGTGAAGCCAAAGAAGAACTTCAAAAAGTGTTGAAAATTATTGGTGAAACCAAACAAGTATATAAAACCAAGGAGATTGTTTTTGTTCTTTTAGGAAAGTTAAATGCTTTGTTGAAAGTGAATAAAACAGATACGCAAGCTTTTTTTGGATCAGGGAAACACCAAGACGAACGCTTTTGGCTAGCCTTGATTCGACAAGCGACTGTTGCGGGATACCTAAAGAAAGATATCGAAACTTATGGAGTTTTGAAGTTGACGGAATTAGGGGAGCGTTTTATCGTAGAGCCTGTTTCGTTTATGATGACAGAAGATCATGAATATGCGGAAGGAGATGCTGTTGTTGAAAGTGATGCTCCAAAGGCGGAAGCTATTATTGATCAAGTGTTGATCAATTTATTAAAAGATTTACGCAAAAAAGTAGCCAAAAAAGCGAGTGTCCCTCCGTTTGTTGTGTTTCAAGACCCATCTTTAGAAGAAATGTGTCTGAAATATCCTATTACGCTGGAGGAAATGGCCAATATTATTGGAGTGAGTGATGGAAAGGCTAAAAAGTTTGGAAAGGATTTTGTTGATCTTATTAAAAATTATGTAGAAGAAAATGACATCATCCGACCAGATGATTTAGTCGTGAAATCTACAGGAGCAAATTCAGCATTGAAATTGTATATTATTCAAAGTGTTGACCGTAAGTTGTCTTTGGATGATATTGCAAAAGCCAAAGGATTGGATATGGATGCTCTATTAAAAGAAATGGAGCAAATTGTTTATTCTGGAACGAAATTAAATATCGATTATTGGTTGGATGAAGTATTAGATGAGGATCAACAAGAAGAAATCTATGATTACTTCATGGATTCTGAATCGGATAATATCAAAACAGCTATGGCAGAATTTGATGGAGAATATGATACGGATGAATTGAGATTGATGCGTATTCAGTTTATTACCAAAGAAGCAAACTAGAAGTTTAGATTGAGCATTATAACTACATCTTTACAATAGAGAATAATAAAAAAATCCAGAGTATTTGCTCTGGATTTTTTTATTGCTCGTATAACTCTCCTCGATGAGGTTTTAAAACATCTCTTAGTTCTTTCATCTGTTGGTCGTTGACCACTAAGTATGCCGTACAGTGAACTTCATTGATAACTTGTTTCTCTATAATCGTTAAAGGTAACTTTTCTAAAGCGACAAATTCACGTAAATGTATAACATGATGATCGGCTATTTTTTCAGCATCAGGACCTCTAAAATCCCAAATCAATTTGATTAATCTTTCCATGATTCAAAATTAAAGTACCAAAGGTAGAAAAATGAAATCGATATCATAGCTAATCTATGGAATCTTTGGGGTAGTGGAAAAACTATGAAGAGTTTTAAACTCTTACTGGTCGTTGGTTTCCTCTTTTGTTTTTTGTACTTTTGGGAGTAAAATAAATTTGACACTAGGTATGATTGAAGAGCAAGTGATTTTAGTTAATGAGCAAGATGAGCCAATAGGTACCATGGGCAAACAAGAAGCCCATGAAAAAGCTTTGTTGCATCGAGCGTTTTCTGTATTCATTTTAAATGACAAAAATGAGATTATGTTACAGCAACGTGCGGCAGAGAAGTACCATTCACCTTTATTATGGGCAAACACTTGTTGTAGTCACCAAAGAGTTGGAGAAACTAATATTGAAGCGGGCAAACGCCGCTTGAAAGAGGAAATGGGATTTGAGGTAGAATTGAAAGAAGTGTTTCATTTTATTTATCATGCACCTTTTGATAATGGATTAACCGAACATGAATTTGATCATGTGATGGTTGGCTATTACAATGAAGCACCTGTAATCAATCCAGAAGAAGTAGAAGCGTGGAAATGGATGGGCATTGAAGCTGTAAAAAAAGATATGGAGGTGAATCCTCAATTGTATACGGCTTGGTTTAAGATTATTTTTGCTAAATTCTATCCTCATATCGAAGCACATAAAATCTAAGACAACATGAGATTAACAGTTAGTCGTAAAGCGCATTTTAATGCAGCACATCGCCTGCATCGTCCCGATTGGTCTGATGAGCAAAATCAAACGGTATTTGGCAAATGCAATAACCCTAATTTTCACGGACACAATTACGAGTTGATTGTCCATGTAACTGGAGAAGTAGATCCAGAAACGGGGTTTGTGATGGATTTGAAAATCTTATCGGATTTGATAAAAGCAGAGATTGAAGAGGCATTTGATCATAAAAACTTAAACCTAGATGTTATCGAATTTAAAAATCTAATTCCAACAGCAGAGTATATTGCCGTAGTGATTTGGCAAAAATTGAGACCTTTTATTGAGAAAGATAAAGATTTAGAGGTGGTTTTATATGAAACTTCGAGAAACTTTGTAACTTTTAAAGGGGAGGGGATTTAACATACTTAGTATTCATTAAAAGTTGTACATTTGCGTCTTGTTTTATGCAGTATTCCTTTTGTGGATTAGTGCAAAATGAGGAAGAAGTTAAGCCTATGAGTTTTATACAATATCCAATGATGTTTGAACCCATCCTGAAAGATCGAATTTGGGGGGGGACGAAATTGCACACTGTTTTAGGTAAACAGCAGATTTCTGATTCAATTGGAGAAAGTTGGGAGATTTCCAATGTCCCAGAAAATGTCAGCCTTGTTTCCAATGGCGGTTATAAAGGACAAAGCTTAGAAGAACTGATTAAAGCGTATCCAGAAGATATTTTGGGAGCGTATATTGTAAAGACGTTTGGATACCAATTCCCTTTGTTATTTAAATTTTTAGATGCAAAGGAGGATTTATCGATTCAATTACATCCCAATGATGAGTTAGCGCGAGCAAGACACAATTCGTTAGGAAAAACGGAGATGTGGTATGTCATGCAAGCGGATCCTGGTGCTAGAGTGGTCGTAGATTTTAAAGAGGGAGTGACTCCAGAAGATTATTTACAACATTTACACTCCAAAACACTTCCTGCTATTTTAAATGAAATTCCCGTTAAAAAGGGCGATGCATTTTTTATACAGACAGGAACGGTTCACGCAATTGGAGGTGGTGTTTTATTAGCCGAAATTCAACAAACATCGGATATTACGTATCGTGTATACGATTGGGACCGAATGGATAGCGAAGGTCAAACGAGAACATTGCACGTAGATTTAGCATTAGAGGCAATTAATTACGAGAAAAAGCAGGTGGTACTTTCGTATAGCAAGGAAGAGAATCAAGCCAATCCTTTAGTGGCTTGCCCGTTTTTTACTGTTAATTTAATCCCTTTAGTTGAACGATATGAAATAGAGAAGCCACTAGATCGCTTTTACCTTTATGTTTGTACAGAAGGAGCGTGTGAGCTTCAGATTAATACATTGACGTGTGGAATTAAACAAGGACAAACCGTTTTAATACCCGCATCAGTGCAAAATTTAGTTGCAACTGGTCATGCAACGTTGTTAGAAATATATATCGACTAGACCACCGATATAGCAAAGATAATATGTACTTTTGTTTAAATTTTAAATAAATTATTATGGCAAGTGTAAGAGGACTTAAAAAGGATGTTCACCAAGTATTAGGAGATATCATTGAAGCAATTTATATTCATGAATTGACAACAGGTGGAGCAACAGAGCAAACATCTGCATTGATTGAAGAAGCATTGACAAGTTTCGACGAATTGATCGTTGACATCAATGCAAAAGGAGTAGAAAACAAAAAAGCACATTTTAAAGGTGTTTTTGTAAAATTGGAAAATATTGCAGGTCAATTAGTTGAAAAAATAAACAACTTGTAATTAAAATAAAGCGAAAAAAAACACGCAGAATCAGTTGGAAGATTGAAAAAGCGTGTTATATTTGCACTCGAAAAATGAGTCGCCGGTGTAGCTCAGCTGGCTAGAGCAGCTGATTTGTAATCAGCAGGTCGTGGGTTCGAGTCCCTCCATCG
>NZ_JACAGN010000012.1:80965-125339 GCF_030324495.1 Myroides sp. 1354 | reverse complement strand
GACCACATTCGCTAAATCTAGAACCTTCGAATCTCCTCTTTCATCAACATACGTCAACGATCCTGCAGCAGCATCCATTCCAAGAGAAGTCAGCGTTTCAAAATGATGCACAACCTGAGCTAAATCAATAGTCTGGTAATTTCCGTGTTCATTTGTATAGGTAATAATTCCTGTCGTCTCATTATACTCCATTGTTGTTGGTGTATTAATCAATTTCAGAGGAATGCTAACGGTATTGTCACCACTATCTGTTAATACTAAGTTATCATCAACAATAGTAAGTGAAATATTCGTTGTATTCTGATCAGGAGCAACCTCTTGATCATCACTTTTGATACGCGTCCATCGTGTTTTATTCCAATAATAAAAACCAGGCGTAATATCACCTTGTTTTTGAGTTGAATAAACTAATAAACTCTCGACATTTCCGTGTTGAATAGTCTCAGTATCCGTTGTAGATTTTAAAGCAATATTAGGAATAAGCAACCCTCTATCTTCTGCGACTAAAGTTAACTGCGCTGATTTATTTGGAACCCTAGTACCTATCCCTACTTGACTATAAGCCCCCCAAATTGCAATAAAAAAAGTTAACACTGTAGTTATTTTTTTCATAATACCATAATTTTTATATCAAAAATATCAAAATTATAGTTAATAAAATATTGAATAAATCAATTTTAACCAATAAATATAACATAATCTCAAAACAACTTATAATCAACAAAAAGTAGTCACAAATTGTAAGGATGATACAAAAATGCAGTAGTACACAAAACAGATGAAGGCATTTTATCTTCTCTTCATTCTTCTTTATTTATCATCCTTTATCCATTTCATTGGGCTTGATTTTCAAGAGAACAAAAATTCACGGTAGTAAAAATATAAATAGAAAAAGCCTCAAAACAGATTTTATTTTGAGGCTCTTATCGCAATAATAAACGTTTTTTTTATTGTACCATCAGTTTAATCGAATTAATCCATATTCTTTTTCGATCTTTATTTCTTTCAAACTGATCGAGCATAAAAACAGGATTGTATTGTATCTTTTGATCCACATACAATTGATCGTTGACATAAACCTTGACCTTTTTCTTCATATCAATCATCTCTGGAGAAATAGCGATTGCAAAAGATTGAATACGAGAAGTTTTGATACGATATACATTGTCTTTATATTCCGCTACGATTTTTCCAGAAGCACGTGGAAAATCAAAAGCATCTTTATCGACGACAACTTCTTTTAAGGTGTCATCGTCGTCGTCGTCGCTTTCGTATTCTAACCATTTTGTAATTTTAAAGTTCAATGGTTGATGGTGCCAACTTGCTTTCGTTTGTACAGTATCTAATTTGATGTTTTGTAACCAATCCACATTGCCATTTGCCTCATCATCAAACTCCCAAGTCAAAGAAGAAGGGAATGTTTCTCTTTTTCGCTGCATCAAATCGGTAAATAGAATTTCATAAGCGGGTTCTGATTCATCAAATTGTGGAAACCAATGAGGAAATCCTTCATAGCGAACTTCTTGATAATCAACCTCTACTTGTTTCATCAAAGCCGTAAAATCATCATTGGCATTGGGAGGATAATAATAGTCTTGATCCGTTGAGAAATTAATAAAATTTCGATTCTTAGCATTTTCTACAAAGGTACCACCAGTAAATACTTTAGGTTGCGTATTAAATCCGTAAAATCCTGCAAAAGGCGTTGCATTCTTCATCAAATAAGAGAAAACTCCCGTAGCTCCGTTCGAATGTCCTGCTAAGAATACCTTATCATCATTGACATTAATTGCGCTTTTAATCTCCTTCAGTATCGCGGGAATCATAAAGAATCCTTCGTCTGAAGTCATCCAATTGTACTGCTTATTTGCTCTCGGAAAAACGAGAATTACACCATATTGATTGGCGTATTTGGTATAATAGCGATTCCAACCTCCCAAATTCATTTCGGGGGTTTGAAAGTCGAGCAAAGGGCTGTATCGAACGGCACCGTGTAAAAAGAACAACAGTGGATATGATCTATTGGGATTGTAATTTTGGGGTAAATGAACGTAATAGGAGGTTTTCGTGGTATCGTTCAGCTGAAAACCAATCGAATAATTGCGTTGCTCCTTTGGTAAATAAGGATTGCTATTCTTTAATTGATCATATCGTTCTACACCTTTTTTTGAAGTGTAATCGACTTGTTTTTTCGTTTGAAAGAAATCTTTTTCTTCGTTTTCTAAAATGAGATCAAAAGCTTGTTTGCGTTTATTTGCTTCTTGTACAACAACCTTCCATCGCGGATCATCTAGTAAATTCTTACATTCTTCTATAGCGTCTTCGTGTGTGATATTCATCCATCCTGGAAATCCATTTCCGTCTTTTTTATCCCCTAAAAGTTGATTCAAATACGCAAAAGCTACGTCTTTGTCATGAAGAGATGCAGCGAGAATGGCGCCTTCGTATAAATCACCAACTTCAATACTATCTGGAAATTGGGTAAAGGCTTTTTTATAAAGCGATAAAGCCTCTTTACTACTAGCCTCCTCTTCTTTTTCTGCTAAGTTCTCTGCTTGACTCACCAATTTCGCATAGCTATCTTGTGCTATTCCCGTTGTACAATACAGTAAAATAATCAGTATAAGATAGTGTTTCATTTTTTATTTGTTTAAAAGCTAAGATAATTAACTTTTACGAGAGCGTAAACGCGTACGTTTCTTTTTCTACAACTGAATAATGATTGAGATTAAATACTAGAGGAATCAGCAGATTTTCCTCGCTTAATCCTTTTGGATATCTTGGGTTTTAATTCTACCTTTCCTCTAGGATTTTCTTATGTGTATCTTCGCTTTTTTATCGATACAAACACGTAAAATGTCTTTCATTCACGCCAAATTTATACTCGATGAATACACTTTTAAAACTTGACCGAGAAGAGAAACAACTTCGAGAACAATTAGCTAAGTTGCCCCGTACAAAATGGAATGCATTATTTCCCATTCCCTTTCTTGTGCTTTGTGCTTTCCTAATACCTGGGATTCCTTCAAAAGGAGGTCGTCCTTCTATGGCTGAAACGATGGGCTATTGGGAAGCCTTTACTTCTATGGTTATTGTGTTTAGTTTGACACTCCCTTTTATAATCTATTCGCACATTCAAAAAGTCAATGAAGAAATGATGGATATAGAACGAAAACTCCTTCGATTAAAATACAAACGAAAAGAAGCCGAAGCCGCTCAATCTTCTAGTGCACAAGATAAGTAACCCTATACTAACGTCTAAATACAATAGCAATGCAAAAAAAGAACCTCATTGTCTTCGATATTGATGGCACCTTAACAAACACTGTACACCTTCATCAAATGGCATTCAAAAAAGGATTACAATCCATCGGTGTAAGCACATTTAACGATGCGTTCTCCACCTACAAACACCACACAGATTTACACATTGCTAGAGTCATTTACGAATCGAGTACGGGAAATCCCTTTTTACCTGCTACCCTCCATACATTTGAAACCTTTTTATACGAAGAAATAAAACAAGAGACCATTCTAGAAATAAATGGAGCAAAAAAACTAATAGAAAAACTCGAACTGCACACTGATTTTGGAGTGTGCTTTGCAACGGGTTCACTGTATCAACCAGCTACATTAAAACTCAATCGCATTGGCGTTTCCTTTAATCCGCTCCAACTTGTTGCTTCTAACACAATTGAAGAGAGAGAAAACATTGTCAATCAAGCGATTCATAACGCTAAACAATATTACAGCACTTCGCAATTTGATCGGATCATTGCCGTAGGAGATGGTTTATGGGACTTACTTACAGCAAAAAATTTAAATCTCGAGTTTATCGGTATTGGCACTTCCAACCGAGAAATCATGCAAGCCAATGGCATGCTTACCCATTTTGAAGATTTACAAGACTTTACCTTTTAAAGACTTGTCTACTCGTAGGCATTACTTTCCTCGTTTTAACTTAGCGTAATAAACAAAGACAAAGCAAACGAAAAATCCTACACCTAAAGAAATAAAAAACCACAACAACAAATGAGTGGTACGTTGTTGAAAAGGTTCAAAATGGGGTTGTAAGATCAGTGCTTTATCTGTCTTAGGATGCCCTATATTACGCAAAGCAGCAACATAATTCTTTCGATCAGGGGAGTGATCTAGTCGTTCCAAAAAAGTAAAGCTTCTAAAATCTGTTAAATTAAAATCATATTGTATTTCTCGCATAAAGCGTTGAATCATCAATTTTTTCTGACGACTATCCTTGGGATTCATTCCATATTTTTGATATTTCATCCCTAGCCAGTATACATGTGTTTCACTTGGCTTCTCTGTAAATTGCTTGACGATTGGAAATACAACGTAAGCATCAAAAAACAACTCTGTACTCGTTTTTCCTGATATTATTGTTTTTGTATACCACCCTACCTTTTTAGTATCAATATGATATCGATTAACTGTATAATATTTGGAGAAAGGAGCATCTTCTATTTGATATACCTCTTCTACATCCGTTCGTTTCCCTAATGCCTTACTAAGGTACTTTTGGGCAAATATCGTAGGAACAATCACTGCAACCGTAAAAACAACACAATAAAATCCCACTGTTTTTTCACTTTTAAACTGGAACAGTTTAAGCTTAGGACGCAAAAAAAAGTACAGCACAGTGGCAGCAATGACTACTGGTAATAGTATCAGGTAAACATCTTCTCTAAGGAGGAGGTTAATTTCTATGAACAATAGCCAATGCACAAAAGAATACCCTATAATCACTACTAAAGTAAGACGTATCAAAGGCATCAAAATCAAGCTAATTTTCTTTTTCAGTTCTTTCATTGTTAATACACAATAGAAACTACTAAACTAATGCGATTAAATGGAATATCCATGGCCCTTTTTTTTTCTTAAAAATAAAAAATATTCAAATAAAACACACTTATTAAATACAATACTCAAATAATTAATATTTTTTTAATAAAAAATGATTGGTTGGTATTTTTTTTTCAACTACTTTTAAAAAACAAAATCAAGGTATTTCACCTGCGTTTTATTCAATTACAGTATCATCTCAATCTCAGATGATGTTTTCACCTTACATCAGCATTTGCATTCCTAGTCTTTATTGAAAAAAAAAGATCCAATGCAATTATTCACATCCAAAGGCTTTTCTAAACAAGAGCAATACAAGTATTATTTATTAACATTTTAATTTTTAAACCATGAAAAAGTCAATTTTTCTTGGAGTAGCATTCGCATTTGTTACTCTAATCGGATTCAGTAGTGCTAATTCCATTGGAATGGGTTCAAAAACAGCATTAACTGGTGAAAAAAGTACAACCATTACAGGAGAAAGCCGCAATACGGCTGCAACTGCTAATGCAACTACATTAGAACCGTTTATCCCTAGAAGATAAACGAAAAAGGGCAAGGTCTAGGAATAGACCTTGCTCCTTTTATTCTTGTATTCTACTATTGACCTACTTGTTTTTCAAGCGAAATGGTATACTGTGAAATCGATACCATTCATTTATTTATAAGTAACACAGTTTATACGTTGCTCTCACCAACTTTTCCAACACGGAGGAGTCTACCTCAACTATATTGAATCTTTATAGCTATGGATTTTATTTTTTACGGTTATGAAAAACATGTATCGCATTATTTTACAACTACTGTTATTCTTCTATTTTTCTTTTATTCTACTCGTTCAGATTTACGATCTAAAATACGTTGAATCAACCTGTATTAAACACTTAAAAGAGAAATACGCTTTGCCCTTTTTTGAGCAAAATTGGAGTATGTTTTCACCGAATCCTCCAAAGGGAAATCACTATTTTCTCGTCAAATATTACACGGCTACGTGGGAAAGTGACTTTATTGATATTCAACAAATCATTAGAACGCGGAGTTTTTCAACATTCTTCTCTATTGATCAACGGTTGAAAAAATACTTCTCTGACTGTTTTAACGATATTATACACTTGCAAAATAGCAAAGTAAACATTACGAGTCCACATAAGAGTCAAGGGCTAGAATCGATAGTTAACTATGCCAAAATAGTCTTTAAGAATCAAAAGGAGTTCAGCAAACAACTACACCCCAAGGATTCTGTTTTTGTCCAATTGTACCTTGTTGATGACCAACTCAATGAAGACATTCACCAAGCGAAGACCTATACCACCTACTATAGTGAATTAAATAAACTTTTCTTATTAATCAACGACTAATGGAACATCGAACTACAGGTATTATCGCACTGCGTCTTTTATTGGGTTTTGCTTTACTAAAAGACTTTATCACCTTTTACAGTAATCGAGCTTTTATCTTTGACCATCAAGGAATTGTTTCCTATGAAACCTACCAAGATATTGTACAATACTATCAGCCGTCTTACTCTTCTTCTTATTATTTATCTTCAAATTTAGGAATATCTTTCTTTTAGATGGGGGAGACAACATTATTACCGCCCTTCTCCCCTTTTTCTTTTTTATTCAATCCAAAAGTCTGTGTAAAAGGTATACGAAACTAACAGAAAAATGGGGATTGACATCCAATTACTATGTACAAAAACTAACGAATATTTGTATTCTGGGTATCCTCATTCAAATCTGTCTTGTTTATCTCTTTGCCGGCTTACACAAACTTCAAGGAGAGGTATGGCTCAATGGTACAGCCCTATACTATATCCTAAACTCTAGTGACTTTTCAGCCTATACAATCAATGAATATATCACGAGCTTTCCCTTTGTCGTATATGGATTGACCTGGTTTACTATTGCCTTTCAATTGCTTTTTCCCTTACTGGTTTGGTGCAATAAAACAAGAGTATCGGTTTTGTTCTTAGGGATTCTCCTTCACTTGGGAATCTTAATTTTTATGCGCATCGATAATTTTTCTTTTATCATGTTAGCCTGCTATGCAGTATTTTTTACGGATGAAGAATACGATAGAATACAACTTAAAGTGAATTTGTTATTGAAATGATAGGGGGTACTCTTTGTGCTGTTTGGTATTAACTTTGTTGAATCTACCCTATTTACTACTAGGTTGGTTATTTGATATACAAGCTCATCTATTTTAAAAATACCCTAAAAAAATTCAATTTTTATGAAATAATAATTTATTTCTCTTTTTTATGTCTTAATCCCTCCATTTTAGACCAATCAACTTTTATACGTCTAGGATAAAATACAGTAGTTTGTTCGATTCTATTTTTATATCTTGTACTAATTACAAACAACTAGAATTTAATTCTTTACAATACAACATCGATGGATAAGTACAAAAACAATTTTGAAAAGGGAGTTCAACACTACATTGAACTATTAGAAGGAATCAACTGGTTTGATAGTCCTTATGTAAACAAAGAGGAGTTAATACAAACGCTTGAAGCTTGTACATTTGCTCCCTATTATGGCACTTGTTTAACACAATATGGCTTTGATTCAGCTTATAGTGGTCTTGACCTCTTACAAGATGTATTGGATTTTATCCAACGTCTTATCCCCGATTTTCAGTTTGAAATACTAGAAAGTCAAATTCTCATCACTCTAAATGGAAATCGTTACTCCATTGATGTAGACGTTGATTCCTTTGAATTAGATGAAAGTCCAACAAGCTTTTTTGACCTTGTCATAAACCCGATATTAGAAAAAGAAAAATCAACTTACTTCTTTTATGAACTTCCTCCTTCAGATCAATGTTTCTCTCTTATTTTTGCGAAACCTGAAGTATATAACCAAGCGATAGAAAAAGGTGTTATTCCTGATTTCATGGGATACTATGCAGTAAATTATTAATTTTAATAGGATATCGAAAACAAACAAAAGGATATCACAAGATGATATCCTTCTGTTTATTTTGAGTTGTCATTATGTCATTGTATTCACAATCAAACCTACATGGGTAAAATAATTCAATGCTCCAAAAAGCAACCAAACCCATCCAACTAAAACGATCAAAAAATAGCCGAATTTGGAAAAGCTTGTAAAGTAAGTACCTTGAGCAAATTTCTCAAGTATAGTAGGTGTAATACTTGCAGCTATTCCTATTCCTGCATAAACAAGCGATATACAAACGGCTTCAAACATGGGATAGTCCGCAAACATACCGGATATCGGTTCTTCTTTTGGCGCAGCGAACAATTGATAAATCACACCTGCAAAAGCAATACCGATCATCCCTAATCCTATTCCAATCATCAAATATTTATAGTGCCGAAAATTAGAAGCTACCAATTGCATGCGATCTTCTCGCTCCATAATTTCCTTCTCATTTTTCCAAAAGTAATAGGCAATTGGCAACAACATTGCACCTAAAACTAGGGAAGGTTCTCCAAAGATGATATTGTCGAAGGGAAAATACTTGGCTAAAGGCCAGGTTACTGTCATATGCAATCCTGTTGTAACTAAAATAAGGGCCAGCGTAAACAAATTCATCGCCCATCCTTTTGGATTTACTTTGCTATTGTGAATTAGACTTTTCCCCATCGCTGCTAAAGACAATAAAGCTGCTCCTGTAGCAACTGCCATAACCGTATTATAGGTAGGCATTTGTTGCCAGTCAATAATTAATCTATCCATGCTTATTTTTTCATTTCTTTAAATATACTAAAAAAACAAACATTGTAGAGTGGAAGACATTCCCCTTTTCACATCTAAATCGATATTTTTACTCTCATTTCCAGTTGCTTACTTGCTTTTCTACTATTTTATCAAAGCGATTATCTAAACAAATACTTATATCAGTTGTCAAAAATTTTCCTTTATAAAACAGACTAAAAATCGTAGCAGGACTAGGTGCTTGTTGGGCTTGTTCTTTATTTTCTAACTTGACAATAGTCAGGGATAAATTGCGTTTTTTTACTGTTTCTTTCAAAATATGTTGAACGTGTAATTCTGCAAAGGGACAACGATTAGAATAATAGACTGTTACATCCGTTGTTTCTTGGCAAGTTCCCGTTTGTACACAAGCATTAAATTGAGGGTCTTCTGCCTCTTTTTCTAGTTTTAAAACTAACAAACTAAAGCCATAACTCGTTTTCTCTACTGTGATAAAACCGTGTTTCAACAACCATTTAGTATCACTCATAAAGTGAAATTTTTGGGTACCAACCACCGTCACCAATCCCTTAAATCCTCTTTCCTTGGCATCATCAATCGCCAATTGTAACAATTGTGTCGCGTAACCTTGCCCTTTGTACTGACCCGAAACCCAGAAACAATTAATTAACAAATAGTCTGGTGCCTGGATAGGAACCCATCCTGATACTGCAGGTCCATATTCCATAAATACTTTCGCTCTTGCATCCAATCGTCTAAACACATAACCGTGCTCCAATTCTCTCTTCAACCAATCTTTCTTTAACTGATAACCTTCTTTGCATTTGGTGTCTGAAATTGCACAACAAATATGAGAAGCATCTAAATTTGTTTGATCTAATAGCAGAAAGTTTTCCATAACATTGTTTTTATTGGTAGCACATCTAAAGATAAAACTAATTTTTACTTCTATCCTATTAAGGTTTATTTTTGTAAGTTACCGCTTATCGTTAAAAAAATTGATTTAAAGAATTTATGATTTATAGCAAAAAAAAAGGTTTAGTACCGTTTACTAAACCTTTTTACTATCTATTTTATTTCAAGTACTTTACAACTTTTTTCCCAAATTTTTTACCAGTTTTAGCGAATCCTTCTCTAATTCGAACTTCATTACTATAGTTAGCAAATTGGTTTCCTTTAATCTCATTAAACATAAGCTGTGCCAATACTTCTGTCAAATTTTCTCTAGGTACAAGTTTTATCACAGTAGTCACCTTTGCTGGTTGATTTATCACTCCTGCGTCCCATCCAGAATAAATCCAATAAACATCTACCAATAGAACATACTTTGACTTAGGGGCATTTCTAGTAAATTTCACCTTGTATTTACTGTGCATATTAGCTTCAAAGAGAAATTTAGCAGGCCATGCGTTTTCTTTACTCTGATTCCAACTTACCTTCCAATCCGCACTTGATCCGTTTGCTTTTTTCTCCAAGTTAGCACTATGTTTTTTGATATACTCCTCTTCTGTATAATTTTCTTTTTGTACACGAAGATTGTCATAGTTAAAAATAACCTCAACTTCTTTTTCTCCTTTTAAAAGATTAAAGTTTTTAATACTTTGTGCAAACGATTGGGCTGTTCCCAGGGCAATCAAAAATAGAATATAAAATGCGTTTTTCATTGTTTTTAAAAATTTGATGCAAATGTACCATTAAGAACATATTAACCAAAATTTACAACACTTTATATTTATAAAACCCAAAAAAGGCACAAAACAACTGCCTTGTGCCTAAACTTAACGTAAAAAAATGCTATTAGTCCATAGATAAATGAAAAAACAACTAGTTCAACAAAAAGAAACAAGTATAAACAAATAACTGTTTCATCCACTTCAAAAATACGTTCTTATCTTATGTTTCTATGCGTACTTTTTGCTTGTAAAACCTAACATATCACAGCTAAGTAACAATGCGAAGAAAGACTAATGCTGTTTGTGTTTTTTTCTATACTGAATAGGAGTCAGTTCAACATGTTTTTTAAAAAATCGCCCGAGATAGGACTCTTCTGTAAAATTCAGATCAGCGGCTATAATTGCTACCGTATCACTAGTTTGTATCAATCGAGACTTTATTTCATCTACCAATTGTTTTTGAATAAAATAACTGGCTGGATGCCCGGTAATTTCTTTGACTACATCATTGAGATAATGAGGGTGTACATGAAGTAAATCAGCATATTCACTGACCTGCTTTATTGTTATAATTTTCTGATTGACCAAGAGTTGAAAACGAGCCACCAATTGTTCTTTTCTAGATAGTACAAATGGGGTTTCTACTTTTTTGTGATTGTAGATTCGCTCTGCCTCTAATAGAATAATATTCAAAAACATACGTACGAGTAAATCGTCATTGAAGGTTTGTTTTTGACATTTTTCATTGTTCAATTTCCAAAATAAGTGCTCCATCATCACCACTTCTCGCTCAGCCAAGTTCACCACAGGTTTTTGTCCGAATTGAAAAAACGGAAAGCTATTGAGTTTAATTTGATGTTTCAAACACAGCAAAAAATAATCAGAATCAAACAAACACATGAATCCCTTTACCTCCTCACTCCATTGTTGAATCTGGTGTAACTGGTTTTCTCCTATAAAATACATATCTCCTGCAGTAAAAGTATGTTTGGTATACCCAATTACCTCTTCTACTTGTCCATGTGTAATGAGTATCATCGTATAAAACTGCTTACGCGTTTGCTTTCCTGCTGTAAACGTGGGTAATTGGGACAGATTTTCAAGGGTGAAAATTTCTAAAAACCCTACTCCCGTTTGATAAGCGAGGGTGCAGCATTCTTCACATACAATATTGCCTTCTTGATCTGCAAAATACAGGGATTTAAAATCGTCAAGCGTCTGTATTTCCTTGATATTATCTTCACTTTTCATGCTTTCCATTGTTTAATTTAAAGATAATAACAACTTTTGATTCTTGCTATTTCTCTTTGTTATTTCTCTTTATCACACAAGTAACAGCTGTAATAAAACGCCCCCCAAATACAATCCTATTCCATAAATAGTATGTGTCATTAAACTTCGTATACGAGCAGTTTGGGGTTGTGGAGTTTTAGAGGCTGCAATTCCAAAGCCAAATGCAGGTTGCATCATAAAGAAAGGGGCTACAGTAGTTAGTATGCCAACTAATAAGGCAGGTACCAAATTTGGCTGACTCACCCATTCTACACCCCAAATTAGCAAAAGAAAAAAGGCAAAGGTAATGCCAATGAGATAATGTGCTGTCCAGCCAATTGCTTTTTCTCCTTGTATTGGTGTTGCTTGCATAATAGTAGAATGACGGAAAACACCTTGTTTAAAATGACCAATCCATCGCCCTAAAAAGGCGTAATTCAGCGAGGGAATTTGAAATGCTTTTCTGAGTATAAGAGCATAGACATCCATAAAAACTGTGGCACTTACGCCGATAAAAATCGAATAGCCGATAAGTTGTAGTATTGTATTCATCCTAATCTTCTTTTTTAGTTAAACAAAAGTAGGACATTGTTCAGGTAGAGAATGAAGCGGTATCGGAGCAAAAACAGGACAAATCACAGTAAAATAAAAAGAGGACTGTCCAAGGTACTCTTTTCGTCAACAAACTAGCAATCTATTGAAGGTATTTGCACAACCTTCGGTAATCAAGTAATTAAGTAATAATATGATCTAAAAACTTTCGTTCAAACTGTTGATTCTTTCGATAAACAGAAGGGGCTACTCCCACTGTTTTTTTAAATTGTTTGCTCATATGACTCACATCTTTGTAATGCAATTGTTGTGCTATTTCATCTAGCGATAATTCACAATAAGAAATTAGTTCTTTTACTTTTTCAACGCGCTGTAAGATATAGTACTTTTCAATGGTCAACGTCGTATGAGCGACAAATAATCGAGCAATTCGCGCATAGCTTAA
The DNA here is from genome assembly GCF_030324495.1 of Myroides sp. 1354. Lineage (GTDB taxonomy): Bacteria > Bacteroidota > Bacteroidia > Flavobacteriales > Flavobacteriaceae > Flavobacterium. The sequence goes on along the minus strand of NZ_JACAGN010000012.1, from coordinate 112,845 downwards.
CGAAGAGGTAGCTGTCAAATAATCGGATAAATTCAAATGAGAGTATTGTTTATTTTGAACATAAGCGATAATCTTCGTTTTCACTTGTTCAACAATAATCTGTTTGGGATCATCTAACACTTCAAATCCCACTTGAAGTAACTGTATTTTAAGCTGTTCCATTTTCAACTTGGTCAACGGTTTTTCCAGTTGGATTTCTCCTAATTGTACCGCTTTTGCATTGATCTCAACTTTCAACAATTCTTGTTGCACCACAGTAATACACCGAGGGCAAACCATATTTTTCACATATACAATCCAATCATTATCCATAGTAAAAAAAAATATAGGGAAGCAGGAACTACTTCCCTATGGAACAAATTAATTAACCTGAGCTTCTGCTACAAATTGTTGGTAATTGGCTTCATTTTTAAAATAAGCCACTTCCCCGTTGTCTCCGATCATGACAATATAAGCATCGGCTTTATCCACTGTTTCTAAAGTGAATGGATCTTTGGCTACGCGTACCGTCTCATCTTCTGGAATACGAGATTGACACATGGCGCAACAACCGTAATATACCTTTCCTTCATGTTCTACTTTGAGTTGTTCTTTTCCCATAAATGCATCATTCACCATGCAAACAAGTTCTTTGGGAACAACATCTCCTTTTTTGTATTGGCCTGATGCTGCAACGTCTCCACCCATCTTGTGATTCATTTCTTCTTTCACTTGTTCTAAAGCAGCCTCTGCTTGTTGCTTATCTCCTTGTTTCTTTTCTCCACAAGCGATAGCTAATACACTTAGTCCTAACATCGCTGCGATTTTAATTCGTTGTGCTTTCATTTTTCTTATTTCAATTTTTGTTCATGTATAATTTCTTCTGTTGCCATTTTTAATAGGTGCATTCCTTCCGTTAACTCCCCAAAGACTTCCACCATCATCGGCATTACTCTTGCCTTGGTTACTTTGACGTGATAGGCAATTCCCTCTCTTACTTCAATGACATACACGCCTAGGTTGCTCTCCACTAAAGCGGATTTGGGTACAAAGAAACTCGGTTCCTCTCTTTTCAATTGCAAGGTTACATCCGCAATCATATTGGGTTTTAACAACTGTTCTTTGTTGCTGATATCCGCTTGAATTTGCTCCGCGCGCAGTTTCAAATCTAAACTACCTGCTTTTCGAGTAATCGTACCTGCAAATTCTTTTTGAGGCAAGGTTCTTACCTTGAATTTTACAGTATCACCTTCTTTGATATAGGGAGTATTGGCTTCTGCTATAGAAAGGTTTAAACGCAGGGTGTGAATGTCCTCTACAATCAACAAGGGGATTTTACTCATCGGCCCTACATAAGCGCCTTTATCTACTTGTCTATCTGTGATTACACCGTCAAAAGGCGCGCGAATGACTAAATACTGATCGATGTTTTGCATCTCTTCATAAACGGATTTAGTCGCTGCTAATTGTGCTTTATCAGCTAGCATTTTGGCTGTAATCTGCTCTAAATAATCAGGTGCAATGGCTCCTGCTGTTTCGTTGGCTCTCAAGGTACGATCATAGGTCGCTTTTGTACTAATGTACATAGCTTCTTGTGCCTTCCATTTCGCTTGGGCATTGGAAACTTGGGCTTGAATTTCTGGCGCTTCCAAAACCATTAAAACCTGTCCTTTTTTTACGCGATCTCCAATATCTACGCGCAAATCAGTGACATAACTATTGACTTTGGCAAATAATTCGGTACGTTGATCTGCTCTTAACTCTCCAGGTAATTGCAGGGGAACGATGGGATTGCTTTTCGAGATAACTACAGTTTCTGTGTTATTCATTCCGGACATCATCGTAGCGTCGCCTTTTTTCTCTTCTGTTTCTGTTGTTTTCTTATCTGCACAGGCAGTAAGTACTACTAAACTAAGTAGGGTGATATATATTCTTTTCATGATTCTTATTTGTTTTCAGTCGGTATATAGTGAATGCTTTCTGTATCTTCGGGATCTAAGGACGGGGATTGTCTGTTTACTTTATTCATCACCCAGGCAAATACCATCGGTAAAATCACCAATACAGAAATTGTCGAAGCTAATAAACCTCCAATTACAGCTCTTCCCAAGGGTGCTACTTGCTCACTTCCTTCCCCATGTCCGATTGCCATTGGCAACATACCGGCAATCATAGCCAAGGTTGTCATGGCAATTGGTCGTATACGCAGCTTCGTCGCTTCAATCGCTGCGGCTGTAGCCGTCCATCCTATTTTGCGCAAGGTCTCTGCGTTGTTAATTAAGAGTACGGCATTGGCAATGGATACTCCAACCGACATAATAATTCCCATATAAGACTGTAGATTCACCGTTGATCCTGTGGCTTTTAGCAATAACAAGGATCCCAACATAACAAATGGCACTGTAGTTAGAATAACAAAAGACACTTTAAACGATTGGAAATTAGCCGTTAACATTAAGAAAATAACAACAATTGCTACTAATAATCCGCCTGCTAAACTTTGCATCGTATCATCCAATACGGGAGCCATTCCCATTAATTCTACGTTTACACCTTTAGGCAATTCTCCCAACTCTGCAATAGCCTTCTCTACATCTTCTTTTGCTCGATTCAAATCAGTTTTATGTACATTGGCAATCACCGTTACATAGCCCATCGTTCCTTCGTTATAACTTTCTGCTAATGCCTTGGTTTCAGTTATGGTTGCTACGTCACTCAACACGGGGCGATCTGCATTTTTACTCAAGGGAATATTTTCTAATTCTTCTTTACTATTCAATTGGTTTTGTGGTATTTGAACCTGAACATCATAGGCAATTCCCATCATACCTCCTACCCACATATTGCGGTTGGTATAACGCGATGAAGCTGTTGTAGCAACAAGTGATTTTGCTATATCCATGGCATCTAATCCCAACTGAGCAGCGCGAACGCGGTCAATATTGATTTCATAAGCAGGATAATTCATCGAGATTGGCATCTTTTGATCGCGCATATAATCAATTTCATTCAACTTCGCCAATAGTTTATTCGCCGTCATCATATTCATCTTGCGCATCATACCTGAAACTCGAATCTCAATTGGCGTATTCGTTCCCTGACTTAAGATTTTTTCTGTCAATTCAATTGGCTCAAACGTCAATTTCAACTCTGGTAATTTTTCCTGAATGCGTTGGCGAATTTGATCTTTTAGTTCGTCTGTATTTCCGCTAAAATCTTTAAAGGCAATTTGCATAGAAGCTTCATGCGGACCTGCATTGTACAAGTAAATCGGACTCACCGCAAAGGAAGAAGGGTGTTGCCCCACAAAGGCAGATGAAATGGCGATTTTCTCTTTGCCAAATAGGTCTTCTAATTCAGTCAATAACTTTTTCACCTTCATTTCCGTATGTTCAATACGCGTTCCTTCTGGTGCAGTAATACGCATTTGGACTTGACTCGAATTGACCGTTGGCAAAACGTCTTTTCCAATATTTTGATACATAAAGGCAACTGCCAACAAAGCAAATACAATTGATCCTGCTGCAATAATTTTCTTTAATGGCATGATCTTCTCAATTTGAGCAACCATGCGATTCTTGAATTTATCAAATCCTTTGGCTTCTTCTGAAATTGCGTGTTTCTCTGGATGATATTTCATGATCCAATTCGCCATAATCGGCACAAAAGTTTGAGATAACAAGAAAGAAACCGTCATGGCAAATCCAATCGCCATAGCCAAAGGCATAAATAAAGCTCCTGGAATTCCCGTCATCATAAAAGCTGGTGCAAACACAGCCAAAATGCTGAAAAGGATTAACAACTTTGGAAAAGCAATCTCCTTACACGCATCCCAAATGGCTTGAACCTTACTCTTACCGAGGGCAAAATGTTGATGTATATTTTCAATGGTTACCGTACTCTCATCCACCAAAATACCAATAGCTAAAGCTAATCCTGATAAGGTCATGATATTGATGGTTTGACCAAATAATTTCAAGAATAAAACCGAAGAAATAATAGCGATAGGAATCGTTAGGATTACAATCAACGCTCCTCGAGGATCGCGTAAGAATAACAATACCATCAATCCTGTTAACAAAGCTCCTAAAACACCTTCTACGATTAAACTTTTCACGGCATTAATCACATTGACCGATTGATCAAATTCATACGAAATCTTCACATCCTCTGGCAGGTTATTCTGAATATGAGGAATCGATTTTTTCAACTGTTGTACTACATCATAAGTAGACGCTTTTCCTGACTTGGCAATATTGATATATACTGAGCGTTTTCCGTCTACTAAGGCATAGCCTGTTGTAATATCTGCTCCATCTTTTACAGTAGCGACATCGCGTAAATACACATTGTCCACTTGTCCTTTAAACAAGGGAATACTACCAAATTCCTCTACGGTTTTTAGCGTATTATTCGTTGGGGTTAAATAGTTTTTATCTCCTACATATACGTTACCCGAAGGCATGGTTACGTTTTGTCTGCTAATAGCCTCTACAATTTGCTCTGGACTCATTTGATGAGTGCGAAGCTTATTGGGATCAATGTTGATTTCAATCGTACGCGGTGAACCACCAAACGGAGGTGCCGTTGTCATTCCTGGAATTTTAATCAAGAACGGACGTGCTACGAAATTGGCAATATCTTGCAATTCGTTATTCGTTTTTGTTTCTGAACGAAACACCAGCTGTCCTACAGGTTGAGAAGAAGCATCAAAGCGAATAATAAAAGGCGGTGGTGCCCCAGGAGGCAAGAAAATAACAGAACGATTGGATAGCGCTGAGATAGAAGCAATAGCCTCTCCCATATCTGTTCCTTCGTAAAATTCAATTTTCATTAGGGTTAATCCCTGCGTATTTTTAGTATCAATGCTTTTAATTCCATTAGCGAAAAGCATCATATTTACATACATCTTGGTAAAATACCCCTCCATCTGTTGAGGTGTATACCCATTAAACGAATGGGCAATATACACGACAGGTAAATTCATCTCAGGTAAAATATCTACCTGAATCTCTTTGGATGATTTGAGTCCAAAGAACAACAAGCCTATAACCAATACCATAATAGATATCGGTTTGCGCAAGGCAAAGCGAATTAAATTCATAATCTATTATTTTTTGGGAATAGCGTTGATTAAAAGTTGAATATCTCCTTGAGCAGAAGCTTGCATTAAAAGCGCTTGCCAAATGTTATTTTGAGCCACTTCAAAAGCAATTTCAGCGCGTTGTAAGGTGTATAAAGCTTGAGTAAAAGCGACTAAATCACTTAACCCATTTTCATACAGCGCCTTTTGTTGGTCAAAAGCAATCGTAGCAGCTTGTACTTCAATTGTACTGTGTGCTAGAATAATTTCAGCATTTTGATACTGTTCTTTTGTCAACAATACTTGATTGCTTAGTTCACGATCCATTTTAGCGTACTCCTCTTGCAAACTCTGAGAAATTTTTTCTTGCTCTTTCACTTTAGATGTTGTGCGAAAAAAGTGAGAAATATTCCAGGTCAACTGCAATCCTACTAAATAATTTGTACGATCAATTCCCACTCCATTACTGTAGTTTTTAGTGAAAGCCGTATTATCTTGTACATAATTCCAATCAAAACCAGAACCGCGTCCTTGTATGATTCCAAAGGCATTCAGTTGAGGTAAACTAGCGCGATGCACTAATTTCTCCATCGTTTGACTTTGTTTTACTCTCTGTTCTTGCCATTGTAAAATAGGGTGATGCTCTAAGACAGATTCTTGTTCAAACACAAGAGGTTGTTGGGTGTAAAACAAAGAATCTAATTCATAGGATTGACGTTCCACGTCTAATAAATCAGATAATTGATTTTCCCATTCCAATTCCTTGTCATAAGCTTTGATGTAGGTCGTTTCTGCAAAGGCCACTTCGGCTTGAGCTAAACGTTCGTCAACTTGAGCGATTAATCCACTGTTTACCTTGGCCGCAGTTACTGTATAAAAGACTTTAGATCGATCCAGATTTCGCTGCTGTACTTCAACAATGCGCTGTGCTGCAAGCAAATTAAAGTAAGTTGCACTAGCTTTAATTTGTTGCTTAAAAATCTCTTGATTTACGTCTTGTTGTGCCACTTCTTGCTGTACGTTGGTCATCGCTACTGCTTGACGCGTTTTACCAAATGAAAACAAATTCCAATTGACATTGGCAAAATATAGGGAACCAAAGGCTGCATTCCAGTTTTGTTCTGCTAAAGGCATAGAAGTAGCTGCGGAACCTAATCCACCATAGGCATATAGAGGTCCATTTTGTGCATTAATTGTTCCGTAACTCTGTTGAGCACCGAACGTTAAATCAGGAAAATAATGTCCCTTTTGATTTTGAGTAGCATATATAGAAGCTTGTCGTTTTGCTTCTTTACTTTTTATGAGGGGATAGCGTTGAGTAACTTGTTCTATGGTTTGCTCCAAAGTAAGGGTTTGGGCTGATGCAGTAGTTGCTACACCCCATAAAACAACACACGCTATTGTATTGAATTTCATTTCAAATTACGCGTTTAATTATACAATAACTCGTTGTATCTAACTGGTTGAAAGATACATTTATCGGGTTTTGTACAATCAAATTCTGTATACGCAATGCTTGATGTATAAAGGGATTTCCTTTACTACATATAGATAATATGAGTAGGGAGTGAGGACTTCTTTTGGTGCAGCAACAAATTCATAGACAGCACCAAAATAACGGTGCAAAATAGCGTCGACAAAAAAGGAAACTTTGAGAATCTTAAAGGTTGAATGCTGTACTTCTGACTTTACTTTTACAACTTCGACTTTGTCTTTACAGCAGTTCTTTTTTGGTTCTTTGACTGTTTTTCCTTCTTTACTACAAAAGGCGCAATTTTGTTCTTCCGATTGAGCAAAAGCCATACTTGTCTGTTGCACTAATCCTTTACAGATGTGCTGATATGTACTAAAGCCAGAGGCTAAAAAGAAGTACAAAATACTAAATAGTATGACTAATATTCTCTTCATATATAGGGCGAAGGTATCAACTCCTATACGATAGAATATTACATAATTTTGGAAATATGTTGTATAATTTTACAGGGAGGAAAAACTGGATGGACTTTTATTACTCTACGATATCGCCTTCTTTTACCGTAGTTAAATCACCAATTAATACGCGATTCCAACTAGCATTTCCCTTTTGTACATAGGCTTTTCCGTCTTCTTTCTTAACTACGACAACAGGAGTTGCCTCTACTTTTTTATCAGCATTAACTGTCCAAATGTACGATGTAGTATCACGCATAAAAAGTGCTTTTTCATCCACTACTTTGGTAGGTATATTTAAAATACTCAAATCTAATCTTCGGATATCCTGTACATTAGGAATAGAAGACACATTCAAACTCATCACTATTTTCCCGTCTTCATTAATCGACTGCTGTGTAAAGGATTCTAAAACTGAAGCAGGCAACTGTAAAGAAGATTGATCTTGAAAAACGACCTTCGCTCTAATTTGTCTCAAGTGATTGCGCACCAACAAGTAATTCTCGCTACTTACTGCAATTTGAATAGTTTTTGCTTGCCCTTGTTGAATCATCAATAAGGGTTGATTCACTTCAATGGTTCTACCCGCTCCCACTAAGATTTGCTTTACGATTCCTTCACTTGTTGCTTTAATTGGTTTTTCTACATAAATCACATTTGAGGAAGAAGCTATTTTATTCAACTGTTCTTCGTATTCCGCAGCTTCTTTTTTAGCTGTGTTATACAAAGCATATTGTTTTTCATATTTTTCTTTTGCTTCCGATCCATCTTCACCTCGATCAATGGCTAATAATCGTTCTAATTCTTCTTTTACATGGATTTTAGCTTCTCTAACTTTGCGATTGACTTTCCCTAATCCAAGAGTATCTCCTTGTGCTACACGTAAAAAGGCAATTTCTTGTCCTATCTCAATACGATCATTTACATCTACTTTAAGTTGAAGTAATTCTCCTCCTCTATCAGCGCGAATAGCAATAGAAGGAGATGCACCAACTTGTGTAGGATAGGCTTGATTCACGACAACCACCTCCTCTGAAACATCTACTAGGTGTACTCCTCCTGAAGCAAGTGGCAACTGTTCGTCTACTTTTGTACTGGTTTCTTGTGTATCACTAGCGCGTTCATTCATTCCGCGAATGCCCACCCAAACCAAAAAAACAATACAGCCAACCGTCATTATTATTTGTTGCGCTCTAACTTTTGTATTCTTCATAACTTACTTCAATAAGAGCTACAAATATAACGAACAATCACGCGATTTTAAAGTTCTTTTCTCCTGGGTTTTTCATTTTATTCCCTTGTCAACCGAAAGTAGGTCAAAACAAAAACGGACTCCCTCACCAAAGAGGGAATCCGCTTCTTTTTATGCCTCACAACACAAGTGATTAGTGTCCGCCTAATGCGCGGTATAAATCAATTTTCGAAGCCAAATAATCGCGTTTTAACTCCGCATAATTCAAATTACTTTGTAAAGCTAATGCCTGCGCATTAACCACTTCTAAATAGGAAGCTTTATCCAAACCAAACATCACCTGAATATTATCTAAGGATGTATTGAGCAAGTATACGCGTTGTTGTACTACTTTTTCTCTTTCAGTCATTTTGTCTATTTTCACCAAAGCATCATGTACATCTGCATAGCCTACAACAACAGCATTTTTGAAGCTAATTCCCGCCTTTTCTCTTTCAATTACTGCAATCTCATAGGCTGTTCTCAATTTCTTCTGTTGAAAAATAGGCTGAACCAATCCGCCAATTATGGTTCCAAACAAAGAAGCAGGGGTATTAAACCACTGAGAAGCTTCGATGGCATTGAGTCCACCTTGAGCAGAAATAGTCAAGCTTGGATACAGCTCTCCTTGAGCGGCTCCTACCTTTGCATTGGCCTTTTTCAGTTCTAGTTCCGCAATTTGAATATCCGGACGTTGACTTAAAAATTCAGCGGGTACTCCTGTATTCAAATTCGTAGAGAATTGCAAATCATTAATCGAAGCAGTACGTTGAATTTTTTGAGGAAAATGGTTGAGCAAAACCCCCAAAGCACTTTCTTGCAAGGCTATTTCTTGTTCAATTTGTGGCAGTAGCTCTTGTGCTTCTAGCCATTGTGCTTCTGCTTGCTGAACAGCAATACTCGATTCATTTCCAATTTCATACATCTTTTGCGTCAAGGCAAATGTTTTTTCTCGCAAAACCAATCCTTCTTCAGCAATGCGCAATTGTTCATCAAGCATCAATAAATTGATATAAGCAGTTGCAACCTCAGCAACTAATCGATTCTGAATGGCTCTTCTTACTTCTTGTGTTTGTAAATAAGAGGCTAATGCTGCTTCTTTTTCACGTCTAATTTTCCCCCAAACATCCAATTCCCAAGATAAATCTAAACGAGCAGTATAATCTTTGCTGATACGAGAAGCTCCTGTTGAGGCTATTTCACTATTTTTAGACCACTCCGTATGGGTTCCTGCTACTTGCATGGTTAAATTGGGTAACAACGCCATTTTAGACTGTTTGTACAACAAATTTACTTGATCGATATTCTTGATGGCCAATTGTAAATCTGTGTTCTGGTTTAAAGCTAATTGTACATAATGCGCCAATTCCTCTTGTCCAAAAAACTGTTGCCAAGATAGTTCAGCCAAGGTATTGGCTGTACTATCTACCTGCGTATTGACATAAAACTGGTTGGGCGTATCCAACGTAGGACGCTCATAGTCTTTCCCCACCTTACAAGCAGTAAAAGTCAAAGCAACCGGTATAATATATAGGTATTTCTTCATTTTAAATTTCATTTTAAACTTCCGTAGTTTGTTCTGTTGTTACGGGTGCACCTGAAATCTTTTCTTGTACATATTGGAAAAATACATACAAAACAGGAATCACAAATACCCCTAATACTACACCAAAGAACATTCCTCCTGCCGTACCAATACTAATGGAGTGGTTTCCTTGAGCAGAAGACCCTTGTACAAACATCAAAGGCACTAATCCTGCCACAAAGGCAAAGGAGGTCATCAAGATTGGACGCAAACGCAAACGCGAAGCTTCCAATGCTGCCTCAACAATTGATAGCCCTGCATTTCGTCTTTGTACGGCAAACTCTACAATCAAAATGGCATTTTTCGCTAATAACCCGACGAGCATGATGAGCCCTACTTGCACGTAAATATTATTGGCAATACCCACAGCTCCAATGGCGACAAATACGCCAATAATTCCAACAGGTAGAGAGAATAACACCACCAACGGCAAGATGTAACTTTCATATTGAGCTGCCAGAATGAAATACACAAATAAAATAGACAAGCCAAAAATGAAAATCATCTGATTTCCTGATTGTTTTTCTTCTTTACTCAATCCCAACCATTCAATTCCATAACCTGTAGGTAATTTCTCGGAAGCGATTTGCTCTACTTTCGCCATGGCATCTCCCGTACTAACACCTGGACTAATAATTCCATTTACCGTAATCGCATTGAATAAGTTATGACGGCTAATTGCTTGTGGTCCATATACTTTTTCTAGTTTTGCCAGAGAGCTGATTGGAATCATCTCTCCTCTTTGAGTGTGAACATATAAGGTTTTAAACGAATCTTCATTCGCTCTAAAAGGGGCGTCTCCTTGCACAAAAACTTTAAATTGTTTTCCGAAGCGGTTGAAGTCATTCACTTGAGCACTTCCGTAAAACAATTGTACGGCAGCCATCATTTCACTTACTTCTACTCCATGCATTTTAGCCTTCACTGGATCGACGACAATCTTATACATCGGAAAATCTGCCTTAAACATCGTAAAGGCTTGTACCACCTCATCAGATGCACTTAAATCTGCATTAAATTGAGTCACTACATCAGCAAATTCATTAATCGTTCCACCTTTGCGATCTTGTACCACTAATTCTAATCCATCGAAATCTCCAAAACCAGGAACTGTTGGGTTAGCAAATACGAAGAAATCTCCTTCTTTAATCGTTGATAACTGTCCGTTTATATCTGCTAAAATTTCGTTTATATCGGTTACTTCTCCACGTTCTGCTCTATCTTTGAAGGCAATGAATCCCATTCCGTAAGCTGGACTGGCTGCATTCCCCAAGATATTAAATCCAGAAATAGTGGTTACTGATTTAATCGCTGGATGCTTGCGCATAATGTCATCTCCTTCTTTCAATACTTTAGTTGTTCTATCAATAGAAGAACCTGGAGGTAAAGACAAAGCAAACATAGCAAACCCTTGATCCTCATTGGGAATAAACCCTTTAGGGGTAATATTCATCAATAGAATCATCCCTACAATAGATCCCAAAATAAGAGAAGCACCCAATACTTTTCGCTTCAATAAAAATTTAATCCCTCCAACATAGCGATTAGTTAAGGCGTTGAATCCACTATTAAAACTAGAGAAGAAACGGGCTAAAAACCCTTTTTTACTTGTTTCTCCATGCTCCTCCGTATAGTGGTTTTTCAATAGTAACGCACATAAAGCTGGACTTAAAGTCAAGGCGTTCACCGCTGAGATTAAGATGGCAATGGCCAAAGTAAAGGCAAACTGTTGGTAGAACACCCCTACAGGGCCTGTCATAAATCCAACAGGTAAAAATACCGCTGACATGACGAGGGTAATGGAAATAATTGCCCCTGTAATTTCTCCCATAGCTTTAGATGTTGCCTCTTTTGCATTTAATCCGTCAATCATCATGGTGGCATGGACGGCTTCCACTACAACAATGGCATCATCCACTACAATTCCAATGGCGAGTACCAAAGCAAAGAGGGTCAACATATTGATGGAGAATCCCAACATATTTAGGAAGAAGAAAGTACCGACCAAAGAAACAGGTACCGCAATAGCTGGAATCAATGTCGATCTAAAATCTTGCAAGAATAAATATACAATTAAGAATACCAACAAGAAGGCTTCTATTAAGGTTGTTTTCACCTGATTGATGGATTCATCCAATTGGGTTTTACTCGCAAAAGTCACATTGTAATTCAACCCTTTCGGCAATTGTGGTTTCAACTCTTCTAATACTGCATAAATTTGCGTCTGAATGTCGTTGGCATTGGATCCATTGGTTTGAAAAACCGCCATAGAAACCGCTTCATTTCCGTTTACCTTATTTTCCTCATCGTAAGCTACTGCTCCAAATTCGATTCGAGCAATATCTTTTAGATAAAGTACATTACCGCTATTATCAGCTTGAACAACAATCTGTTCAAATTGTTCGGGTGTATTATATTTTCCTGGATAAGTCAAGGTATATTGAACAGCACCACCAGCATTTTGTCCGAGGTTACCTGCTGCAACTTCTAAACTTTGACTTTGAATTGCGCGTTCAACATCAGAAGGAGTCAATCCTCGATTAGCTAATTTATGAGGATCTAACCATACGCGCATCGCGTAATCCTTTTCACCAAATAGCTGCACGTTTCCAACTCCCTTGATACGCTTTAAAGCGCGAACTACATTGATTCTTGCATAGTTTTGAACGAAAGTTTCGTCATAGAGCTCCGCATCATCACTGATTAAGTCAATAACCATAATCATTCCTCTTTGCTCTTTCTGTGTATTTACACCCGCACGGATTACCTCTTCTGGTAAGATTCCCTGCACTTGAGCTACTCTATTTTGTACGTTTACTGCCGCTTGATCGGGATCAGTTCCCAATTCAAAAAAGACTGTAATCGTTGCTGTACCATCATTACTTGCAGTAGATTCGATGTGAGTCATTCGCTCTACTCCATTGATTACCTCCTCTAAAGGAGTAACCACTGATTTTAGTACAGTTTCAGCATTCCCTCCTGGATAAGATGCGTGTACAGCCACACTAGGTGGAGCAATATCGGGGAACTGCTGGACTGGTAATTCTTTTAGTCCTACAAGACCCAAAATTACCAATATAACAGAAATCACGGTCGCCAATACAGGCCTGTGAATTATTTTTTTTAGCATGAAATTACCTTGTTAAATTGAATTGTTGTTTGTTTTTTGTAATTAGTGTCAGGACTATAAAACCGTTGTTTCACGGGTTGATTGCTCCTCTCCCTTCACAGCGCTAATTTCTTTATTGGAAGTAGTACTCAAAGGTTGAACTTTGTCTCCATCTGCAATTTTATCCAATCCCGTTGTAACGATAACTTCACCACTTTCAACACCTCCTTGAACAAAGTAAGTATGCAAGTTCTTACCCACAATTTTCAGCTGTCTTTGTTCCACCTGATTGTCTTTTCCAAGTACATAAGCAAAAACTTTATTTTGCAAGTCCATGGTTGCTGCAATCGGAATTTGCAAGACATCACTTTTCTTAGCAACTAAACTTACGATTCCCGTTCCTCCGTTTCTCAATAATTTATCCGGATTATCGAATACTGCACGTACACTTAACGCATTAGTTGCTTTATCAAATTCACCGTTTATCATATCCACTTTTCCCTTCAATGGATAGGTATCCCCATTACTCAATTTGAGTTCAATATCCATCGGTAGAACCTCTTGTTCTCCATTGCTTCCCTTTATCAAGTCAAAGTAATCCGATTCTGTTACGGAAAAATAAGCGTAAATCTGCGAGATATCAGACATGGTTGTCAGAGGTTCTGCTTCGCCCGCTGTGACTAAGTTTCCAACTAATTTTGGAATTCGTCCTAAAAACCCATCAACAGGAGCCACTACTGTACAATAGCTTAGATTAAGCTTAGCTTCTGCAACAGCTGCTTTCGCTTGTCCTACTAATGCTTTCGCACTATCTAGAGCAGCATTTGCTGTTTGCAACTGAATAGGAGATACAAATTTATTTTCAACTAATGCTTTTACTTTATCTTGTTCTAATTGAGCATTTACTAACTCTGCTGAGGCAGCTTTTAAGGTTGCTTCTGCATTTTGCAGTTTGATTTGATACGGTTGTGGATCAATGATAAACAAAGGTTGTCCTTTTTTGACATAACTTCCCTCTTTGACTACAATCTTATTGATATAACCCGAAGCTTGTGCGCGTACTTCTACATTCACCTTTCCTTGTAAAGAGGCGGTATAACTATGTACTACTTCAGCATCTCCACGTTCTACTACCTCCGTTTTCACTTCAATATTTCCAGCCATGGCTACCGAATCATTTGACGTTTGTTTACACCCTACTGCAGTTAGCAAGGTAAATACAGTTAGCCCTACATAAGCCAATACGCTTAGGTTTCTATAAACTCTATTCATAAAATTTCATATTACAGAACAAAAATGAAAAAAAGAGAATTTCGATGCTTTTTTTTTATTTTGAAGCGTAAAAATTGAGGACTGAAGCGTGAAAATACGGGACTAATCTGTGAGTACAAACAAAAAAAAGCTACAACTGTAGCTTTAGGAGTTCAACCAATTTTTAAATAATGGGGCCTTTTCTCGACTGATAATTATCTCCCGCTGGGGATCTTGGAGCAAAGTAACTTTCAACTTTCCGTTGTAGTAATTTTGAATGTTGTGTATACTGTCAATATGCAAAATATGCTGTCTATTAGCTCTGAAAAAAGCAAGTGGATCTAACTCTTCTTCCACCTCCTCCATCGTTTGACCAATGATAATCTTACTTTTGTCTTTTAACACCAAATGCGTTATTTTTAATTCAGAATAGATAAAGTCAATTTCTTCGACTTTCACTGTTTTAAATCCATCTTTATACGGAATTAAAAAACGCGAGCGATAAACAATTTCCTTTTTATTCAAACTACCCAAAATATGTTGGATGGAATCATTCAATCCCGCAGGATTCAAACTTTTATATTTCGCTAACGCTTGAATCAAATCTTCTTCTTGAACAGGTTTCATCAAATAGTCAATGCTATTCACTTTAAATGCTTTTAGGGCATATTCATCATAAGAAGTTGTAAAAATAACGGGAGTATCTACTTGAATTTGTTCGAAAATTTCAAAACAAAGTCCATCTTCCAGGCGAATATCCATAAAGATGAGATCTGGATTTGCATGGGTCTGCAACCAATTTACCGCCGATTGTACTCCTTCAACTACAGTCAAAACCACTATAGTAGCATCAATTTGATGCAAGAGACGCATAAGTTTATTCGCATTGCGTTCCTCATCTTCCACAATCAATACATTCATATCCCTATTTTTTAATTCGTATAATTTCTTTCTCTAATCGCTAACAAAGGCAACTTAACTAAGAATTCTTCTGTTGTACTACTGATTTGAACATCCAACTGACTCAATAAACGATAGCGATCAATGATATTGTCTAATCCAACTTTAGATGAAGGCAGTTCAACAACCAGTTTTTGTAAATTATTGCGCACCACCACGTATTCATTTACCACTTCCATGTGAATAATTAGCGGATGTTCTTTGGATGCCGTATTGTGTTTTACTGCGTTTTCTACCAATAATTGTAAAGCTATAGGTGCTACTGCATGTGTATGCTGAACTGCTTCTGGAATTTCAATAATCAATTCTACTTTTTGTCCCATACGCTCCTTAATCAGGTAGAAGTAGGAGGCTACAAAACTGATTTCTTCCTTTAAACTAATGGTATTTTTTCGAACATTGGAGAGCATATATCGATACACTAAAGCCAAATGGTCAATAAACTTCACAGCTACTTTTTGATCTTCAATCACTAATTCTGATAACGTACTAAAATTATTAAACAGAAAATGAGGATCCAATTGCATCTTCAGCGTTTCTAATTCTGCCTGACTTGCAATGCGTTCCAATTGTTCTGCTTTTAACTTTAATTCAGCTGCATCCATCATAGAGTTTTTCCAGTTTTTAATTAAAAAATAACCCGTGTGAATCACACTAATAAATATTCCAGTATTAATGCTAATCAACAGCGATTGCCAAATGTCTATTTTCGCTTCTAAATCCAATATTTCTCCCGGTTCATAGGGTATCCAAACCAAGTAAGCAATATTGAGTAAACAATACACAATAAAGATAGAGAGAATCAACAACACTAATTGAACTATCACACGCCAGGCGGCGGATTTTGTCCAAGGCAATACTTTGTTGAGTGCATGACTTAATCGCAAACTGATTTCGCTAATCAGAGTACAATACACTAAAATCATAATTCCCGATTGTAAAAAACCATCTTCATCAATGGTGGTATACCACTCTGGATCATAGGGATTCAATAAAAAGTGCGAAAACAAATACAACACCAAAACAGCTGGAATTACAACTAGCCGATAATGTTTGGTAAACAGCGATTGGTCAATATTATTTTTTTCTATACTTCTCTCCATATTTGTTATCAAAAGTAAACCACTTTTCACTGAATCGTTGAGATTAATCACCCAACAGGAATAATTATACGTTGAATCGTACAAATGTACTACTGTATCTCGACATTCCTTACCAAAGTACAGAAAAGGCGTAAAAAAAGCTAGCAGAATCTGCTAGCTTTATTATTTATTCGCTTAGAACTTATAATTTTTTCGTCCTATCTCCTTCACCACTACCGTTTTAGCAACACTATCGTGTAAGGTTTGTTTTTTGTCATTTCCGAAAAACAAAAAATAACCAATAAAGAATATTATCCCAGAAACAATTGACATAAAAAAGCGTCCCGTTGCTTGTCCGAAATCAATAGAATTACCTTCCATACTGAGACATCGAATATTCATCGCTCGTTGTCCTAGTGTTGCTTGTTCTACAGTTGAATGTAAAATAGCATAGTACAACCAAGGACCAACAATAGGAACAATACTGGCAAACAAGCAGATGAGTCGATCTATTATAAAAGATACCAATCGATCTCCGAAATTCGCATACTCAAAATAAATTTCACCTTGAGGTGTAAATAACGTTAGGTGCATTTTATCTGCATGATAAACCACATTACCTATTCTCTCTTCATATACTTGAGTATGATTTCCTCCTTCTATGTACATGGGTTTATACTGAAAGATATCTTGCAAATCTGCGATGTATCTTGCTTCCGTCCAATTTGCTAAACCTTCATACCAAATGAGAGTTTGCGCTTTAATTCCGATTCCGACCAATTCACTTTTAGAATAGGGTCCTTGTTTTTCACTGTTGTGAACAATAAAATAAATGGTATTCATAGACTTACTTCTTTATGTAAACATACAAAAGCATTTACTATCTTCACAACACTTTTTTCAACTATTTTACTTGTCAAAAGATACTAATTCAATTTCCTTTAAATCTTTATGGTTGAGCACCTCAACAATCAATTCGTTGTTTTTTAATTCTTTAATTTTAAATTGAAAATTTTCACCCATACTTGCACTGGACATGCGAATTAAATCACCTTCTAATACCCAAGAACCTTCGTCTTCGCTCAAACTGTACTTATCTACAGCTTTAAATTTATTGTCTTTGAGTTCAATGTGAACGGATGAAAGCTGATAAGCCATTCGCTTGGCACCTTTACATGATTCATCAAAAACAAAATGAGCAGCAATCCAATTCTTCTCTAAATTATCCTCTTTTACTAATTTAATCGATTTTGTTTCGATCTCATTACCACCATCTTCACTACTACAACTCATTAGTAATGATCCAAGACTGACTGAAACCATCACAGCCAACGTCCATTTAAAAACTTTTTTCATAACATAGTCTATTAAGGGGTTAAACAACAGTTACTTTTAATTTTTGTTTTACACTAAATATTTTTTTTCATCGTATCTAATTTAATAAAAAAAACCTTAACAATTAATTTTTTTATTAATTTTTATAATATAAATCATATTTTAACCAAATTAAATAAACAGATTAAAACAAAAAAGTTAAAACAATAAATTAAAGTTTAAAAAGACGTCTTTCTTTATTATTATTCTTGTACAAAAGTATCCGATATATTAGGGGGTAAAAATGACAAATATCATCAGTATTTACAATACTTTATCGATATTTAGAGTAAGGGAATAGCTCGAAATACAGCGCTCTTAAAATCAGTCTTTTATCTTGAAACAATTTTAAAAAAACGCTAATATTACCATTTTATTAACATAATGTATCTTTTTAAATTCCTCTCCTTCTCGCCTTACTTTAAGTTAAGTATTTACTAACACAAAACTATTCTTGGTCTTTTTATCTTAAATGAATCTAATTTATCACTAGAATATTTTATTAAAAACACACAAAAGGAATACAAAGCAAAAAAGTCCTTTTATTACAATAAAAAGGACTTTTTTTACTATTTTTTTTATTTAGGGGTACTTATACCTATTTCTACTACTTTTTTTTAACTAATTTCATTGGTTTTACTCCTAATTTTTGAAATAATTGTTGGTCTTCACCCAACGAAGGGTTGGGTGTAACTAGCAAAGTTTGTTCTTCTCCTGCAAAAATCGAGTTGGCTCCTGCCAAAAAACACCATCCTTGTTCAGCTTCATTCATTTCCAGTCGTCCTGCGCTCAATCTTACCATCGTGGTTGGTATCACAATTCGGGTTGTGGCAATCATACGCACCATTTCCCAACTATCGGTTTTCGGTCTATCTTCCATCGGAGTTCCTTTTACACGAGCCAAGGCATTAATTGGTACTGATTCGGGATGTTTTTCCATCGTTGCCAAAGTTAACAACATAGAAATTCGATCTTGATTGGTTTCGCCCAAACCAATAATTCCCCCTGAACACACTGTAATTCCTGCTTTTCGAACGGAATTAATCGTATTTAAACGCTGATCAAATGTACGAGTAGAAATAATATCTTTATAATGACTTTCAGAAGTATCTAAATTGTGATTATATGCGTATAATCCCGCTTCTTGTAAACGCTTTGCTTGATCATCAGTCAACATACCTAAAGTACAACACACTTCCATATCCAATGCATTTACCCCTTTAACCATATCAATTACTTTATCAAAGTCGCGGTTATCACGTACCTCACGCCAAGCTGCCGCCATACAAAAACGAGAAGATCCATTTGCTTTGGCTTTTTTCGCATGGGTTAAAACCGTTTCCAAAGGCAACAATCGCTGCACTTTAATATCCGTATGGTAACGAGCAGCCTGCCCACAATAGGAACAATCTTCTGGACAACCTCCCGTTTTTATGGAAAGTAAAGTACTTACCTGGACTTCAAGCGGGTTGTGGTATTGTCTGTGAACAGTTGCGGCTTGATAAACCAATTCCATAATAGGTAAATCATAGATGGCTTGTATCTCTTCAAACGTCCAATTATGTCGAATTGGGGCTTTACTTTCTTTCATTTGCTTCTTTGTTTTTAATAGTGAAGCGCCAAAAATAAGGGGGATGTTTAGCGTAGTACCCATCCGGTTTGAAGATAATAGCTAGACCAGTTTTGTGAGGGTTGGGCTTTGTGAAGTGGCTTTTTTGTTTTTTTGCAAAGTTGTGAGGAGTAAAAAACTCTTCTTAAATCGATAAATTTTACAACTTCACAAAGAACAAAGGGCAAACTAACAAAAAAAAAGAAGTCCCTGAAAAAAGGACTTCTTTTTTTAATCTAACCACACTTTTTACTTTTCAAATCCTCATTTGAAAATCAACACAAAGTTATGAGTGTACCGAAGTACACATCAACACGATATTTTATACGTTAAAAACAGAAGATTTTTTTTATCACTTACACACACTTCTTCTGTTTTTAAATAACTTGTATCTTTGCTTGTCTTGTTTGTGTTCTATATGTTTAAATCTATCTTAACACAACACATCGCTAAGATTAAATTCTTTACATTTGAACAATACAAAAGTCCAAATTAATTAAAATCTATTCTAGGACATTTGTCCTTCTAATGATAAATATATGTTAAGAATAAATCTTGATTTTTTATCCTATATTGAATCGATTGCGCATAAAGACATTATAGCTGATAAAATACAATTAATCCAATACAGTCCAAAAGATACCTTACTCACGCAAGGAGAACAAATCACAAAAATTATTGTGATTCGCGAAGGCATAACCAAGTGTTATATCACGGAAGAAAATGGGAAAGAATATATACCAGAGTTCTTAAGTCGAGGAGAAATAATGGGAGAAATTGAGTATTTAGGAAAAATGCCGTGTTTATGTTCAGTAGAGGCCTTATCTTATGTTGAGGCTTATGTTATTCCGTTATCTATTTTTGATCACTTACTCAAAACGGATATTACCTTCAATAACGTATTGCTCTCTGTAGAGGCATTACGCGTTTATCACACGAGTGAACGAGCTTCTTTTCAACAACTATATACCGTTGAACACGCTTTAGAAAAACTATTACACTTACAAGAAAAAAACCAAGTGGATATCTCCAAAGAAGATATGGCATCCTATTTAGGTATCACCACACGAACGCTGAATCGCGCTTTGAAAAAAATTCAAGGAGAGGAATAAAGAGAATAACTAATTCAGTTATTCTCTTTTCAACTAAAAATTAAATCCCACGGATAGTTGGATGTACTTAGCTTGTTCAAAATAATTTTTATATTCAGGTGCTGTTCTAACATTGTAATTATTCCAATGATAATGTAATCCTACAACTGCTCGAAATCCTTTTTCTACCTTGTATTGATAATCAGCACCGATTAAAAGTCCTGTTCCAGACATGGATTTAATTTTAACACCTGGGCCAGAAGAAGCAAAAGAGGTATCATAAATTCCAATTTCAGGTTTAACCGTGCTTTTTTCAGTTACATCTACTTGATAAAAAACAGATGCTCCTCCCTTTATTTGTCTAGAATTTTTTACATTTCCTATCATTTGCGTATCGTTGACTTTTAACCTGGTAAATCCAGTAAACAAAGTTAATCCTACATTCTTGTAACGAACAATCCCTAATTTAACCTCAGCTCCCATATTGTGTAAACGATGGGAATCAGCCACCATATTATCACCAAAATAAAAAGAATTCACAAAATAGAAACTTGTATTTCGCATCCATATTACTTTACTTGTAGAATCTTTTTCTTGTCCATAAGCATAAATACACATCACATTTACAAACAAAAGCAAAGTCACTTTTTTTAGATTAATCTTTATTCCCATTTTACTTTTTATTAGCAATATCAATCCTACCTAAATCAAAAAATTGTCTTGCTCCTGTATTTTTACCATCAAATAATACTTGTTGGTACTTATCAAGATATAGTATATAAACATAGTTTCCTCGAGGAAAACTCATCTTAAACGCTCCATTTTTATCGGTATAAACAGCATTTATTATCGTATAAGAATCATACCATTCCATAGCTAATGTATCCATACCACTCTGCCACTCATCGCTTAAATAAGTATCAATACCAACCCTTTCATGTGGTAAAGGTTGTCCGTTCTTTAAAATTATTCCTTGTACTACATAACGTTCTGAAGCATCAAAATGACGTTCTGAACAAGAAATTAGCCCAAGGAGAATAAAAAAAACAAAAAGTATTTTTATTTTCATCACACACTAATTAACTTAAATTTAAGCTAAAATAATAAAAAAACGAATCACACTAGGCGATTCGCTTTTTTATTCCATATAAAAGATAAACTATTTCATAAATTGACTTACATCAACTTGTAATCCTTTGGCAATGCGCATTCCCAAATCAGCATCAGCTCTAAACCAATGGCACAATTGACGCAAGATAATCTCTTCGCGTTTTGGTCCATCAATTCCACTCATAGCCCCTACAATATTATTTACTGTATTAGCTTTGGCTTCCTCTGTCATAATGCGGTATAAGTTACCCGGTTGTGTAAAGTGGTCGTCTTCCCCTACTCCATTTCGATCATAGTGATCTGCTACTACATGAGTACCTAAGTCTAAAGCAGGCTCTTTATAACTTTGATCTACGACCATGGAATCAAAACTATTTGGGTAATAGTTTGGTTCACTTCCACCATTTCCATCGACGCGCATGGCTCCATCTCGTTGATAGTTATTTGTTGCAAATGGGCAACGATTTACTGGGATTTGTTCGTAGTTAGCGCCTAAACGGTAGCGTTGTGCATCGGGATAAGATAAAATACGTCCTTGTAACATGCGATCTGGAGAGAACCCAATTCCATCTACAATATGCGTAGGTGCAAAAGCAGCTTGCTCAACATCTTGGAAGTAATTTGCTGGATTCTCATTCAACTCCAACACCCCCACATCTATTAAAGGGTAGTCTTTATGTGGCCAAACTTTAGTTACGTCAAATGGATTCACTTTTGCCACGCGACTTTCCGCTTCTGTCATCACTTGGATTTTCAGATTCCACTTCGGAAAATCTCCTTTTGCAATATGTTCAAATAAATCGCGTTGTGCATAATCCATATCCGTTGCGCGCATCTGATCGGCTTCTGGTCCAGTCAAATTTTTAATTCCCTGAGCCGTTTTGAAATGGAATTTTACATATACGCGTTCATTTTCTGCATTAATCATCGAGAAGGTATGACTTCCATATCCATTCATATGACGGTATCCAAAAGGTGTACCGCGATCTGACATTAAAATCAATACTTGGTGCAAACTCTCTGGGTTTAATGACCAGAAATCCCACATCATCGTAGCTGATTTTAAGTTAGTCTGTGGATGGCGTTTTTGGGTGTGAATGAAGTCGCTAAACTTCTTCGCATCTTTAATAAAGAATACTGGCGTGTTATTGCCAACTAAATCCCAGTTTCCATCTTCTGTATAAAATCGCAAAGCAAACCCACGTGGATCGCGTTCTGAATCTGCTGATCCTTTCTCTCCTCCAACGGTAGAAAAACGCAAAAATACTTTAGTCTGTTTTCCTACTTCATTAAAAAGCTTTGCTTTAGTGTATGCGGTAATATCATTCGTTACCGTAAATGTTCCGTATGCACCCGAACCTTTTGCGTGTACAACACGCTCTGGAATGCGCTCACGATTGAAATGCGCCATTTTCTCATGCAAGATGTAATCTTGTAACAATACGGGACCTCTTTCTCCTGCTGTCATTGAATTTTCGTGTTCTACATAAGGTCTACCTGAAGCGGTTGTTAGTTTTTTGTTTTCCATAGTTTTGTACTTTATTCTGTTAATTTGTATTCCAAATATACTAATTATCAAACCCTTACCCTAGAACTTATAATACCTATATGTTATAAAAGAATAAATTAAATCTATGACGAAAACAAAATCGATAGTTAAAAATGATTATTTGATAGTGAGGTGGTGAGGTCCTTGGTTATCGGTTATCTGTTATCAGAAAGAAGAAAGAAGAAAGAAGAAAGGAGTGAATAAATTTTCTGATTTAAGGATATTTTTTCTTTAATCGGTAATCTGACGAAAAAGCAACTTGCAAAAACACAAAAAAGCAAAAAAACAAAAAAGCACCTTTATAAAATAAAGATGCTTTTGTAGTATCGTAATCTTCCTTAGTTATTCGGAAAAATCTTCAAAACTTTGGAACAGTTTTCTCTAATTTCTGCCACCATCTCTGGATGTTCGTTTAGTTTAAGTCCATAAGAAGGGATCATCTCTTTGAATTTGCTCTTCCATTCAGGAGAGTTGAATTCTGTAGGGAAGCAATTAGCCAACAATTTCAACATAATAGCCGTTGCTGTTGATGCTCCTGGAGAAGCTCCTAATAAAGCGGCGATTGAACCATCAGCAGCGTTTACCACTTCCGTTCCGAATTGTAAAATTCCTTTTCCGTCTTTATCTCTCTTAATTACTTGTACACGTTGTCCTGCGTGTTCTACTTTCCAATCTTCCTCTTGTGCGTCTGGGAAGTACTCTCTTAGGGCTTCGTACCTTGATTTATCTGATTGTAATACTTGTCCGATTAGGTATTTGGTCAAATCTAAATTGCGCATTCCCGCTCCTAACATTGGACCGATATTATTCAATTCTAGCGACTTAAACAAGTCTAAATTTGATCCTTTTTTCAAGAATTTCGTAGAAAAACCAGCGTAAGGTCCAAATAACAGGGAGTGTTTTCCGTCGATAAAACGCGTATCTAAGTGAGGTACTGACATCGGAGGTGCTCCTACTGATGCTTTTCCGTATACTTTAGCCATGTGTTTTTGAACGATTTTCGGATTGTTACATACCAACCATTCTCCTCCAACAGGGAAACCACCGTAACCTTTACTCTCGGGAATATCTGCTTTTTGCAACAACAAGATTGCTCCACCTCCAGCACCTACGAAAACGAATTTCGCTTTTACTTTGCGTTGTTCTCCCGTTTGTTCATCTTTTGCAGAAACGCTCCATTTGTCGCCTTTTCTCTTAATATCGGTTACTTGATTATTGAAGTGTACATTGACACCATCTTCCGTAGTCAAGTGTTCAAAAATTTCTCTTGTTAACTCCCCAAAGTTCACATCTGTTCCGATTGGCATATAAGTAGCTGCATATACATCCTCTAGCTTTCTTTCTTCCATTAACAAAGGAGCCCAAGTTTTAATTTGGTTTACTTCTTTTGAAAACTCCATGCCGTGAAACAACGGATATTTTTGAAGCTCATTGTATCTTTTCTCTAAGAAACTTACATTATCTTTCCCCCATACGAAGCTCATATGTGGCACAGAATTAATAAACTTACGAGGGTCTTTTAATACATTCTTTTTTACCAAGTATGACCAGAACTGCCTTGATACTTCAAATTGCTCAACAATGCTAATTGCTTTTGTTGCATCAATGCTACCATCAGCTTTTTCTGGTGTATAGTTTAATTCACAAAATGCAGAGTGTCCTGTACCCGCATTATTCATTGCGTCTGAACTCTCAGCCGCAGCGCGATCTAAACGCTCTAAGATTTCAATTTTTAGGTTCGGATTTAATTCTTTTAGTAAGATTCCAAGCGTAGCGCTCATGATTCCAGCTCCTACCAAAACAACATCAACCTCAGATTTTTGTATACTTGACATTATATCGAATATTTATTTATATGCAAAATTAATTTTTATCTACAGGAAAAACAGTTTTTTACTGCTAAATTTTTAAAAAAGAACGAATTAAATCGCATTACGCCCCATATAATCTTGTAAGATAATAGTAGCTGCGATTTCATCAATCAACGCTTTATTCTGTCTTTGCTTTTTCTTTAAGCCACTATCAATCATGGTTTGAAAGGCCATTTTTGAAGTAAATCGCTCGTCAATACGCTCTACAGGCATTGTGGGAAAAGTTTTGGTAAAGGCAGCAATAAACTCATTTAAAATAGGCGTTACCTCCGATGGCTCGTTATTCAAGCGCTTTGGTTCACCTATTATGACTCTATCTACTTTTTCCTTCTGAAAATAATCGTTCAAAAAAGACATCAATTCACTGGTAGTCACCGTAGTTAACCCCGAGGCAATAATTTGCAACTCATCTGTTACAGCAATACCCGTTCTCTTTTGACCAAAATCAATAGCTAGTAAACGTCCCATTTTAGTAAGTAAATGTCCCGTATGTGGATTGAATCGTTAATTTTTTATCTGCTGAAGCTTCTACGCGTCCTACAATTTGCGCTCTCACGTTGAACGATTGAGCAATTGCAATAATTTCTTCTGCAATAGCAGGATTTACGTATAATTCCATACGATGTCCACAGTTGAATACTTGGTACATTTCTTTCCAATCTGTTTTTGATTGTTCTTGTATCAATTGAAACAACGGTGGTACCTCAAATAAATTGTCTTTGATAATATGTAGATGATCTACAAAGTGTAAAATTTTTGTTTGTGCTCCACCACTACAGTGAATCATTCCATGCACATCATCTGCTTTATATTGATCTAAAATCGCTTTGATGATGGGCGCATAAGTTCTCGTTGGAGATAACACTAATTTTCCAGCGTCGATTGGTGCATTAGCAACGGCATCCGTCAATTGTACTTTTCCTGAATATACTAATTCTTCTGGAACAGATGAATCATAACTCTCCGGATATTTAGCAGCTAAAGAATGATCAAATACATCATGACGAGCAGAAGTAAGTCCGTTACTTCCCATTCCCCCATTGTATCCTTTCTCGTAAGTTGCTTGACCAAAAGACTCTAATCCAACAATTACATCTCCAGCTTGGATATTAGCATTGTCAATTACATCGCTGCGTTTCATACGCGCTGTAACAGTAGAGTCTACGATGATAGTACGCACTAAATCACCCACATCAGCCGTTTCTCCTCCTGTAGAGTGAATCGTTACGCCAAATGATTTTAATTCTTCAATTAATTCTTCTGTTCCATTGATGATCGCTGAAATTACTTCACCTGGAACTAGGTTTTTATTACGTCCAATTGTGCTTGACAACAAGATATTATCTGTTGCACCTACACACAATAAATCATCAATATTCATAATTAAGGCATCTTGAGCAATACCTTTCCAAACAGAAATATCTCCTGTTTCTTTCCAGTACATATAAGCTAATGACGATTTTGTTCCTGCTCCATCAGCATGCATAATCAAACAATATTCTTCATCTCCAGTTAAGTGATCGGGAATAATTTTACAGAATGCTTTAGGAAACAATCCTTTATCTATGTTCTTTATTGCATTGTGAACATCTTCTTTCTCAGCAGAAACTCCGCGAAGCGCGTATCTATTACTTGAACTCATAAATAGTGTGTTGTTTGTGCAAATTTAATGCGAATGTTATTGTAAAACAAAGCTTTTTACATTAACATTTTTTTACCTCTTTTTTATTTATTTTTTAAACATTTAGAAAACAAAAAAATCTACTAATTCGAATTAGTAGATTCTTTTTCTTAAATTTCTTGAAGAAGTTCAATTAATCTATCGATCTCTTCTTTCGTATTTTCATGACTGAATGACAATCTTAAGCTCGGTTTCTTCAAATCTTCTTCGTTTAAGAACTGTGCTAAAACGTGTGATGGTTTTTGACTTCCCGATTGGCATGCACTTCCTCTTGACACTGCAATTCCTTTCATGTCTAATTGAAATAACATCATCGCTGCTTTTTCTTGTGTCATTGGCAACAACACATTCAGAATATTATAAAATCCTGTACTGTTTCCGTTGAATTTCACCTCTGGATAAACTTCCAACAAACGTTGTTGACAATATGATTTAATCGCTGCAATGTAAGCACTTTCTTCTTCTAATAAGTCATAGGCCATTTCTAAAGCTTTTGCCATCCCTACAACTTGGTGTACTCCTTCTGTTCCAGCGCGCAACCCTTTTTCTTGCTCTCCTCCATGGATAGCGGGTTTCAACACATTTTTCTTGCGGATAAAAGCAAATCCAATTCCTTTTGGTCCGTGAAATTTGTGTGCACTAGCTACAATGAAATCAATAGGTAAAACACTTAAATCGATTCTTTTCTTTCCAACCGATTGTACCGTATCACAGTGAAACAAAGCGTCATGGGTTACACATAAATTAGCTACCTTTTCAAGATCTAATTCTGTTCCAACTTCATTATTCACGTGCATTAAACTCACCAATGTTTTGGTATCCTCTTTTAGGAGGTTTTCCAACTGTACATAGTCAATTTCACTGTTTGGATTAATTGATAGAAATACTACTTCAATACCATATACTTGAGCCAAATGCTTGACTGTATTTAAAACGGCATGGTGTTCCAATTGAGTCGTAATAATTCTCTTCACTCCTAAATCGCGTACAGCAGAAAGCAGAATCCAATTGTTTGCCTCTGTACCACAAGAAGTAAAAATAATCTCTGAAGAATTGGCATTAAATTGTTTGGCAATTGTTTTTCTTGCTCCTTCAATTAACGCTTTCGCATGCCGTCCGATTGAGTAGGTCGATGAGGGGTTCCCATAATCATTTCTCAATACTTTCACCATCTCTTCAATTACTTCTGGGCGGACTGAAGTAGTTGCGGCATTATCCAGATATATTTGTTTCATTACTTAATTAGTTAGCGCAATCGTCGTTGCTTCATTCGCATAAAGCAACTTCTTTTTTTGTCATTTTTTTATTTGATGTACAAATGTAAGAAAAACAAAAAAGATAATGAACTTATCTTGGCTTTTTTGATTGAAGTGAAAATTAGCTATTTTGAGTCTGATTAAAGGCATTTTCAAGTTGCATAGCAGGGCTACGGAAGGAAAAAATGGCAAAAAGTAGACTCAAAAGAGCAATTTTTTAACCAATTAGAGAAAGTCGAGATGAGTTCAATACTAAAAAATGTGTTTACCTTGTGAAATCTTCACAAAAACCTCTTGCTAAAACACTTAGCCTCTCTTTCGAACTTCACTTCAACATGTATCTTCCCAAAAGGACCAAGTTAAAAGAGAAACTTCCCTTCCGATTATTCTACTTTATATCTTGACTTAGGTCAATCTTTTTTGAGGTGAATTGAGTGAATTTTGTCTAAAAAAAATGGAAGCTAAACAACTTTTAAAAAACCTTTTAACCTTAACAAATCAAATCAAACAAGCAGCACTAAACCTTGAATTACTTTCAGATATAGATTTAAACACAAGACCTCAACCTGCTAGTTGGAGTATTTTAGAATGCGTCGAGCACCTCAATCGCTATGGGTATTTCTATATTCCAGAAATTGCAATTAAAATCAGTACTTCACCCTATCACTCTCCTTCTCCTACCTTCAAAAGTGGATATTTTGGCAATTACTTTGCGAAGCGTTTACTTCCCAAAGTCAAACTCAATAAAATGAAAACGCCTCGAGCGATGAATCCTAGCAATAGCAAACTAAACCGCAGTGTATTGACTATTTTTATCCAACAACAAAATAGCTTAATTGCTTTATTAGAACAGGCAAAGACAATTGATTTAAACCGGACAAAAACCTCCACGCTCTTTGGGTCATGGGTTAAATTGCGACTAGGAGACACCTTAAAAATTGTAGTTTTTCACAACCTTAGACATTTAGAGCAAATCAAGAACATTGTACATCAGCAAAAAACAGAGCGTCTCAACTACTTTTACTAAAAAAAGGCTGTGAGTCGAATCCCCAAGGTCATATAATTGAACGGACTTCGATCTGTAAACAATTCAGGTTCTCCTGGATCGAGAAAATCTTTATTTAAATGATAGGTATATTTCGATTGACTGTGATTAAAATCAGAATAAAGGGTCGCTCCTAAGTTAGATGCAAAATTATAAGTTAAAGCTAGTCCAGTTGTCACTTGAAGGGCATTTTTCGGTTTATAAGAAGCAAGAATAACACCTTCTTTTTCTTCAACGGTTAATTGATCTTCTGGCGCGTTTATTTTTAATTTCACATGTCCATTTGCCGCAATACTATATCCGACTAATCCTTTAATCATCAGATTCCAACGATCTGAAAAGTGAATCGCATAATAAGGCCCAATTCCGATATTTAAATTTCCTAGAGATTCTGTAGCAATATCAGCTTCTTTTATATATTCTGGTGTATTTTCATCTACAGGAACACTCACCCTACTCTTATTAAAAGGGAAACCAGCTACTGTAAATTGACCTCCTACACCCCAATTTTTGGTAAAGAAATAAGCCCCTTCAATTCCTGCTTCCCATCCCATCTTCGCTAAAGTTTCTTCTTCCTCATCTTCAATAATACTTTCAAAGGCACTAGCATATCCTAATTTCATTGCGAGAAATGAGGGGTTTTCACTATCTTCTAGTTTGGAAAGTAAACTCAAATTATCTCCTTTATTTCCATAAAACTTATCGACAAAAAAATAGGCTAATTGAGAAGATAATATTCCTATTCCCGCTCCTGCGAAAACGTCAGATACCCAATGCCTGTTGTTTAATCCGCGTCCAACAGCTGTCATCGTAGCCATGCTATATCCCCCTATAGAATAAGCGGGATTGACTAAACCATACTCTCGATCTAAGAATGCAGCATTATTAAAAGCATTCGCACTATGTCCAGAAGGAAAAGAATTTTTAGATGATCCATCTGGACGCTCTACTTTGGCAGTATACTTAATTCCATTAACAAGAATAGCCATGATTGCCACACTGGTTGCATACGTGATTGCGGAGCGTTTAAATTCATTTCTTCCCTTTACACCTGCCCCTTTCAGTCCAAAAGTTACTGCAGCAGGTGCATATTGTAAATAATCATCAAAACGATATTTAAAAGTTGGAATATAGCGCTCTCTTTTTTCTTTGATATCCTCTCTACTGTTCCATGTTGCAGCAGAAGCTCCAAACAATAAGGTGGGTACAAAACCAATTTTCACCGCCTCTTTATCCCAAAAACTAGATTTGGGCGTAGTAAAAGTTGGTAAAACTAAAGAGTCATTCTTTGTATAAGCTGGTGTGGGTTTTAACTGTTGACTGTATCCCATTAAAGCACTCCCTAGGCAAAACCACACAAAAACTACTTTGATATTCATTTTCCTCTTTTTAAAACGAAATAATTTTATTTTCTAAGGACAAAAATATTATTTTCCTTCACTGTATTTCCCTTTATTATACAAAAGGTATTCAGATTATTTAAAATAACTTCCTGTTTTTACAGTATTTAAAAACATAAAAGAAATTACCTATCCTCATTTTCTTTTATCGCACAGCTACCTCTTAAAAACAGCTCAAAGTAATCCTTTGCTATTTTTATTCTATTCCTTCTCTTTGCTTTTAAATTTATTTCTACCTTTCCTCTGCGTTTTCACTTGTCATACAAGTAAACGAATAATCACAACCAAAAAAACAATTAGAATGAATACGAGAACATTTGAAAATAAAGTTGTTCTACTAACTGGAGCAGACGGTGAAATAGGCACAGCTCTCATCAAAGAAATTATAGCGCGAAAAGCACGCAAAATATACGTTACAGGAATAGCCTTAGATCGTCTAGATCAAGTCGCTTCTATCTTTCCAAATCACCTTACTCCTGTTTTCATCGATGTAACCAACGAAGAGACAATTCGCAAAGCAGTAGAACAATGTCAGGATGTTGATATCTTGATTAACAACGCTGGAGTTGAATTAAAGTCTAATTTCACAGGAGAACAAGCGGGAAAAAAAGCCTTATTGGAGATGCAGATTAACTATATTGGCATTATACATATGGTCAATTCCTTTCTTCCTATTTTACAAAAAAGAGAAGGAAGTAGTATCCTCAATATTTTATCCGTGGGTAGTCACACCGTCATCAGGCCTATTGCAACCTATTGTGCATCCAAAACCGCTGCACATTTACTGACGCAATCACTACGCCCCGAACTCGCCTTATTAGGTATTGAGATTATTGGCGTTTATCCGGGTTATGTCGATTCAACCATGTCTGCCGAGATACAAACAGAAAAGATTTCTTTGGTAGATTTAGCTCAAAATATTTGCGTTGATTTTGAAAAAGGCTTACTCGATATCTTTCCCGATCCAATGTCAAAGAAGTTATTTGAGCAATTCCCTATTTTTATGCCTCAATTAGATTAATTCTATCGCACTGTTAATTCTCAATCACAAAAAATGATTACACTAGTTCCTTATCAAGCCTCTTACTATGATGCGTTAGTATCTTATGACTTAGATCCACAACAGGTCAACTTCGCACTTACCCCAAAACAGATTTTATCCAATCCTGCTATACTAACAAAACCATTGCGCAAGCAGTACTGTATTCTATATCATGGGAACCCCATCGGATTTTTTTCTTTGGATCTGTCCGATGATCGACTCATCTATACCCCTAATACCTCATCGATCTTATTACGTGCCTTATCCATAAATCCACAATTTCAAGGAAAAGGAATAGCTAAAGCTGCTCTTCTTATACTCCCTGACTTTATACAACAACACTATCCCGGAATAGACGAAATTGTTTTTGGTGTAAATTATGAAAATACGGCTGCTTATCACCTTTATTTAAAAACAGGATATCGCGATTCAGGTCGAACCTACCAAGGTGTAAAAGGACCTCAACATTGTATGTTTATGAATCTTGCATCACACGTATAAAAACTTCGACATCGTATACTCAAGGTAAGAATATTCTACAGTAATACATAAAAAATCTCCAAGCAAAACTTGTACTTGGAGATTTTTTTATTCAATATCATCAATAGCAATTCCTTGTTTTGCCAATACTTTTTTGGCAATA
>NZ_JACAGN010000012.1:1347-80865 GCF_030324495.1 Myroides sp. 1354 | reverse complement strand
AAACCAAAGAATACCAAATATCCAAAACAAACCGCATTGACGATATAAGATTCATGAATACCGATGATATCGGCTATTTTTCCCTTGCAAAAAAATCTACTTTTTTCTTGTTTTTTTATTCAATATCATCAATAGCAATTCCTTGTTTTGCCAATACTTTTTTGGCAATAAAACCAAAGAATACCAAATATCCAAAACAAACCGCATTGACGATATAAGATTCATGAATACCGATGATATCGGCTATCTTTCCTTGAATTGGAGGTAGGATTCCTCCTCCTAATATCATCATAATCAAGAAAGACGAACCTTGAGCCGTATATTTTCCCAATCCCATAATCGCAATATTAAAAATCGCAGGCCACAGCACACTACACGCCAATCCACCTGCTAAGAATGCATAAATGGCAAGCATTCCACTAGATAGAAGTCCAACAACCATAGCTAACAAACCAAATAAACTAAACAAGATCATGGTTCGCGCGGATTTATTCTTACTCCAGAAAGAGAATACCACCTGAATAGCCACACAGATACTATAATAATACAGATGATCAATTTCATTACCTGCAAAGTAATTGGCAAAAAGAATAACAAAATACGCTAAAAAGGGCACACCAATTAAAGCGATTAATTCATTTCGTTTACTCAATTGAAAAACACTAACAGCACCTGCCCAACGTCCAATCATTAAACTTCCCCAATACATGGATACGTAAGGAGCAATTTCAACCGCTTGCAAAGAGCCGAATTCTTCAAGTTTGAGGAGTTCACCTAAATTACTTCCGATTCCAACCTCAACCCCAACATAGGCAAAGATAGCTAACATGCCCAACAACAATTGCGGGTATTGCATTGCCCCCCAACCTTCTTTATTGCGTTGACTTGAAAAATAGGCCAAACCTATACTCCCTACAATCACAACCAAGGCACCACCTAAAAGGTAGATACGCTTATTTTCCAAAGGAGTTAAGAGTTGTTTAATTTCTGCTTGAACTTTATACACATCTGCTTCGGCAACTGTTTTTACTGCTGTGGCTTTTTCTTTTTCCATTGTAGCACGCAACACTTGCTGTTCTTTTTGCAAGGTTGTTACCTGTAAATAAGCGTCACTTTTATACGTGTTAAATACAGGAACAAAAACAGCCACTAAAAGCGCGGTCATAGTCACCAACAACACAATGGCTTTTTTAGCAGGCTTTATTTCAGCACTACTTTTGCTATCGGGTATTTTCTTTGAAAAGAAAAACAACAAAGCCGCTAAGAGAAACAATCCACCAACAGCGCCGTACAAAATAGTCATTGAATCCAAACTCAAGTGTTGAATTTGATCATCCGTTAGTGTTTTTGCACTGCCATATAAAGCAAAAGCCATCAAAAGGGGGCCTATGGTAGTTCCAAGAGAATTGATTCCTCCCCCTAAACTTACTCGGCTCGTTCCCGTTTTAGGATCTCCAAGAGAAATAGCAAAGGGATTGGCTGCAATTTGTTGAAGTGAAAATCCCAAAGCCACAATAAAAAGTCCTACCAATAGTGCCGCATAAACACTAATCTGCACCGCCCAAATCATCGCTATAGCTCCTCCTGTTGAAAACAACAAGCCATAAACAATGGAGCGCTTATATCCCCAATTGCTCACCACATCTTTCTTTTTCCAAGCACTAACTAAGAAAAGCAAAAGAGCACCAAAATAATAAGCCGTATAAAATGAAAAATCGATCAATTGAGATTGAAACTGATCCAAATTAAAAAAAGCTTTACAAAACGGAATGAAAATACTGTTTCCTGCAGCGAAAAATCCCCAGAAGAAAAATACTGTCACTAAGGTATATAAAGCAGGATAATTTGTTTTAGTTGTCGATGAATTCATAGCAAGCTGCTTACTTTTTAAGTTATCTTTAACGTTACCAAAGATAATTAAATAACCTATATCTGTTCTTAAATGTATCTACTTAAGATAAAAAAAGTATTTTTGTATTCTCGATAATGATATATTTATTTTATGAAGAAGGTGTATACCCTGGTAGCTATGCTAAGCTTAGTTGGATTGAGTTCTTGCAACGATGGCAAGCTTACCTATAATGATATTGACTTTTCTACTGTAACTACGGTAAATCGCTGCTCTAGTATTGGGGATGGCGCAAAAGTGTTTTACAAATTAAAAGACACAGAAGCTTTTATCTTAGTGGCGGATATGGATAATATCATGCGCGACGAAAGCATCCAGATCGTTGATGTTGAAATAGACGGAACAAATACAAGTTTAGCCTATAGAAAATACAATGGAAAAGTGGAATCCAATTCCATTTGTTCTTTCCCAGCTCCAAGTACTCCTTCTGTAATGGAAGAAATTTTAGCCTCACCAGGAGCAACGTTGCGCACACAGCGCATGGTTTCGATTAAAACCAACGACAATACAGAATTAATTGGTGATCACAGTGTAAACTTGACCTATCAATATAACTTTACCATCTTAAATGTCAATTTCAAAGATGGAGATACGAATATCAAATATGATCGTATGCCGTTTGGAACAAACAACTACAATTCCAATACACTAGGATTTAAATTTTTAAACAACGATAATTCACTAAAAACCATTAACCCTTGTAACGCACAATGGGTTACGCTATCAGATAAAGAAGCGATGTTGGTTGAATTAAGTGCAGAAGATTTTCCTCAAGATGCTGGAGTAAAAACGATTGCTCTATCTGCAGATCGACCTTTAGCGTATAGACAATATGCCCGTGCAGGGATTAACTTGACAGAAGTTTGTGAAAACGACGGAGATATTCCAGGTAATACACCGGCAAACAACAATCGTTTAGTAGAAAACTGGACAGCCACAACAGGAGAAATTGTGATTACGACTCGTTGGACCAATCCTGCAGAAGGAGCTCAACCGAAATTACTACACGAAATTACTTTGCGCAATGTGGTATTTGCAAAAGCGAATTACAACAACTTAACTTTCGGAAAATCAATCCTACCTTTTGGTAGTTTTATTCAAGAATAACAAATATAAAGTCCCCAAAATTGGGGATTTTTTTTTGCTTTCCTATGAATGCATGTTCTTTTAATTATCTTTAGTTTCCCAAACGTTTACTATGCCTATCCTCATACAACAAGATATTGAAATTCCTTATTCCAAAAAGATGGCCATTGCGATACAGTTCCCTTATGCAATTGTAGACATTCACAATAGTTTTGACTATTTAGAGGAATTATGGGAAACCATCGTGTACACGCTTTCAAGTGCTTTGGAAGAAATAGGGATATCCATTCTGGAAGGAACAACCACCATAAACGACGATTATACTTTTATTACTTATCAACTCGTTGTTTTAGTCATTCCACCAAAGGTAAATTTTGCTTTTCTCTATGAAATACTAGTACAACAAGGATTACCCCATCAATTTACAATAACAACAGCTAATGTCTATAACAACCAAAAAATAGACATCTTAGTACAAACCAACTAATTCAATTTTAACCATGATCCTCAATACATCTCATAGAATCAATCTTCCCATACCCGAAGAGCTACAAAAACGCTGTAAATCACTCGCTCTACTTGATGCTATTTTAAGTCCAGAATGGGAATATCGTTATTATTCCTATAATGCCTACTGGGATGACCAAGAAGAATTTTTCCAGATGCGAGATGGTGAAGGAGATGAAATGCTTATCCTTTTTAAAGGATCTGGGGCAGTTATCAATGGTTTTGCTCATGAATTATATGATTTTGAAAGCCAATTACCCAACAAAAGCACATTAACTCATCAACTACCTGAATTATATACTGGGTTTATTTATGGAGAACCCGTAGCTTCTATTGGTACCACTTATTGTCTTTGGACTAATGATCAAAATAATTGGCAAACAGGGGAAATTGAATATAAAGAAGATGGCTCGGACGACCAGCTATACATTTTGGATGGAAATCCTCAAACCTATATACAATGGGCTATTGATTACTACTTTGACGAAGAGGAAGAAGCAATGACCTTACTCATGCGAGAAACCATTGAGGCCATTTATCAAGGTGTAACATTAACGAAAGCCATGGTACTTTCACTTCAATCTGAATTCGATGATTGGCAGCAACTCAAAGAGGATTTACACGATATAAACTACCCTCATCTCCTATAAAAATAAAACGTCCATGTTAACATGGACGTTTTATTTTTATCGATTTGGATTTTGTTTGATGTAAATTTGCGTTGCTCCTACCCCGTATTTTTGATAGTTCGCATCTTCTGCCACTACCTCTGGGTATCGACTAAACAAGAACTCTAATTCTGCTTTTAGCACGCCTTCTCCCACACCGTGAATAAATACAATACGCGGAATGCGGTTGCGAATAGCGAATTCCAACTGTCCTCTTGCTGAATCCAACTGCAAGGTCAACATATCGTGTTTTTCCATGCGTCTATAATCCTTGGTTAATTTTTCAATATGCAAATCAACCTCTAGGATAAATTCATCCTTACGCGATTTCTTTTCTTTGACAAACGATCGCTTCTTTGGTTCGACCTTGCTTTGTAAGGCTTCTTGAATCGATCCTTTAGAACTAGCAGATTTAAAATCTACTTCCTGATCTTTTCCAATTTTAAGCAATTCAGAAGGTTTGTAATTCAACACAAAACCATCTTTTGTTTCAATGGTCACTTGATCTCCTTGAATTTGGGTGATTATCCCTTCTTCATCTTCGTCTAATACTTGTACGTAATCTCCTTTACTTAACATCTTACTTCCAATTACTATTTCTTATTTACTACAGTTATCGAATAATCATCCTCTGTTTCTTCTTTTTCCACAGGAGCATCAGAACGAACAACTAAGGCTTTTTTAGGAGTATTACTCGGTGTTTTTTGCATAAGACGCGCCATTGCTAAAAAGAACAAGGCCACGCCAATGACTTGTACCCACAATCGAGGTTGATTGGAAGCTTGCTCCATCAAGGCCCAAATCATAAAGCCAACCACCAAAAGGGGAAGTACGAATTGTTTTATTTTTACTTTATTCATCATTTTTTAAGGGGCTAAACGCTCTATTTTCCAATCGAGCTTATCTGTGGTTAGTACATAGCGAATGCGATCGTGTAGGCGATTAGGTCTCCCTTGCCAGAATTCTATACTCACGGGTTCTACACAAAATCCACCCCAGTGTTTTGGACGGTGTACATTATCTTCTGTTGCTGTTTGTTCTAATTCTTTTAGGGATTGAACCAAACTATCATACGAATCAATAACTTCACTTTGATTGGAGACAATTGCCCCCAGTCTGCTTCCCATAGGACGACTATCAAAATAATTATCCGATTGATTTTCGCTTACTTTTCTTGCGATGCCTTTAATAATAACCTGACGTTCCATCGAAGGCCAAAAGAAAGAAAGACAGATATGAGGATTTGCTGTTATCGCTTTCCCTTTCTCTGAATGATAATTCGTAAAAAAGACAAAGCCATTTTCGTCATAAGACTTCAACAATACCACTCTAGCCTTAGGAAATCCATCTAATCCTATAGAAGATACCGTCATAGCATTCACTTCTTCCACTCCACCGAAATCTTCTACTTCACAAAACCATTGACGAAACTGCATCATAGGATTGGGATCAACTTCCCCCTCCATCAATACTTGTTTTTCGTATGATTTTCTATAATTACTTAAATCGTTCATTGCATTGTTTATTTAGAGAAATCAAAGATAACACCATCATCGGCATTTAGTATCTTTCCATCAAAAACTTCTTCTGCTTCCTTTTTAAACAAGCTGATATCGTCATATCGGGTAGAATAATGTCCTAAAACTAGTGTTTTTGCATTGGCTAATTTGGCAATTGTAGCGGCTTGTTTCGCTGTACAATGTTTGGTGCGTTCCGTATAATGTGACTCCGATTCTAGAAATGTACTTTCATGGTACAACACATCAACATCCTTTATGATGGGCACTACGGCTTCTGAATAATAGGTATCCGAACAAAAAGCATAGCTTTCCGTTGGCTCTGGATCATAGGTAATATCCTGATTGCGTACTATTGTACCATCGTCTAGTTTGATATCTCCCCCTTGTTTGATTTTTTGATAATAACAACGATCAATACCTAAATCTTCAATGGCTCCTATTCTCAATTTTCGATCTCCAGGTTTAGATTCAAACAAATATCCGTTGGTATATACGCGATGATCCAGTGGGATTGTACGTACAGTCACGCGATCATCCTCAAAGACAACCTCGCTTTCTTTGCTTTCTAATTCGTGGAAGTACAAGTTATATCCCGTATACGAATTACCCAATCTCAATTGTAACAATATAATTTCCTTTACCCCTTTAGGTCCGTAAACGTGTAGGTCACTTTGTCTATTGAGGAGGGAATAAGTAGAAATCAACCCAATCAACCCATAGAGATGATCTCCGTGTAAGTGAGAAATGAAAATATGGTTAATCCGTTGAAACTTGAGTTTGTTTTTTCGCAATTGAATCTGTGTACCTTCGCCTGCATCAATCAAAAACATATGACCATTCAGTTCTAAAACCTGAGAGGTTGGATTGGTCATTGTTCTCGGTGTTGCAGCATAACAACCTAATATAGTAAGTTTCAATGGTTCAAAATTTTATAATTTGTGCTTGTAAGTTACAAAAAAGCCCACAGCATACAAAAGAAAAAGGCTTAATTACCTTAAGCCTTTTCTCTATTTATAATTCTAAATCGCGTTGAATTTCGTCCATTTCAATTAAATCGAAAGCCTCTTGTTTGGTTGGCACAACAATTAAGTCGCCATCAAAATCATTAAAATTCACTTCGGACAGTACAATTACGAAAGACTTATTGGCCTTTTCCATGTGTTCAATGGCTAATTCTTCCAGTTCCTCCATTGTTTCCTCTGTAATTGTTTCTTGGGAAGCTGATAGGTCAATCACTAGATTAAACGTTTCAAACAAAGCCTTGTATTGCTCTGTTATTTTCTGTAGTAATCCCGTTATGGTATCACTTCCAATTTGGATTACTTTGGTATGTTCTTTCTCCGTAATTTTCATTTTTCTTTCGTTTTATAGCACTAAAATAGCTATTTAATTTTGGATGCCAAAAGATAAATCACCGCCATGCGGATGGCTACTCCATTTTCTACCTGATCCAAGATAACAGATTGCTGAGAATCAGCCACATCAGAAGTAATTTCCACTCCTCTATTAATTGGACCCGGGTGCATCACTACAATTTCTTTATCCAAAGAGTCTAGAATTTCTTTAGTCAGACCAAATTGTTGTGCGTATTCTCTGGTATTTGGAAAGTAACTGAAGTCCAAACGCTCATTTTGCACGCGCAACATATTAGCTACATCACACCATTCTAGCGCTTTTCTCAGGTTAGATTCCACTTTCACGCCCAGGCTTTCAATGTATTTTGGAATTAATGTTTTGGGTCCACAAACGCGTACCTCAGCCCCTTGCATTTGCAGGGCAAAAATATTGGATAAGGCTACACGTGAGTGCAAAATATCCCCGACAATCACCACTTTTTTACCTGCGACATCTCCTAATCTCTCGCGAATCGAATAGCTATCTAAAAGGGCTTGTGTTGGATGTTCATGTGCTCCATCTCCAGCATTTACGATACTCGCCTTTACATTTTGAGATAAAAAATAAGCTGCTCCAGGATGGCTATGACGCATCACAACCATATCCACTTTCATCGCTAAGATATTATTTACTGTATCGATTAGCGTTTCTCCTTTTTTCACGGAAGACTGTGCAGAAGAAAAACTGATAACATCAGCAGATAAACGCTTCTGAGCTAATTCAAAAGACAACTTGGTTCTTGTACTGTTTTCAAAAAAGATATTGGCGATGGTAATATCTCTAAGAGAAGGTACTTTTTTAATGGGTCTATTGATTACTTCTTTAAAATGATCTGCTGTTTCAAAAATCAAATCAATATCCGCTTTATTTATATATTTTATTCCTAATAGGTGGTTTACACTTAATTCTTTCATTGGTTCGATTGGATTTTTCCGTTTTAATTATTGTCAAATTCTTCCAAATAGATACAGTCGCTTGCGCCATCTTCTGACCAATGCACGCGTACCGCTTCGCGATCGAAGGCATCTACTTGTCTTCCTCTATAATCTGGTTGAATAGGCAAATGACGACTAAATCTTCTGTCTATTAACACCAATAATTCAATTTCCGCAGGACGTCCAAACGATTGAATGGCAGTTAACGCTGCACGGATGCTGCGTCCTGTATATAAAACATCATCAATAAAAACTACCTTCTTATCTTCAACAAGAAAGTCAATTTCAGTTCGATTTGCTTCAAGTGGCTTTTGATTTCTCCTAAAATCATCGCGGAAAAACGTAATATCTAAATATCCCAAAGGAACCTCTGTAATATTGTATTCTGTTTCCAAAATGGCTTTGATTCGCTTCGCTAAATATTTACCACGGGGTTGAATACCAATCAGTAAGGTATTGGAAAAATCCAAGTGGTTTTCCACTAGCTGACAGGCCAAACGATGAAGAATAATATCAATCTCTTTTGAAGTAAGTAATACTTTTGGATTCATATAAAAAAGAGTTGTGTTTGGGGAGTAAAATTACAATTAATTATGCTTCTCACCCAATTTATACCCAATAAATTAAAAGATAAAATCCATCACTTCTAAAAGTCTCGGATATATTTATTTGCTATCTAAAATGTTAGATTGGTGTTAAGGATTATTTTATCTTCTATCGCAACAGTTAATTCACTATCTTTAAGAACCAAAAAAAGACTGTTTTTATGAACAAAATCTACATTATGTTCTTGTTTTTGCTTGTGTTTGTTACACCGGCAGCAGCCCAGATTCCACAAGATTCTGTGCTCAATACGACGTGGATTTTAACACAAACAACCCATACCCCCCCCATTCAGCGACAAACAACCCTACAAATTAATACGGTAAAATACGAAATTAAAGGATTTGCAGGTTGTAATAATTACACGCTTCCCATTAAACAAATCAGAGAGAGAAAGCATTATACTCAAGTTGAAACTGACGCCATCGTTACCAATGACAATCGCTGTACCAAAAATGTCAATGAATTCGAACAAGCATTTTTCAAGGCGTTGAGCAATCAAAAGCTTCGCGTCAATACAGCTGATGCCGCTTTAACTATTGTAAATGAAGACAAACAAACCTTTACGTTTTCAATGCAACCACAAAATCCATTGCTCAACTATATCGAAAAACACGCATGGAAATTGATTCAGCTTCAAGGAAATAGCAATCGCGTCTACCATCCTTATTTAACCTTTGACTTTCACAACAACACCGTAGCAGGTTATACGGGATGTAGTTATTTTACGGGAAAAATTGCAATCAGCAATAACTTAAACAAAATTCAATTTTTCGACTTAGAGGTCAAGAAGAGAACGTGTATGTCAACCAATCGAAAAACAGTAGAAAAAGACTTTATTCAACTGCTTGAAGGGGAAACATTCTCCTTCGATGTGGCAGAACAAACGTTGAATTTATACCAAGATAACCAATTGCTTTTGATGTTTGGTTTTATTCCCAAACAGATGATCTCGGAATAAGCATCCTTATTTTTCGCACTTTATAAAGCCAAAGGACAAATATTTATCGTAAATTGTAAGCCGTAAAAAAACACGAAATAGTTTTATGAAAGCTTTAATTTTTAATGGTTCTTTGGACGAAGAATCTTTTAGAACGTCACGACGTATTGCACAATTCTATGTTGACGAATTCATAAAGGCTAACCTAGAGGTAGAACAAGTTCACTTATCTGATTATCAGATCCCTATATTCCAAGCAAAACATATGGAAACCCCTCCTCAAGACGTTACCCGATTTATAGCTGCCTTCCGTTCTGCGGATGTCATGATTTGGTTAACTCCCTTATATCACGGCGGGATGACAGGTGTGATGAAAAATGCCTTGGATTGGTTAGAACTAACTGCTCGAGATACTCCAGCGTATTTAACCAATAAAATAGTTGGTTTTACTTGTTGGTCAGCAGGAAATCAAGCCATGCAGGGAATTCAAGCCTTAGATAATGTTGCCAAAGCACTAAGAGCCTGGTCTTTACCTTACAGTATTCCTATCAGTAATATGGATTTGTACATAAATAATGAATTATCTGACGTATATCAGAAAAAAATGAGTATGTTAGCACAACTTTTAATCGAAAGCAAAAATCGATAAAAAAAGTACAAGGTTGGGGATGTAGCTCAGTTGGCTAGAGTGCTTGACTGGCAGTCAAGAGGTCGTGGGTTCGAGCCCCATCTTCTCCACTTTTTAAGAAAAAGCTACCTAATAGGTGGCTTTTTTGTTTATAATACTCTGATATACCAACCCTTACCTTTATTAGAGTAATTTACATTCTTATTCTTTAGGTTTTTGTTTTGGTATTCGATGAATCTTTACTACGTTTCGATTTTCGCTGTGCTTTCCTCTTTCCCCTTTCCAATTATTATTCAGGATAACGGGCAAAATTGCCATTTGCCCCTACGTATTCCCCTTTCCCCTTTCCAATTATTATTCAGGATAACAGACAAATTGCCATTTGCCCCTACGTATTCCCCCTTTCCTCTTTCCAGATTAAATAGTACATTTATCACACAATCTTCACCTTATTAAAAAGCAAAACGAATATGAAAATAACAAACATTGAAAAACTATTGCCTTTTGGTTACTTGTTTTTAGTTCTAATCGGAATACTCAAACAGAGTGTGTTTTACAATCAATTTGGTATTAATATTCTCGATTATTCGAGTTTGATGGATATTTTAATCAGCCCCATTTCTGATTTGGCAGCTCATCCTCAAATTTTCTTTGCTCTATTAAGTTTTATCCTATTCATCTATTTTACTTTTCTATTCTTAGCGAAGAACTACAATAAACCCATTGGACAAAAATTCTTCAAATCCAATAGTAAATTAATGTCGATGACCCAAGAGGAAGTGCAGATTCACTTTGGAAATCGGTTTTTACTCTTGTCTACCCTTGGATTACTTTCTTTCTTTTTAGGCATTGGAATCGGGACAGGGAAAAAAGTAAAAGAAAAAATAGAGCAGCAAACCATAACCTACGATTATTTGCTCAAAATAGACCAAACAGAAAAACAGATCTATTTATTAGGTGTCAATAATTTAAATTACATTTATCTTGAAAAGGGCAATAACAATGTCAAAATATCTCCAGCTGTTGTTGTGAAGTCGATTGAATTCATTCAGTATCCAGAGAAAAAACAATAAAAATGAAGGAATTTCATAGTATTAAAAAGAGACCTATACTCGCGAGTTTTATTCTTTGCATCTCTTTATTATCGTGCAAATATGAATGTCCAGAATTCCCACCTGAATACGACAAACATATTTCGTTTACGCTAAACAATACCATCAACTATACGGATGGTATAGACACTTTGCATTTTACTGTTGCTTCATATTTTAGGGATGAATTTTCTTCACACACAAGCTTTGCTTCAGATCGAGACTGCCCTTACCAAAAATATTACTTAACAAATCGTTTAGGTGATTTATATCTATATGAAGAATTTAATGACAACAAATCGAACAACAACTTAATCATGAGATTAACCGATAAAGATGTTTTTAGTTTAAATACAAATCATAGCTTAGCGTTTACTGCAGAC
The DNA here is from genome assembly GCF_030324495.1 of Myroides sp. 1354. GTDB lineage: Bacteria > Bacteroidota > Bacteroidia > Flavobacteriales > Flavobacteriaceae > Flavobacterium. The sequence goes on along the minus strand of NZ_JACAGN010000012.1, from coordinate 69,200 downwards.
TATCTTCATGCTGAATTTTACGACACCTATACCTTCCGTGATTCCCTAGTATTCAAAGAAGTCTATTTTTTAGTAAAAGACACCATTAATCAAAGTCCCAAAATAGGCTATATCAAAAAAGCGTCACCAGGGGGTATTCTAGAGTTTTATGATTTTCACCAAAAAAAAACATGGAAACAACTATTCTAAATCTGATTAAAAAATAACCACTCCTAACGATAATCAAGAAAAAAGCTACTATTAATCCTCGTAAAACAAGTTTTTATCAAAGGTCATTTGAAGAAGCACAAAGACAGAAAAGAAGTTCAATCACCTTCAAGTGTTAATCAATACCTAAGAAACTTGTTGAACAAACAACTAAATCGAAATTGGTATTGAAGTTTGAGGAATACGTTTCAATATCAGGAAGATAAAAAGGGGAAATCCATTCATTTTTTCCCTTCCTTTCTAAACTAAAAACGCAATTGTATATCAATTGCGTTTTTATATTTCCTACTCCCTTATTTTTTATCCAAGTAAATTTTTGTAGCGAAAAAATTAGTCTTTACACTTACTTGATATTTTTTCCCTTTATAATCGAATTTATGTACATTCGTATACTGACTCAGTTCTGTGTTTGGAATACAAACTTCCTTTGTTTCTACATTGTAAATCATTTTCTCCTTGAAAAAAGAATCCTCATACAGATTTTTCCATGGATAAGTCTCTTTATATGCCGTAGCGCTAGTTACTAATGGAAAATCTGCTTTTACATACGAATGCAGAATTTCTGTGGGTTGATTATTAGCATCTAACCTATCTTTATCATAAATAAAAAATTCGACATAATATAATTTTCCATCACCAATAAATTCGTAAAACTCTGTTTGGGGAATTACAGTTCCATCCGAATGTATATTAAAATCAAAGCCCTCCCATTGATTCTCTTCCAAATTAATTGGAATCATTATATTTGAACTGTAAATAAGCGGATAAGGACTCGGATACACCAAAATAGGATTGTCCCAATTGGCAGCAATATAATTCCCATATTCCTTTCCATTTGCTATTAAATGAGGGCTATAAAACAATTCATGGGTTAAATCATGGAAAGCCCATCGTTTCAAGTCTTCTTCACCATCGTAAAAGCAAAGACCAAAATAAGGTATGATTTTGAATATCAAATTATCTGTATGATTTTGCATATCAAACTCAATATACCCCTTCTTCAGTCCTGTAGCAAAATGACTATCATCATAATAAGGTGATTCATACTCTATAATTGTATCATAAACGATGGGATTATGCTCTTTCGGAGGATCACATTTCACAGAATCATCATTAGAACAAGACCACAAGGCTAGAACAAAGCCTAATAAAACTAACTTTTTCATATTCTTTTCACTATTAGATTAATACTACATCAAATGTAGTTAAGCAGCATTTGTAAGAGATACACAAAAACAACAACAAAAACTAAATATCGTATCATTAACAACTCATTTAACCAAAACAAACAAAAAAAAACACATGATTTTAACAATTTTAAAACAAAACAAAAATCATTATGAAAGACGTCTGTTTAGCACAAATTAAAATAACTCAAAAGGGTAAAGAATTAGGAGATACGAAACACAAGCAAGACGACTTCTTTTATTTGTTAAAAAAATGTTTATGTTTGCTAAAAATTTTTAACAATGAAGAATATATTACTCACCTTACTCTTACTTATTCCGTTGTTTCTTTCTGCAAAATCATACAAAGGAACGATTTACTACAAAAAAGACAATCGAGCGGTTAATCTTGAAATCCAAATGCCACTTAAGGTCAATGCAAAAAAGTTAAAGGTAAAAATCAATGGTAAAAGTGAAAGCATCGATGCTAGTACATTGTCTTATATGGATATTTACATCAACGATGGAACGAAAAAAATAACGTTCAAAAGAGGGAAAATCTCACATTTCAAAAAAAATGGTGAAATCCGAAAAAGACAAAATGTCGATGTATGGTCTATGATAACAGATGTTCGCGAAAATATTATTGTTTCTGCTGCCGGACTGATGTACGACGTCAAAAAGAAGAAAAAAGAAGAGTACATCCTCATTATTTTCGATCCCATATCACAGGGCTTTTACTTAAGTAAGGCAAACTCAGATATCCTAGTCAATACAGATCCTTACTTGGATGAGTCTTTTGAATCTAAGCTAGGTGGTGCTAAAAGTCTATTGTTTCCTGAATGTGAAAACATCATGGAACTTTTTGAAGAAGCCCAGAAAAATGAAAAAAAATCCAATCGCCTTGAAGTGCTTATTAAAACCTACGAAAATTGTTTAACAAATAATTAAATTATAACAACTAAACTAAAACATGAAATTAAAATTACACCTTACATTCTTTTTATTTTTTCTCTCTTTTTATTCTGCTCAAGCCCAATATGGATATGGCAATGGCTGGTGGTGCTATGCTTGTGATTTTGGTATTGAAGTGGGCGGAGTTGTTTCTAATATCAATGGAATGGATGCCAGTGAAAAAGCAGGGCTTTATATTGGTTTATACAATTCCTATGAATTCAATGACAATTGGGGTATTCGATATGGGATGGGTTATGCTAATGTTGGAGCAAAAATAAAAGAATATGACACCAGTGTCGTTTTACACACTATGATTATTGAACCTATTAGTGTACACTATACGTTTAGGGATAAATTTAAAACCTTCCTTGGCGCTAACATAGGTAGTACGATGGTAGGTAAAAACCCGTATAATGAGGAAGAACCAGGGATGACTCTTTTTCCTAAAGGAATTAAACATTTCGATTTTAGTTTATTTGCTGGTGGTGGATACAAACTAACGGATAATTTAGATGTCAATCTCCGCTATAACCTTGGTTTAACCAATATTAACGACATGGAAGATTCTACTGACAAATGGAAAACCAATTGGCTTGTATTAAGTCTTGCCTATACTTTTAGATAATATACTTTTTATTTTTGAGTAGTCTGGAAATTCTAGACTACTCTTTTTTTTTCTGAAGATATTCTCTTTTATTTACTGGGCGATTCTATATTAAATCGATATATTTGAGTTCACCAGCAAGTTGCTCGTCCCATGAAAAACAAATGGTCACTCAGTCTTATTCTTCTACTTCTAGCTCCAATGATGTGGGCACAAAATTTTAATACTACCAAAGCAGATGAATATATACAGCACATTACTTCTCATCAAAGAGGAATAGGTTCTGTCGCCATTTACAAAAACAACAAAGTTCTTTATGCACGAGATTTTGGGCAGGAAATAGTAGGAGAAAGAGAACAAACACCTCATCTCTACCGCATTGGATCGATTACGAAAATGTTTACCGCTGTTTTAATCTATCAGTTAGTAGATGAAGGGAAACTCAAATTAGACGACCGCGTTGCTCCCTATTTCCCTACGCTTAATATTCCCAATTTATTCACACTAAAAATCAGCGACTTACTAAGTCACACCAGCGGTTTAGATGATTATACTTGTAAGGATGACGATTTCTATTGGTTGAGAACTCCTCAATCTCAAGAAGATATAATAGACAATATCGTACAACAAGGTACCCCTCATTATGGCATAAAAAAGAAGAATTTTTTCTTTTCTAATACAGGTTATTATCTGCTGGCCCGCATTGTAGAACAAAAGCGCAACCTCAGTTATGACGAAGCCGTAAAAAAATACATCATTCAAAAAATCAAACTTCAACATACCTATACCGCTAGTGATGAAGTGCCTTATATCGTACAATCCTACCAATTATTTGATCAATGGGAAGTCATGGATGAGATGAGTTTTGAAAACACCAATGGAGTCAATGACCTCATTTCTTCTGTTGAAGACTTAGCAAAATTCAATCAAGCTTTATTTGCACATAAGCTAGTATCAAAAAATAGCTTAGCTCAAATGAAACCTGTTCCCTATAAAGAAAAATACGGAAGAGGTATGATGTATTACCTCTACAAAAAGAAGAATTTTGTAGGTCATACAGGCGGTACTTTTGGTTCTTTTTCATTGCTCTACTACAATGAAGCCGAAAAAATAACGATTGTCTATGCCATAAACGGTGCTGCTTTTTCCCATTACCAACTATTTGATGCCTTACTTGCTATTCTTTATAATAAAAAATATACCTTACCTGAATTTGAAACCATAGCTGTTACCCATGAACAACTACAAACCTATGTGGGAACCTATCGTCAAGCCCAATTAGATCTTGCGATTGAGTTTGTCATTGAAAAGAACAAACTATTCTTAAAACCCTCAGGATGTAATCGATATGCATTATTAGATGCTATTGGAGATAATACGTTTCGATCACCAGAAGGAACCGTTACCTATAGTTTCAATCCAGCGAATAAACAAGTGATTGTACAGCAATTAAAAGCAAACTTTGTATTGAATAAAATAGAAAAAGAATAGCGCTTTTGCTATTCCTTTTCCCTTTCTGTTCTATCGTTGGAGTATGATAAACTCCGAACGTCTATTTTGTTGATTTTCTTCATCCGTACACCTTGTACATAGCACTTTAGGTTCACTGCTTCCCACACCTCTAGCCTCGACACGCTGGGATTCAATTCCTTGATCATATAAATACTGAGCTGTAGCATCAGCCCTAGCTTGTGAAAGTTTTTTGTTATACTTCTCTTTTCCCACTTGATCCGTATGAGAAATAATCAGAATCCTCATCGTTTTATTTTCTTGCATCAGTTGAACCAAACGGTCTAATTCGCGTTGCCCCACCGTTGTAATCGTTGTTTGATCAAATCCAAAAGGAATGTCATTCAATACAATTTTGTTGTTTTTAATCTCTGGTTGCACTTGTTTTCTCAATTGAATCACTTGAGGCTCTCCTCCTTCTTTCTTACTTCTCCCTTCCTCTTCTTTATAAAAATAGCCCTCTTTTTCTATTTTCATTACATAGGCCTTCTCACAAGGAAAGGCTACCACAAATTCACCTTGGATATTTGTTTGCACTTCTGCAAGCAACTGACGAGACAAATCGACGAAGGAAAGTCGAACACCTGCTAAAGTTTCTTTGGTTTCTCCATCTTGAACCACACCACTTACTTGAGTCGTACAAATCGGTTTGACGCGATAAATATCTTGTCTTCCAATTCGGTTGGTAGAGAGAAAACCATAATCTAGTTTACTGTTGTACACAAAATTAAAGTCATCTTTAGGAGTGTTAATCCCCTCACCTAAATTCTCAGGTTTTGCTTGGGGGTCTTTTAGATCCAGTGCATAAATATCCAATCCGCCATAGCCTCCCCATCGATCGGAGGTAAAATAGAGGATATCTGCCTCACTGATATAGGGGTAATCTTCGTTGTATCCTGTATTGATGTGTTCTCCGAGATTTTCTGATTCTCCAAAAGCTTTACCCTCTTCCAGAATAGGTACTCTCCAAAGGTCTAATCCCCCAAATCCACCTGGTTGATCAGAAGCAAAATAAAGGTAATCTCCTTTAGAAGTCACAAAGGGATTCACATAAGTATAGCCTTCTTGTACAAAAGGAAGTACTTTGATTTTCCTCCATTTCTTTCCTTTTCGTTCGGCCCAAAATAAACTCATCATTCCTTGTCTTTTCTTGACGATTTTATTCTTTCTAAATTTACGGTGACGATAACTTTCCGAACTAAAGTAAATGAGTTTATTCGACGGATGCATTACCGCTTGTCCCTCCATAAATCGACGATTGATTCGCCCATTGAGCAAACTGTGTTCATATAAGGGTGTATCTTTTGACTTGACTGTCGTTTGATAAATCCCCGTATTAGGAAAAGTGCTCCCTTTCTCTTTAACCTCAAATAGTCGACGCATCCATTTTTGTTGATATTTAGTTCTATTTGAGACAAATAAAAGCGTATCAGACGTAGACCAAGAAACACTGTGATTGGCATATACAGCATCGTTAATTCCCGATTCTTCTACAAAATAAATAGAAGGATTAACCCCAGAAGAAGGATAGTCCGTTGCATGTTGTAAAAAATAATGCGCGCGTGCATCCTCTGTTGCCCCTTTGGCAAATTTCCTCATAGCAGCTTCTGCTGCTTCATAACGTCCATTTTGCGTTAAGTTATATGCTAGACGGTAATAAAACTCCACATCTAATGCGGGGTCTTGCTCTAATGCTTTAGCATAGTACTGTGCAGCCTGAATAGAAAGCCCAAGTTTGTCATAACAAAGCGCTAATTGTTGATAAATATAGTTGGGAGTATGTCTGCCTCTCAACAATCGCGTATATTCGTCTTTCGCTTTAACATAAGTAGTCTGAGCAAAGTATTTATCCGCCTTTTTTACACTAGGTTTTCGCTTTCCTTCCGCCGTTAAGGCCAATACAAGAAACAAAAACACAATTGCTTTTCTCATTTTAAAATTCTTTCTCCTTAATTCACCACTACTAACGCAATAGCTTCTTGGAGATTGCTAGATTTCCTTAGTTTAATAGGGAATTAACACGAGATTTTATCATCATTTTGAATAAAGCAACCATTGCCTCTTTTTCTTAGAATTTCTTTAATTTTTTGCATTCATATATTTCAATAGTCTTTCTCTTTTTCTAACTTTTTTTGTATCTGCAAAGAAAAAATCAGTTTGATTCTAATAATCAAAGATTTATACGCTCATCCAATAAATTAAGAAACACAAACGAAAGGATTCAAGCTTCACTGATTTTAAAACGTTAAAAACCTAGTATTTACGAAATCTATTTGTAATTTTAATACATCGTAAATCAGACTTACCTTCAAGTAAGTCTCTCAGCAACTAGTAGAATGAAAAAATATGTTTTGGCTTTTGCATTACTTGCAATTAGCCCATCAATTGTTAAAGCTAACGAATATCTAAAACAAACCTCAACCATGAAAGAAACTCCAAAAAACCAACAAACGATTTACCAATTCAAGGTAAAAGATTTGTATGGAAATGATTTTGACTTTGCCACTTTAAAAGGAAAAAAAATAATGCTTGTCAACACCGCTTCAGAATGTGGTTTAACCCCTCAATATGAGCAGTTACAAAGTTTATACGAAGAATTTGGCGGGGATAATTTTGTCATTGTTGGATTTCCTGCAAATAATTTCGGCAATCAAGAACCAGGAACAAATGCAGAAATTGCGACTTTTTGTCAAGCAAATTTTGGTGTAACCTTTCCTATGATGGAAAAAATCTCAGTAAAAGGAGATGATATAGCTCCCATCTATCAATTCTTAACCGAGAAAAAGAAAAATGGATTTGCAGATAGTACTGTAGAGTGGAATTTTCAAAAGTACTTGATTGATGAAAAAGGTCATGTCGTACAAGTAATCAATCCGAGAATACTGCCCAATGATCCTGAAATCAAGGAATGGATTAAAAAGAAATAAGCTAGAATAAGGAAGCCATAGTAATTTTATTCGTAATTTTATCTTTTTGAAATTACTATGGTTTACCCTACTATACCGCTTGCACAAAGCATTATTGAACTTTGTAAAGCAAAAAATCTAACAAACGTTGTTATATCACCTGGATCGCGTAATGCCCCTTTGACAATTGGCTTTACTAATGATCCTTTTTTTACTTGTTATAGTATTGCAGATGAACGCTGTGCTGCCTTTTTTGGAATGGGACTTGCACAACAAACGAATATTCCTACCCTACTTGTCTGTACTTCAGGTTCTGCTTTATTGAACTATTATCCTGCAGTTGCAGAAGCTTTTTACAGTCAAATTCCCTTAATTGTTTTATCTGCAGATAGACCGTTAAACAAAATTGATATTGGAGATGGGCAGACGATACGCCAACAAAATGTGTATCAAAACCATATTCTATATAGTGCCAACTTAACAGAAGAAGCGAGTTCAACCAACGATCACCTGATTAACGAAGCGATTCATACCGCTATCACTCAACAAGGTCCCGTGCATATCAATGCCCCTTTTGAAGAACCACTCTATCAAACGACAGAAAAATTAAGCGTAAATCCAATTATTGAAGAATTCGTTCTTCCGCAATTTCCTATAGTTGATTATAATTATTACAGTCAACAATGGAACACAGCAACGAAGAAATTGATAGTAGTTGGTAGTCTACCTCCTCATACTTTGACAGAAGAAGTTATTCAAACCTTAACGGCTGATGGTTCTACCTTATTTTTAGCCGAAACCATTAGCAACATACAAGGCCCTGGCGTAATCAATGCGATTGATCGTTTAGTTATTCCAATGAGCGAGGAAGACTTACAGTACTTTCAACCGGATATCTTATTGACTTTTGGAGGTATGGTAGTGAGCAAAAAAATCAAGCAAATTCTGCGTCAATATAGTCCGAAACAGCATTGGCATGTAGATAGGCTACGCCATTATGATACCTATGATTGTCTAACGGACCGCATCTATACTGATGCTCTTTCTTTTTTGACTCAGTTAACTGCTAATACAGTATCGGTTGAATCTGACTATAATACTTGGGCCAATGCTATCATGCATTCACGCAATGTAAAACACAGCCAACTATTAAAAGACGCTATTTTCTCTGATTTTACTGTTCTAAATTATTTGATTACACAACTACCTAAAAACAGTCAACTGCAAGTGAGTAATAGCGCAGTAATTCGCTATGTGCAATTGTTAGACGTAGATCCGAGCATTGATGTATTCTGCAATAGAGGAACAAGTGGTATTGATGGTTGTACCTCTACAGCACTAGGAGCTTCTATTGGTTCGGGTAAACCAACTGTACTTCTAACGGGGGATATTAGCTTTTTTTATGACAGTAATGCCTTGTGGAATGCTTATGTTCCACATGATTTTAAAATCATCTTAATCAACAACGGAGGAGGTGGTATTTTTAGAACTTTACCTGGTCATCAAGAAAACGAAGTTTTTAATACGTATTTTGAAACGACACATCAACATACTGCTCAACATCTAGCGGCTATGTACGATTGGGCGTATTTTCAAGCAGATACAGCAGAAGCTCTTTCTACACAAGCGCAAGACTTTTTTAATCAATCACAGAAACCTGCCATTCTCGAGGTAAACACCCCTACCTACTTGAATGATGAAGTATTTAAAAAATATTATCGCAATTTGTAATTTTTTTCACACTATCTCTTTTATTTTTAGTAACTTGTAGGAAACAAAAAAAATTAAAATTATGAGTAAAAGAGCAGAACTAATTGAGAAATACGCTGCAGATTTAAAAGACAAATGCGGTGTAAAACCTAACATGGAATTATTAGAAAAGGTAACTATTGGATGTGGACCTTCAATTTACAATCAAGATTCCTCTACGGTTGCGAGTTCTTCAGAATCTGAAATGGCAACAGTTCGCAATAATTTCTTAATTAAAAAATTAGGATTAAAAGACGATGCAAAATTAGATGAAGGATTGAAAAAAGTAGTAGACCAATATGGTGCATCGAACAAACACAAATACAGAGCAGTATTGTATTATTTATTAACAGTTCACTTTAAAAAAGAATCCGTTTATTTAAAATAATAAAATCTAAAAATAGAAAAAGAGCGACAGAAATCTGTGGCTCTTTTTTGTTGTTTGTTGTTCCTATAAAAAATAAATGTTTGTTTTAGACGCTGTATATTAATTTTCCACGGTTAAAAAGGGCTTTTCTTTGAGGAGTACGTGCCACTACTTCAGCCGAACAAGACGCTTCTACTAATACAAAGCTTGCTTCATCTCCTACTAAGGGCCACACTTGTTTTCCCTCTTCATCCAACGGTAAGCATTGGTCTTTGGTTGCTATACGCAAAGCTCTTGATAGCGTAAATTCATCTCTCCAACCATATAACTCCGCTGTTAGTTTAGCCTTTTCCAACATATCACAAGAGCCAAAAGGCGACCAATGATCGATAATACTATCGGTCCCCGTCATTAGTTTGACCTTTTGTTTGTAAAACGTTGGAATCGGCATATTCAGTTTGCCAATTGGTACTGTTGAAATAACACCAATTCCCACTTCTGCTAATTGTGCACAAATAGCTTCTGTTTCTTTCGATTCTAACTGCCCTAAAGCAAATCCATGGCTAATAAACGTTTTTCCCTGAAGGGTTTTGTTTTCTTTCACCTTTTCGATCATGTATTCAATCGCTGGTAATCCGGTCGCTCGTCCTTCGTGTAAATGGATATCGACTCCTTTATTGTAATCTGAGGCGATTTGAAACATCACATCCAATGACTTTTTCATATCGCCATCTACCGTGGTTGGATCCAAACCTCCTATATAATCTACCCCCATTTGTGCTGCCTCTCTCAGTAAACCTACTGAATCCGAATACAAAATACCGTGCTGTGGAAAAGCAACGATTTCCGATTGAATGGAATCCTTTTTATTCGCCAAAGCTTTTTGTAAATGTTCTAAACTCTTTAAGCCACTGGTCGGTTCAATATTCGTCTGACAACGTGCAAAATACGTTCCTTTGCTATTCATTAAATCGATAGCTTGTTCTGCTTTTTCCGTTGAATGAACTAATAACTCAGGTAAAATACGGCGTTCCAAATCAATCATGTCTTTCACTGTTTTCCCACGAAGCGGTTCCGCCTGCCAGGATTCACCATAAAAAGTTTTATCAATGTGAATATGCATATCTCTCAAACCAGGCAAGACCAACTTTCCTCCTGCATCAAAAACAGCAATCGCATAAGTCTTTCCTTGAGCTGCATGAATAGCGATTATTTTTCCTGCTTGAATATGAATGTCATATAAACCCGTTTGTGTGGCTTTTACTTGTCCCAAATCATTGTAGAGAAAACGTTCCTCTAAGCGCGCATTAATCACTACAAATTCTTGCGTTTCTGTGGTCAGGGGGTGTATCTCATTCTGCTTTTCTTCAGCCCAAGCGGTTCCAGTTAAAAATAAACCACCAGCTCCAGCAGTTGTTAAGTGAAGAAATTCTTTTCTATTCATGTGCTCCTACTGCTTCTAATAATGTAACAATACTTTTAAATTTTCTTGCTTTCGCATGATACAGTGGCGTTTTTCCATCATGATCCGGAATATTGACATCTACTCCTCCTTCAATCAACGCTTTTACAATATCCACATGTATTGGTCCTCCATTACTCAATACAATAGCTTCCATTAGAGCCGTCCAGCCCAAGCGATTTACGTGATCTATGGGAAAATTAGGAGTGTTCACTAATACCTTTACTATCTCTAAATGTCCTTTCTCTGCAGCAGGAATTAAGGCCGTTCCATTGTAGCGATTAAACACCGTAAAATCTGCACCATGAGCCAAGGATTTTTGAACGAGTTCCAAATTTCCCTCTGCTCCTGCATATAAAAAAGGACTATTTAAATTGTGATCTTGTGTATTTACATTCGCTCCATGGTCAATTAAATACAAGGCAATCTCATTGTACATTTTATAGGTTGCCACCATCAAAGGTGTTTCACCTTTATCATTTTTCACTTCTAGATTTACTGTATTCGCTGATAAAATTGATTGTACCGCTTTTAAATCATTAGCAGTAACCGCCTGAAACAATTCTTTTTCTATTGGAGTATACATTGTGTTTTCTATTTCTTTAGCAGTTGTATTTGAACAACCAGCCAACAAGTTTGTCGATATTCCCATCGCACAAACAAACACTAAACAACGCATTATCTGATTGGCCATAAGCAACATAGGATTAATTTATTTTCATACAAAGATAAAATACCCCTATAAAACAGTTGCTGTATATTTACAATGCTTTATTGTAAATATTATAACTCTCCCGAAATTGACCTGGTGTCTTATTTCTCCATTTTTTGAAGTAATGGTTGAAATAACCCGTATCGTGAAACCCCAATTCAAAAGCAATTTCTTTAATGGATAAATCTGTTGTAATTAACAAGCGTTCTGCTTCTAAAATCACCCGTTGTTGAATGCTGTGACTAGCAGATACTCCTAATACTTTCTTTACTCGTATATTGAGATAATTAGGCGTGATATGCAATTTTTCCGCGTAAAAGGCAACCTGATTATGCGTCTTAAAATGAAGTTCTAGTAAGGCTTTAAATTCTTGTACTTTGCTGTCTTTCACTTGTGACTCTAACTTCGTATACGTCTGCAGATAGCAACGCTGTATGGTCTTTAACAGCAAAAAGAATTGCAATACGCTAATTTCTTGTCCAATAGCATCTTCTTCTGTCAATAACTGCTGTAATTTTTTCAATTCTAGTAGAACGGAAGCATAGTGTTGAGGGCTCAACGTCAAGACAGGAGGAACATCCATCTGAAAAAAAGGCAACGCACTGAGGCGATTCATCAGGTGAATCGTATTCGTTGAAAACATCAATTGATGTCCAACTGTATCTTCAGATAATTTCCAATAATGCACTTGTTGTGGACGAAGAAAGTGAATTTGAAAAGGCTGCACCTCCAAACGAGTAAAGTCAATTTCGTGAATTCCCGCTCCTTGTTCAACAAAAAAAATAAGGTAAAAATCGTGTTTATGCGGTAAGATTAAATCATTGCGTCCTTTTTCTGTATGTTCAAACAAAGTAATATCCCAAGTATCTTCCCCTATGATTTTAGATCGACTCCAGGTTTCAATGGTCTTTGTTTTTTTCATAAGACAATGTATTTGTTCTCCTTTTTCTTTAGTAGGAACAAGATAAGCAAAAAAAAACTCGCTTCTTAAAGAAACGAGTTTTATCCAAATAGATTGAATTATTTTTTGTCTTTTAGTGCTACTGCTTCATCGTACAATTTTTCATACATCGGAAGAATCTCACTGATTTGAAAGCGCTTAGCTGTTTGACGAGCTCCTTCTTTAAATCGGCATAAGGTATCTTCGTCTTTTAATATCGCTAAAGCATTTTTCACCATATCATCGACATCTTTTACATTACTCAAATACCCTGACACTCCATGCTCATTTACTTCTGGTAAACCTCCAGTATTACTAGAAATTACAGGAACTCCTACCGCCATGGCTTCCAAAGCTGCTAACCCAAAACTCTCTGTTTCTGATGGCAATAAAAACAAATCAGAATACCCTAAGATTTGATTGACTTCATTGCTATTTCCAAAAAAGATAATCTTGTCGTAGATCCCCAATTCCATTGCTAAGCGTTCTGCTTTTTCCTTTTCAGGTCCATCACCTACCAACATCAATTTAGCTGGAACTACTTGTTGAATACCATAAAAGATCTTCACAACATCTCCAATGCGTTTTACTTTTCTAAAATTGCTGATATGCGTAATAATAAACTCTCCCTTTTCAGCCATTGCACTTCGTTTGCAAGGTGTTTCTGAGCAGTCTACCTCTTTAACTTCAATAAAGTTAGGAATAACACAGATCTCTTTTTTACTTTGAAACAATTCATACGTTGATTGTTTCAGTGATTCGGATACAGAAGTTACAAAATCTGATTTATTGATACTGAAGGTAACAGCACTTTTGTAATTTGGATGATTTCCAACCAGTGTAATATCTGTTCCGTGTAGTGTTGTAATCATGGGTAAGTCAATTCCCTCTTCTTTTAGCATTTGCTTCGCCATATAACCTGCATAGGCATGTGGGATAGCATAATGCACGTGTAAAACATCAATATTGAATAGTTTTACGATATCCACTAATTTACTTGACAAGGCCAATTCATAAGGTTGATAGTGAAATAAAGGATATTCTGGTACGTTTACCTCATGATAATAAATCTTTGGATTTAATAAAGCTAAACGAACAGGTTGACTATAGGTAATAAAATGTACTTCGTGATCTCTTTTTGCTAGTTCCAAACCTAGCTCTGTAGCTACAACCCCACTTCCACCGAAAGTTGGGTAGCATACGATTGCGATTTTCATATATGAATTATTTGGTGCTTAAAGATACTTCGAATTATTTATACTCAATGAACTTATCTTTACTTTCTCTAATTGGTTAAAAAAATGCTATTTTGAGCCTGCCTTTTGTCATTTTTTCATTCCGTAGCCCTGCTATGCAACTCAAAAATGTCTTTAATCAGACTCAAAATAGCTAATTTTCACTTCAATCAAAAAAGTCAAGATGAGTTCAATATAAACTTTACCACCAGATTTAAGCAACTCAACTAATTTAACATAAACTTCGTATTGAATTAATGTATAATTGACTCATAAATAACCTGTTGTATATTTTCGCGTACATTCTCTTTGGACAGGCGATTGACATTAGAATCTGGATACGTTCGATTAGAAAGAAAAACGTAAATCAAGTCATTTTCAGGATCTGCCCACGTCATTGTACCTGTAAATCCAGTATGACCAAAGCTCGTTAGGGATGCACAACCACAAGTAGGGCCAGGTTTTCCTTGTTGTTGGGGTTTATCAAATCCTATTCCTCTTCTATTGCCTTTTGAACAGTAAACACAAGCATTAAAAGCTTCAAAAGTTGCTTTCGAAAAGAAGCGCTCTTCACCGTATTCTCCTTCATTCAAGTACAATTGCATCATTTTTGCTACATCCAAAGCCGTACCAAAAAGTCCGGCATGTCCCGCTACTCCTCCTTGCATTGCGGCCCCCATATCGTGCACATATCCTTGTACTGTTGTATAACGGTAATAATTATCCTCTTCTGTTGGTGGAATTTCCGTGATGTCAAATTTTCTCAACGGCAAATAAGTTAAGCGATTCGCTCCTATACGCGCATAAAATTTGTCTTGTACCAATTGATCTAAAGATTGATGATAGGTTGATTCAATATACTCTTTTAATGAGATAAATCCCAAATCACTGTACTTATACTCTACCTTCTTCGCCAATTTTGTTTGAGCAATTTCTTCTAACATTACTTGGGTATATCCCTTTTTTAAGAACAAATTCTCACTGACCTGCGTCGGGAATTCGGGAGAATATTGTAAACTGTACAACTTTTTATCTGGGTGTTTGGTACTGTCTAAGGTGCTTTTATAAAAGGGCAACCAAGCAGGTAAACCCGATTGGTGGGTTAATAAATCCTTGATTGTAATATCCTTTTTATCCGTTTTTTTAAACACAGGAATCAAATCGCCCAATTTTGATTGCATTGTAATTTTTTGATCATTGTATAATTTTACCACCATAGGCAAGGTCGACAAGATTTTAGTTAAAGAAGCTAAATCGTATAAATCCGTATTCTTCACTGGAAAATCGGTTTTATAGGTATGATAACCAAAGGACTTATTGTACACTACTTTACCATGACGAGCTACTAAAATTTGTGCCCCTGGCATCCATTGATTGGCAATAGCGTGATGGGCAATACTATCAATTTTAGTCAGAACTTTAGGATCTAAACCTTCATTTCTTGGTGTAGAAAATCCTAAGCGATGGATAGGTTTAGTTTTAATTCCCGTCCCTACGTCATATTTATCTGTAATTGTCACAGGTAATTCTCCCTTTGAGCCTATAGCCCCAAAAAGAACTTGAGCTGCTGCTTCCTCTGCAAAACTATTATTTTGATAGCCCACCACAAGAGCCTCTAAATCTTTAATTTCATCCTCTAATTTAGATAAGGCATATGGTTTTGCAAAGGAGACTAAAATGGTGCGCTTGCTTTTTGCTATAGTACTGACAATTGCTTTTTCTTCATCCGAAAAACTGTGGTTTCTCCAAGGATTATCAACTTTGTGGTATCCTACCACGACAAGTGAATATCCACCTAGACTACTTAAATCTGAGCTCTCTACTACATCTACAGCAGCAAAATTGCGCATCATATCCAAGAAAGGTGTAGCATCATCATCGCCCAATCGAACATAGGCAATTTTCTCTTCTTCTAATTTTCGAATTGGAATCGCCTTATTGTGGTTTTTTACCACGGTAATCGCTTCTTGGTATAATTTGGTATTTAAATCATCGTAGGTTGTTGCGTTTAAATCTTCGACTAAATTCTTTGTATTAATAACTAAAGGTTTATTTAATCCAACGCGATATTTATACTCCAATACTTTTTTTACTGAATAAGCCAAGCGACTTTCCGTAATAGTTCCAAGATTATAAGCCTCCTTTAATTTTACTGCTGCTTTGGCAACATCTTCGGAGAACAACAACAAATCATTTCCAGCCATAAAAGCAGCTAAATCAACTTCACCTGGAGATAAATACGATGATACCCCCTTCATATTAAGTGCATCGGTAAAAATAAGTCCTTCAAAGCCCAATTCTTCGCGTAATAAACGCGTAACTACATTATAGGAAAGTGAACTTGGGATTGCCTCATTTGGTTCATATGCTGGCAAATTCAAGTGAGCTACCATCACACTAGACAAATCGTTTTTAATCAATTTTTTATAGGGATATAATTCCACGCGATGTAAGCGATCTTTATCTAGATCGATCAGAGGTAGTTTATGGTGAGAATCGGTAGAAGTATCTCCGTGTCCTGGAAAGTGTTTGGCTGTAGCGAAAAGACCTTCGTTTTGATAACCACGCATAAAGGCAACTGCTCGATCAGTAACAATTTCTCTTGTTTCTCCATAGGCTCTCACTCCAATAATCGGATTCAGTGGATTGATATTCACATCCACAACAGGTCCAAAATTAAAATGTAATCCAATTCGCTTAGATTGCTGGGCCATTGCCTTTCCAACTTCTTCAATCAAATCTAGGTTTTGAACAGCTCCCAACGTCATATTATATGGAAATCGGTACGTAGAATCTAAACGCATACGCAATCCCCATTCGCCATCAATTCCCACCAACATGGGCAATTTACTTTGCTTTTGTAGACGATTAGCAATTGCTGCTTGTCGTTGAGGCCCTCCTTGAAAGAAGATCAATCCGCCTACATAATTTGTATTAACAAGCGCTTCTAGTTCCTGCACATGTTTCTCATTTTTGTTAGAATAAGCAGCCACCATAAACAATTGGCCTATGCGTTGTTCTAACGACATGGAATTGTAAACACTATCTACCCATTGGCGTTGTTGAATTTCAGTAGTTGGCGAATAAGTTTTAAGTTGCCCATAAGACAAAAAGGGCAGTAACAACAGTGTTAACAATACTTTTTTCATATATTTTCTTAGCTTTTTTAAAATAGAGATCAATAAGCGTTACACCAATACCTCTATGGATGCAAACTTAACAAATCTACTTTATTTAAAAAAGAACTGACAGGAACTTTATTTTGAGATACCCTTGCAATTTTATCAATTTTATAAAAATTATTCAATTAAACATCCTGAAAAATGAATTCAACAAACAAAATTATCAAATGTTCTCATTATTTAAAAAAATCAAATAAATTTAGCCTTTTCGATTGCTCTGATCTCTTTATATTCAAAGCTTATTCCTGCATTTCTACCGTGAATTTTACTATTATCTAGTTCTTTTCTTTTATCACCTACAAATAGTTTGGTCCTCTATTACTATACATACTAAACAAGGAAAAAAATACCCTCCTTAATCACAGCATCAACTTCTTTATACTATCAAAAGGAGTTTAGTTAGAAGCATAAAAAAAATCGTCAAAATTTGACGATTTTTATCTTATATAAATGTATAAAGCTTCTTATTTAAAAAAGCGGCTATGCCAGCTTTCTTCTGCAGGTACTTCCCAATACTCGCGGTATTCACCTAAGTCATTCACTAAGTTATTGAATACAATGGTATTTGCAGATACTGCTTTTGTCTTTACCATTTGTTTAAATTCCATTACGGTTTTAAACGCGATAAACTCACCTGTTTTGTACGTCACATTCATTTTATCTAACAAATCAACGTTGTATTTCTGTTCGATATCTTGAATCACACGCACAGAGGCATCGATTGAACAACCTGATGCTGGATGTATATCCTGATCAACCGCTAAAATAATAAAGCGATTGTATTTGATTTCATATGAAGCAGTCAAGGGCGTCGCATGCGCTACCCATTCTTCCGTAAATTGGCGCATAACGGTGTCAATTTCCTCTACTTCTTCATCGGAAAATTTTCTATTTGACTGATAAATCCAAACTCTGGAATGATCAGGCATTTCTTCAAAAGGCTTAAACATAGTTATAGATCTTCTGCATTTGCAATTAATTCGGCTACGTCAAGTACTTTGACTTCACCTTCTTTTTCTTTAAACTTCACACCATCTGTAAGCATGGTATTACAGAAAGGACAACCCGCAGCGATAATTTCCGCATTGGTATTAATCGCTTCTTCTGTTCGTTCTACGTGTACTTCCTTGCTTCCGTGCTCTGGTTCTTTAAACAGTTGAGCTCCACCAGCCCCACAGCAGAAACCATTCAATTTTGAACGTTTCATTTCAACCAATTCGGCATCTAATTTCTCAATCAATTGACGAGGTGCTTCAAAAACACTGTTTGCACGCCCTAAATAACACGGATCGTGGAAGGTAATGCGTTTTCCTTTGAAGCTTCCACCTTCGATTGTTAGTTTTCCCTCATCTAGTAAAGATTTTAAAAACTGTGTATGATGCACAACTTCATATTGTCCTCCTAAACCAGGGTATTCATTTTTCAACGTATTAAAACAGTGAGGACAAGCCGTTACAATCTTCTTTACCTCATACCCATCTAATACTTGGATATTCATCATCGCTTGCATTTGAAAGGCGAATTCATTTCCTGCGCGTTTTGCAGGATCTCCCGTACATCCTTCTTCTGTACCTAATACAGCGAATGATACGTTCGCTTTATTCAACAATTTTACAAATGCTTTTGTTATTTTTTTTGCTCTATCGTCAAAACTACCTGAACAACCTACCCAAAATAAAACATCCGGTTGTTCTCCTTTTGCCATCATTTCGGCCATTGTAGGCACTACTAAATTTTCTGACATAATTTATTGGTGTCTATTTAAAATCAACAGCTGTTGTCAATTTATCTTGTTAGTTAATTAGTTTTCGTCCTTCCAGTTTAAGCGATCCATTTGGTTATACTGCCATGGAGCACCGTTATTTTCAATATTCTGCATCATATTGTTCAATTCAATTGGCGCAGCACTTTGTTCCATCACCAAGAATCTTCTCATATCCATGATGATTGACAAAGGACTAATATCGATTGGACATTCTTCCACACATGCATTACACGTATTACACGCCCATAATTCTTCTGGTGTGATGTAATCGTTTAATAGTGTTTTTCCGTCATCTACAAACGTTCCATTGTTTGCATCTAATATTTTACTTACATCCTCCAAACGATCACGCGTTGACATCATGATTTTACGTGGAGACAATTTTTTCCCTGTTGTATTTTGTGGACAAGAAGAAGTACATCGACCACATTCGGTACATGAATAAGCATTCATCAATTGCACCCAGTTCAAATCCATTACATCCTGAGCACCGAATTTTTCTGGCTCACCTACTGGTTCCGCTGGAGCTGCAAAGGGATCTGCGTTGGGATCCATCATCAAAGCTACTTCGTTCTTTACTGATTCTAGGTTATCAAATTCTCCTTGTGGCTCTAAATTCGCATAATACGTATTCGGGAAAGCTAAGAAAATATGTAAGTGTTTAGAATAGTATAAATAATTCATGAAGAACATTACTCCAATAATATGTGCCCACCAGCAGAAACGTTCAATAAATGCCACTGTTGTAAAATCCATTCCATTAAATATCGGGCTTATTAAACCAGATATAGGGAATGATCCTACCGCATTATAATGAGAATAACCATTTAATTGTAAATAGTAATCTGCTGCATTCATTACCAAAAAGAACACCATCAAAATAGATTCGATGTAAATAATATTATTCGCATCACGTTTCGCCCAACCTTCTAATTCGGGTTGGTTTAAACGTTTTAATTTCAGTATATTTCTTCTAATCCAGAAAACAGCAACTCCAAAGATAACAAGGAATGCCAATACTTCGAAACAAGCGATTAAGACATCATAAACTACACCTAAAAAGCTAAACGCACGGTGTGTACCAAATAATCCATCAACAATAATTTCTAACATTTCGATGTTGATGATTACAAATCCTACATACACAAAAATGTGCAAAATAGCAGGAATAGGACGTTTTACCATCTTCGATTGCCCCAGAGCAACGCGAATCATGTTGCGCCATCTGTCTTTAGGTCTATCGGTGCGGTCAATCTTTCGACCTAACTTAATGTTGCGAATTAATTTCTTTACATTTCGAATAAAGAAGCCAAATCCAGCGATAAGTAATACTAAAAATAATGCTTGGCCTAAATACTGCATAGTTGTAATAAATTGTTTCTGTAAAGTTGTTAGTTTTTTTGGTTAGATTGGTTCTAAATTTCTGTTATTCCTTTTTCTCCTCTTTCTCTTGGTAAGGTGTCGCCTTTTTACCAAATAAAGAAAAGTGAACATAACGTTTCGGATTTTCTTTCAAATCGCGCATCAATTCTTCTAATTCTTTTGAGGCTCCTGTCAAGTTCTTATACAGTTCTTCGTCTTTTAATAACTTTCCTACGGAACCGTTTCCACTCTCGATATCTGCTAAAAGCTTATCGATATTGGCAGAAGCACTTTGTAAGTTAGCAAATGTTCCGTTAATATCCAACTCACTTAAATCTTGAGAAAGTCCTACAAAGTTCTTACTCATAACATTCAAGTTCGTCATCGTCCCTTTTAATTGAGGTTCAATTCCATTCATCAATTTATTTGCTCCTGCTAATGTTCCTTTTAATTCGGTAACACTTGTTTTAAGGTCCGCTTGCATTTGCTCATCTAACACTCCATTAATAGCTACTAACATCGCATTAGCATTAACTAATACTTCATCAAGTTTAGTTTTCAGTGGTTCTAACTCCCCTACTAACTTCTCTGTGATATCGAATTGCACGGTTCCTTTTAAGTATTGCCCTGATTCAGCGTAATCTGTATCTCCAAATTTTGGATCAATAGAAATTCCCTTTCCTCCTAATAATCCTGGAGAATAAATCGTTGCCACACTTGATTTTGCAATATCAATGGGATGAGTCATCATTAATTCAACCACCAACTTACCCGTTTGTGCATTGATATTAATACGAGAGACTTTACCTACTACTAAGCCGTTAATTGTAACATTAGAGGATGTTGTCAGTCCCTCAACATTATCGTATTCAACATAATATTTAGTACTATTATCAAAAAGATTTCTTCCATCTAAAAAAGAATATCCCCAAATAAATAAAGCAATTGCTCCTAATACTAAAATAGCTGTTTTAATTTCTCTAGATATTTTCAAAACTCTATATTTTTATATAACACGCAAAAATAAACTTTTATTTTATAAAAAGCAGTGTTTATTTCAATGCCTCTTCAACAGAAATACTCTGACCATCCTTGTAAGCAACAATAAAAGAAGAGCTATGTCCTTTGGCTTTAGCCTCTTCTAATCGTTTTTTAGCTTCATTATAATCGGAGGTCTGACCGTAAAAATACTTGTTAATCTTGCCTGCTTTTTCCATTGTTACATTACTCAATCCGTTGAAGTTTTTCGGCTTCAACTCTAACACACGTGAACTTGCGGCGATTTGAACTTTAAAAATCACACCTTTTACAGTTGTTTTTCCAGAAGTACTCTCTGTATTCCCTTTGCTTTTCTCTGCTTTAGTTGAAGTTGTGGTAGAAGTTCTAGCAGGTGCTTCATCTGCAGGATTAATACTCACGGTTGCATCTCCCCCATAATACGCATTTTTATAGGCTATAATTCCTTTAGCAATTGACTCTGCCAATTCTTTTTGTCCTTTTTTCGATGATAAATACGCCCCTTCATCCTTATTAGAAACAAATCCCAACTCAATTAAAATACTCGGCATAAAAGCTCCATGTAATACCCAGAAAGGTCCTTGTTTTACTCCTCTGTTTTTGCGCTTTAAATCATAAGTAAATCCATCTTGTACTCTACTCGCCAAGTCGATACTTTGATGAACATAATCCTCTTGAATCAACGTTAATCCAATAATTGATTCTGGTGCTTTAGGATCAAAACCAGCATACTTCGTCTTATAGTCATCCTCCATCATAATTACGGAGTTTTCCTTTTTCGCTACATCTAAATTGGATTTGTTTTTACTCAAACCCATTACGTAGGTTTCCGTTCCATAAGCTGCGTTTCCATCAACTCCATTACAGTGAATCGAAACAAAAACATTTCCACCTTTGTCGTTGGCAATAACAGAACGCTGTTTTACCTCAACAAAAACATCTTTATCACGCGTATAGATCACTTCAATATCTTTGTTCTTTTCCAGAATTTTTCCAGTTTCTAAAGCAACGGCTAACACAATGTCTTTCTCGACATTATTCAAATGATTCGTCCCCGAATCTTTTCCACCATGGCCTGGATCTAAGACTACTTTAAATTTCTTATTTTGCCCTAAGGCAGCAACTGTAATACATAGGAAAGAAAAAACCAATAGTAATTTAGCAACGCTATTGTTCATAAAAAAGTCGTTTAGAATTCGTTTAATATAAATTAAATTACATTTTTCAGAAAAAATATATGTAAGTTTGACACGTTAAAAACAACGGGTTTGATTTTACAAAAATAGCACATATTCATAGATTTGCGTACTAATATTTTCAATATCGTCATAGTTTTGTTCGTTTTAGGGGTATTTTCATTCCCTAGAGTAAAAGCTCAGGAGTTCAACAAAACAACTACTTCACTGAAAGTCAACAACAAAGACTCTAAACTACTCCCTGGTTTAGACACAGATACTATTGTCCCAATCCAAGATTCTTTACCTTCAGTTCAGACTCCAAAAGACAGTATTAAACCTCCCGCCAAGGGATATTTAGAAGATATTGTATACCGCAAAGCCAAAGACTACAATAAGCTTGATCAAAAGAAAAAACAAATTACCTTATTCAACGAAGCAGAAATCAAATATCAAGATTTCGAATTAACTGCTGGAATTATTGTGTTCAATTATGAGCAGAATCAAATTTATGCGGGTCGAATTAAAGATAGTTTAGGGAATCTAAGTCAAGCTCCTGTTTTCAAACAAGGAGGACAAGTAGTTGAACCCGACTCGATTGTATACAACACTAAATCACAACGTGCTTTGGTTTGGCAATCTAGAACCTCTCAAGGGGAGTTCAACATCAAATCGGGGATGACAAAAAAAGAGAATGACTCGGTGTATTTCATGCAAGATGTAATCTTTACAACGGCTAAAGATTTAGATGATCCAGAATATTACTTCAAGACAAAAAAAGTAAAATTTGTACCAAATAAAAAAGTTGTTGTAGGTCCAACCAATATGGTTATTGCAGATGTTCCTACTCCACTGGGCTTGCCTTTCGCTTTTTTCCCCATGTCTGAAAAAGCAGAATCAGGTTTTATCATTCCAAGTGTGGGAGAAACAAATCAACAAGGATATTACTTACAAAATGGAGGATACTACTTTGCGATTAGTGATAAGGTTGACTTAACCATGCAAGGGGATTATTACACCAACGGAAGCTGGGCCTTGCGATCGAACAGTAACTATGCGAAGCGCTATAAATACAACGGACGCGTATTAATCCGCTATGAAAACAACATTTTCAGTGAAAGAGGACTTCCTGATTATCAAAAAAGTACAATTTACAACATTCAGTGGAACCACTCCCAAGACGCTAAATCAAATCCGGGATCGCGTTTTTCAGCTTCCGTAAACATGGGTAGTGGTCAATACTTTAGACAATCGAATAACTCCTATAACGTAGGTGCTTCGTTAAACAATACGATGAACTCGTCCATTAGTTATTCTAAAACTTTTGAGAGTACACCACAAGTAAATATGTCCCTTTCGGCTACACACTCTCAATCTACCAATACAGGTCGAGTAAATATGTCGTTGCCAACACTCCAAGCGAGTGTGGATCGTATGTTCCCTTTCGCGCCTAAAAACGGTTCGAAAAAAGGATTAATTAAGAACTTAAACCTTTCGTACAACTTAAGAGGAGAAAACCGCGTAGATATTCACGAAGACAATTTTTTCAAACAGCCGATGTTTGACAGTTTAAATTCTGGTTTTCAACATACAATACCTATCACGACAAACTTTAAACTATTTAAATATTTTTCTGTTTCTGCAGGGGGTACGTATAACGAAACTTGGGTTTTTAACACCATAAAGAAAGAATATAATCCGCAGACCAATCGAGTAGAAGACGTCCGTGTAAACGGGTTTGATCGCTTTAGCACTTATAATTTAAGCACCAATATTGGAACAACTATCTACGGTACGTTTAACTTCAGCAAGGACAGCAAAATTCAAGCTATTCGCCACGTTATGCGTCCGAACGTAGGGTATTCATATACCCCAAGTTTCGATAAGTATTACGATACCTATAGTATAGATGCTACTGGATTAACTATGCAGGAGTATACGCGTTTTCAAGGAGGATTATTTGGAGCACCAGGTCGAACAAATTCCAATATGATCAATATGGGATTAAGTAACACCTTTGAGGCAAAAATCCGTGACGACGAAGAAAAAGATGGTTTTAGAAAACTCATGCTTTTAAATAGCTTAAACCTCTCTACCAGTTATAATATGTCTGCAGACTCTCTTAAATGGGCACCTATGCGTGTTTCTACGGGAACTGCACTCTTTAAAGACAAAATGCAAATCAACATTGGGGCAACTTTAGATCCTTATGCTTTAAACAACAACAACCAACGTATTGATATGTTTAACATCAACAACGGAGGAAGTCTATTCCGCTTAACGAGTGCGAACGTAACCGTTAACTGGTCGTTAAACAGCAATGATCCCTTATTTGGAAATAAAGAAAAACCAAATCAAAATTCGATTGACAATGGTGGACGTGGAGATGATTTATTCGGACAAGCAGGTAATCTAGGTGATAATCGTCAAAGTATGTTTGACAACAACAAAGAAGATCGTCCTTTTGAAGGGTTTTACAACGCTAAAATTCCTTGGGACTTAACCTTTGCTTATTCCCTAACCTATAACAACTCTGCCCGTCAAAACGAGATTTCAAACAATTCCGTTATGATGTCTGGAAATATAGAACTTACTCCGCGATGGAAAGTTGGTTTTTCTTCGGGTTATGACTTTGTACAAAAAGGAGTTACCTTTACTCAATTCCGCTTCGAACGCGATTTATTGAGTTGGCGCATGGACTTCACTTGGGTTCCTATTGGAACATATACCAGTTGGGGATTCTTTATCGGAATCAAGTCGTCCATGTTAAGTGACATCAAGTGGGAAAAACGAAAAGCACCAGATAAACGCTATTTTTAATACCATATAAGCATGAAAAAAACAATCATAAATTCAGATCAAGCACCTAAACCAATCGGTCCTTATAACCATTCGGTATTAGTTGGTGATTTATTATTCATCTCTGGTCAAATTCCATTCAACCAAGCAACAGAAACTTTAGTTACAACTGGAATTGAAGATGAAGCAAAACAAGTAATGGCTAATTTAAATGCTATTCTAACCGCAGCAAATATGACGTTTGAACATGTAGTAAAAGCTACAATCTTCTTAACAGACATGAATGATTTTGCAAAAGTAAATGAGATTTACGGTAGCTTTTTCCAAGCGGAAACAGCGCCTGCGAGAGAATGCATACAAGTAGTAAAACTACCACGTAATGTAAACGTTGAAATTTCAATGATTGCGACAAAATAAAAAAGAAGGTGCCCAAAAGGCACCTTCTTTTTTATTTTGTTGTTTGTCGTGAGTTGTTTGTCGTGAGTTGTTTGTTGTTTGTTGTTTGTTGTTGAGGCGTTGAGATGTAAGAACTCAACAAACAACATACAACATACAACAAACAACATACAACCACCTACTCTATCGCATTTAACAACAACTGCGCACTTGCCTCATTCGTTGCCAAAGGTACATTGTGTACGTCGCAAACGCGAAGTAACATATTGATATCAGGTTCGTGGGCGTGTTTTCCCAATGGATCTTTAAAAAACAATACCATTTGGGTTTTTCCTTCTGCTACACGAGCTGCAATTTGCGCATCTCCTCCTAATGGTCCTGAAAGCATACGCTTGATCTCAAAACCTTCTCTCTGTGCAATTCCACCCGTTGTTCCAGTAGCAATCAAGGCTACTCCTTCTCTTGACAAAATTGCTCGGTTCTTTTTGATAAACGTCAGCATTTCATCTTTTTTACCATCATGGGCAATTATAGCTATTTCCATTTGTATTTTATTTGTGATAATCAATTAACCCATCCAGGGGTTTCTGAATGATTTTTCCAATCGCGATTCCGTTTTCTTGCAAAACAGCTTTAAATTCATCTTGTAAAAAATAAGCCACCGACCCTACAAAATGTACTAGTATATTTCTTGATTCTGGATGACTTTTAATATAGTGCTCAACAAAAAACACCACTTGTTCTTGAATCATCGCTTGAAAAAAAGCATGGTCCTTATGTTCAATTAAGAATGGTAGAAAAGAAGCTAAATACGCATTCGGATTTTCTTTTTTGTAAAAGTTATACTTTACTACATCGGCATCTAAATCATATTTTTGCGTGAATTTCTTTGCTAATTCTACAGGCATATAATTTAAGAACAGCGCTTTAATCATCAATCGTCCCAAAGCACTTCCACTACAATCATCCATAGCCATATAACCTAAAGACTGCACCTTTTGATGGATTATTTCTCCATCGTAATATGAAACATTAGATCCTGTTCCATTAATACAAACGATCCCTTTTTCACTTTTTCCAACTGTTGCATAAACTGCGGCATATGTATCTTCGTGTACATTGATTGATTGACAATTAGTAAAATAGGATGTAAAAAAATCGCGTACAGTTGTTTTACTTCTATTCGAGCCACAACCCGATCCGTAAAAATAAAGTTGAGTAACTTTATCCTTGTTTTTAGCTATATCAGGCACTGTATTTACGCGAGTATGAAACTCCTCTAAAGTAATAACTTCGGGATTAAGCCCAAGGCTTGTCACCGAAGTTAGTACTTTATTTTCTTGATCAAAAAAGATCCAATCTGCTTTTGTAGAACCGCTATCGACGATTATTTTCATTTGCTTTATAGTATTACTTTACTGCAGTTAACAATACAGCCATATCTACCATTTTAGCAGCATAACCATATTCATTATCATACCAAGCAACGAATTTATAAAAAGTTTCATTCAAAGCAATACCCGCCTTTGCATCTACGATACAAGTATGTGGATCTGAGACGAAATCTTGAGAAACTACATCATCTTCAACGAACGCCATAATTCCTTTTAATTCGTTTTCACTTGCTTGTTTTAAAACCGCCATTACATTTTCATAAGTCGTTGACTTAGCCAATTTTACAGTTAAATCAACCACAGACACATCTGCTGTTGGTACACGCATAGACATTCCCGTAATTTTGCCTTTTAATTCCGGAATAACTTTTCCCACGGCTTTTGCGGCTCCCGTAGAAGCGGGAATAATATTAACTAAAGCGGAACGTCCTCCTCTAAAATCTTTTTTAGAAGGTCCGTCAACTGTGTATTGAGTGGCTGTAGCGGCGTGAATCGTTGTCATCAATCCTTCAACAATACCAAATGAATCGTTTAATACTTTAGCTAAGGGTGCCAAACAGTTGGTTGTACATGAAGCATTAGAAATTATCGTGTCCGTTGCTTTTAATTGTTTTTCGTTTACTCCCATAACAAACATTGGAGCATCTGGCGATGGAGATGAAATCAATACTTTTTTCGCTCCGGCATCAAGGTGTTTTTGGCATCCTTCTAAATCCTTGAATACCCCTGTACAATCTGCTACAACATCAACGTTTACTTCATTCCACTTCAACAACAAAGGATCGCGTTCTGCTGTAACTCGAATTTCCTTTCCGTTGACAATTAGATGTCCATCAACAACCTCTACTGTACCGTCAAAACGACCGTGCACAGAATCGTATTTAATCAAATAAGCTAATTGCTCTACTGCCATTAAATCGTTTACGGCAACAATCTCTATATCGTTTCGTTTAACTGCCTCTCTTAACATTAGACGCCCTATGCGTCCAAACCCATTAATACCTACTCTTGTTTTCATATTTGCTTTTTTATTAAATTCTATACTTAAATTGTAATGATATCGGATACGCGCAACAATTCTGCATCAACTGCTGTATGCCCTTTTACGATATTTTCTAAAGGAGTCAGCGCAACTTGATCATTAATCAAACCAACCATGAAGTTTTTACCTCCTTCTAAGAGTGTTTCAACTGCTTTTACGCTCAGACGACTGGCCAAAACGCGATCAAAACAGGAAGGAGCCCCTCCTCTTTGCATATGTCCTAAAACAGATACGCGAACTTCATATTCAGGTAAGTGCTCTTCTACATATTCACCAAGTTCAAAAACGTTTTTACCTAGTTTTTCCCCCTCTGCTACAATGACAATACTCGATGACTTACCTGATAATTTGCTCTTTTTTAGTGATTCTAGCAAACGATCTAAGCCCAAATTCTCCTCTGGAATAATGATTTCCTCCGCTCCTGCTCCAATTCCAGCATTCAATGCTATATGTCCTGCATCGCGTCCCATTACCTCAACGAAGAATAATCTTTTATGGGAACTTGCAGTATCTCTGATTTTATCCACCGCATCAACAACCGTATTCAATGCCGTATCAAAACCAATCGTATGACTTGTTCCATTTATATCATTATCAATCGTTCCAGGAATTCCCATTACTGGAATATCAAATTCTTTGCTCAACAACATAGCTCCAGTAAAACTACCATCTCCACCAATGACAATCAGAGCGTCAATTTGTGCATTTTTGAGATTATCATAGGCAGCTTTTCTTCCTTCTTCTGTCCGAAAGGCATTGCTACGTGCCGTCTTTAAGATCGTTCCTCCTTTGTTAATGATGTAATTCACATCGCGAGGTCCCAATACTTCAAAATCACCTTCTACTAAACCTTGAAACCCACGAAATACACCCACACACATCACATCGTGGTAGGAACAAGTACGGACAATCGCTCTGATTGCTGCGTTCATTCCTGGTGCATCTCCACCAGAAGTCAAAACCCCTATCTTTCTTATAAGGTTACTCATAATTACTTTTCTTTTTAGTAAATTTAAGGAATACCCTAGATTAAATCAATCCATAATTGCGATTTATTTGGGTATTTGTTATTGAACTCATCTTGACTTTATGTAACCAAGTAAAATCAAGGATAATTTTTAGTACTAAATCAAATGTTCTTTTCTCTTATAACAGTCATCAAATTAGTCAAAAAAATACAGTCAACATAGGACAAATGACCCGTGATCTCAACTTTATATTAATATGGATCCACCTTCATTAAATAGAATTAATATAAATTAGTCATTACTTATCAAACAAAAACACAACACACTAATAATCAATAAAGTAACTAAATAGAAATGATTAAATAGAAAAAGACAAAAAAATCCGACGAAAAGAAATTAAAGCTATTTTTGTGGCATGAAAAGAAAGAGAACAGAAAGAATCGTATTCGAAAACGTAGAAGTCCTTGATGCAGGTGCAAAAGGCGTTTCGGTAGCTAAGGCTCCTGATGGGAAAGTAATCTTTATTCCCAATGTTGTTCCAGGAGATGTTGTTGATGTTCAAACCGTTAAAAAGCGCAAAGCGTATTATGAGGGATTGGCCATCAAAATTCACACCTATTCCAAAAACCGCATTGAGCCTGTGTGTCAACACTTCGGCGCTTGTGGAGGGTGTAAATGGCAAAATATGTCTTACGAACAGCAATTATTTTATAAAAATCAAGAAGTTCAGAATAACCTAAAACGCATTGGTAAAATTGAACTACCTGAATTTGAACCTATTTTAGGTTCTGAAAAAACGTTGTTTTACAGAAATAAAATGGAGTTTTCTTTCTCTAATGCGCGTTGGTTAACCCCAGAAGAGATTGCTAGTGGAGATGAAATTGGCAAAGAAAACGCGTTGGGATTCCACATTCCTAAAATGTGGGATAAAATTTTAGACATTCAAAAATGTCATTTGCAACAAGATCCTTCCAATGCTATCCGCAATGAGATTCGCGCATTTGCCAATGCAAACAACCTATCGTTCTTCAATCGAAGAGAACAAGAAGGTTTATTGCGTACATTAATGATTCGCACAAGCTCAATTGGAGAGATTATGGTGATGATACAATTCTTCTATGACAACCAAGAAGAAAGAGAATTGTTATTGGATCACTTAGCTGCAACATTTCCTGAGATTACGTCTTTACAGTATGTAGTGAATGGCAAAGCCAACGATACTATTTACGATCAAGATGTTGTTTTATACAAAGGACGCGACTATATCTTAGAGGAGATGGAAGGACTAAAATTCAGCATCAATGCGAAGTCTTTTTATCAAACCAATTCTGATCAAGCCTACGAATTGTATAAGATTACGCGCGATTATGCAGAATTAACGGGGAATGAATTAGTATTTGATTTATACACAGGAACGGGAACTATTGCGCAATTTGTTTCTAAAAAAGCGAAAAAAGTAGTAGGTGTAGAGGCTGTACCAGAGGCGATTGCCGATGCTAAAATCAACGCAGAGCGCAATGCTATTACCAACTGTGATTTCTTTGTTGGAGATATAAAAAATGTATTCAACGATGAATTCATTGCTACACACGGTCATCCTGATGTAATTATTACCGATCCACCGCGAGATGGAATGCACAAAGATGTTGTGGATATGCTTTTAAAAGTAGCACCAAAACGCATTGTCTATGTAAGTTGTAATTCCGCTACTCAAGCTAGAGATTTAGCTCTATTAGATGCAAAATACAAAGTAACGAAAGTGCGTCCAGTGGATATGTTCCCACAAACTCATCACGTAGAAAATGTGGTTCAATTGGAATTAAAATAAAGAATATAACTACGTTATAACAAAAAAAATCCAGTGCAAATTGCACTGGATTTTTTTGTTATTGTCCCTTTCAACTAGAAGTTTGGTTTTAAGGTATACTTTTTATAGAAAGCATCAATACGTTCTACTACCTCATCTGCTGTATCTACTAATTGAATTAAGTTCATATCTCCAGGTGAAATATTTGAATATTTCTCCAATAATACGTTTTTAATCCAGTCTAACATTCCTCCCCAGAAATCAGTTCCCACTAAAATAATTGGAAATTTGGCAATTTTTTTAGTTTGGATCAGCGTAATTGCCTCAAACAATTCATCCAGTGTTCCAAATCCACCAGGCATGACAACAAAT
Source organism: Myroides sp. 1354 (assembly GCF_030324495.1). Lineage (GTDB taxonomy): Bacteria > Bacteroidota > Bacteroidia > Flavobacteriales > Flavobacteriaceae > Flavobacterium. The sequence continues at coordinate 38,107 of NZ_JACAGN010000012.1, read as the reverse complement.
CCTTGTGAGTATTTGACAAACATCACTTTACGCACGAAGAAATAGTCAAACTGAATATTTTTATCACTATCGATATACGGATTAAAGTGTTGTTCAAATGGCAATTCAATATTTAACCCTACAGATACGCCTTGTCCTAAGTGAGCTCCTTTATTACCTGCTTCCATAATTCCAGGTCCACCACCCGTAATTACGCCATAACCAGCCTTACTTACTTTGAACGCGATTTCTTCTGCTAATTTATAATAGGGATCTTCTTTTTTTGTTCTTGCTGAACCAAAGATAGAAATACACGGACCAATTCGCCCCATTTTCTCATATCCATTAACAAACTCAGACATGATTTTAAAAATCCCCCACGAATCGTTCGTTTTTATCTCTGTCCAAGACTTTTGCTTGAATTTTTCTTGGATTTTCTCCTCTTCATTTCCTAAAATTTCTTTCATAATTCAATCATTTTTTAAGTTCATTTTTTAAGAAGTGAGCCGTATAGCTCTTCTTCACTTTACTTATTTGTTCTGGTGTTCCTTTTGCCATGACTTCACCGCCATTCGCCCCACCCTCATATCCAATATCAATAATATAATCGGCTAACTTGATTACGTCCAAATTGTGTTCGATAATCAGCACTGTATTTCCTTTTTCTACCAAAGTATTAATTACATCCATCAATACGCGAATATCTTCAAAATGCAATCCTGTTGTTGGCTCATCTAAAATATAGAACGTATTACCCGTATCTTTTTTAGATAACTCTGTTGCCAATTTAATACGTTGTGCTTCTCCTCCAGATAACGTAGTACTTTGCTGTCCTAGCGTGATATACCCTAAACCAACATCGTTAATAGTTTTCAACTTGCGATAGATTTTTGGAATATTTTCAAAGAATTCCGTCGCATCAGCAACAGTCATTTCCAATACATCAGAAATCGATTTGCCTTTATATCGAATTTCTAGTGTTTCGCGATTAAATCGCTTTCCTTGACAGGTTTCGCATTCTACGTATACATCAGGTAAAAAACCCATTTCAATCGTGCGAACTCCAGATCCTTCACAGGTATCACAACGACCGCCACTCACGTTAAAACTAAATCGCCCGGGTTTATATCCTCGTATAGAAGCTTCCGTTGTTTGTGCAAATAGATTTCGAATATCAGAGAACACATCGGTATAGGTAGCTGGATTCGATCTTGGTGTACGTCCAATCGGACTTTGATCAATGCCAATTACCTTGTCAATATGCTCTAAACCACTGATTTTTTTATACGGTTGTGGCTTCGCCACTGCATTGAAAAAGTGGTTATTCAAAATCGGATAGAGCGTTCCATTAATCAACGTAGATTTACCCGATCCTGACACTCCTGTAACACAGGTTAAAGTTCCCAATGGAATTTCAATCGTTACATTTTTCAGGTTATTTCCAGTTGCTCCTTCCAGTTTCAGATTCTTTCCATTTCCTTTTCTTCGTTCCTTAGGAACCGCAATCTCTAATTCTCCATTCAAATACTTTGCCGTGATCGTGTGTTCTTTCAACAATTCTTTTGGCGTACCTGTACTGATGATCTGTCCTCCTCGTTTTCCTGCATAGGGACCGATATCAATTACATAATCAGCTCGCTCAATCATGTCCTTGTCGTGCTCCACAACTAAAACAGAGTTTCCAATATCGCGTAGTGATTCTAATGATTTTATTAAGCGTTCATTATCTCGTTGATGTAATCCAATACTCGGTTCATCTAAAATATAAAGCACCCCTACTAATTGAGAACCAATTTGAGTGGCCAAGCGAATGCGTTGCGCTTCTCCTCCAGATAAGGTTCTCGAACTGCGGTTTAGCGATAAATACGTTAATCCCACATCTTTCAAAAAGGACAATCTTGTATTGATTTCCTTCAGAATTTCCTCAGCAATACTCTTTTGTTTGTCTGAAAGTTTTTCTGTTATATTAGCGAACCACTCAATCAAATGTTCGATATCCATTTGAATTAATTCACCTATATTTTTATCTGCAATTCTAAAGTATAAGGCTTCTTTTTTCAAACGCGTTCCACTACAAGAAGGACAATCAATTTCATCCATATATTCCTTCGCCCAACGTTTAATCGAAGCGGTTTCACTTTCTTCAAATTGACTTTTAATAAAGTTGTTGATTCCTTCAAAATCAATTTTATAATTTTTAGATATCCCGGCTACTTTATGTTCTACAGTAAAGCTATCTTGTCCTCCATTGAGGATAATCTCCATAGCTTCTTTGGGAATATCTTTAATAGCATCGGCTAACTTGAAATTATAGCGTTGTGCAATTGTTTCCAACTGTTTAAAAATCCAAGTATTTTTTTCAGGTCCAAGCGGCGCTAATCCCCCTTTTTTAATAGAAAGAGATGCGTCTGGAATCACTTTGTGATAATTGATTTCATGTACTGTTCCCAACCCATTACAAGCCTCACAAGCCCCTTTAGGAGAGTTGAAAGAAAAGTTGTTGGGTTCTGGTTTTGCATACGAAATTCCCGAAGTTGGACACATCAAATGGCGACTAAAGAAACGCACTTCTTGTGTTTCTTGATCTAGGATTACAATCGTATCATCACCGTGATACATAGCGGTCTGAATACTCTCAGCCAAACGCTGTGCTGTTTGTTCTTTATCGTCAATAGCCAAGCGATCAATTACAATCTCAATATCATGTGTCTTGTAACGATCCGCCTTCATGCCGTATTCTAAATCTTTGATTTCTCCATCTAAGCGCACCTTCAGAAACCCTTGTTTGGCGATTTGCTCAAACAATTCGCGATAATGCCCCTTTCTCGAACGCACTACTGGAGCGAGAATATTGATTTTTTTTCCATTAAAATCTTGAAGAATTAACTCTTGGATTTGACTATCCGTATAGCTGACCATCTTTTCTCCTGTATTATAACTATACGCCTCTCCTGCTCTGGCATAAAGCAAGCGCAAAAAGTCATAGATTTCCGTAATTGTTCCTACAGTTGATCGAGGACTGCGATTGGTCGTTTTTTGTTCAATGGCAATTACAGGAGATAATCCGTCAATTTTATCTACATCTGGTCGTTCTAAACCACCTAAAAATTGTCTTGCATAGGCGGAAAACGTCTCAATATAGCGACGTTGACCTTCTGCATATATTGTATCAAAAGCTAAGGATGATTTACCAGAGCCTGATAATCCAGTAATCACAACAAGTTTCTCTCGTGGAATACGGATATCAATATTTTTTAGATTGTGAACTCGAGCTCCTAAAACTTCAATAAAATCTTCTACTTTAGACATAATTTTGTGCAAAAAAACAAAGATACATATTAATCTCATTTTATGTAATCTACAGTTCTATTGTTTTGATGTGATTTAGCATTATTTAACAGCTTGATTCTTCTTGTTTTTAATTCGATACAATTCCTTCTCCTACTTTTAAAAATCGTATTTTTATCTCGCAAAAAAAGATTCTCATGAAAGGAGCCATTTTATATGAATTAGGTCAGGTGCCTAAATTTGGAGAGATAGAAGAACCCAAGGCACGAGCAGAAGGTCAACACCTATTACGCGTTACTGCTGCTGCCGTAAAGAATTTAGACAAAGCCAGAGCAAGTGGTAAACACTATGCCAGTTATACTGATTTACCCGCTGTTGTGGGCAATGATGGTGTAGGTTATTTAGAAGATGGAACAAAAGTATACGGTCAAGGAATAACAGGAATGCTTGCCGAAAAAGCAATTATCTCTAGCAATTATACACCAATTCCTAAAAACGTAGACGATGCCACTGCAGCAGCCTTACCCAATGCTGTTTTAGGCTCTGCGATGCCTTTAATCATTCGCGCTAGATTGCAAGAAGGTCAAAATGTACTGTTCAATGGTGCTACTGGAGTAACTGGACAAGTAGGCGTACAAATTGCCAAGCATTACGGAGCGAAAGAAATCATTGTTACAGGAAGAAATCAAGCTATTTTAGAACAATTGAAAGCCTATGGTGCAACGCAAACACTCGTTTTATCTGAAAATGAAGAAGAGCTAACAGCACAAATAAGAGCTATACATCAACAAACACCGATTGATGTTGTCATTGATTACTTATGGGGAAAACCCTTCCAAGCCATTTTAAATGCGTTCAAAGGTCATGATATTCATCAATTAGCTTCAACAGTAAAAATAGTAACTGCGGGAGACATGGCTGGCAAAGAAATTCAATTGACTTCGGCTATTCTGCGCAGTACAGATATCCAATTAATGGGATCGGGATTTGGAAGTTTAACCAAAGAAGAACTCATTGTCTTCAATAAGGTTATTTTACCTGAAATGTTCTTATTGGCCGCACAGGGGAAATTAAAAATCCAAACGGAAGTGCATCCATTAGAAGATATTGAAAAAGTATGGAACAAACCTATTGATCGCGGTTTTCGCTTGGTCATCACCATCTAATCTTTGCTTTCATTTCAGCTGTGACTTTTCAGTCAAAACTCACTACTTTTGTTCGCTAATTCAACAACACAATGAAAACCTTTTTAGAAAATTACTTTCAGTTGAGTAAACACAATACCACCATCAAAAAAGAAATGATGGCAGGCGTGATTACCTTCTTAACCATGTCTTATATCTTGGTTGTTAATCCAAATATTCTAGCAGATGCAGGAATGGATAAACAAGCCGTCTTTATGGCTACAGCTCTAGCAACCGTTTGCGCTACGTTATTAATGGGATTCCTTGCCAAGTTACCTATTGCACAAGCTCCAGGTATGGGTTTAAATAGCTTTTTTGCTTATACTGTAGTATTGACTATGGGGTATAGTTGGGAATTTGCTCTAACAGGTGTGTTTTTAGCTGGTTTGGTTTTTCTTGTATTGACGATTTTTAATATTCGAGAACTCATTGTCAACAATATACCAAAAGTTTTAAAAGAAGCGATTCCCGTTGGGATTGGGCTTTTTATTACTTTAATCGGATTAAAAAGCGCTGGTATTGTCGTTAGTAATCCCAATACCTTAGTAACGTTAGGTGATTTTAGCCAACACAGTGTTTGGATTGCCTTAGTTGGATTATTAATTACAGGAATCCTACTCATTAAAAACGTCAATGGTTCAATTTTAATTGGAATCGTTGTTGCTACACTATTTGGTGTCATATTAGGTGATGTTCATTTACCAACAAGCTTAATTACCACACCTCCTTCGATGGAACCTACTTTTGGAAAGGCCTTGTCTTTTTTAATTTCACCAGAATCAGCCTCTAGTGTATTTTCTATCGATATGGTGATTGTCGTTTTCACCTTTTTATTTGTCAATTTATTTGATACGATTGGAACGTTAATTGGCGTTGTTTCAAAAACGGGAATTGCAGATAAGGATGGCAATTTCCCTCAGATGAAAAAAGCCTTATTAACTGATGCAATCGGAACTACTTTTGGCTCAATATTGGGTACAAGTTCTGTTACTTCTTATGTAGAAAGTGCATCAGGAGTAGCCTCTGGGGGACGAACAGGACTAACTGCCGTAAGTGTGGCTTGTATGTTTACCTTATCGATTTTCTTAGCACCATTGTTTCTAATAATCCCAGCGGCGGCAACAGCACCTGCTTTAGTTATCGTGGGTTTATTTATGATTAGCTCTGTCGTGAATATTGATTTTTCTGACTTTTCAGAAGCTCTCCCTGCTTTTATCACCATTGTTTTCATGCCTTTTACCTATAGTATTGCAGAAGGTATTGTATTTGGTATGCTGAGTTTCACCCTCTTTAAAGTAGGTACACAAAAACACAAAGACGTGAGTCCGACACTTTATGTCCTCTCCCTCTTATTCATCATCAAAATAGTTTTAGATGCCCTATAAAAAATGCCCCGAAAAGTGTCTAACTTTTTGGGGCATTTCTAACAAGAATTCTTGTTAGGGCTTTTTTTTATCTCTTACGATTATTTCATTTTTTCAACTGCTAATTGCGCTAAATTCGATTTTTTATCTGTTTCTGATAGGTTGTCATACACCCTTTTCAATGGAGAAAAATCATCTTTACTCGTATAATACAAATAATAAAGAGCCGTTAATGAAGCTTCATTTTGCTCTAAATAATTGGCAATAAAGACTTGTTGATCCTCTTGCATTTTCTTATACTTTTGTAAGATTTGCTGCATTTTAGCCTCATCTTTCTGTTTCATAGCTTCCATGTACACACTTTGTTGTTCTCCTTGATAAGAGAGTAAACTATATTTATACAGACTTAAATTTCGTTCGAACTCACTTAGCATTTCATTATTAAGTGTTCCCTTCAAATCGAAAGAAGTAAAATTAGACAAATCCATATGTACTTGCGTTTTTCCGCTTTCAATAAACAAAGGGATTCTTCCTTTGTGATTGCGAAACGACAAATAGCCCAAAGTTGGATATTCTGCTTTTCCCGCAAATTTAAATCCCTCGTTTTTTACCACTACAGAATCCAGTTTAATTAATTCATCGGCATGGTTTTCATCCACTTTATTCAAATAAACCATTTCTCCATCTGGAATATTGACTAGAGTTCCTTCAATTTCAAACTGATTTTTTGAAGTACAAGCAGTAAGCACTATTGCAATTCCTAGCAATAGCCATTGTTTATATCTTTTCATCGCATTTTATTTTAAGTAGTTACAAAGACAAAAAAGCCAAAAATAACATAATCCACCCTGCAACCAAAGCTAATCCTCCTATAGGAGTAATAGGTCCTAATACTTTTATTTTTTTACCGAAGGTCGCACTTAACACCAAACCGTAAATACTAAAAGAAAATAGAATTACACCTAATATAATTAGATTCGCTGCATAATAGGTATATTCTCGTTGAGGCAAAATCCCAATGACCAACAGTAAAATAGCGTGATACATTTGATATCTCACCCCTGTTTCAAAGCTTTCTAATCGCTCTGTATCCATGTGTTTTTTTAAGGCATGTGCTCCAAAAGCACCGAATATAATAGCCAATGCACCGAAAATGCTTCCTGCAAATAAAGCTGTTGTATTTGTAATATCCATTGTATTTAATTTTCTATCATTTAATTCAAGGTCAACTGCCCTAAGATTTCTTCAGACATAAAAGGCCCTCCGGGATAACGAGCCGTATAATCGAGGTTCAACCAGATTTGCCCGCGTTCATCTACGTGATAATGTACTTCTTTTCCTTTACTTTCCTCCACAAACAATACCTCTTTAATCAAGAAAATAACCTTCTCTAGATGTGCTTTATTTTCAATTAGCATTTCTGGATACATATGTTCTTTGGTGTGTATCAAACGAGGAGTTCCTCCAATAGAACGGATTAAAGCAGCCATTAAAATAGAGTAATCATCACAGTCACCTGAAAAGTGAATGAGGGATTCTGAAGCAGTAGCAATATACTCTCTTCCTTTTGGATCATTGACGTAATTCCAACGTGTACGGACTTCTTTAAAAATAGCCATACACTGAATAATTTGTCTGTATTCACCATACCCCTGAACTTTAGAAAAATTCTTTGCCGTTGCTAATAACGCAAAATTTCTAACCTTAGGGTTATCGTATTCAATAGCCTTAATTACTTTAGACTTATTAGGGAAAGGCAATAGCTTTGATATGATCAAATCTTGTGGATTTTGAGTACTTGCCATGGCATAAATCATCACGCGATAATCCTCAAAGATCGACTCCAGATCGTAATCTTCATGAGAAGTTCCGATAAAGAAAATCCCTAAATATGCCAATATACAAATAAACAGTATGGTCTTCAATTTAGATAAAATAAACTGAAAGACTGCTAATATCACTATACAGAGCAAGATACGATCCAAATGATATGGCCATTCAGGATCAATAATATTTTGGTGTACAATAATGAATATAGGAATCGTAAGGAGTACGTTCAATATAAAGATAATGATATAGTCCCATGGAGAAGGAATTCTCAGGTACTCATACCATTTCTTTTTCTTTTTAATAATCTGTACTTCTTGATTGTTCATCTGTAAATCAGAAAAAAATTACATTTTAATTTCTTCGTATTGCTTTGGTGTGTCGATGAGTTGAAGATCGACGAGTTGTTTTTGTATTTTCTTATAATTTGCTTCGGACAATTGTTTTTGTGACCATCGCGTTAAAGACAACCAAGTGTTGATATCTTCTACCTTTTGATTGTATCGTTCAGCTAGCGTTCGATTGATACTCGGGATAAACTTAAACTCTGCTGTTGTAGCGTTAATCACTTCCAATAAATTGTCAACTAAAGCGCGGTTCTGTTGAATAAAATCCCGACGCCCTACTAACAGAAAAGACGGCCAAGGTGTTGGACACTCTCCAATTCTTCTAAATATATGTTGATCCACTAAAGGTTGTGTCATAAAACGCTCCCACATAAAGTAATCTGCTTCTTTATTTTGTAGCGCAACAACCGCCTTGTCTAAGGTGTCTACTACAACAAATTCCAAGGTATCTAAATTCCAATTCATTTGTTTCGCATGCACAATCGCCATCAAATGCGAACCCGATCCCAATCGACTAATTGCGATGCGTTTATGCTCTAAATCTGCCACAGATTGAAAAGGTGAATCTGCAGCTACGTGAATGCCCCACAACAAAGGAGATGCTACATATTCTTGTATGATTGAAGTAGGATTATCAGCGGCGATGTCTTTAATAATTCCTTCGGATAAAATGATGGCTAAGTCCGTTTCATTTTGGCGCAACATCTGACACATTTTACCCGTTCCTTCTGGAATATCTTTCCATTGTACATCAATTCCAACAGCATTAAACTCTCCATTTTCTAAGCATAAATGCCAAGGTAAATTAAAGTGTTCGGGTACTCCAACAAGTCTAACTTCTTTCATTTTTATAAGTCCTATACATTTTACTGCTAAGATAGTAAAAAGTACGTCTTCACAATTGGGAAATCGCATAGAAGAAAAAAAAATCTCTACAAAGTTTGTAGAGATTTTGATGGCTATGATTTCATAGAACCTGTTTGTTTTAGACGTGTATGAAATTTAAACGCTTCTTCGAGAATATGAGGGGTATGCCCACCTAATTCTTTCGCGCGTTCAAAGTAATCTCTTAGTTCTTGTTTGTAATCCGGATGCACACAATGCTCAATAATTACCTCCGCTCGTTCACGAGGCGATAAACCACGTAAATCAGCTAAACCTTGATCCGTAACTAAAATATCTACATCGTGTTCGGTATGATCTACGTGAGAGACCATAGGTAGTACATGAGAAATTTTATTCTCTTTTGAAGCTGCCTGTGTTACAAAAATACTCAAATACGCATTTCGGGCAAAATCTCCAGATCCACCAATCCCATTCATCATTTTACTTCCACTGATATGCGTAGAATTTACATTTCCATAAATATCAAATTCAATCGCCGTATTGATGGCTATAATTCCCAATCTTCTGATTATTTCAGGTGCATTGCTGATATTTTGCGGACGCAATACTAATTTATCTTTGTATTGATCAAAATTGTTGATTATTTTCTCATAACAAGCTTCCGTCACGGTAATCGAAGAACCTGAGGCAAACGTCATTTTTCCAGAATCAATCAAATCAAATGTACTATCTTGTAATACTTCTGAATACATGGTTAAATTTTTGAACGGACCATCGATGAATCCTGTCAACACAGCATTCGCTACTTTTCCAATACCTGCTTGCAAAGGCAATAAAGCATCGGTTAGATTGCCTTTTTTCACCTCAGCTTCAAAGAAGTTTAACAAATGCGTTGATATTGCAGTTGTTTTCACATCTGGTTCTGGCAAAATAGCTGGAGTATCCTCAATACTAGAGAAAACAACAGCAACCACGCGCTCTGGATCTAAACGAATAAAAGACTCGCCAATGCGATCTTTTACCGTGTGAATCGGAATCATTTCTCTTCGCGGTTGTTTAATCGGTACACAATTATCGTGAATCCCCTCCACACTTAAAGGAATAGCTGTATTAATTTCAATAATAATCTTTTTAGCTACACTTGCAAAATAAGCCGAGTTTCCAATAGAGGTTGTTGGAATAATAAATCCTTCCTCATTAATATAGGTTGCTTCAATAATAGCAATTTCAACTTGAGGAATATGTTTTTCTTGTAACTGTTCAATTGTTTCGCTCAAATGCTGGTCTATGTATTTTACCTGACCGCTATTGATTGCATGTCTTAAATCAGAATCCGCTTGAAAAGGCATTCTTCGGATTAAAGCGTTGTTTTTGGCCAAATCAGCATCTGTTGTTTGCCCTAAAGAAGCCCCCGTAATTAAAGTGATGGCTACTTTTTCATTTGCTGCTCTTTGAGCAAAAGCAGGTAAAACGGATTTACTATCTCCTGCTTTAGTAAAACCACTAGCTCCTACAATGGCTTTATCGTGAATTAATAAGGCTGCTGCTTCTGCAGATAGAATTCGATCTCTATACGGACCGAACTTGATTCTGTCCAAATTAGAATCTTCTGTTGTCATTTCTCAATCGTTTTATTAGCTGCTTAAAAATAGAACTTTTTATTAATATTTGACAAGTTTTTAAGCACATAGTCCAATTTATACGATTATACATTCCAATTAATATAAAAAATTATAAATCTAATCGAAATTTTAAGACAATAAAATGATAATCATAATTTAACCTTAGTATCCTTCTCAAAAAGAGAAAAAACCATCCCTTCCTGTTTATTCATCACTATTTTTCCCTGTGTTTTTCTTCGGAATATTTAAAAAAACAGACCGAAATACAACACATCACAAGGGTTTTTAACACTATTCCAAATTCCCCCTCTTCTCTTTTTTAATACACTATTAGGCATAAAAAAAAGCAACAGTAAAACTGTTGCTTTTTTGATTTCATCCCTTTATAAAGACGTAATTCTTCTTATTTTAATAGCTCTTCAACTTTTTGGTACAATTCTTCACCATATAAATTGATTGCTAAGATTTCACCTTTTTCATTGATTAAATAGTTTGCTGGAATCGCTTTCACGCCGTATTCCGCAGCAATTTCGTCATTCCAGAATTGTAAGTTAGACACTTGCCCCCAAACTAAACCATCTTTTTCGATTGCTTGTAACCATTTATCTTTTTCTTTATCCAAAGAAACTCCAATAATATCTAATCCTTTGTCTTTAAATCCATTGTATAATTTAACTACATTTGGATTTTCAACGCGACAAGGACCACACCATGAAGCCCAGAAATCAATTAAAACTAATTTTTTTCCTTTTTTGAATTCTTCTAATGACAATTCTTTATCCTCTGGTGTTTTGCTTGTAAAGTTAGGAGCGATATCCCCTACTTTTAAACCTGCAGCTTCTTCTGTCAAGCCCATCATTTTAAGCATAGAATCTACTTTCTTTCCAACTTTTGATTCTTTTAATTCAACTGAAAACTTGTCAAATTCTTTTACGAAATCCGTTTCACCGTCTTGAGCAGACATCATTTGTTGAGAAAGCAACAACAATCCAAAAGCGTTATTTGCATTATCTTTTTGATGTTTAGTGTACACATCATTGATACTGTCAATGTATCCTTTATACTCATTTTGAAGAGCCTCAAATTTAGCGCGATCAGCCTCATCTGTAGATTGGCTTAATTGCATTAAAGTCATTTGATTTTCATCAATAAAAGCTCTTAATTTTGTAACCGTTGGTTTTACTTCATCTTGTAATTTCTGTAACTTTTGGTTATTCTCACTTCCACCTAATACGGTTTCTGTTGGTTGATCTTTCGTTACTGAAATAGTAATATGTCCTGGTTCTCCAATGAAAAACACATTGTTTTGCATTTCTCCGCCTAACACCATATAAGCTTCTTCGAATTCAGTAAATGGATTCTCAAAAACCAATTTATTTCCTTTGACAGTTCCTGTATAAACAACAGTTGGAGAAGGATTACCTAATTCTGAAGTCATGATTTCTACTTTTGTATCATCAGCTACATCTTTCGTAGTAATCTCTATTGTATTATTTTGCTTACAAGAAAACATTCCCAAGGCTAGCAAAACAACTGCTAATTTTTTCATATTGATAATTTATAATTTTACGTCCTTGTAAAAGTATTAATAAAATCAAGATATCAAAAAGAAGTTGCGTTAATAAATTCGTTAATATTCCTCTTGCATCAAGAATATTTGAATTTTCGTTGTTTTTTTCAATAAAATAATAAAACTATTAACTTAGCCATAGCTTAAAATCGTTAACTTTTTCCCTACTAACAATCAATTCTTCTTCAAAATCAACTTGTAAGCTCAATTTTAAACGCGAATTACTATAGGCAATAATCTCTTTAATGGAGTCTACTGCTACAATGTGTTTGCGACTAATGCGAAAAAATTGTTCTATTTCAATCGTCTTTTCAATTTCATCCAAAGAGTAATCGAGAATATAATCTCGGCCTTCTTTGGTTTTGAGGTAGGTAATTTTGTTTGTACTATAGAAACAAGCTACTTCTCCAATAGGTACAATTTTCAATTGTGTACCAATTTTAATTAAAAAACGTTCTTTGCTTTCTTTGGGTGCAGTAGACAAAAAAGATTTAAACAAATTCAATTGTTCCGTAAAAGCAAAGAAAGAGGCACGTTGTTCATTAAATTTATCAATAGCTCCTTTCAGGTCCGTGTCACCAATAGGCTTTAATAGATAATCTATACTATTTAATTTAAAAGCGCGTAAGGCATATGCATCATAAGCCGTAGTAAAAACAATAGCACTTTTTACAACTACTTGATCAAATATCTCAAACGACAACCCATCGGATAATTGGATATCCAAAAAAATCAGATCTGGTTCTTCGTGTTGTTGAAACCAATGAACCGCTTCCTCTACACTAGTCAGTTTATCCAACACTTGGTATCCCAGTTTCTCAATTTTTCGTTCCAACAAACGCGCTGCTGGTTTTTCATCCTCAATAATGATAATTCGAAGTGGTTTCATTTTTTAGTTTCAATTGATATTCATACGTGTTCTTTAATCGATCAAACTCCTTGCGTTCCAAGTAATCTTGCCAATTCGACAAGAAAGGTATTCGCTCTGCGTAGTAAAAAATAAATTGTACAGCAACCAGCAAGAACAAACACAAAGGTAATTCATAAAACATTCGCTCTGAGCTTTTATAAGTATCCGAATGAATCCCAATGCGAACGCCTTCAATTCCTACAAACTGCTGATAGGCCATAACTCCTGTAAATACCAAGCACAGTACTACTTGAACCCATATACTATTTCGATAATTAATCCTTTTTCGCTTGTAGTTCCAATACTTTTGTTCTACTTCTTTGGTATAAAAATTCATTCCTTCTTTTATTTCCAATTATTGCTACGCTTATTTTGCTGCTCCATATATTCTCGGATTTTTCGGTCTTCCCAATCTTTCCCTAAGAATAGATGGTAATTATAAGTCTTCATCCAATCCGCAACGAGGCCAATTCCCCAAGAAAAAACGACAATTAAACTCCACATAAAGGCTGAGTTTGTCATCATATTCAATACAATTAAAAAAGTATTTACCATAATATACATCGTAAGATGAGCGTAAAACTTTTTAATTTTCTCCACGTTTTTCTTTGCTTGAATCAATATTTCTTGTTCGTTTTCTTGCACGTCAATAATTCTCATAGGTTCAATAATTTTAGTTAATATAGGGATTCGTATAGTAAATGTTGTTTCGGTTTGGTCTACTTTAATGGGTTTATTCGTTAACAAGGCATAGCGATCTGCTATATTTGTCAATCCAATCCCCTTGCGATCTTCATTGACTTGACGCAAATTCAAATTGTTTTCGACCACCAAATAGCCACTTTCCTGTTTAATTAAGATATGTAAAGGTTTAGCAGACGTTGCTTTGTTGTGTTTGATTACATTTTCTAACAACAATTGCAAAGACAAGGGAACAACCTTGGCTCCTTCTTGTTTTATTTCCTGATCAATTTCGAAGGTTAAACTCTCTTCAAAGCGCATTTGTAGCAATTCAATATAAGTGCGAGCAAAATCTAACTCCTCTTCTAAAGGTACTAATTCTTTGTTTTTTTGATCCAAGATATAGCGATAGGTTTTAGACAAACCACTGGTAAATTCTTGTGCTTTTTCTGGGTTTTCTTCAATTAAAGCATTGAGTACATTCAAGCTATTAAACAGAAAATGAGGGTCAAGTTGGTTTTTTAAACTTTCAAATTGAGCAGAAACACTTCCTGTAATAACCTTTTGTTCATTAATACTCAATCGTTTGTCTAAGGATGTAAAATAAGTATAGTAATAAATATAGACGAGAATACTAAAGAAGAAAGCGGTACTAAAAATGGCACTAAAACTACTCGAATCCATAAAATAATAGAAGGTTCTATTCCCTATAAAGTGTACGTCAAAAATCTTTAGTGCTAAACACATCATCCAAATAAACCCAAAGTTAATAGCCGTTACAATGGCGGTTACTTTATGGACGCTATTTTCCTTACCATCTAACGATTCCGCAAACTTCTTCCAATAGTTTTCTTTCCAGTATTGATTGACTAAAACAATAATCCCGACAAAAGAAACGAGATATCCCAAAAACAAGGACAAATCCATAAAGCGCAGTTTGAGCACCTTGGTAAAGAGGATGAATACGATAAAGGCTAGAAGTACGAGTTTAAAGTAATTATTTTTCATTTTTCTTCTTATCTATTTTAATTCGCTTTGAAGGTATTTCTGCTTCGTCTTTTTCAGTTGAAATCACTTTGCTCGTATCTTCTTGTGTATATGATGGGTTAGCAGACCAAAACGATCCCATTTGAAAGGCAAATTGTGTCAACATTACAATAATCAAAAATATAAATTTCATAGGTATTTTGGTTGGTTTACATGGCAAAGATGAATAGATTTGAAAAAGGATAAAAATAAGAGTGGATGAACTGTAATTTTAGGAGGATGAATTGTAAAAGACAGTAAAGTTTTGATTTCCAAGTAAGAGAAAGAGGATGCATCAACTGTTAATAAAAAGACCTGATTTATACCCAAAGACTTAATAATAATTATAAATTTGCATTTCTAATCGGTTTAAAAAATTATGGTTTATAAATTCAGAGTTATCCTTGATACTGAGGAAGATATTTTTCGCGATATTGCTATTTTAGAAGACGATTCACTAGAAGATTTACACAATGCTATTGTGAATGCTTTCGGCTTTGATGGTATGGAAGCAGCTTCATTTTATGCTTGTGATGATAGCTGGACTCAACAAGAAGAGGAGATTTCTCTTTTTGATATGAGCGATGATCAAGATGCAGGAAAGACAATGGGATCAACACCTATTAATACTGTTTTAGACGAAGATCAAACCAAAATCATCTATGTGTATGATTTTCTTAATATGTGGACATTCTTCGTTGAATTAGCTGCTGTTGAGGAAGAAGAACCAGGCGCTTTATATCCTGAATTATTATTCTCTCACGGAATTTTACCAGACTATATTCCCACCAAATCATTCTCTGCTGACCCAGTATCGAACGACGATATTTTTGGAGACTTTGACGATGATTACGACGAGGAAGATTACGATATGTTTGAAGGCGATGATAGCTTTACAGACTATGGTGAGGACAATTGGAACTAATTTTTTTATTTATAAAAATAACAGATCTATAAAGGATCTACTACATATTTAAATCTTATGATCAACCTTTTTAATGCACACGTAGAAACTTTATCTATCCACCGAGTTGGAAATAAAAGTAGAAACGAAGCCATCTTTTTATCAGATGAACCTTATAGCTTAAACGATGAAATTGCTCCTTTATTAAAAGAGTATTTCTTCAAGCCTTTCCGTGAGAAAGAGGAGAGTTATTTTCAATTTGTTCATGATGTTGATTTAGAATTCAACGATATGTTTAACTATGCAGCAGATTTATTTAATGCTCCTTCTTCTGAAAAAGCACATGAGATCTCTCAAAAGATAACCAAACACTTATTTGAACAATCCAATCATCCTCACATCAAAAATGGAGAAGTTTATGTTACTTATTTAACAAATACTTCTATTGATAACAATATTGTAGATGCAATTGGTATTTTCAAGAGCGAAATTAAATCTGATTTCTTACAGTTTCAAGAAAATGGTTCAAATTTAGAAATGATTTTACAACAGGGAATTAACTTGAATAAGTTAGATAAAGGTTGTATTATTTTTAATTACAAAAAAGAAGAAGGATACAAAATCCTAACGATTGATAGCAACCGTTATGATGCTCGTTATTGGTTGGAGCACTTTTTAAGTGTTGACATCTTCCAAGATGAGGCTTTTATGACGAAAAAATACTTGAAATTCTGTCAAGATTTCGCAAAAGATGTAGTTTTACCAGCAGAAGATAAGAAAGAAGAAGTGATGTTCATGAATCGTTCTGTAAACTATTTTGCTAAAAATGATGAGTTTGAAGAAACGAATTTCTTAAATGAAGTAATTGACAATCCAGATTTAATTTCTGAGTTTAAAAATTACAAAGTAGACAAAGGGGAAAAATACAGCATTGAGGATACGACATCCTTCCCTATTGCAAATAACGCTGTTTCTGATGCGCGTAAAAAGATTAAGAATGTGATTAATTTAGATACGAATATTCAGATTAAATTGGACTTTATCAATCCTGAAAGTGCAGATAAATTTGTAGAAAAAGGATGGGATGAAGAAAAACAAATGTACTATTACTTGGTATATTTCAACAAAGAGCAAAAATCATAATTGCCTATATAAAAAAACCGAGACTTATAGTCTCGGTTTTTTTATGCTTTTATTTTACTACGATTTTTTCTGAAATCTTTCTTTCTTTACTTTCATAGACTACGATATAGTTTCCTGTTTTCAATTGAGGAATACTCAATTTAGTTTCTCCTTTTTCTACAGTGAAATCGCGGGTCACTTTTTGTCCAGCCATATTGTAGAAAGTAACAATTCCTTTATCGTCTTTCGTTAGTACAGTTAGCTCACCATTTGTAACTGGGTTTGGATATAAGCTAAATACCTCTTCTGCCAATTCAAAATCTTCTACTCCCATATTCGGACGGCGTTCTCCAAAACCTACTGCATACCAAGCATCGTATACTGCAAAATACTCTTCTGATTCTGCTCCATATAATTCTTCTGTTGCCACAAGAGAAGCATTTACAGCATCAATGTATTGAGCGTTACTTGTCAAGCGCCCAAGTAGGGTTGCATAAGCAATTTTTTCTGCTTTTTTGATTCCAACACCAGAGACTACATAATCATCCCCTTTGTCGTTTACTCCAGATCCTCCTTCACTTACCAAATAATACCAATAGTTAATCACACCGCTATTCGTATGAACTCCACCATTATCTTCAGCCCATTGACCTGTATTAGCCCAATGTTCTCCTTTGTACGTATTCGGTTGTTTCCCCCCTTGACGGTTGTTTTTTGGATTTTGCATGTCTCTCATAAAAGGCATAATACTACCTTTTACAACACCATTACCAATTAACCAATCTGGATCATTTACAGCATAATGTTCTACAGATGCACCAAAAATATCAGCGAATCCCTCATTTAAAGCTCCTGACTCTCCTTGGTATCTTAATCCTCCATTCCCATTATTTTCTATAACTAAATGAGAAAACTCGTGAGCAGCAACATCAATCGCTACCAAAGGATTAAAAAAGTTACCTCCTCGACCGAATACCATATGACTCATTCTTCCATAAGGCATTGCATAAGCATTCTCAGGAAGTCCTGATTGTCCATCATTATCTAAAAATACGGGATCATAATACGCTTTAAGAGGAGTACCTCTATTATCATAACTATCGCGATTGTGAATCTCTTTGTAATAATCGTATGTTCTAGCTAATCCCCAGTGCACTTCATTCGCTGCACTTTTTGGAAAAGTAGTTGTTGCATTTTGAAATACAGGTCCTCTACCATAAAAGAAATCATCTTCATCATTCATCGTTCTCGCATCGATGGTAGTTATTTTTCTTTCGTTATCGTATAATTGATAGCCTCCATTAACCTCAGTTAATCCCAAGGGTAAATTCGAACGATACTGTCCATTTCCTACTCCTTGAACATTAGCATGAGCAATTAAAGATACTTCATTAATTACTTCTCCGTTTTCAACACTAATAAAAACGTTTTTGCTCACTACTCGCTTTGAAGAAATTTCATCTACTCTAACTTTATGAGCTAAAACGAATACCCCTTCCTCTTTTGCAGCTAGCGCAAATACAGTTTGAACCTCGTGATCCGCTATAGAATTAACGGCAATTTGATTCACTTTAAATGCAATATTTACCGCATCTTCACTTGAAATTGCAGGTTTGCGATTTACATTTGCACGCAAACTATATACACTCTTTTTATTTTCTATATTAATAATGGTTCCATTAACCGAAGTTACCTTTCCATTCTTACTGTGTACAATAAACATCTGTCCATCTACAGGATACTTTCCAACATAGTGTTGATAGGTATTGTGTACAGCACCACGAGCATCTGTATAACTATTGCGTAATTCAAAAGTATTGGTTTCAGGAAGTCCAAAAAATTCATTCGCTTTTGCTAAAAATTCCGACTCTGTTAGCTTGCTTTTTTGGTCCATTCGAATAATAAATGAACCAAAACTATTGAGGGGCTTATAAGTAGGTAGATCTGTAGCATAAACCTCTACAGCAACTCCTAAATGATCATTAGTAATGCTCGCATATCCATTTCCCGTAACGAGGAAAGAGGCCAAAGCAGCATACAAAAAAAGGGGTTTTAGGTATTTTTTTTTCATGGGTTATATGGGCTATTTAGATTTGGTTTAAATTATTCCGAAATATACCAAAAATAACCTAATAATTATTTAACAAAACAGGATAACTAAATATTTAACACCATTTAAACTTCCTGTCTTCCATTTCAACTCCTATTTAAACATTAAATCAAATTTTTAAAATACATCTGTTTAAAAACGAAAGTAAAAAGTAAAAAATAAAATCTTTATTTAACATTTTATTTCACTTTAAAGCTTTCGAATTTAGTTTTATCTCCCTATAATTACGTTTCCTTATGGATAAAACCTTTGTCATTTGAAAGTAGAACTTTACAATTCGAGCAATAAAGAGGAGTGGAATTGTTTTGTAGAACAAACCAATCACCCTAGTTTTTTGTTTCACAGAAACTTTATGGATTACCACAGTGATCGCTATCGCGATCATTCCCTTTTATTCTATGAAACCAACCAATTAATAGCTATTCTACCCGCTCATGCGAATGACGGTGTTTTGTGTAGTCACTTTGGATTAAGTTACGGGGGGATCATTCATTTAGCTTCCCTTCGAACAGAAACTTTTTTAACTCTTTTAGAAGCCTTGGCAAACTATTGTAAATCAAATCACTTTAAAGCAATTGTACTCAATGAAATTCCCTTTATCTATCAGCACAGCTTGAGTTGTCATCTCCCCTTTGTAGCTAATGTTCTACAAGCAACCCAGCATGTACAATTGCTTTCAACACTTGATTGCACCACTCCACTATTCCCAAACACCAATCGCAAACGCATGATTCAAAAGGGAATCGATGAGGGATATTCGGTTCAAGAAGATCAATCCCCAAAAGCCTTTTGGCAAGAAATTTTAACCCCTCGTTTACAAGATCGTTATCAAGTAAATCCCGTACATACTCTTGATGAAATAGAGCAGTTAATACAGGCATTTCCTCAATCGATCAAACAAATGAATGTATACAATACTGATGGAATACTCGTTGGAGGAACAACCCTTTTCATCACCCCCCATGTTGTTCATTTACAATATATTGCTGGAAAAGAAGAAGACAATAAAAAAGGCGCTTTGGATTATTTAATTTACAGCTTGATTCAAACCTACCAAGGGAAGGTTCGCTATTTTGATTTTGGCAGTAGTCATTGGAGTCCCAAACAATTAAATAAGGGGCTTCTATATTGGAAAGAGAGTTTTGGTGCTCGAAGTATTCCGCAATATTGTTATACTTTTCAAGTGGAAAACCTTTTACAAGCAAGGCAAATAATCGATTGATAATCCTTATTTTTGTCACTCTTGATTTTGGTTTACCTTGCTTCATGACACAATCATTTAAAATACCATACAATCGGTTAATTCAGATAGACAAAGCGTCTAACACGCCTGTTTATATGCAAATTTCCAATCAATTTAGCAATGCGATTCAGCGCAATATCATTCCAATCGACACTAAATTACCAGGAAGTAGAAAATTAGCAGCGTTATTAGCCGTCAATCGCAATACGATTATTGCTGCTTTTGATGAACTCATCGCCCAAGGTTGGTTGGTAAGTTACCCCAATCAAGGAACTTTTGTTCAACAAAAAAAGAATCAAGTTCAAACCAAAACTCATGCTTTTCCAGCTGTTACAGCTTATGATTTTCAAGTGGACAATCGCTTGGATCTACCGAATCATCAGCACAACTGCACCTACTCTTTTACGGATGGCACTTCTGATATCCGCTTGGGATTACAAGAAGAGTTAGCCTCAATTTTTAGTGCCAATCTCAAGCGAAAACAGCACTTAAAATATTTTGATCCCTACAATCCCAAGCAACAAAGGGCTTATGCAAAGCAGGTGGTTAATTATTTAAATGTAACGCGAAATATTCAGGCGAAACCCGCTAACCTCCTGATTACACAAAGCACAACTACAGCCTTATACCTCTGTGCGAAATTGCTTTTACAAACTGGAGATCACGTCGCCATCGCTGCCTATAGCGACTATAGAAGCAATGCCATTTTACAGCAAGCCGGTGCTCATTTACACGGCATTCCTTTCAACCGGGAAGGCCTTGATTTACATGCCTTAGAAAAGATTTGCCTGCACACACCTATCCGTTTGTTGTATATTATGCCCAATAATCAATATCCTACAACACATACGCTAAGCATCCAACAACGAGTAAAATTACTGCAACTCGCACAACAGTATCATTTTATCCTCCTTGAGGATGATTCGCATTTTGATTTTCACTACAACAGCAATCCCCCACTTCCTTTGGTAAGCAGTGATTCCTCAGGACGAGTGATTTATTTAAGTTCCATTGGAAAATCTATAGCTTCAGACTTTAGTACGGGCATCATTCTCGCACCAGAAAATCTAATTCGCGAGTTGGAAAAACACCAAGCATTGATAGAAGAAAACAAAAATTACTTCACCGCTCATGCTTTAACAGAACTCATTGAAGAGGGGATTTTATTTCGTCATCAGGTTAAAGTAAACAAGATTTACAAAGAGAGAAGGGATTATTTTTGTCAGTTACTTCAACAATTGTTTGGCGATCAAATTCAATTTTCTGTTCCAGAAGGCCATTTGGCCATTTGGGTTACATTCAACACCCCTGTAAACTTAATGCGGGTACGCACCTTATGCCTGCTTCATGATTTGTATATTCCGACTACACTCTTGTACCAAAGCAAAAACCTTACGGGAATACGCCTTGGTTTTGCGCATCTAACTTTGGAAGAAATGGAGCATTGCGTGTCTATTTTTCATCAAGCTTGTATGGAATAAGTGAGGTTTGTGCTTTGTGAGGTTTGTGCTTTGCAGAGAATCTAGCAAAGGGCAACTTCATGATTTTACACTTTTGTGAAGTTGCAAAATTTACTTCTATCTCATCATCGAACGAAATAAAAAAAACCGAGCCATACAATGACTCGGTTCTTCCATTATAACTATAAAAACTTTAGGGTTCTTATTTTACTTCTTCGTACTCTACATCTTGAGGACCTTCAGCATCTCCACCTCCTTGGTTTGGTTGAGCTTCTTGTGCACCTCCTTGTTGAGACTCCGCTTGTGCTTTATACATCTCTTCTGAAGCTGCTTTCCAAGCCTCATTGATTTTGTCTAAAGCAGGAGTAATTGTAGCTACGTCTTTTGTTTCGTATGCTTTTTTCAATTCCTCTAAAGCACCTTCAATCGCCGTTTTATTTGCTGCTGACAATTTATCTCCAAATTCTTTCAATTGCTTTTCTGTTTGGAAAATCATTGCATCAGCTTCGTTGATTTTATCTACTGATTCTTTTGCTTTTTTATCTGCATCTGCATTTGCTTCTGCTTCTTTTTTCATTCTTTCGATTTCTTCTTCTGTCAATCCTGATGAAGCTTCAATACGAATATCATGTGATTTACCTGTTCCTTTATCTGTAGCAGATACTTTGATAATTCCGTTGGCATCAATATCGAATGTTACTTCAATTTGAGGCACCCCTCTTTGTGCAGGTGGAATACCATCTAAGTGGAAACGACCAATTGTTTTGTTGTCATTTGCCATCGGTCTTTCTCCTTGTAATACGTGGATTTCAACAGATGGTTGGTTGTCTGCAGCTGTAGAGAACACTTGTGATTTCTTCGTTGGAATTGTCGTATTCGCATCGATTAATTTCGTCATTACTCCTCCCATTGTTTCAATACCTAATGAAAGTGGTGTAACGTCTAATAACAATACGTCTTTTACATCTCCCGTTAATACTCCACCTTGAATAGCAGCTCCAATCGCAACTACCTCATCTGGATTCACTCCTTTGTGTGGTTTTTTACCGAAGAATTTTTCTACTTCTTCTTGAATTCTTGGGATACGAGTAGATCCACCTACTAAGATTACTTCATCAATATCTGATTTAGACAATCCTGCATCTTTTAATGCTTTCTCACAAGGAATCATAGAACGACGCACTAAATCATCAGACAATTGCTCAAATTTAGCTCTTGTTAATGTTTGTACTAAGTGTTTCGGTCCTGAAGCTGTAGCTGTAATATAAGGTAAGTTGATTTCTGTTTGTGTTGCAGAAGACAACTCCACTTTTGCCTTTTCAGCAGCTTCTTTCAAACGTTGTAATGCCATAGCATCTTTGCGTAAATCTACACCTTCAGCGCTGTTAAACTCTTCTGCTAACCAGTTGATGATTACGTTATCAAAGTCATCTCCTCCTAAGTGTGTATCTCCATTTGTCGATAATACTTCGAATACTCCGTCTCCTAATTCTAGGATTGAAATATCAAATGTACCTCCTCCTAAATCGTATACGACTACTTTTTGATCTTTTCCTGTTTTGTCTAATCCGTATGCTAATGCAGCCGCTGTAGGCTCGTTAATGATACGTCTTACTTTTAATCCTGCAATTTCACCTGCCTCTTTTGTCGCTTGACGCTGTGCGTCATTAAAGTATGCTGGTACAGTAATTACAGCTTCTGTTACTTCTTGTCCTAAGAAATCCTCTGCTGTTTTCTTCATTTTTTGTAAAGTCATTGCAGAAATTTCTTGCGGTGTGTATAAACGTCCGTCAATATCAACGCGAGGGGTATCGTTATCTCCTTTCACTACACTGTAAGGTACAGCTGTAATTTCTCCAGGAATCTGGCTGAATTTCTCACCCATGAATCTCTTGATAGACGCTACTGTTTTTGTAGGGTTAGTTACCGCTTGACGTTTCGCCGGGTCACCAACTTTAATTTCTCCTCCTTCAACAAATGCCACAACTGAAGGTGTTGTTCTTTTTCCTTCTGCATTCGTGATTACTACTGGCTCGTTCCCTTCCATTACAGAAACACATGAGTTCGTAGTTCCTAAGTCAATACCAATTATTTTACTCATAATATGTTTATCGTTTATCTTTTATACTTTATTTGATTTCCTTTTTTGAACCTCAGGCTCGCTTACTATTAGTCAATCTTTGTGCCAAGAACAATATTTGCCATTTCTGACTTATTTTTTGTAAAAATCACCTTTACAGCGTGTCACTTTGTCACTCAACCCGTCATTCATCTCCTATTTCCCTATCCTTTCGTCAGTTTTCATGACAACCTTCCCCCTAGTATTCTTATCTTTTATGCCAATACGATTAGATATTATTCAATTTTCCCTTTATTTCCTTCTAATTTTATAGTGGATTCTCAGCGGTAGAACTTTAAACACCCTATACGTTAAATCCCCGCTCTCCATTTGTGACTCCACAGTTTTTACTTATCTTCGTAACGATTAAATCATGCAATATTATGGAATGTATATCTGTTTTTGATATGCTCAAGATTGGCGTTGGACCTTCGAGCTCACATACATTAGGTCCTTGGAGAGCCGCAGAGCTTTTCTTGAAAGAACTAAAAGAACGTCAACTATTTAACCAAGTACAAAATCTAACCGTAGATTTATTTGGTTCGCTTTCTCTTACTGGCGTTGGACACGCCACAGACTTAGCCGTGATGCTGGGATTAAGCGGTGCAGATCCAGAATACGTTCCCGTAGAAAATATCGGTTCTATTATAACCGAAATCAATACCTCAAAATCTTTACTTCTAGGGGCTGAATTGCCCATTACTTTTGACCCCAAAGTCCATATTGTGTTCAATAGAAACTTTTTGCCGTTTCATGCCAATGGGATGACTTTCACAGTTGAAACCCAATCAGGAGAGACTTATTCTTCTACTTTTTACTCCATTGGTGGAGGGTTTGTAGTGAAAGAGGAAAATGCAGCCAACGAGAAGAACGATGAAATTAAAGCGAGTTTTCCTTATCCTATTGACAAGGCCACGGAGCTTTTAGCGTATTGCAAAGAACAAAATATGACGGTTTCTCAACTGGTATATGAAAATGAAAAGGCTTTGCGTACAGAGGATGAAATTCACCGTGAATTAATGCGCGTATGGAATACCATGTTAGAATGTATGTACATTGGTTGTCACACCGAAGGGGTTTTACCTGGTGGATTAAATGTTCGTAGACGTGCATACGATTCGCATCAAAATTTAAAGAGCGATTTGCCTTATACGACGCCTCAAGAGTGGTTGGGCACAATTCGCAAAACGAAAGTATACTTCCGTCAAATTCTAAAATGGGTAAGCTGTTTTGCCCTTGCGGTTAATGAAGTTAATGCTTCTTTGGGACGCGTGGTGACTGCTCCTACGAATGGTAGTGCAGGTGTTATTCCAGCGGTATTAATGTATTACCTCGTAATTGAGAACCACAAAGCGGGAGAAAAAGAAATCAAACAATTCTTATTGGTTGCAGGAGAAATAGGGAGTATCTTCAAAAAAGGAGCGACTATTTCGGCTGCCATGGGTGGGTGTCAAGCAGAGATTGGCGTTTCTAGTGCCATGGCTGCGGGAGCGCTATGTGAATTGATGGGCGGTTGCCCGGAACAAGTGATGATGGCTGCTGAAATTGCCATGGAACACCACTTGGGATTAACGTGTGACCCTATTGGTGGATTGGTACAAATTCCTTGTATTGAAAGAAATGCCATGGGTGCTATTAAAGCAATTAACGCCGCAGAATTAGCCTTGGATACAGATCCTAAAAATGCAAAAGTACCTTTAGATAAAGTAGTGAGCACCATGTGGGAAACTGCCAAAGACATGAACAACAAATACAAAGAAACTTCAGAAGGCGGATTGGCTGTAGCGGTAAACTTATCGGATTGTTAGAGTGGTTTACAGTTAATGGTTAACGGAAAATATTCATAAGATAGACCATCCCTTTGTAGGGGTGGTTTTTTTTTGTTTTTTTGCTTTTTTGTGAGGTTGTAGGTTGAATGTTGTGGGTTGAATGTTGTGGGTACTATAGAGCAAATTTCACTGTGAACCGTTTACTGTAAACCGTTCACTAATTTAGCAACTATGAATTATTTTTTTAATACTGCTTAACTAGTCTCATAAAAGTGTAAATTTGTTACTATATCAATATCTATTGATGGATGAAATGCTGATCTGACAATTTCAGGAAAAACATTGGATTCAGACTTTTCTTGATGTTTTGAAAACAAAACGGAAGTAAAACAATTCACTTGATAACTTATGAATACAACAACCATAAAACAGGTAAACGCTAAACTCAAACAACTTCCCGAAACTCTTTTGGAAGAAGTAGAACGCTATATTGATTTTTTAACATTTAAACATAAACAGGATACTGAGGGAGTATCACAAGAGCATCAAGATCTTGTTTTAAAACGTGTAAAAGAAGGGAATAAACCTGTGGATGCTTTTGAGATGTTAGACGAATTAGAGAACGAATAATGCAGGGGTATATCATTATTGCCGATCCCAATGTTAGAGGCGATTTGAGAGATGCTAAAAATTATTTAAATACCCAAAGAAAAGGTTGGGGTAAAAAGTTTTTAGAACAATACAGAGAAGCTTTAAGTAATTTACAACAAAATCCACATTTTCAAATTCGTTATAAAGATATCCACTGCTTACCTTTAAAGGATTTTAAGTACATGATTCATTTTAAAGTAGATGAAATAAAAAAAGAAATACATGTTTATGCAGTACTTTCTACACATTTAAACCCAAAAGAAAACTGGCTTTAAATGAATGCAGTTTTTTGTGAGGTTGTGGGTTGTTTGTTGTTGCAACGATGAAATGCGTAGAGGCCAATGGCAATTGACCTATGACATGATTAAATATCAATGAATAGAAAAGGATGAGATGAGATGAGAAGGAGAGTCTCCTGTTGCCCATAACATATCCTTCTCTTTTAACC
This sequence comes from Myroides sp. 1354, assembly GCF_030324495.1. Lineage (GTDB taxonomy): Bacteria > Bacteroidota > Bacteroidia > Flavobacteriales > Flavobacteriaceae > Flavobacterium. Next base: position 11,637 of record NZ_JACAGN010000012.1, on the reverse strand, counting down.
TATAGAATTTATTTCGAACAATTGGTATTATCCCCACTATTGCAAAAACAACTCCAATTAATAAAAATTTATAATTTATCATACCTCAGTTTATTTCTTACACGAACTCTTTATCTTGCTTTCAATGATTTTTGTTTTAGTACCAATACTTCCTTCAATAACTAATTTTGTTACTTTATTTACTAAACCATGATTGTACCGTTTACTCGATGACTTCTAATTTTTGAGGGTATACATCGTAACTACCTTCACTATCATTCTCCTTGCAATACTAAAAAAACAAAAACAACTGTACAACACCCCCCTTCCATATTCTTCCATTTCAGGGAAAACAAAGGTGTAAATTTCCTTTTTTGCCCTGAATAAAAAAAACACAACCAACTAATAATCAGCATAATAACAAAAGTTAATTTGTAGTTTGTTTGGTGTTTGTTTGGTGTTTGTTTGGTTTTAGGGCCTTTTACCAAACAAACACCAAAGGAAGGTATAACAAACCCATAACGAAGGTCTAATAGATCACAAAAAATTCTCAGTAATCACGGGGTACATGAATTTATTCACTACCAAGCTAATCATTCAAAATATGGATAGAACAACCTAGTGATGGCTTCTTTAGATAAAAAAGCAAGAGTTCCGCAATCTGTATGACTAGTAGCAATAATGATACAAGTAGTGAACAAGTAGTGAACAAGTAGTGAACAAGTAGTGAACAAGAAGCGATACGAGTAGTGACACGAGTAGTGTACAAGTAGTGATACACTTATTAAAACATAATAAACTATAAACTAATAAACAATACAAGAGATAAAAAAATATCTTACAATTAAAAAAAATTTCATGTGACTATTTCAGCTGTTTCATGCGATTATCAGTGAGAGGTGAATCTCCGATTTGCTTTTTTGTTGTTTGCTTTTTCGCTTTTTTGACAACTCTTTCGATTAAAGGATACAGTAAGCGTTGGGTAACTTGGTTTAGGAGAGTTAGGATGGTGAGGTGGTGAAATCGGAACGCAGCGAAAATCGAAACAAAGTACAAATCGAAACGAAGTGAAGATTCACTACGATTTTTCCTTCGTCGAAATGACATATTGGATAAGACCAACGATATTACCGTACTGATTGTAAGTATCTTATTAGTTATTTAGAACCTAGTCAAACGAGAATTCAATTCTCCCCAGAAATAGTGAATTTCAGCCTTCCCATGCATTTTTCTATTTTCAGCATTGTTTTTTTCCTCAATTTTGCGTCCTCAATTAACGATATTGAATAATAGAACACCGTATGAAAACACTCGTTCAAGCCTTGCTAATCTGCTGTTCCTTACAAGCAGTAGCTCAATCACCAACCCTATACACCAACAAGCCTACAGAAGCGTACAAAGACAAAGCCGCTACCCAAAAAGCGGGAATCTTTATTTCCAATGCACATCTTTCTTATTACGAAAAGATCAACAAACGCTTGGTGCAAATTGACCGCGATTATGAAAATCCCCTCTACATTGTAGATACCCAAAACCTAAAAGAATACTATACGGAAGATTCTCCTGAAGCACCAGCTCCCATCATCGAAATGGATGAATACTATGGATCTCCTCACCTTTTTACTACAGTAGCGGGATTAAAAGTGCGTGAATACCCAAGTAGCACCGCTAGTGTATTGGGTACAGTGTTAATCGGAACAGCTGTACCTATTGAGTTTTATCCTTATGACAAAAACGCATGGGTCCCTATTTCGTATAAAGAAGGTTACGGATACGTCTCTGTACAATATCTAGGAGAACGCCCTGTGATGAGTGAATTAATCCAAGCGTATAAAGCAGCCACTGAAGTGGGCGAGCAACGCAAATATGCAGAACGCATCTTAGAATTGGGATGGAATAGCGAGGATGCAACCACGCAAAAAGCCATGCAGCTTTACATCGATTTTGCAACCAAACAGGATGAAACAGAAAAAGTAGAACTGTTGAAAATGCAATTGGAAGTTTTTAAAGCCATGCCTAAAGTAGGTGATTCTTCTAAAGTGAATAAAATGATCAAGAAAAAACAATTTGGCTTTGCTTTAAACGGAAAAGTAGAACCTCTAGATGGTTTTGATATCAATTGGATTCACAACTATTTAGGCTATCCGATTGATGAATCTGCTAATTTAGAAGATTGTGCCTTGGGGGATTATGAATCCAATTCCTTCTTTAACTCGGCTGAATTTATTACACACGACATTGATCACACCTATAAAGTGAGAAAAATGGACATGCTCAACAAAAATGGTTTTATCCTAGATAATCACCTATTGGAACAATATACAACGGAAACGATGTTCTTAAAATTAGCCAAGGGATTAATCACGACTATTGATCCATTAGAGCACACCTACTACATAGCCGTAGAGGATGTTCTCTATGGTTTTGAGTTCCGCAATAATGAATTATTGAGAGTAGAATTGATTTATTACTGCTAATTTTTTTATTTCAAGTCTTTTTACTCTACTTTTACAATGAATTACAAAATAAACAACAATGTCAGTAGCAAAGAAAGATTATAAAAAAGTGACCACTAAGTCGCTGATTGATATGAAAGCCAATGGAGAAAAAATATCAATGCTTACTTGTTATGATTACTCAATGGCCAAAGTTTTAGAGGCTGGTGGAGTGGATGTAATGTTAGTTGGAGATTCAGCTAGTAATGTAATGGCTGGACATGAAACGACATTACCTATCACACTAGACCAAATGATATACCATGCACAATCGGTTGTACGAGGTGCAGATCGCGCTTTAATTGTAGTTGATTTACCTTTTGGTTCTTACCAATCAGATCCTAAAGAGGCGTTGCGTTCTTCGATTCGAATCATGAAAGAAAGTGGTGCGCATGCCGTGAAAATGGAGGGAGGTATTGAGATTAAAGAAGGAATCAAACGCATCTTAGAAGCAGGTATTCCCGTAATGGGACATTTGGGTTTAACGCCACAATCGATTTACAAATTCGGAACGTATACGGTTAGAGCCAAAGAAGAGGAAGAAGCAGAACAATTGATGAAAGACGCTAAAATGTTGGAAGAAATTGGATGTTTCGCCGTTGTATTAGAAAAGATTCCAGCGTCTTTAGCGAAAAAAGTAGCCGAAAGCATTTCGATTCCTGTAATTGGTATTGGAGCGGGTAATGGCGTAGATGGACAAGTATTGGTAATCCATGATATGATTGGATTAACCCATGAGTTCAACCCAAAATTCTTACGTCGTTATTTAAACATTTTCGACCAAATGAAAGAAGCTGTTGCACAATATGTTGACGATGTAAAAGCAGTAGATTTCCCCAATGAAAACGAACAGTACTAAACTGTTTTTTTACAAAATATACCTTCAAAAATATCCTTTTAGATTTAAAAGGATATTTTTGTTTTAAAATTCATCGTATGAAAGTTGTTTCTACTCCAGATAATTTACAAATCTTACACGAAGACAATCACCTTATTGTCATCAACAAACGCGTAGGCGATTTGGTTCAAGGCGATCAAACGGGCGATATGCCTTTGAGTGAGATTATTAAACTATATTTAAAACACAAATACAACAAACCAGGAGAAGTCTATTTAGGTGTAGTTCATCGCTTAGATCGCCCTACTTCAGGCATTGTAGTATTTGCTAAAACATCTAAAGCCTTAACGCGTTTGAATGAATCATTCAAAAATAGGGAAACTAAAAAAACCTATTGGGCGGTGGTAAAAGATGCTCCACCAAAGGTCGAAGATACTTTAGAACACTTTTTGGTGAGAAACCCAAAGAACAATACCTCTAAAGCACATAATAAAGAGGTTCCCAATAGCAAAAAAGCAAAATTAACCTATCGCATGTTTCATCAATTGAAATCGTATTCTGCTTTGGAAATTGATCTACACACGGGACGTCATCACCAGATTCGCTGCCAATTAGCAGCAGTCGGTTGCCCGATTAAAGGGGATCTGAAATACGGTGCCGATCGCAGTAATCCCGATGGAGGTATTCACCTACATGCAAGATCCTTAACGTTCACACACCCTGTAACAAAAGAGATTTTGACGATTGTAGCTCCAACTCCTCAAGATGTGATTTGGGATGCGATAAATAGTTAACAGTTAACGGAAAGAGGAAAGAGGAAAGGAGAGAGAGGAAAGAAGTAAAATTCTCGATTAAAGGGGAGATTCTTTGGTACAGTTAACGGAAGAATATCAATAAAAGAAAGCCAATCCTTTGTAGGGGTTGTTTTTTTTGTAAGGTTTTTTTTGTTTTTTCGCTTTTTTGTGAAGTTGTAGAAATTCGTTTTAAAAAAAATATTTCATTTTATTAGGCACAGTACCCTGTGCCCCTACGATCCTCTTTATCTCACCTATTTTACATTTATCTCATTAGGTTTATGTTTTGTTTTGGTATTCGATGAATCTCCACTGCGTTACGATTTGTTTTAGTGTTCGATGAATCTTCACTGCGTTTCGATTTCTCTCTTCTCTCTTCTCTCTTCTCTCTTCTCTCTTCTCTCTTCTCTCTTCTCTCTTCTCTCTTCTCTCTAAAATAATATAACCCTTTCCAAAAATTATGTAACTCCTCATCCATAAAAAAAACCGAACTTAGTGTGTTTAAAACACAAAATCCCATGAAAAAGATATACAAAGTAAGTGGAATGAGCTGCAATGGTTGTCGAACCAAAGTAGAAAACACGTTAAATGAAATACATGGTATTCAAGCAACCGTTTCTTTAGAAAAGGAACAGGCTGATTTAGATTTACACCACGATATTGATACACTTACACTTCAAAAAGCCTTGCTAAAAAAGGGAAATTACATTTTACAAGAAATAATCACTAAAGAAGATGGTACACAAGAAATACTCCCTCCAGTAGAATTGGGTGAAGAAGATCATTTTCACCAAGAGATTCCATCCGATATGATGGATAAAGCGGGTAAGTATTTCTGTCCGATGCTATGTGAGGGAGACAAAGTATACGACACCAATGTGGGTTGTCCGGTATGTGGGATGAATTTAGAGCAAATTCCAGCAGCTAAAATCGAACAAACGGTATATTATTGTCCGATGTTATGTGAAGGCGATAAAACCTATACTGAACCAGGATCTTGTCCTATTTGCGGGATGGACTTAGTGCCTAAAACCGTACACATAGAACCTGAAGACACCACCTATCCTGATATGTTGCGCAAATTAAAATACGCGATTCTATTCACCCTACCCGTTTTTATTTTATCTATGGGAAGCATGTTACCAGGAGATCCAATTGGAAAAGTTATTCCCATGCACCTCAACAACTACTTGCAATTACTCTTTACCCTTCCCGTAGTATATATTTGTTGGACATTTTTTCAACGTGCTTGGGTGTCTTTTAAAACGTGGAATCTCAACATGTTTAGCTTAATTGGATTGGGTGGAGCTGCTGGGTTGATTTTCAGCGTAGTTGCTCTATTCTTTCCCAATTTATTCCCTGAGGATTTTAGAGGAGAGCACGGGATTCACTTGTATTTTGAATCGGTAGCCGTAATTTTAACCCTGGTAATGTTGGGTCAAGTAATGGAGGCTAAGGCACACAGTAGAACGAATTCAGCCATCAAAGAACTATTGAAACTATCCCCTACGGAAGCCACTAAAATCAACGATGATCATACAGAAGAGAAAGTGGCGATTGAAGCCATTCTCAAAAACGATAAACTACGCGTAAAACCAGGAGAGAAAATTCCTGTGGATGGGATTATCCTTGAAGGTCATGCTACCATTGATGAATCGATGATCACAGGAGAGCCTATTCCCGTAGAAAAAACAAAAAACGACAACGTAGTTGCTGGAACAATCAACAGCAATACCTCATTTATCATGCAAGCGGAAAAGGTAGGCAAAGACACCTTACTTTCGCAAATTATTGACATGGTGAACAATGCGAGTCGCTCTCGTGCACCTATTCAAAAATTGGCCGATAAAGTATCTACTTATTTCGTTCCAACGGTAATTCTCGTATCGATTGTAACTTTTCTTTTGTGGAAATTCTTCGGTCCCGAGCCGAAATTGGCCTATGCATTTATCAATGCATTAGCGGTTTTGATTATTGCTTGTCCTTGTGCTTTAGGACTAGCCACTCCCATGTCAATCATGGTGGGAATTGGCAAAGGAGCTCAAAATGGAATTCTCATCAAAAATGCAGAAGCCTTAGAGACAGCCAATAAAATCAACGTATTGATTACAGACAAAACGGGTACCTTAACAGAAGGGAAACCTTCAATCGAAAAAATTGTCGCTACCCAAACAGAGTACAACGAAGAAACCTTATTGCATCTCACGGCTTCCTTAAATCAAAATAGCGAACACCCCTTAGCCTTGGCTTTTATACAAACGGCTAAGGATAAAAACATTGGGTTGACTCCTGTCAAAATGTTTGCCAGTGTAACTGGAAAAGGAATCCAAGGTGTGGTAGATAAAAAGCGTATTTCATTGGGAAATGCTGCCTTAATGCAATCGTTGAATGCAACCATTAGCGATGCTTTACGAACTGAAGTAACAGCCATCCAAAAAGAAGGAAAAACAATATCTTACATAGCCGATAATCAAGCTGTTGTTGGTTATGTGGTGATGCACGATAAAATCAAAGCCTCAAGCTTTACAACTATTCAAAAACTAGCCCAACAAGGCATTGAGGTCATTATGATTACCGGAGATAATCACAATACCGCACAAGCCGTTTCTAAACAATTGGGCATTCATACATTTCTTGCGGAAGCACTCCCCGAAGACAAATTGAATGCGATCAAGAAACTACAAGAAGAAGGCAAAATTGTCGCTATGGCTGGAGATGGAATCAACGATGCTCCTGCCCTTGCACAAGCGAATGTTGGAATTGCCATGGGAACAGGAACGGATGTAGCCATTGAAAGTGCAGAAATCACACTCTTACAAGGAGAGATAGATAAGATTCCACAAGCGATTCAACTCAGCCATAACGTAATGAAGAATATCAAAGAAAATTTATTCTTTGCCTTTATTTACAACAGTATTGGTATTCCCATTGCCGCAGGTATTTTATTTCCTTTCTTTGGAATTGTACTTTCACCTATGATTGCTGCTTTAGCCATGAGTTTTAGCTCTGTTTCCGTTATTGCCAATTCACTGCGCTTGAAGAATACGAAATTGTGAGGTGTACGTTGATTGTTGATTGTTGATTGTTGTCTGTTGTTTGTTGTTCGTTGTTCGTTGATTTCATAACCGATCACCGATAATTCATAACCATCAACAAACAACGTACAACCATCAACTGTCAACCGATAACAAAAAAAGGGTTGCTTCACAGCAACCCTTTTTAATTTCTTTCGTATTCATTTTACTCTTAAACCAAGTCCCCACAAAGTAAGAAGAAAGATTGAATACTAATTTTAACAACTAATAAAAAATACAGTAATACATTTATTTACCCTATGCAATATACTAAAAAAAATCAATAATCAAACATTTTAATACAAAAATTAATAATATATCTAAATATTAATAAAAGATACTGAATAAACCATTTTAAGCTAACGAATTCAATACGTTTACTAGAAAACATTAATTCTAGATTCGTATCCCTTGATTTGATTGGGATTAGCAGCATAAAAAAAGTCTACCCAAGCATTTTGGATAGACTAAAATTTTATAAATATTTCTTGTATATTAACTTTTCATTAAATAGCTTTGCGAAGCTTACTTTTAGGAGCAAATAAAGTAAAAGCTAAAAATGCTATAATTGCACCGTGAATAACCATCCAAACTGTAGTTCCAAATGGAATTGGCACGAAAGGTTGAAACAAAATGATTAAAGCAACATAAAGCCCAGTACCTTTAATATTTGCCTCCACATGTGAATTGTAAGCTAGGATACCGAATAATGCAATCAAGATGAATTTTGTCAATTCATAAAAATCTTTTGGCAAGCTTAGCATACCTGCTAATAACAATAGCATTGCGCCTATTTTCAATCCTTTTTCCATAGTTTTGTTTCTTTTTAAATATACCGCAAAGATACAACCTAACAAGCTGAAAACCAAGCTCTACAGAAGTTTTCAAAAATTCAAAAAAAATACACAAATAGTTCGAAGACTATTAAACTTTATCTTAATTAAGGTGTAAATATCACAAAATCAATATGCTTTTATTGAATATAAATTCCTGCTTTTAAATCCAATAAAATTAGTTTACTTTAGCGCTATTATTAAAATTGATATACAACACGATGAAACAAGTAACTTTAAATCACATTCACGAAGGTTTAGGAGCTAAAATGGTTCCATTTGCAGGATTCTCAATGCCTGTTCAATATGAAGGTGTAAATGCAGAACACGAGACAGTACGAAACGGTGTAGGGGTATTTGATGTATCTCACATGGGAATTTTCAAATTATCTGGACCGAATGCCTTGCCATTAATCCAAAAAGTTACTTCAAATGATGCTTCTACTTTAGTAGATGGAAAAGCACAATACTGTTATTTTCCAAATGAAAAAGGAGGAGTAATCGACGATATCATTACCTATAGAGTAAACGAGAACGAATACTTAATGGTGGTAAACGCATCGAATATCGATAAAGATTGGGCGTGGATTAACCAACACAATGAGGTAAATGCAACGCTTGAAAACCTATCTGACAGCTATTCTATTTTAGCAATCCAAGGACCTAAAGCGGTTGAAGCAATGCAAAGCTTAACTTCAGTAAACTTAACAGATCTTAAATTTTACAACTTCACAATTGATACCTTCGCTGGAGCAAAGGATGTAGTGATTTCTGCAACAGGTTATACAGGTTCTGGAGGTTTTGAAATCTACGCGAAAAACGAAGATATCGAAATGATTTGGAACAAAGTATTTGAAGCGGGTGCGAATTGGGGAATCAAACCTATCGGATTAGCAGCGCGTGATACTTTACGTTTAGAAATGGGATACTGTTTATACGGTAACGAACTAAACGACGAAATTTCTCCTTTAGAAGCAGGATTAGGATGGGTGACTAAATTCACAAAAGATTTCATCAGTGCAGATATTTTAAAAGCTCAAAAAGAAGCAGGATTACAAAACAAATTAGTAGGATTTGAATTGGTAGAAAAAGGAATTCCAAGACACGACTACGAAATTGTTGATGCTTCAGGAGCAGTAATTGGAAAAGTTACTTCCGGAACGATGTCACCTTCTTTAGGAAAGGGAATCGGAATGGGATATATAACTTTAGACCATGCAGCTGAAGGAAGTGCAATTTACATTCGAATCAGAAAAAACGATATTGAAGCAAAAGTGGTAAAAACACCGTTTTACAAGAAATAATTGAATCAAAAATCAGGGGCTTAAAATAAGCCCCTCTTTTTTATGATATATTTTTTTTATCTTTTATTTTTGCAGTATTAAATCAAGTTATAAATTATTATGGGAAGAGCGTTTGAATTTAGAAAAGGACGTAAGCTAAAACGTTGGTCTGCTATGGCAAAAACGTTTACGAGAATTGGTAAGGACATTGTAATGGCTATTAAAGAAGGTGGACCTAACCCAGAAACAAACTCTCGCTTACGTGCAGTTATGCAAAACGCTAAGGCAGCAAATATGCCGAAAGAAAACGTTGAGCGTGCAATAAAACGTGCTACTGATAAAGACACTGAAAACTATAAAGAAGTAATCTTTGAAGGCTATGGTCCTCACGGGATTGCCTTCTTAATTGAATGTGCTACGGATAACAATAACCGCACAGTTGCTAACATTAGAAGTTACTTCAATAAATGCAATGGTACTTTGGGAACTTCAGGTTCAGTAGAGTTTATGTTTGATCATACTTGTAACTTCAGAATACCGACAGACGTCAATAGAGATTTAGAAGAATTTGAATTGGAGTTAATCGATTTTGGTATAGACGAAATCTTTGAAGATGAGGATGGTGTAATGATTTATGCTCCTTTTGAAAGCTTTGGAGCCATCCAAAAAGAATTAGAAAGTAGAAATATTGAAATCTTATCTTCAGGATTTGACCGTATTCCACAAGTTACTAAAGAATTGTCAGAAGCTGAACAAGCAGATGTTGAAAAATTATTAGACAAAATTGAAGAAGACGATGACGTTCAAAACGTTTTTACAACGATGGCGTAATCTCTTTTTTCTAAATATATAAAAAAGCTTCCAAAAGGAAGCTTTTTTTTGTTGGTTGGTTGAGATGGTGAGCATTCCCCTTTCCTCTTTCCTCTTTCCTCTTTCCTCTTTCCTCTTTCCTCTTTCCTCTTTCCTCTTTCCTCTTTCCTCTTTCCTCTTTCCT
>NZ_JACAGN010000012.1:0-1247 GCF_030324495.1 Myroides sp. 1354 | reverse complement strand
CTTTCCCCTTTCCTCTTTCCCCTTTCCTCTTTCCCCTTTCCTCTTTCCCCTTTCCTCTTTCCCCTTTCCTCTTTCCCCTTTCCCCTTTCCCCTTTCCTCTTTCCCCTTTCCTCTTTCCTCTTTCCTCTTTCCTCTTTCCTCTTTCCTCTTTCCTCTTTCCTCTTTCCCCTTTCCCCTTTCCTCTTTCCTCTTTCCTCTTTCCTCTTTCCTCTTTCCTCTTTCCCCTTTCCCCTTTCCTCTTTCCTCTTTCCAATTATTATTCAGGATAACGGGCAAATTGCCATTTGCCCCTACGTATTCCTCTTTCCTCTTTCTTTTTTTCATACATTTACGAAAAAAATCCGGAATTCGTATGAAATGGGAAAATCGTAGAGAAAGCAAAAACGTCCAAGATAATCGCGGAAAATCGATGGTTGGCAAAACCGCATTAGGCGGAGGGTTAATTGGTATTATTGCCATGCTACTTGTTATTTTTGGTGGTGAAACAGGCCAACAGATTGCTCCTGTCTTAGAACAACTCAATCAAGGAGGTCAAACCACAGAACAAACAGAAACAAGAACACTTTCCTCTGAGGAGAAGACAATGGGGAAAATGGTTTCAGTTATTTTCGCCGATACAGAAGATGTTTGGCATAGTATTTTTGATCAACAGGGACAAATTTACAAAGAACCTACCTTAGTTTTATTTGACGATCAAGTACAAACCAAATGTGGAAATGCATCTGCTAACGTAGGTCCGTTCTATTGTCCTGCCGATCAAACGGTTTATATGGATTTGCGATTCTTCGAGGAATTACACCAACGTTTTGGCGCAGAAAAAGGAGATTTCGCTATTGCTTATGTCATCGCCCATGAAGTTGGTCACCATGTACAAAACTTATTGGGAACCAATGCAAAAGTATGGGAACAACAACAAAAGTTATCTAAAAAAGAAGCAAATAAATTATCCGTTGCTCAAGAACTACAAGCTGATTTTTATGCGGGTGTTTGGGCTAAACACATTCAAAAATACCTCGAACCTAAAGATATCGACATTGCTTTAAGCGCCGCTCAAGCTGTTGGTGATGACGCCATTCAAAAAAGAGTAAACGGACAAGTGAATCCTGATTCTTTTACCCATGGTAGTTCTAAACAGCGTAAGGAATGGTTCATGAAAGGATACCAAACGGGGAGGGTGTCCCGTGAACTGTGTCATTAAAATAATTGTATAATAAAATATGTACATTAGTAAAATGAGCAGAGAACAA
>NZ_JACAGN010000011.1:82757-128377 GCF_030324495.1 Myroides sp. 1354 | reverse complement strand
CCGTAAGGTGGGAGAGTATGTCGTCGCCCTTCTTTTGAAAAGCCTGATTACGCAAGTAGTCAGGCTTTTTTGTTTTAGGTTATTTTGGTTTTTTGGTTGTTGTTCGTTGAGAGGCTTTTCGATTAAAGATATTTTCCTTTTTTAAGAATATTCAAACACCTTACGACAAACAACAAGCACCACACAACAAACAACAAGCACCACACAACAAACAACAAACAACCAACAACAAACAACGAACAACGAACAACGAACAACGAACAACGAACAACGAACAACCAACGACAAAAATCTCACCCCCTCATCGTCTCAATCTCATTTGTTTTTTCAATAATATCATTTATCGCATATCCTTTGCGAAATAAATAGGCTTGAAATTTTTGTTTTTTCTTTTGTAGATCGGAATCAGTCAATTGATTCCATTTGTTCTCGCTTATGCGATCAAAAGTTTGATAGTATTCTTCATCCGTGATTTCAGTTAATGCAATTGAAATTAACCGACTATTGATATTTCTGAATTTTAATTCTGAGGTTATTCTGTTCTTTCCCCAAGCACTTAATCTGTGTTTACCCCTTACAAAACTCTTTGCAAAGCGTTCTTCATTTAAGAAATTGTGTTCGATTAAGTGAACGATGATATCATCGTGTATTTGAGGCGTTATACGCAACGAAAATAGTTTGTTGATTACTTCTGAGTGACAACGATCTTGATAGGCGCAATAGTGCTCTAATTTGCGTTTAGCATCATCAAAGGATAAATAAGTAGACTCTGGATTCAATTTTTTTCTTTTTTACAAAGATAATCAACCTCCATGAAAGTTTGTGTAGAGGGGGTTTCGTTTAAAAGTAGTAAAATTATATTTATCAAATAAATTGAATATATGCGTTTCGTTTTGTAGTTTTCCTCTTAGAAAAATAACAACGAAGATTATGAGTATTAACAGAAGTTTTTTAGTAGAACTACAACACGAATTAGGCAGTACGAGAAAGATTATTGCTTGTGTACCTACAGACAAATGGGATTGGAAACCACATGTAAAATCGATGAGTTTAGGGGATTTGTCTAAGCATATTGTGGAATTGATTATTTGGACAGAAATAATTACACAACAAGAGAGTTTAAATTTTCATACGGATTATAAGCCATTAGAAGCAAAAACGACAGAAGAGTTGTTGCAGTTGATCGACAATTATGAGAAACGCGTTGTAACAGCCGTAGAATCGATGACTGATGAACAATGGATGCAAACTTGGGCGTTGAAAGCCGGTGATCACACGATTATGGAGATGCCTAAGGTTGGAGCAAATCGTTTTGTAGTAAACAATCATATCTATCACCACAGAGGACAACTATCTGTTTATTTGCGTTTACTAGATATTCCTATTCCTGGAATGTATGGACCATCTGCAGATGATGCGAAATAGGTTGTGGTTTACAGGTTCTAGATTGTAGTGAATTTTAGAATAAAAAGAAGATAAAATAAAAAAGCCTAACTAAAAAGTTAGGCTTTTTTCGTACCCGGAGTGGGAATCGAACCCACACTCCTAGGAACACGAGTTTGAGTCGTGCGCGTCTACCAATTCCGCCATCCGGGCATTTGGTGTTGGATTGTGAGTGCAAATTTACAGAAAAAAACATTCTATCAAAGAAAAAAAGCAAAAAAATCGCTCTAGTCAATTAATATTTTATAAATTTGCATCGCTGAATTACAATAAGGAGGCACTAACTAACAACATAACAACTAATTAGAAAAAATGTTAAATCCTGAATCAGAAGCAAAAATTTTTGCTTGCTCTCAAAGTATTGAGTTAGCAGAGAAGATAGCAAAAGAATACGGTGTAGAATTAGGTAAAGCGACCTTATCACATTACAGTGATGGGGAATTTCAACCTTCTTTTGAAGAATCAATCCGAGGAAGACGAGTTTTCCTTGTTTGTTCTACATTCCCATCATCAGATAATCTAATGGAATTATTGTTGATGTGTGATGCAGCTAAAAGAGCATCAGCTAGACATATCACAGCGGTAATCCCTTATTTTGGGTGGGCAAGACAGGATAGAAAAGACAAACCAAGGGTTCCAATTGGAGCTAAATTAGTGGCGAAGTTATTAGAATCAGCTGGAGCTACAAGAATCATGACGATGGATTTACACGCAGATCAAATCCAAGGATTCTTTGAAAAACCAGTTGATCATTTATATGCTTCTACGATATTTTTGCCTTACGTAAAAAGTTTAAATATCGAGAATCTAACCATTGCATCACCTGATATGGGTGGATCGAAAAGAGCCTATGCGTATTCTAAGTTTTTAAATTCAGATGTTGTAATCTGTTATAAACAAAGAAAAGAAGCAAATGTAATCGAAAAGATGGAACTTATCGGAGAAGTAAAAGGACGTAATGTTATTTTAGTTGACGATATGATTGATACAGGAGGTACACTTGCTAAGGCTGCAGATATGATGTTAGAAAGAGGAGCATTGAGTGTACGTGCTATTTGTACACATGCTATCTTATCAGGAAGTGCGTACGAGAAGATTGAAGAATCTTCATTAACTGAGTTAATCGTTACCGATTCAATTCCGTTGAAAAAACCATGTGACAAAATTAAAGTACTGAGCTGTGCTCCATTGTTTGCAGAAACAATGCACAATGTGCAATCGAATATGTCGATTAGCAAAACATTCGTAATGTAAATTATTAATATTAAATATTTAAAGTAATGAAATCAATTACAATTAAAGGATCAGAAAGAGAAAGCGTAGGTAAAGTTTCTACTAAAGCCTTACGTAATGCTGGAATGGTTCCTTGCGTAGTATACGGAGGAGAACAATCAGCAATCCACTTCACAGCAGAAGAGAAAGCATTCAAAAGTTTAGTTTACACTCCTAATGTACACACTGTTGTGATTGAATTAGAAGGTGGTAAAAAAATCAATGCAATTTTACAAGATATTCAGTTCCACCCGGTATCTGACAAAATCTTACACATCGATTTCTACCAATTATTCGACGATAAAGAAATCACGTTAGAAGTGCCTATCAAAATTTCAGGTAACTCTAAAGGAGTTATGGCTGGGGGTGTATTAAACATCAACAACCGTAAATTAAAAGTAAGAGCTTTACCAGCTAACTTACCTGACTTCGTAGAAGTAAACATCTCTAACTTAGAAATGGGTAACAAATTATACGTTACTGATATTGCAGCAGATAATTACAAATTGTTACACCCAGATAACACTGTAGTTTGTCAAGTGAGAATTTCTCGTGCAGCGATGAAAGCAGCTCAAGAAGCAGCGAAAGCAGCGAAAGCTCCTTCAAAGAAAAAATAATTATAGCCTATATACATTATTGGAAAGCGCCTGTATTTTTACAGGCGCTTTTTTTATTTGATCGAAATAACGTATGGAATGTCTTGGGTTTGCGTTATTTTTGTACCTAGAAAATTAGTAACATAATACCATGAAGAAGTTTTTAATTGTAGGATTGGGAAATATAGGTGCTGAATATATTCATACGCGTCACAATATTGGATTTAAAGTTGTCGATCAAGTTGCCCGTGATTTAGGGGGAGATTGGCAAACAGTAAAATTAGGTAGCTTAGCAGAAGTAAAGATCAAAGGAAGAACACTGTTATTGCTCAAGCCAAATACGTTTATGAATCTAAGTGGTAAGGCTGTGCAATATTGGATGCAGAAGGAAAATATTCCCTTAGAAAATATTTTAGTGGTTACGGATGATTTGAATATTCCCTTCGGAACGATTCGCATTAAAGCCAAGGGGTCAGATGGTGGACACAATGGATTAAAGAATATTCAGGCCGTTTTAAACAATACCAATTATCCTCGTTTTAGATTTGGTATTAGCGATGAATTTAAGAAAGGACAGCAAGTCGATTATGTATTAGGAGATTGGTCTGAGGAAGAGAAAGAAAAGCTCGTAGAACGCCTAGAAACGTCTTCTAAGGCTATTCAGGAGTTTGCTTTAGGCGGATTAAACAATGCCATGAATATGTACAATGCAAAATAGGAGTTAGTCATAGGTTAAATGAAGAAAATTGTAGAAACCTCTCGTCTAATTTTAAGAGAACTTCATCCAAACGATGCACAGGCATTTTACGACTTGAATGCGAATCCCAATGTGATTCGCTATACAGGAAATACTGCTTTTCGCGATGTGGAAGAAGCCCGAGAATTTCTAGAGAATTACAGCGATTACCGAGAGCATGGATATGGACGATGGGCTGTAATCTTAAAGGATTCAGGACGATTTATCGGCTGGTGTGGATTGAAGTTTGATGTAAGTACCCAACAAACGGATATCGGTTTTCGTTTTTTTGAAGAAGAATGGGGAAAGGGATATGCTACGGAAAGTGCACAAGCTTGTTTGCAAGTGGGGTTTCATCGATTTCGACTGCATTGTATTATCGGTCGTGCGATGAAAGCGAATATCGCTTCTATACGCGTTTTAGAAAAACTGAACCTTGCGTATGAGCAAGATATTACGCTTGATAATGAAGCAGCTGTTTTGTACAAAATAAAGAAATAAAAAAACGGGAACTGTAAAGGTTCCCGTTTTTTGTTATTTTTCTGCTTTGATAGCGATGTGTAATTCTTCTAATTGTTCTGGACGGATGGCACTTGGAGCGTCAATCATCACATCTCTTCCTGAATTGTTTTTCGGAAAAGCAATGAAGTCGCGAATCGTCTCTTGTCCTCCTAAAATAGCGACTAAACGGTCTAATCCGAAAGCCAATCCTCCGTGTGGTGGTGCTCCGAACTGGAAGGCATTCATCAAGAATCCGAATTGTTTTTCTGCTTCTTCTTTAGAGAAACCTAAGTGTTTAAACATCAATTCTTGGGTTGTTTTATCGTGAATACGAATAGAACCTCCTCCAATTTCATTTCCGTTTAAAACCATGTCATACGCATTTGCACGAACTTTACCTGGATTCGTATCTAACAAGGCAATGTCCTCTTTTTTCGGTGAAGTAAAGGGATGGTGCATGGCGAAATAACGCCCTGATTCTTCGTCCCATTCGAATAGTGGGAAATCAATTACCCATAATGGAGCAAACTCGTCTGATTTTCTCAAACCTAAACGGTTTCCTAACTCCATGCGCAACGCACTTAATTGTGCTCTTGTTTTATTTGCAGGACCTGAAAGTACCAAAATAATATCTCCAGTTTCAGCTCCTGTGATGTTCGCCCATTGTTTTAAATCTTCTTGGTCATAGAATTTATCTACAGAAGATTTAAATGAACCATCAGCTTCACATTTACAATATACCATTCCTGAAGCTCCAACTTGTGGGCGTTTTACCCAGTCAATTAAAGCGTCGATTTCTTTTCTTGTATAGGCTGCTCCTCCTGGAACTGCAATACCTACTACCAATTCAGCACTGTTGAAAACACCAAAATCTTTGTGTTGGGCTACAGCATTTAACTCCCCAAACTTCATTCCGAAACGAATATCTGGTTTGTCATTTCCGTAAGTACGCATGGCTTCTTCGAAGGTCATACGTGGGAATTTGTCAATTTCAACACCGTGAATAGATTTCAATAAATGTTTGGTCATTCCTTCGAAAGTATCCATAACATCTTCTTGATCTACGAAAGCCATTTCACAGTCGATTTGCGTAAACTCTGGTTGTCTATCTGCGCGTAAATCTTCATCGCGAAAACATCTCACGATTTGGAAGTAACGGTCCATACCCCCAACCATCAATAATTGTTTGAAGGTTTGTGGTGATTGTGGTAAAGCATAAAATTGACCTGGATTCATACGAGAAGGTACGATAAAATCACGTGCTCCCTCTGGTGTAGAACTGATTAAGTAAGGCGTCTCTACTTCACAGAAATCTTGTGCAGAAAGATAATTTCTTACCTCTTGTGCAACTTTATGTCTGAAAAGTAAACTGTTTTTTACGGGATTTCTACGAATATCCAAGTAGCGATATTTCATTCGAATATCTTCTCCACCATCTGTTTCATCCTCAATGGTAAAAGGAGGAACACTTGATTCGTTTAAAATCGTTAGTGACTCAACTAAAATCTCAATGTCCCCAGTTGGCATATTTGGGTTTTTTGATGCGCGTTCAATTACCGTTCCCGTTACTTGAATTACATACTCACGACCTAAGCTTTTTGCAGTTTCGAAAACTGTTTTATCCGTTCTCTCTGCATCAAAGATCAATTGTGTAATACCATAACGATCGCGTAAATCAACCCAAATCATAAAACCTTTATCACGGTGTTTACTCACCCAACCTGAAAGGGTAACTGTTGTATTTATATCTGAAGCGCTTAAAGCTCCACAAGTATGAGTTCTATACATGGTAAAAAATTATTTCTGCAAATTTATAAACTTATTGTGAATCGGAGGTCTTTTGCTGGAAGAATGTAGGTGTAAACTACTGAATTTCTTGTGGCAAAGATTCCTCTCTTTTTTTGAATTGAATAAATAGATAGGCTAACATCGCACCACATAGGGCCATTCCTGCACCTACCCATTCAGGAGAATTATAACCGAATCCCATCGTAATGGGAATACCTCCTAAGAATGCACCCAATGCATTCCCAATGTTGAAGCACGCTTGTCCTGCTGATGCGGCTAACATTTCAGATCCTTTGGCATTTTTAATTAGCAACATTTGCAGAGGAGATCCAATGGTAAAGGCAACTAATCCCGTTACTAATGACATGGCATAGGCCATCCACTGAATGTGTACGGTATAGTAAACAACTAGTAAACATATCGCCATTAAAGAGAATGAAAAAATAACAGCCTTTGCTGGTGAAAAAGTATCCGCAATTTTTCCTCCTACAAAATTACCAAGAAACATTCCTAATCCGACTAAAGTCATAATAATGGGAATGTTTGCCTCTGGAATTAAGGCAATATTTGTCATCATTGGAGCAATATAACTAATCCAGGCAAATAGCCCACCCGTTCCAATTGAAATTAGCGCAACCAATATCCAAGCGATCGGTGTTTTGAAAAAGGCCATTTGTTTTTTGGTGTTGGTTGTAGTATCCGCTTGTAATTTGGGAATCCAAAAGTAAATCGCTAGGGTTGTTAATACCCCTAAAGAGGCAATTAACGTATAGGCTTCACGCCAAGAATAATGTTGACCGATCCATGTACTTAGAGGTACTCCCGCTAAGTTGGCAGTGGTTAGTCCCGCAAACATAATCGAAACGGCTTGAGCCTCTTTTCCTTTTTGTGCTAATTGCGTTGCTACTACAGATCCTACTCCAAAGAAAGCACCATGAGGTAATCCCGACATAAAACGCGTCGCGATTAAAGTTGGATACGATGGTGATAGTACAAAAAGAACGTGAAAAACAGAGAATAACAGCATTAATGCCATTAATACCTTGTGTGGAGCAAATTTGTTGGATGACATCACCAATAAGGGGGCACCAACCACTACACCAAGGGCATAGGTTGATATAAAATTTCCTGCTTTTGGAATAGATATCTGTAAGTCTTTTGCGATTTCAGGGAGTAAACCCATCATCGAAAATTCGGTCATACCGATGGCTAATCCACCAACAGCAAGTGCTAATAAGCTTTTATTCATTGAATATAGTGTAAAATTTAAATTATTCTTTTCCTCTTTCGTATTGGGGCGCCCACGGAATTTCTACTCCCAATTGGTGAGCCGCTGTCATGGCAAAATGAGGATCTCTCAACAATTCGCGTGCGACGAAAATTAAATCTGCGTCGTTTTGTTGTAAAATAGCTTCCGCTTGTAGACCTGTTTTAATTTCTCCAACAGCCCCAACAACCAAGGCTGTATGAGCTTTTATTTCTGCTGCAAAAGGCACTTGGTAATTTGGACCTGTTGTGATTTTTTGATGTCTTACACCGCCACCTGTACTCACGTCAATCACTTCTACCCCCTTATCTTGTAAGATTTTAGAAAGCGCAACGCTTTCTTCAAGTGTCCAGCCACCTTCGGCCCAATCGGTAGCTGAAATTCTTACCCATAAACTTTGTGTAGTTAAGACAGGTTGAATAGCCTCGATAATTTCCATTAGAAAGCGAATTCTATTCTCAAAATTCTCTCCGTATTCATCGGTTCGATTGTTGATTAAAGGAGAAAAAAATTGATGAATGAGATACCCATGAGCCCCATGTAATTCAATAATTTCATAACCTGCTTGTATCGCGCGATTAGTTGCTTGCTTAAAAGCTTCTATCGTCTCGATAATTGCTTCTTTTGTTAGAGCAACAGGTGGATGGTCGTTGTCGTTAAATGGAATGGTTGAAGGTGCTACAGTCTGCCAACCCTTGTGTTGATTAGGCGCAATTTGATTTCGCGAAATCCACGGTTTTTCACAACTCGCTTTGCGTCCTGCATGGGCTAATTGTATACCCGGAAGGCAATTTTGAGTTTTAATAAACTGCGTAATTTGCTGTAATTTTTCTATGTGATCATCCGACCAAATGCCCAAATCCCCATAAGTAATTCTTCCCTCAGGAACAACGGCTGTAGCTTCTTGAATAATCGCAGCCGCTTGACCTGTCGCAAATTGACCTAAATGAACCAAATGCCAATCGGTTGCAAAACCATCCGTGGCTGAATATTGACACATTGGTGAAACAATAATTCTATTTTTTAAGGTGTGATTTTTTAAGTGAAGTGGGCTAAATAATAGATTCATAGTGTTGTTTTTGAATAGGTTAATAAAAAAAGCTTACTAGTTAGTAAGCCTTAAATTATTTGAGTTGTACAAAAAGATTGTTGGCAATCTTCTTGGTGATGGTTATTTTAGTGTCATTAATCCCAATTAAAAACGACTGATCGAAGGGCTCAATTTCCAAAATAACAATCTCACTACCTAAGGCAATTTTTTGCTTATCTAAATATTGTAAAAATTCAGCCGAGGAATCTTTTACTCCTACACAAATTACGGCTTGTTGAACTTTAATCTCGGCTAATAGCTTTTTCTTTATCTGTTTAATTTCTCCTTTTGCATTGGGAATGGGATCTCCATGCGGATCTTCCGTTGGATAACCCAAATAAGCTTCGAGTTTATTAATTAATTTTTCTGACTTAATGTGTTCTAGTTCTTCTGCTACATCGTGTACTTCATCCCAACTAAAACCCAATTTATCCACTAAAAAAACTTCCCATAAACGGTGTTTGCGCACAATCATTTTCGCTGCTAACAATCCTTCCGCCGTTAAGCGAACTCCTTGGTACTTTTGATAAGTAACTAATTTCTTTTCATTTAATTTCTTAATCATATCCGTCACCGAAGAAGCTTTCGTTTCTATTTTGGCAGCGATGGCATTAGTAGAAATTCCATCCTCTTCCCCCTGTGATAGGTGATAAATGGTTTTTAAATAGTTTTCTTCTGAATAAGTAAGCATGGAGTGATTTTTTATAAAATACAAATTTACATCTTTTTTTATTGAAATTATATTTTTAGCTTTGCCTAAATTTTAATTCAATATAACAGTAAATATTTTTTTATGCGTGTACTAATAAGTTTTTTGTTTCTTCTGGTTTTTTCTAGCTCAGTTGAAGCTCAAACTATCCAAGGAAAGATTACCTCAAAAGGAGAGGTTTTGTCTTATGCGAGTGTGTCTATAATGAATACTTCCAAAGGGACAACCACTGATGAGAATGGAAAATATAAAATTGAAAAGGTAGAGGTGGGATCCCATCTCGTACAAGCCGAATTTGTTGGTTTTAAAAAAATGTCAAAGCGCGTTACCATGAAAGAAAATCAAACGCTAACGGTGAATTTTGACTTAGAAGAGGATTCGAGTTTAGACGAAATTGTAATTTCAGGTTCATTAAAACCAGTCTTGAAATCAGATGCGGTAACTCCAGTAGAGATTTATACTCCAGCTTTTTTTGAGAAAAATCCGACGTCAAATTTATTTGATGCGGTGCAAATGATAAATGGTGTTCAGCCTCAATTGAATTGCAATGTTTGTAATACGGGCGATATTCACATCAATGGAATGGAAGGTCCGTATACGATGATTTTGATTGATGGAATGCCGATTGTTTCCTCTTTATCTACGGTGTATGGGTTATTTGGGATTCCAACCAATATGATTGAACGCGTAGAAGTAGTGAAAGGACCTGCTTCTTCTTTGTATGGAACTGAAGCCATGGGGGGAATCATTAATGTAATTACCAAAGACCCTGAGCATGCGGCTAAATTAAGCGTAGATGCTTTTAGTACAACTTGGTTAGAAAATAACCTTGATTTAGGAGCTGGATATAAATTAGGTAAAAAAGTCAATGGTTTATTTGGAGGAAACTATTTTAAATTTGGTGAGCGAAAGGATAAGAATGGCGATGGATTTACGGATGTAACCCAACAAGAACGAGTTTCCTTGTTTAATAAATTTAGTTTGAAACGCCCGCAAAATCGCGTCGCAAGTTTAGCATTGCGCTATGTGTATGAAGATCGTTGGGGTGGAGAAACCCATTGGAATCGCAAGAAACACAGAGGTGGAGAAGAGGTTTATGCGGAGAGTATTTTTACTAATCGCTTTGAAGCTATTGGAATGTATCAATTGCCAACGACTGAAAATATTTATACCCAGTTTTCATATATCTACCACAATCAAAATTCGATGTATGGACCAGAGTCGTATGATGCGAAACAACAAGTTGCCTTTGCACAAGCCTATTGGGACAAAACTATCGGAAATCACAGCCTGTTAGTTGGGGGATCATTCAAGTATACCTATTATGACGACAATACACGTGCAACGGGAATTTACGACGAAAATGGATTGGTGAAAAATCAACCTCAAGAAACGCCAATTCCAGGGTTATTTGTTCAAGACGAATGGTCGTTGAACAAGCAAAATAAACTATTGCTCGGATATCGTTTTGATTATGATAAAACCCATGGTGGAATTC
Source organism: Myroides sp. 1354 (assembly GCF_030324495.1). Classification (GTDB taxonomy): domain Bacteria; phylum Bacteroidota; class Bacteroidia; order Flavobacteriales; family Flavobacteriaceae; genus Flavobacterium. The sequence goes on along the minus strand of NZ_JACAGN010000011.1, from coordinate 117,477 downwards.
ATTCGCCTCGCGTTGGGTACAAATTTGCTCCAAATACCAATCACGCTTTACGTGCGAGTTTCGGAACTGGATTTAGAGTAGTCAATGTATTTACTGAAGATCACCGTGCGTTGACAGGGGCTCGTGAGGTGGTATTTGCAGAAGCCTTAGACCCTGAAAAATCATATAATGTCAATTTGAATTATACAGTAAAAGTTCCTACTAATTTCGGGGCATTTAATTTTGATATCAATGGATTCTATACTTATTTCACCAATAAAATTGATGCTGATACGGATACCGATCAATACAAAATTATCTATGCGAACTTAGATGGACATGCCGTTTCCAAAGGTATTTCGTTGAATATGGATGTAGCTTTTGATTTTCCATTGAAATTGATGACAGGGGTAACTTACATGGATGTGTATCGCAAAGAAGATGGGGCACGCGAACAAATTTATCACTCACCTAAGTGGTCAGGGAATGTGTTGGCGAGCTATAATTTTGGACACGGATTTACTGCGGATTTGACAGGGGATTGGAAAGGACCTATGCGTTTGCCTCGCGTAGAAAATGATTATAGACCTGAATATTCTCCTTGGACCGTTATTGCTAATGTGCAAGTAACGAAGAAATTTGGAAATAATTTTCAAGTGTATGGTGGAGTGAAAAATATTTTCAATACCCTACCTAAAGAAGATACTATTGCAAGATGGTGGGATCCGTTTGGTGAACCAGGAAATGGAGTAACGCCTCCTCCAGGAAGAACGGATGTTATTTTTGAACCAAATGATTATAGCTATACCGCTTTGCAAGGAATTAGAGGTTTTATTGGTGTGAGATATAGTATTTTTTAAATGAATTAGTCATGAGAGGGATGAGCAGAAAAGAAATTCTCGTTTTAAGTGGGTTGATTTTGTTATTCACTTGGGGGATGAAAGTAAAAGCGCAAGAAGTAACCTTTTCAACCTTGGAGAAAAGCATGGAAGCAAATGCAAAACCCATCGTTGTTTTCCTACATACGAATTGGTGTAACTATTGTGCATTGATGAAGAAAAAAACCTTTGCCAATGAAGAGGTACAAGTAGCCCTAGAGGAAAAAGCCTATTTTATTTCGTTTGATGCAGAATCAAAGGAAAATATTCGCTTTAAGAACAAAGATTTTGTCTTTAAGAAGAAAGGACTCCAGTCGGGCGTGCATGAATTAGCAGAAGCCTTGACGGCTCAAAATGCTTATCCTGCTCTGGTCGTTTTAAATAAAAACTATGAAATTATATACCAACAGTATGCTTATGTTGGTCCAAAAGAAATGCTTCAATTACTGAATGCATTGTAGGAGACTACGTGTTATTTTTCTTTAAAAGCACTGTAAATCAAGCCAATTTACAGTGCTTTTTTTATTCTATTCAAATAAAATTTTATTGAAAACTAAAAAATTAGTTTGATAACTAAATTTTTAGTTATATGTTTGTTTGAGTCAAAAGCAATCAAGATGGAAAAATTAACCAACAAAGAAGAAGAAATCATGCACATCCTTTGGAAGTTGCAAAAAGGATTTATCAATGATATATTGGCAGAAATGCCAGAACCCAAACCGCATTACAATACCTTATCTACGTTAGTGCGTATTTTGGAAGAGAAAGGAGTAGTGGCTCATCATGCCTACGGAAAATCACATCAATATTATCCTGTTGTAACAATGGAAGCCTACCGCTCTATGTTCATGGAAGAAACTCTTCACAAGTATTTCGATAATTCATTTAGCAATTTGGTGAACTTTTTTGTCAAGGATAAACAGGTATCACAAAAGGAATTGAATGAAATTCTCGCTATCATCGAAAAAAACAAACAGTAGTAATCTTTAAACAATAAAAGCCTATGACTCCTTTTATTCTTTATCTACTAAAAGCGAATGGATTATTGTTGCTCCTCCTCGTTTTTTATTTCTTGTTTTTGAGAAAGGAAACGTTCTTTGCTGCAATTCGCTATTATTTTCTAATCGGAATAATACTTAGCTTGATATTGCCACTGTTGAGCTATACCAAAACAGTTTATGTGGAGCAAGCTGTAGATTGGTCGTTGTTGCTCCAGCAAATGACTGAGAATCCCGAGGTAAGGGTACAGCCAAGTTTCTTTGAACAATTGGACATTGTTGTGTTACTACCTTATGTATTTGGAGGGATTACCTTTATAATAGGACTCTTCTTTTGCGGTAAAATTTTTGGATTGATTCGGTATATTAAGCGATTGCAATTTTGGAAGGCGCAAACCAATATTAAAGTAGACAAGACCACACAAGAGGCCTATTCGTTTTGGAATTGGATTGTGTTACCTTTTAATTACAAGGAAATAGAGGCATTGGAGACCATCATCCAACATGAATACATCCATGTACAACAAAAGCATACGTTTGATCTTTTAGTTGTTCAATTAGTACGTCGTGTCTTCTGGTTTAATCCTTTCTTACTGCTTTTGGAGCGAGTAGTTCGCTTGAATTTAGAATATATCGTCGATCAACAAGTTATTGCATTGCAAAATAGATACGATTACCAAATGACCTTGGTGCAGTTTGAACAAGCTAAAACGCCATCCCTTTCTTTAGTAAACTCCTTTGGTTCTTCGGATTTGAAAAAGAGAATTATCATGTTAAACCAACCCAAATCTAAAAATATGAAAAAATCAAAATTTGTGTTATGTCTACCCTTAGCGGTGGGATTCTTTTTGCTTTTTCAAGTACATACGAAGGCAGAAATTCGCTTTGTGGATCAGGAAACAACCGCCACAGAGCAAGAACCAGAAAAAAAGAAAGAAGCAAAGGGTACGACAGTTGTCCGCAATAATGGAGAAGAATTGAGTACAGCCCAAAAAGAAACCTTAGATACACTAGTGCAAAAAGCAAAAGAAGGAGTGGTGTCAGAAACTGCAGAGGCTAACCAAACGGAAAGTGGTACTATTTACGTTACGACAAATGGCTCTAAAAGGAATATAAAGATGACTCTGAATGGAAAAGAATTAACAGAGGAAGAGCATCGTTTAATCACAGAAAAAGGGAAAGCTGAAGGGAAAAAACAAACTTATATGTTCACAAGTACTGGAACTGATTCGAAAACCCGTATTGTTATCAATGGGAAAGAATATTCGGTGGATGAATTAGTACAAGCGGGATTAAACGATTCAGGCGTAACAACTTCTTATACTTATACGTTTGAAGGAGATCCCTTGTCTGATGAGATGAAAAAAGCAATAGAGAGTTCTAGAAAAGAAATGGAAGCCTCTCGAAAGGATATGGAAGCCTCTCGAAAAGACATGGAAGCCTTTCGAAAAGATATGGAAGCTTCTCGAAAAGACATGGAAATATCGTTGAAAGAAAAGAAGAAATCGAGAAAGGAAATGGAAGCTTCTCGAAAAGACATGGAAAAATCGTGGAAAGAAAAGAAGAAATCGAGAAAGCAAGAGTTAGAGCAAATCAAGGATAAATTAATTATCTACAATGGAAAAGAAATGTCTTTGGCAGAATTGGAAAAAATAAGCCCTAATGGATTGGGAGGTGGAACTATCAACATCTACAGTACAAAAGAAAGTATTGAAAAGTATGGGGACAAAGGGAAAAATGGAGTTATTGTTGTCACCTCAGGTACAAACCAAGAACAAAGAATAGATGCAAAAGGGAAAACGATAAGTACTTTTTCGGTGACATCCGTACAAGATAATGGAGATGCCTTTCTTTACATGGTAGATGGAAAGAGAATTAAACCGAGTGAGCTGAGTACAATTAAATCAGAAGAGATTGAAAGTATGCATGTTCTAAAAGGAGAAATGGCGAAGGGGAAATATGGAAAAGAGGGTGAAAATGGAGTAATTGAGATTATAAAAAAAAAATAGATTATTACTTTTAAATTGGATACGTTAGGCAAACAAGGCTTTCAACTTTAGTTGGAGGCCTTGTTTAGTTAGAAGGCAAAGCGAATCGAGACCATGAGTTGTCTCGGTCTTATTGGAGTATGCATGATATGGGTCATCATGTCATTGACGATGACCTGACTGTATTCCTTGTAATTAAAAATATTCGTCCAAGCGAGTTCCAAATCAATTTTGCGTTTGGAAAAAGTATAGCGATAGGTTAAATCCACAAAGGTGTTATTGAACGATTGTTGTTGGATGCGATCTCGTTGATAGGCAAGGGTAGTGAGTAAAGTATGCTGTTTAAAAGGGAGTAAACTCAAGGTCGCATCATGTGTTGTTTTAGCACTTTTGGAAGAAGAAAAATCTTTGTTTTGGACTTGTTGATAGGCAAAGGAATAATCAATATTCAACCAAGTAAAAGAGGTATTGGATAAACTGAATCGATAATTGTTTTGATGGGTTTTCACTGTATTGAGCACTTGATTAATGAGAATCGGGTTTTTATTCCTACTATGTGAAAAACTACCTTTTAAGGTTGTGCTAATTGGTTCAATCAACTTGTTGATATTTAGTTCTAAGCGTTGCGTTGTTTGAGTGTTGTGTTGTTCAATAGCTTGAATAACTTGTTGCCCATTTTCGCCAATTTCTTGAGAAAATAAGATAGGATTTTGTTGTTCAATATACTCTAGATTAAAATAAGCAAACCACCCCGTAAAAGGATCTTTAAAGTTGGTATCAAATTTGCTCGTAAATCGATGATTAGATAAAATGCGATTGGTGTAAGCGCTAAAGTTTAATTCATTGAGTATAGTAGAAGAATACAGTTGATTTAGTGGTGTGAAAACACTTGTGTAGGCAATATTTCCTTTGAATGTCCAGTATAAAGATGCAACATATTGTGCATAAAGAGTAGGAGAAAGAAATAATTTGCTATTGCTATCATGTTTGTTGTTTTCTTTGTCTATCAGTGAAGCTGTGGTCCATTCTAAGGGAAGATTCAGGTTCAAGGACCAGCGCTTGGCTTTGAAATTGATCCTGGAATGTAAGGCATTACTGCTCGTTTGATAACGCAGTTGATTGTGATAATCTCCGGGGATTGGATTCCAAAAATCAGTTTCACTTCCATACAAATCCGTATTGAAATGCGTTTGTTGAAAGGTGAAATGATATGCTCCAGAAAACGTCCAAGCATGCTGCCTCCAAACATAGGCGACCGCATTTTTTGTATAGAATGATTGATTGTCATAGTGTTGGGATAAGGATGGGTAAGAGGATAAATCTGGGTTGTCTAAATTAAAAAGGGCAGTTGGAGATGCGAAGTACGCTTCTTTGCTTTTTGAGAAATCTAAGAGAGAACGAAAATTAATCCAATGTTTTTCTGTTAAAGGAATAAGGGTACTCAACGTATTTTGTAACTGAAAAATTGGAGCGTTTACTTTTTGCTGAATCAAATTTTCTGGCGTATTGACCATCAAATCTCCCTTTGTTTTATCTTTTGATACGCGGATTGTCGTTTTGTTTTTGGTATAGTTTTGTTTTTTATTTTGCGTTAGGGTAAATTCAGCAAGGAAGATTTCTTTTGCCGCACGACTAGCCGTTGTTCTTTGATATGTTATGGGCTCAGAGGTACCAAGTGTTGGATTTAGATAATGTATAGTGGTGGTTTGTATTCTATCGTCGGTATCATTATGTTCATTTAAATAATACAAGGTTCCTGTAAGTTCCCAATTGTTTTTGAGTTTTTGCAATACATTTAGATTTCCTAGGTGACTTTGATTAAACCAAAAGCGATTTTGATTGATGGAAGGATCTGGATTAGTGGCTATTTTTAGAAAAGGTGTGTTGGTTGAGGAATATAAAAAAGTATCATATTCTTCGAACGAATAGAAATTATTTATTTTCGTCATAACCGTATTCCCCATATTGTTGGTATCATAATTTGCCAAAGTCTGAAAGTGGCGACTAAAGAACATAGGAGAAAGACTTACATCCCAAATGAAAGGACTAAATCCTCCTCCAATTTTGGCTGTACCTGCACGACTTACTTTGTTTTTTAGACGGATATTTAAAGCAGGTTTACCTGTTGAAACCTTGCTATCCAACATTTTGATGGGTTGATGATCTTCATAGACCTCTACCCGACTAATATCGTCTGGTGAAATCGCTTTGGTAATCGCGGCATAACGTCCTTTCATCAAATCCAACCCTTCTACATAAAATCGATTGATATTCTCTCCTTGATACTTGATTTGACCTGACGCGCTAACTTCTATACCAGGAAGTCGTTTCAAGACATCTTCTAATACGCGATCAGTTTTTGAAGCAAAAGACTCAACCCTATAGCTTAGTGTGTCATTGCGTTGGGTAATAGGCGTAGGTTTAATGAAGATTTCTTCTAATACGGTTTCCTGTTTTTTTAAGGTGAGTGTGAGATAAGAAACAGGAAATACTAAAGCATGACGATATACGGCATAATCAAGATGTTGAATGCGAAGGTTGAGGTCTGGACTAGGTGTAGGTAACGACATTTCAAAAACACCTGCTGTATCGGATTGCGTATATTGAATTACCTCTTCAGTTTCTGCTTTTACAAGGGAGATAATGGCGCCTTCAATAGGCGTGTTTGTTTGATTTACCACTTTTCCTTGGATGCGCTCTTGTCCAACGGCAACTAGACTTGCCAGAAGAATGGTACATAAAATAAGAGAGTTGTGAATAAAATGTAGCATAAGATACAAGAGGATGAAAAGAAGTTTCGATTGAAAAGGAAAGAAAAGGTGGATGGAGTATTATTGAACCTTATAAATGGGATTCGAACGAAGGCCTATTTTTTCTGCAAACTCATCAGGAACTGTCTCTGCGTTTTTTGGATTTATTTCAATTAAGTTATCTTTATAGGTTTTGTTTTGATGAATTTTTAAGGCCTTGATGTATTGTGCCTCTGTGATTTCTATTTCCATCTCTTTGGGATTTATTAATTCCCAGTTGTCCATTTTTATTTTTTCGTTATTGAGAAGCTCAAATACATAATGTTTCTCATCATCCCAGGCTTTGACGACAAAACCAGGTAGATTTTTAAATTTATAAGGTCCTTCAATTATGGGAATAGCTGTGGTGAAGAGAACATTCCAATATCGGCCTTCAAAGAACGTAGTCGCTTTTTGAACAGTATAGCTGTTCCACTGTTCTGTATCTGGTTCTATTTCCCAAATTAGATCGTTCTTTGATTCTTTATACGTGTAGGTTGTTCTCCATATTTTGCTAGTGCTAGCTAAGATTCCGTTAGAATAAAAAACGGTAAAATTTGTTTTAGGCCGATAGGTATGAAGCACTTGCATAAGTTCATCTTGGCTTTTTATCGTAGCTGCAGCTCGCTTTCTTTCTAATAGTGCTAATTCAAGAAAACGCGAGGATTGGGTAGAATCAATATCTAATACAAATACGCTTTCGTCTATCTTTTGAGGTTGTGTTTTATCTGAGACAATTTTACCAGAATAGTTATAACGCATAATTGTTTTTTGCTGAGCATAAGAACAAATGGTCAACATAAAAGCGAGAGTTGCTAAAAGTGATTTTTTCATCATAGTAGATTTAAGGTTAATTAAAAAAACAGCGTGTAAAGACACGCTGGAGTTGTCGAGTTTTTAACCGCAGACGTAATGGTCTACATATTCAACATCTTCTTGAATTTGGTCAAATGAAGAATTTTCTTCAGCACAATAAGTTGTTCCACCTCCACAAGAAAAATAAACAGGAAAACAGTTGGCAAAACTTGTTGTAGATAGCGCAAAAAGCGACAAGACTAGTACAATTTTTTTCATCTTCTAGTTGTTCAGTATTTTCTCCCAGTTCCCGGTTTAAGTTGTTTTTTAAGTTGAATTTAAAGTAGGAAAAGGAGAAATCAAAAGGTATAATTGAATGTTTAATGCATTAAGATAGAGGTGTTTGAAATATTAATTTTATAAAATAAAAAAGACTTTCAATCTAGTTTGAAAGCCTTTTATGGTGATTGGAGAATGCCCTGGAGAAGTTGTACTTCCCGCGTTCGAATTTCATCTAAGTGAAGAGGAATGTGATTGACAATAAGTATCCCTTTAGTTGGTTTGATTAATGTAATATTGGGTATTCATTCAAGATAAAGTAATCAAAAGGTTGAATATTTTAGGAAAGAGATTATTCCTCAGTTTTGTTCTCAAAGTTATTGGATATATATTCCTCAATTTCACTGTTACGAGAAGAGGTGAAATATTTTTCTAAATCTACATTATCTTTTCTGAAAAAGATAAATGGCATTCCTAGATTATCATGATAGTTTTCTGTCAGGAAAGGTAAGAGGTTATTTTTTTGTAAAATAATCCAATTCTCATTAAGAAAACCATCTGTCTTGTAAATTTCTCCTTTTTTATAATTTTCTATGTTTTTTACTTTGTCAAAAAGAGCAACAAACTTTATCTTTTTACCCGCATATTTAGTAGTAAGTTGATTCATTCTTTGATAGTCTTGCATACATGTTCCGCAATTGGTTGAAGTAATATAGAACAACGCATCCCAACCTTGAATTTCAGATAAAGGTATTTTGGTATTATGGATATCAAAAAAACCGGGATGAAGTACCCTTTCGCTATTATCTTTATTCACAACAATTATTTTCTCCGGAAATATGCCTAATTTGTTATATATACCTAAGACTGCAAACATATAGTCATCATCTGTATGATAGGCTTTTTCCAATATTTCACCATCCCAAGAGGTTAGATTACCTTCTTGATTAATAATCATATTTTTTTTGAAACGGTCTATGTCTGAGGGTACTAAGTTTAAAATCTTTGGCAGATAAGTTTTAATATAAATTTCTTCTGATGATTCTTTTTTACAAGTTATTAGTAAAAGTGAGAATAATAGTAAACATATTTTTTTAATCATATTGGATGTTTGTAAAATTCGAAATTTCAACCACTTATTATTTATTTTTTTCCTCTTTAACTACGATGATACATGTGCTATTTTTTTGTGCAAAACATCCGTCATCATTATTTTGTCTATTTGCAGCTCCTCTTACTTCACGCACATAAGGGTCATCTCTTTTAAACGTTGAGTATTTGCTCCCCGATGCTGTAGTCTCCGCTAGATTGATTGTTCTTTCGCTATTATTTGTATCAACGATTATGATTTGTACAGGATTTATACCTAGATCATTGTATATTTTTACCATGATTGATTTATATTCTTCCCCATTTCCATATACCTTTTCTAAAAAATATCCGTCCCAGGATATCAAAGCCCCTTCATCATTAAGGACCATGTATTCTTTAAAATGGTTTATATCTGATTGGTTTAATTCAAGAATTTTTGGAAGGTTAGATTGTAGATATATGTCTTTAGTATCTAACTCCGTTTTATTTAAGTCAGTTTCGTCTGATGAACAAGCAATAAACAAAGCGGTGCACAGTAAGAGTAATAATTTTTTCATGTTATTTTTTGTTCAGTATTTTCTCCCTGTTCCCAGTTTAAATTGTTTTTTAAGTTGAATTTAAATCGAAAAAAGGAGAAGAAAAAAGAACTAATTGAATGTTTAATGCATTAAGAGAGAGGTGTTTGAAATATTAATTTTATAAAATAAAAAAGGCTTTCAATCTAGTTTGAAAGCCTTTTATGGTGATTGGAGAACGCCCTGGATGAGCTGTACTTCTCTCGTTCGAATTTCATCTACGAGATGGGGAATGTGATTGACAAGGAGAATTCCTTTCGTTTTGACTTTTTGTTGCAAGACAGTAAGAAGCTGTTCTTGCAGCAGAGGTGATAATCCAGCAAAAGGTTCATCTAATAAAATAAACGGTTGAGGTAACTCAAGTACAAATAGCGTCTGTATAAGTTGTTGAATGCCCGTTGAAAAATGAGCGATGGGATGGTTAAGATGAGCCTCAAATTCAGCCCAATTCCAATATGATTTAGGTAATACATCTTTGCAGCGTAACTGTTTTGGGAAAAAGCTAAACTGAGGTTTTAATGCAAAATAACGTTGTAAATGGTTGGAATTGCGAATGAGGTTTTGATCGATTTTGAGATGCATATGTTGGGGTTTCTTGCTACCAAATAACACCTCGAGAAAGGTTGATTTTCCCTCTCCATTGAAACCCGTTAACTCAATTAGCTCTCCCGTTTGCATTTGAAAGTAGATGTTGTTGAGTATCGTTTTGTGATTGATTTGATACACAAGACTATCTAAGTATAAGGTTGACATGGTTAGCGTAATTTAAATGTGGAAATCAAAAAAGCGAGTAGTAAGTTACTGCCCAATAAAGTAAAGGCAAGGCTGTAGGGTTGCCATCCTTTGTTCTTGAAAAAGTACAGCTCATATTGGCGAAATATCCAAAAATAAAGTAACGCAAGAAAAGTACCTAAAAGGGCTGGGATATACCACCAAATGGCGGTCGTCCAAGTAAGAGCTACTGTAACTATAAAAGATAAGAGATAATAAGGATAGAGGACTTGAATCGTTTTTGTCATAGCAAACAAATTTTAACCTAAGGTATTTGTTTTTACTGAGATAATAACATTGTAAGGATAGAATTTGAATTATGGGAATTGGATATATGTGAGCTTTACATTTGCATATTTTCCCTTAGATTAACGGTTTATACTGAGGTTTTCGTATTGAAAAAAGCATTTGAGACTGTAGTACGTAATTCAAAAAGCAAAACAGTTAGTTTCAATTGTTTTATTTATATTTGTCTATAAACTAATAACAACAATATGTATAAAATGTTACAACCAGCGCATTCAGGCGTTGCATATTTGGCATTGATTTTCTTAGTAATCGTAGTAATTAATGCTTTCGTAGGACTAAGCTCTAAAAAAGAGTTTACAGAGAAAGACCGCAAATTAGGTTTGGTTGGATTAATCTTTACTCATATCCAATTATTATTGGGGTTGATTCTTTATTTTGTTTCGCCTTTGGTACAAAGCTTTGGTGTAGCGATGAAAGACTCTACCTTGAGATTGTATGCTTTAGAACACCCACTTATTAATATTATTGCAATTGTCTTAATTACAATTGGATGGTCTAAACACAAGAAAGCTACAGATAGCAACAAAAAATTCAAAATGTTTGCTGTTTTCTATACCATTGGATTAGTTTTAATCTTGTCTAGAATTCCTTGGAAAGTTTGGTTTGCATAACAGTAACTTATATAGTAAAGAAAAGAGAGCTTTAGGCTCTCTTTTTTATTTTGGTATACTTCTTGTTTTGGCATAATGTCTATTTTTAGAAAAGAAGCATATGAAATATTTTCAATATATAATTTTTGCCTTGATCCTCTTCACCTTATCGAGTTTTGAAGAGGCTGGGAAATTTAAAGAAAAAAACAAACCCACTGTTGTGAGCATAGGACAAGTACTAGACACTGTGGCAATGCTTGATTTGCCTTGTATTGAAGAGGATTCTATCGTGGTGGCTGAAGTAGAGGATGACTCTTTTGAAGTGGTTAGTGATGAAACAAAAGCTTCGTATTATCACGATAAATTTTCTGGTAAAAAAACAGCTAGCGGTGAGATTTTCGATAATTCAAAATACACAGCAGCCCATAAAACACTGCCTTTCGGAACGAAAATCAAGGTGACGAACCTAAAAAATAAACGATCAGTGGTCTTAACCGTAACAGACCGTGGCCCTTTTACTAAAGGACGTACAGTCGATCTTTCTAAACGCGCCTTTATGGATCTGACGGATAATTTAGGACGAGGTGTCTTAGATGTTAAGGTAGAACGCATGGTCGAAGATATCTAATAAACGTTTTGTTCATTTTTTTCGTTTTGTCACAAGGGTTTTGATCTCGCCACTTAAACAAAAAAAGGACCAATTGAAGAACAAAAAGAATTTTTCCTATCGAATTCAACCTAAGATGTTGTGATTCAATTAGTAGAAAAGTGTGTAATAAAAGTGTGGAAAATTTCCACAAGTCGAGGATGTGCACCGCACATCTTTTTTTTTGCTTTGGGCCTAAATTTTAAAAAATGATTTTTTTTGAAAAAAAAATTAAACTTCCTGATTTTCTGAGAAGAAATCAACCTAAATTGACTTTTCCACTGCTGTATCTGTAAGATATAATCCTTGGTTTTATTGGTGTTAGGACCAAAAACTGGGATTCACTCTTCTATTTTGTGTACTAGATGAATCAAATAAGGAGAGCGTCCTTCTTTTTTATACGTTATTCTTTATTTAATAACGGGTGATTTTAAGATAAAAGATGTCGTTTTTATGATGTGTACTGTCTTTTTTTGAAAGATAAATAAAAGTAAAACGTTAACAACTTTGTTTTTATACTTAAAAACAGTGAATTATTCTAAGAAGTAGTGGGAGAATGGCTGGTATTTTTATGCTTTTATTTTTTTTAGTTTAATTCCTATACTACTCTGCTAATAACGACTTGAACGGCTCTATTTGTAATGTTTTAATTGCTATTTATATTTGGTCTAAATTAAAACACAGAGTATATGAGCCAGATAAAGGTAAGTAATACCTTTTTAGTAACGTTACTTTTTTTTGTTATGTGGGGCTATAACCTACAAGCGAATACGGAAGTAAATAGGGATAAATTGGATCTTCGGATTGTGAAAATCGATGATGTATTAAAGCGGATCGAGCAGCGTAAGGTTGCTGCATTCGCTTTTTGCTATCCCCCAGAGGAAATTCAATTGCAAGAGGTTACCACATCTTCTTATACTTTAGGATGGGAAGTGGTTTCAAATGCTATTTCGTATGATTTAGTTGTCCGTGCATCAAGTGAGCAAGGCGTTGGGATTCTGAATCCAACGCATACGGTAACAGATACTTCTTTGACGTTGGATTTACCCCATAATCAAGTAAACGTATATGTTTGGATAAGATCTAATTGTGAAAATAGTTTTAATGCCCAAAGTAATTGGGCAGGACCATTTGCGATTCACTTACCAATGACGCCTGTTTCTTTGCCCTATACGGAAGATTTTCAACATGCACCTTTAGTGGGTTTTAGCAATGATAGAACCAATCAATGGGTAATTGGAGGGGGAGCGAAAAATGAGGCTGATCGAGCGTTATATATTAGTAAGAATGAGGGAGAGACGAATGAATACGCCTTGTATTCCGATCAGGTGTCTCATGTGTATAAAGATTTTATAGTGCCACAACAAGCGGAAAATATCGCTATTTCTTTTGATTGGCGATCGGTTGGAGAGCGTGAAGAAGATTATTTAAGTGTTTGGTTGGTTCCTCAGGATTATATCCCAGCTCCACGTACGAAAATGAATGCAAATACGGTAGGAGTTCGACAAATTGGTTTGGTCTACTATCAGGAGAATCCTGTGTTTAAAAAAGAAACCATCATCGTTCCTGTTGCTGGACAAGGAGGGCAAGTGTATCGTTTGGTCTTTCAATGGCAACAAGAAAGCGGTGGTGGAGCACAACCAGCGGCAGCAATTGATAACTTGAAATTGGAAGAAGTGTCTTGTGCGCCTCCAATGGATTTTCAACTCAATGCCTTGGGGGCTCAATCCATGCGTTTAGAATGGATAGCGAATGATAGTCAACAATATGAAATTCGCATGAGCACTGAAGCTTCTCTTTCAAGTGCAAATGCAACAAACTATACTGCAACAACCAATCATTTGGTTATTGATCAATTACAACCCGCTACAACCTATTTTATATGGGCGCGTTCCATTTGTGCGGATGAAACGAGTATATGGATTGGGCCTTTAGAAGTGGAAACACACTTAATAGCGCAAACATTGCCATATAGAGAAGATTTTGAAGCAAATCCATCTTTTGTTTTTGTGAATGACGAGGTGAATCAATGGCATATTGGTCAAGCAGTGAATCACGGAGGGAATAAAGCGCTGTATATTTCTAAAGATCAAGGAGAATCGAATGATTACAATCCTAATATTGGAAGAAGGCAAGTGTCACATGTTTATCAAGACTTGATTATTCCAGCTGATGCTTTACAATTAGCTTTTGATTTTGACTGGAAAGGAGTAGGAGAGCGTTCGTATGATCATTTTAAACTTTGGTTAGTACCTAGTACATTCACTCCCCAGGCAGGAACGAAAATCAACGAGAGGGATCGTGCAATGATTCGCGTAGGGCGCGATGGTTATGCTGCAACTACCGACTTTCTGCATGAGCAAGTAGTGGTAGATGCTGTCTCTTTTGCTGGTCAAACGATGCGTTTGATTATTGAATGGTCAAATGATGAGAGTCAAGGAAATAATCCAGCAGCAGCCATCGATAATTTACAAGTCACTGCGATTAAGTGTTTGTCTCCAACAAATGCGCAAATCTCCAACGTGAGAGCTGGAGCTTTTGACCTTTCTTGGACTACATCAGCGAATAGCACAAGTTACGAAGTCTTCCTAACAGAAGATCCAAATGTAATTCCCACAGCGGTTACTCCTCCACTAGCGTCAACGAGTACTACGACCTATGCCTTTGTGAATTTAAACGAAACAACGAAGTATTATGCTTGGCTTCGTTCAAGTTGTCAAGAAGGAGAAACGAGTCAGTGGGTGGGACCTTATTTTGTAGAAACACCTTTAGTATCGAGTATTCCTTTACCTTATGCGACTGACTTTGAGTCTGCTACCACATGGGGATTTACACATAGTCAACCGAATCAATGGCATATTGGTCAGGCAGTGAATCACGGAGGAACTCAATCCCTCTATATCACGAAAGATGGAGGAACAACCAACACCTATAGTTACGAGGGAAGTCAAATTATTCATGCGTATAAAAATATAGAAATACCCCCAGCCGTTGATATGTTGTCGGTTGCCTTTGATTGGCGTGCCCAAGGAGAAAAAGGATATGATTGGAATACGGGTAATTACAATCCCTCAGATTTCTTAACGGCATGGATAGTTCCTCTCTCTTATCTGCCCCAAGCAGGTGAATCGATCAAAAATCAGGTACAAGCTATGGCTCTCCATGCGGAAGAATTATATTTAAATAACACATTCAGTCGATTCGAAAAAAACGTTGATGTAAGTCAATTTCAAGGACAAACGGTGCGTTTGGTTTTTGAATGGCAACAAGATGATCGAGATGGACGTCAGAATCCTGCAGCGATTGACAATGTAAGTATTAGTCCAATGTATTGCAGTGAACCGACAGAGCTGCAATTGGGAACTTTTACCGCACATACGATTGCCGTTTCTTGGCAAGCGAGAACGAATGTACAAGCATATGAAATATATTTAGGAACATCCAATGAGGCGCCTATTGCATCAACGGTAGCAACAGCCACATCGAATACCGCCAATTATACCTTTGAAAATTTAAGTCAAGCAACGAACTATTATATTTGGGTTCGTTCGATTTGTGGAACAGATGCGTCAAGATGGATGGGTCCATTGTCCGTACAAACAACGTTAATTCCAGTAGAACTCCCCTTTGTTGATGATTTTGAAGTAGTACAGAATTACGGTATTGTCAATGATACAATTAATCAATGGCAGATTGGAAACGCTGTCCATCATGGAGGAACAGCAGCTTTGTATATTTCCAATGATGGCGGACAAACCCATACGTATACGACAGATGTACCACACAATGTGACATCGCATATTTTTAAAGACTTTGCTATTCCTACCGGTGCCGTTGATTTAACCTTATCGTTTGATTGGATGTGTAAAGGAGAGGATCGATATGATGCATTCAAAGTATGGTGGGTACCTGTAACTTTTACTCCTCAAGCGGGAGTACCAATTACTGCTGTAAATAGTGGTGGAATTAGTTTAGGTAGAGCAACGTATAGTAATGCTGCCGTATTTTCAACGGAAGCAATTACGATAGACGGACAACAGTACGCAGGACAAACCATGCGTTTGATTTTTGAATGGACACAAGATCGATATAGTGGAGCGAATCCTCCTGCTGCAATCGATAATCTAACATTGGCTACAACCTTTTGTGCAACACCAACAGCACTAATTATACAAAATGTCTCCGATCAAGGATTTCAAGCTCAATGGGAAGAAGTCGCAGGTGTAGGAAGTTACGATCTGTTTTTAAGTGAAATGGAAACGCCAGCTCCAACCCAAGCAACAAACCCTACGCATCAAACCGTTACTTCGACCTATACATTTACAGGTTTAACTCCTGGTCAAACGTATTGGGTTTGGGTAAGATCGGCTTGTGCGAATTCAGATCAAAGTGATTGGATTGGCCCTCAAGAAATCAGATTGCCCAATACACCTGTTGTGTTACCTTATATGGAAGATTTTGAATCCAATCCTGTATTTGATTTTACAACACAACGCAATAATCGTTGGTATATAGGTACTGCTGCATTTGCATCAGGTACACAAGGACTATATATAAGTGAGGATCAAGGCGTGTCAAATACCTATTATACCGCTTATGATCAAGTAGTACAGGCGTATAAAGATTTTAGGATTCCTTCAGATGCTGAAGAATTGGCGATTGGATTTGATTGGCGCTGTCTAGGAGAAGCAGATTATGACTTCTTCAGTGTTTGGTTGGTGCCTGCTTCTTATACGCCAATCGGAGGCACAACCATTTCAACAAGTACAGCAGGAGCAATTCCAGTAGGTCATGCTATGTTTGGTCAACAAACAACTTTCAAAAGAGAACAGTTTGTCGTTGAGGTAAGTGAATTACAAGGGCAAGTGTATCGACTTGTGTTTCAATGGCAACAAGACAATAGCGGAGGCTATCAACCCGCCGCTGCAATTGATAACCTCAAGATAGAAGTAGTCACTTGTAGTCCACCGAGAGATTTTGTCGCAGGAGAAGTGACAAGTCATACGATTGCTACTTCATGGAGTGGGAGTGGAGCTCGCTCTTATGAGTTGTTTTTGTCTACAACAAATGAAGTACCAATAGCTACTACACAAGCGAACTATCGTTCAATAAATCCTAATTTTGTATTTCCAGATTTAGCAGAATCAACCTATTACACCATGTGGGTGCGCTCCGTTTGTGGACAAGAGAAGAGCTTCTGGGTAGGGCCAATTGTCGTGCAAACCAAATTGAACCCAGCTGCATTGCCTTATACAGAAAATTTTGAAGGAAACCCAAGCTTTGGATATCAAAATGACACCCATAATAAATGGGTTATAGGTCAAGCAGTTCAAAATGGAGGCACAAAGGCGCTTTATATTTCCAATGATAACGGTTTGAGTAATAATTACCTACAAACAGTACCAGGTCGAGGACAAACCTCTCATATTTACAAAGATTTTGCTATTCCTGCCTCAGGTATGGAGTTACTATTGAACTTTGATTGGCGAAATCTAGGTGAAGGAAGTTATGATAATTTCCGCGTATGGTTCGTTTCTGCTGATTATACTCCACGTGCGGGTGTACTCGTACAAACGGATAATCGCAATGCTGTGCGATTGGGAAGAGAATATTACTCAGGCAATCGAACTTTCGAAAGAGAACATATCACTATTCCAGCTCGAAACTATCTCGGTCGTACCATGCGTATCATTTTTGAGTGGACACAAGATACAAGTAGTGGAGAAAATCCCGCTGCTGCAATAGACAATATCGAATTCTTTATCAAGAATTGTTTACCGCCAATCAATGGGACTATCGGGTCTATTAGAACCGGAGGTTTTGACTTTAGCTGGATTGGGGTTGGTGAACCAATGGGTTATGACCTTTTGTTAACGACAGATCCTAATACAACAGTTAATGATGCAACTGTACCAACCCATACGAGCACAGACATGCATTACACATTTGAAAATTTAGAAGAAGGGACGATGTATTATGTTTGGGTGCGTTCTACTTGTAGTACAGAAGAATCAAGTTTATGGTCAGGACCCTTTATTGCAACTACACCTTTAGTATCTGTAACGCCATTGCCTTACTATGAGGATTTTGAAGGAACACTGAAGATCGGGGTTACGCATTCATTACCGAATCAGTGGGTGATTGGAAACGCGGTGAATAACGGAGGAACAAAAGCCTTGTATATATCCAATGACAATGGAGTAAACAACAAATATACTTTCAATAAAACCCAAATTGTACACGCTTATAAAAATGTACATATTCCTGCAAATTTAGAGCAGTTGGACATTAGTTTTGACTGGCGTTCTAAAGGAGAACAACAATATGACAGAAGAACAGGAGAAAATATAGGAGTTGATTTTGTGAAGGCGTGGATTGTTCCATTATCGTATGTTCCGCAAGCAGATGTCAGTGTGGCAAGTTCTAACCAAGCCCTTGCAGTGGATGAAAGAGGATTTTTTAACAACAGTGAATTTCAAAGATTTCAAAAGCGAATGGATATTCGTGCCTTTGCCGGTCAAGATGTGCGAATCGTTTTTGAATGGCAACAAGATAATCGCAGTGGAGAACAACCGCCTGCCGCTATTGACAATGTATGGATTAAGCCTTTTACTTGTAAAGACGTCACCAAGGTAGAGGCTGTTCGAATGTCCAACTCGACGAATATTGAAATTACATGGACACCCCTCGGACAAGAAAGACAATGGGAAGTTTATATTGTGGAATCGAATCAGCTTGCTCCTACACCATTAAGCACGGGAATTCGAGTAGAAAATAATCCAAGGTATATTTTTAGAGATGCTGTTGAAGGCGCTTTCTATCAGGTGTATGTACGCGCTGTCTGTTCAGAGTCAGATCAAGGGAGTTGGAGCTCACCCGTATTATTTAATATTTTTAATCCTCCTGGTTGTGCCAATATTGAAGTTGAACCGATTGATTTGCCTCAAGCAGAAGATGGAAGTTATGTCATTTGTGAGGATGAAAGTGTCAGCGTAGACTTAATCGCCAACTATTATGATATTAAGGATACCTCTGATTATATAGTAGAAGCTATCGAATACAAACCTCCTTATCCATTTGTTGGTGGAGACTTGATTCCATTAACAGAAGATGATAAATGGTCGAATGTTATTGATTTAGGTTTTGATTTTTGCTTTTATGGCAAGTCGTATAATAAAGTATTAATAGGAACCAATGGGATGATTACATTCAGCGTAAAAGGCCATACTGAAAATGGATTGTATGCTCCTAATTCATCTTCAGGGTATGCGATGAATCCTAGAGTTCAATTGCCAACCAATAGTGCGAATGCCAATACCATCCCCTATGTAAATACTATTTTTGGGGTGATGCAAGATTTGTTGCCAAACAATTCACCTGCTGATTATTCGGTAAATTATCAAGTGTTAGGAACTTTTCCTTGTCGTGCCTTAGTCTTTAATATTTATCATTTAGGGTTGTTTGATGCAACGCGATGTCCTTATGATGTAAATGATATCGAGGGAACGACACAGACCTCTCAAATTGTATTGTATGAAGGAACCAATATTATTGAAGTCTACATTAAGAATAGACCGAGTTGCGCCAATTTCAACGGGGGATTAGGTGTTGTGGGAATTCAAAATGCCACGGGAACGGCAGCAGCAGTACCGCCAAATCGAAATGTAGGTACGTGGACTGCAGCCAATGAGGCTTGGCGCTTTGTGCCTAATGGAGAATCAATCGCTAGCTTCAGCTGGTTGAAGAATGGGGAATTCCTAACGGATCAAAAGGATATTCAAGTATCTATTGATAAGACTGTGACCTACACAGGACGTATTACCTATTTGCATTGTAATGGCAAAGAGCAAATCATTGATAAGGAATTTCATTTTATTAAAGAGAAACACCCCATTACAAAACCAGAGAATCTCTATGTGTGCAATAGAGAACCTGGATTTGTTTATACCTATGATTTGTCCCAAAATGAAAAACAAATGATAGGGAAGTTTAAATCAGAGGATTTTGTTCTCAGTTACTTTGCTTCAGAAGGAGACTTGTTGGGCAATGTCAATCCACTACCTGCTGTTTACACCACAACAGCTATAGAGCCAACAATGATATATGCGAAAATGGAAAATAAAAACACCCATTGTTTTACGTATACTACTTTCTCTTTAGGAGTAAATAAGATTTTAATGGCAACAAAAGTAACTCCAATTCTCGCTTGTGAAAGTTATGTACTACCTGAATTGGCCGAAGGGGAAGCTTATTATACAGAGCCTTACGGACAGGGTGAGCGCTATGAAGCAGGGGATGTTTTTGATTTAGTAGGAAAGCATCTGTTGTACGTTTATGCTGTGCAAGAGGGTTGTTCTTATCAGAGTAGTTTTACCATTGAAATTCTCGAATTGATTGCTGCTCATAGAATAGAAGATCAAGTTCTGTATTGTGAGCTTTATACTTTACCTCTTTTACCCAGAGGAAATAAGTATTTTACAGAAGCGGAAGGACAAGGAAGAGAGTTGCAACCAGGAGAGGTGATTGTAGAAGATCAGCTGATCTACATCTATGCCAAAACAAGCAAAGGTAAAGTAGCGTGTTTTGATCAATCGAGTTTTCGTGTAATGTATGAAGAATGTCCCTTGCCGAAGGGATTCTCTCCAAACGGAGATGGTATTAACGATCGCTTAGATCTCTCGAAGTACGGCGTAACGAATTTGAAAGTATATAATCGCAGCGGAATCGAAGTATTTAGTTTTAATGGCTTGTATACAGATGAATTCGCTGGGAAAGACAAAAGAGGAAATAATTTGCCTTCTGGTACATACTACTATGTTTTAGTTTCACATGCTAAGATGCGTACTGGATGGATTCAAATAAATAGATAAACGGAATAACGTGTTGTTATTTTTTTTAAATTGTTGATTTCCATGTGAAAAATACCCCCATTAACACTTGATTAATGGGGGTATTATTTTTTTATCTTTCACTATTTCCAAGTAGTAAAAGGATGATTGGACAAATACGAATTATAATATTCCAATTGACCTGTCACTTCTTCTCCTAGCCATTCCGGTTTTTCAAAAACTTCGTTTTCATCTTGGAGCTCCACTTCTGCTATAACGAGGCCTTCATTTTTTCCGTGAAAGACATCCACTTCAAAGAGGTGTTTACCTACAGGGATGAGGTATCGTGTTTTGGAAATTACATGGTCTTCACATAAAGTTAATAAAGCTTCTGCTTCTTGGTAGTCTATTTCCTTCTCCCATTCAAAACGCGATGTTCCAGTAGCGTTACTTTTTCCTTTAATGGTTAGATATCCCTTGTTATTTTTTAAACGGACGCGTACTGTTCGCTCCGCATCACTATTGAGATATCCTTGTGCAATGGTGCTTTTTGAATGTGCTAAACGTTCAAAATTTGTACATTTGGTACGAAATTTTCTTTCGATTTCAATCATGGGATATAAAATAAAGGCGTAAATTTATGCCAAGTTATAGATATTTCTATTGAACTAATCAGAAAAAAATATATTTTTAGATGAAATTAAGATACATATTGCAATCACCTCAAGGAATTGAGGAGCTTTTTAATAAATATGTAGTTGATGGTAAAATATATACAAGCGAAGATATTTCTTTCTTAGTTGATCTTGTACATATTTTTCGACCGCGAAATATAAAAAAAACAAATCGAGTTTCCATAGATTCTTTTACGTCTTATTTAAAAACGCACGAAGTTGAACGGTTAGCTTTGATCGAATATTTGAAAGAGTTACTTTCTAATAGACGTTTCAGCCGAATGATATCGGATGCGGGGATTTTACAAGATTCAGATTTCTTTTATGAGGTTAAAAAGCGTTTATGGGCTAAAGTTTTACCCTATCAACCCGAAAAAGATACCTATGAGTATGTGTTAAACCAAGTGTTTCACAAGCATACGGACGCTGCATGGGTAGACTTGATTCCGGAGGAACAATTGTTAGAATTATTCGATCAATTGAATTTCGCTGATATTTTTACTAAAATATCAGATGAATCTGTGATGGGAGAGCTGTTGAATTCTATTGGATTAATCACCCAACGCATGAGTGGTAGAGCTATGGAAAGTTCTATTATCAGCATGGTCCCTGAATATTCTCACTTTGAAAGTCCTTTTTTAGCCTTAGAAAAAGAGTTTATGGAAGTAGCCTCTAGTATTTTAAAAGGCAATATCGACTATTTGACGCTTAGTGATATCAACTGCAAGCAGATTAAAATATTCCATAAACAATGTTTGGATTTCGTTAATCAAGCTTTTAAGAACAGCTCGAAGTACGGAATCTCTATTAAGGTTAACCAGAGTTTATTGCGTTTAAGACAGCAATTACAACGAGTGGATGTTTTGCTTTCGCTAATTATTATTGAAGGAGAAGATACCGCTTTAGAGAAGAAAAGAAATACCATCCAATTGGCGCGTAAGTTGATAGGATATAACTGTTATAAGTACAATGTGTCTGGACTGATTAAGGAAAGTACACAATTGATATCGTATGAAATTACGCAGCATACGGCTAAAACAGGTGAACACTATATTACCAAGACCGCAGGAGAATATTGGCATATGTTTAGAGGAGCCATGGGGGCGGGTATTATCGTTGGTTTTATGTGTATTCTGAAGTTATTAGCACATAAATTAGATGCTAGTATCTTTGGTCATGCCATGTTGTATAGTTTGAATTATGCCTTGGGGTTCTGTTTAATTTATTTATTGGGCTTTACCTTAGCAACCAAACAACCGGCTATGACGGCGGCTGCGATTATCAAAGCCATTGAGGACGGACAAAAACAACATGTTGACAGTGCGGATAAGCATATCGGCTTTGCAAAACTGTTTGCGCGTTTAGTGCGTTCTCAGTTTATTGCCTTTATTGGAAACGTAATCTTGGCTTTTCCTATTGCGTTGTTATTGATGTGGGGATTTGATTCTGTATTTGAGGTGAATATTGCACAAAAAGAATGGAAAGGCATGTTAATTGACGCTGATCCGATTGAGTCAAAAGCGTTGTTCCATGCTGGTATTGCGGGTATTTTCTTATTCTTATCAGGAATTATCTCAGGAAATGTATCCAATAGAAACAAACACAACCGCGTTTTTTATCGCATTCAAGAACATCCGTGGTTAAAATATAATTTCGGGATTCAACGTTCAACAAAAATTGCCAATTGGGTTGATACCAAATGGCCAGGAATAGTATCTAATATCTGTTTTGGTCTATTCATGGGTACCTGTGGGGCTATTGGAACTTTTATCGGGTTAGATATTGATATTCGACATATTACATTCGTCAGTGGAAATATTGCCATTGGATATTATGGATCTGGATTTGAAGCGCCAACTTCCATGTTAGTATGGGCCTTCATCGGAATGTGGTTGATCGGATTCATGAACTTTATTGTGAGCTTTGGTTTATCTATTCTCTTAGCGTTCCGCTCTCGTAATATACCATTCAAAGAAACAAGAGAACTCGCTTGGGCTGTATTGAAATACTTTAAGAGCTTTCCAATGGAATTTTTTATTCCAACAGGAAATACGGTGACAACTGTTTCGGAAAAAACACCAGATAAAAATTAGTAAAAACAACGAAAATACAAAAGGGAGATGTACAATACATCTCCCTTTTTGTTTCCTATTAATCGGTATAATCTGTTGTATCTTTTGCTTCTCTCTTATGGCGCAAACTGTCTTTTAATAAGTTTGATTGCTGCTCAAATTCGAGTCGGGATACGGTAATATAGTCTTCTAAATTGTGAATGTTCTTCGCTAATTTTCTCAACGATGCACGGTCACTTCGGATGAATAGTTCACTCTGTGTTCTCGCTTCTTCGTGGCTTAGTCCTAGCTTTTCTAACATGACTGTTCCAACGTAAACCGCCGTAAAGAAGTTCTCACGATAGACTTCCGTAAAGCCGTCTTGTAAATATTCATAGGCGTTCTTTCTGTTTTTCGCGCGAATAATGACCTCTACATCAGGGAAGTTTTTGTGTAATACTTCAACCAAATGCTGATTGACATCCGGCGGATCCATCGCTGCAATGACATAATCGGCTTTCTCTACTCCAATCGATTTTAAAATATTAATAGAAGTAGCATCACCATAGTAAACATTAAAACCCAATTTACGCAAATGATCCACGCGTTCTGCATCATTATCTAGTACAAGGGTAGGAATGTCATTCGCTTGTAATAAACGCCCGATTGTGTTTCCAAAATCCCCAAAACCAGCAATGATGATTTTCTTATCGGCACTGATATGCGATAAATCGTCATAAGGTTGGTTTGTGGTAGGAGAGGAAGCCAATCCTAAATACGGGCTTATCCACTTTTCATTCAACAACATTAAGATCGGTGTTACCACCATAGATAAAGCGGTTGTTGCTAAGAGGTAATCATACCAAGTTTGATCAATGATATTGATGGTTTTGCCCAGAGCTAAAATGACAAAGGCAAATTCACCAATTTGCGAAAGTAAAATAGCAAATAGGAAAGATTGATCTTTTGGGAACTTTTTCCATTTTCCGATAGCAAATAATACAATGGCTTTGATGGCCATGGATCCAACTAATAAAGAAAGGATGATTAAGGGCTCTTTGGAAATAATCTCAAAGTTAATGGTCGATCCCACGGCGATAAAGAAAATACCGAGCAAGAGGGCCTTAAAGGGTTCAATATCACTTTCTAATTGATGTTTGTACGGGTTATTGGCTAATACTACCCCAGCAATAAATGCTCCTAAGGCAGGGCTAAGTCCTACTTGTTGCATTAACAAGGATACTCCAATAACTAATAATAGAGCCGAAGCCGTGTAAATTTCGCGTATTTGCAAACGCCCAACCGATTTAAAAAGCGGATTGACGATATAATTTCCAACCAAGAAAATAACTGTGATTGCGCCAAGGATGGCCATGGTTTTCATCAATACGGGTTGACCATCTAGCATACTGCTATTGGTTGTTGAAATCGGTATTTTCTTCGAAACAGCTAAGAGCGGAATCAAAGCCATTACTGGGATTACCATGATATCTTGAAAGAGCAAAACTGCAAAGCTCGATTTTCCTACATTGGATTTATTGAGTCCCTTTTCCGAAATGGTTTGTAGAATAATAGCCGTAGACGACATGGTAACGACAAATCCAATCGTAATGGAAGTACCCAAACCAAGGCCAATGGCAAAATAGCAAACAGCAGTGGTTATAAGCGTTGTACCGAGGGCTTGTGCGGTTCCCAATCCAATAATTTCTTTTCGGATTTTCCAGAATTCTTTAGGATCCAATTCGAGTCCCACAAGAAATAACATCATCACTACACCAAACTCGGTTGCATGCATAATATCAGCCCCGTCTTTTCCAACAAATCCCAAGACAAAAGGACCAATTAAAACTCCTGCAAATAAATAACCTAAAACAGAACCCATTCCCAGTTTCTTAGAAATGAGGACACAAATTACTGCGGCAAATAAAAATATAAAGGCCTGCGCTAAAAATTCATTCATTTTATGATTGTATTTTTCGAATTAAATAACAGTATAGTATCTATAACGTTTAGTTGTTAGAAATAACGCATACTTACTCAAAAAGTATTTAAAATACATACAAATTTACGTAATAGCACTTGTATTATCATCGGAAAGTTAAAAAAAAACGATATTTTTTTTAAGAATATAAACTGATTTTTTTCAATTAATTTTGACCAAATTAGCCTTGAGATGAATCGAAAGATTATACATATTGATATGGATGCGTTTTACGCTTCAGTAGAACAGCTGGATAATCCGGAATGGAGAGGAAAGGCTATTGTTGTGGGAGGAAGTAGCGAGAGAGGCGTAGTGGCTGCCGCGAGTTATGAGGCGCGAAAATATGGCGTGAGAAGTGCGATGAGTGGAGTATTGGCACAAAAAAAATGCCCTCATTTAATCTTTGTACCGCCTCGTTTTGATCGCTATAAAGAGGTCTCCCGACAAATTCGAGCCGTATTTCATGAATATACGGATTTAGTGGAACCCTTGGCATTAGATGAAGCGTTTTTAGACGTAACCCAAAACAAAAAAGGTTGTCCAAGTGCTACCTTAATCGCACAAGAGATTCGACAAAAAATTTTCGAACGCACCCATCTAACCGCTTCGGCTGGGATTTCAATTAATAAATTCCTAGCCAAGGTAGCAAGCGATTACAATAAACCCAATGGACAAAAAACGATTAATCCCGAAGAAGTAGAATCGTTTCTTGAAGCTCTCGAAATTAAAAAGTTTTTTGGTATTGGCAAGAAGACCGCAGATCGGATGTATCATTTTGGCATTTTTACGGGACGAGATTTAAAGGCCAAATCCATAGAATTCCTAGAAGAACATTTCGGTAAAGCAGGAAAAGCCTATTACTATATTGTGCGTGGCATTCACAACTCGCCTGTTAGCCCAGATCGATTGATTAAATCCGTGGGAACAGAACGCACCTTTGATGAAAATTTGAGTTCAGAAGTTTACCTCGAAAGTAAACTCGCCCATATCGTTGAAGAATTGAGTCTGCGATTAAAAAAACAAGGGTTGGCGGGTAAAACAATCACGTTAAAAATAAAATATGCCGACTTTGTACAGCAAACACGCAGTACAACCTTTCCGTATTTTATTGCCGATGCGGGAATTATTCTCGATTGCGCAAAGGAATTGCTTTATCAAGAAAAATTGCAGAATTCTGTCCGCCTGATTGGTGTATCTTTGAGTAATCTAAACAATAGAAAAGCAACTAAAAAACCCGTGGCCGTACAGCTGCGTTTTGATTTTTAAATCTGAATATAGTTATCATGAGTAATATAATACCTCCCTATTTGCAAAAAGGCGATAAAGTAGCCATTGTTTGTACCGCTCGAAAATTTTCAATTCAAGAAGCTCAACCCGCTATAGCACTTTTAGAATCTTGGGGATTGGAAGTCGTTTTAGGGCAAACCATCGGATTGGATAATTTTCAATTAGGAGGAACCGATCAAGAGCGTGTAGATGATTTTAATGCACAATTGAAAAATCCCGAAATCAAAGCGATTTGGTGCGCAAGAGGAGGGTATGGCACGGTGCGTATCATTGATGCAATTGACTTTTCGCTTTTAGTGCAACAACCCAAGTGGATTGTTGGATTTAGCGATGTAACTACCCTGCACAGTCACGTTCATAATTTAGATATAGCAACCATTCACGGTATTATGGCTTTTAGTGTGCCTTTAGCTAAAGAAGAATCCAAGGTTTCACTTCACAAAGCTTTGTTTGGTGAAACACTATCATATACCATTAGTGCAGATCCTGCAAATAAGCAAGGAAAGGCAACAGGTGAATTAGTAGGAGGAAATCTCTCTATCCTGTATAGTTTATTGGGGTCTGCCTCATCTATAAATACCAAGGGAAAGATTCTCTTTATTGAAGACTTGGATGAATATTTATATCACATTGATCGCATGATGCACAACCTCAAACGCAACGGGATTTTACAAGATTTAGCTGGGCTTATTGTTGGCGGAATGACAGATATGCACGATAATTCAATTCCCTTCGGATATAATGCACAAGAAATTATCTTAGATATAGTGAAAGAATACCACTACCCCGTTGTCTTTAATTTCCCTGCCGGACATGGATCTTCCAATTGGGCTTTAAAGTTAGGCACTATTGTTGAACTAGAAGTACAAGACAATCAGGTGACTGTCGCTTTTAGTTAAAAACAATATATGAGTAAAGCAAGTGAATTAGGAAAGTTAGGTGAAGATTTAGCCGTTGATTTTTTACAAGAAAAAGGTTATCAAATTATAGCTCGAAATTGGGCGTACAGAAATGCCGAAGTAGATATCATCGCGGAGGTGGATTCTTTTTTAGTTTTCGTTGAAGTAAAAACGAGAAGCACTACCGATTTTGGGTTGCCTCAAGAATTTTTAAAAAAACCTCAAATCAATCGATTGATTACTGCAGCAGATGCTTTTGTTCGACAATCCAAGCGAAAAGAAGAGGTTCGCTTCGATATAGTAGCTATTAGTATAAGAAAGTCTATTCCTGAGATACAGCATATTGAGCGTGCTTTTTATTGGTTTTAGTGCGATATTCTCAAATTTTGATCGATATTTTATGTCTTTATTAAAAGTGTTCGGTATTAATTGATTTTCCTTTAAAAATCTTATATAAAAAAAGTCTAAATAAAATTTGTGGATTATTTAGAATCACTTTACATTTGTGGCGTTTTTAATAAGTCTAAATAACACAGGTTCAGAATGAAGACGTATACGACATTGTTAGTTACCATTTGCGGAGTAATGGTAAGTTTCGCTCAAAACATCACAATCAAAGGAAGAGTTGTAGATGAGGTTAATAAACCATTACCTTTTGCAACGGTTGTATTGGGAGAAGGGCAAACAGCTGTTCAAACCAATGAAAACGGAGAGTTTAAATTGAATAATGTGCAGAAAGGAAAGCACACGATGAAAGCTTCTTTTGTTGGATATTCAACCTCTCAAAGAGAAATTACCCTAGCAAAAAATGAAGAAATTGTGAATTTTCTTTTAGTGGCTGATAGCCAATTGGAAAATATCACTGTATATGGTAGAAGTAACAAGAATGTAAAAAATCTTCAGTATATCACGCGTTTACCACTTGGATTACAAGATCAAGTTCAATCTATTAGTATTGTTTCTGAACACGTAATTAAAGAACAAGGAGCGTTGACAATTACAGATGCAGCGCGTAACGTAGCTGGGGTAACCCAGTTTTCAACGTATGGAGGACCATCAGAAAGTATGTCTATGCGTGGATTCAGAGGAACACCCGTATTGAGAAATGGAGTTGGAATGGACTCTGATTTTAGAACGGCTTCAGCAATTGCGGATATGCAAGGTGTTGAAAGTGTTGAGGTAATCAAAGGTTCTGCTGCAGTATTACAAGGAATCGGAAATGGTTTAGGTGCTGCTGGAGGAGTAATCAATATGGTAACTAAAACGCCAAACTTTAAAAACCACAGAGAAGTTGGGTTTAGAGTTGGAAGCTATGGTCAAGTGAGACCTACTGTTGACTTTGAGCAAGTATTAGACAAAAAAGAAACGGTTTCTTTCCGTTTTAATGGTGCATACGAAAGAAATGATGGCTGGAGAACCTTTGTAAATAACGAACACTTCTACATTAATCCATCCCTAACATGGAAAATCGATAACAAAACCAAGTTAACGGTTGAGATGGATTACTTAAATGGAGATTATGTATATGATAAAGGAACGGTAAATTTAGGGCCTGACTATGCAAATGAGTTGTATGAAATGCCACATAATAAATTTTTAGGTTTCAAAGGAGATTCTAAAAAGATTACCATGCAAAATTATGTAGCCCGTTTCGAAAGACAATTAACAGAAAAATTGAGCTTTAGAACTTCATATACAGCATCAATCTACAATGAATATGGGCGTTCTACAAACGTAACAACGGTAAAGCCTAAAAAGGAAATTGGCGATGATTGGAGTCAATATGGAGATATAAAACGCACGGTTTCTATGGGACAATCGGATGATTATAACTCTGTATTCCAAGCAGATTTAATCGGAAAAGACATCTTTACAGGAATCTTAAAACACACCTTCCAAATAGGATTTGATTACAGACAAACCAAAACAATCGGTGGATCTGCAGCAGGTAAAGTATGGGGGAAAGATAAAGCAGGAAATGACGCTTTAGTTGACTTTAGAAGTGATATCAACGTATTAGGACCTATCGACAATATGTTGCCTGATAATATCATCTACGGAGATATTGCAACAACAAGAACGATGTCTCCAACCATTGGTTTTATGGCACAAGATTATATCGCAATTGGAGATAAATTAAGTGCAATGTTAGGTCTTCGCTACAGCCGTTTAAATGGAAATACAACAGAAAATGCTACTGTGGATCGTTGGAATCCAATGTTGGGATTAATCTTCAAACCACAAGAAAACATCAGTACGTTTGCTTCCTATACTACAACAAGTAGTTTGAGACAATCAAACAAATTATTACACGGAGGAGGATATGCAGGAGCTTCAGATATCAAACAATTTGAATTTGGTTTCAAATCAAACTGGTATAACGATCATTTAGGAGTGAACTTTACATACTTCTTCATCAATCAAAATAATTTAGTTGCCCCTTATATCAACCCAGAAACAAATGAGCAATCTAAAACAGAAAGCATCTTAGCGGGTGATTTAAAACGCAACGGATTTGAGTTGGAAATCAATGGTAAAATTACCAACAACTTAGAAGTAATGTTGGGATATGCTAACTTATATGCGAGATACCAAGACAGCCCCCAATATGTAGATGGATCTGCACCAATGAACGCACCAGAACATACAGCAAACGGATGGGTGAGCTATAAATTTGATCAAGGTACGTTAAACGGATTGTCAGTAAGTGCAGGTGTTTACTTTGTTGGAAAACGTCCAGTGAATGAATACAGCCGTACAACAGATAGTCACAATACAAACGTAAACGTAAGACCATTTGATATGCCTAGCTATACTACAGTAAATGCACAGGCAGCTTATACTTACAAAAACGCTACGTTAAGTGTATTTATGAATAATCTATTCAATGAAAGAGGATATACTTCTTATTTCAGAGGAGGATATATTAACGAAATTTCACCTAGAAATTTTGCCGCACAATTGACGTATAGATTCTAGAATTACCCTTTAATTAGTGTCATTATAATTGAAATAATAAGTTCGAACACGGTTTTATGTTATAAAATCGTGTTTGTTCGTTTTTAAATCCCATATGAAAGCAAAGAAGACCTCTCCTTTTCGCAAATTGATGAATGACCTCCACTTGTGGTTAGGTATTGCGAGTTCACTTGTGTTATTTGTAGTTTGTTTAACAGGAACCATTTACACGTTTAAGACGGAAATTCAAGAATGGCTTGAACCAAATCGCTATGCGTTTGTTGCACCAAATGAGAGGCAAGCTAAACCCGTTGCAGAGTTGGTACAGCTTGTTGAAGCATCAACACAAGGAAAAGTACAACGCATTACTTTAGTGAGCAAAGAGGGAAAACCATTTGTTTTTACCGTAAGTAAAGGAGAAGAAGGAAAAAGAGGTGAGGCCGTACATGTTAACCCTTTTACAGGAGAGATCCTAGGTACAGGAAAAGGACCTGGAGATGAGTTTTTCATGACCGTTTTCAAATTACACCGTTGGTTATTACTCGATTCTTCAATTGGACGCCCAATTGTAGGAATTGCGACGATTATTTTCTGTTTCCTTTCTATTTCAGGATTAATCTTGTGGTTTCCTAAAAAGATTAAAGGATGGAAGAGCATTAAACCCGGGTTTAAAATTAAGTTTAATGCCAATTGGAAGCGCATCAATCACGATTTACACAATACGCTTGGCTTTTATACTTTATTGATTGTATTGATTATGTCCTTGACGGGGTTGTGTTGGTCATTTGAATGGTATAGAAATGGTTTAAGTAGTGTATTAGGAGCTAAAGTTTTTGGAGGACGTGATGAAGTAAAACCAGAATCCGTACTGCAAGATAAATCCACCATTAGTTTAGAAGAAGCGCTTGCTATTGCTAATAAAGAAATGGCATATGACTATCGCACGTTGGCGGTAAGCTTGCCAAAAGATTCTCTGGGAGCTTATGAAATCAATAAAAATGACTTGGCGAGATGGAATGAAACGGTAAATGATCGCGTGTTTATCGATCAATACTCTGGAGAAGTAATCAAAAAAGAAATCTTTGCAGATAAATCAATGGGAGAGAAGTTGGCGAGTTCAATTAGAGCCTTGCACTTTGGAGATATTTATGGGTTATTTTCTAAAGTGATCTATTTTATCACTTGTTTAATCGCTACCTCCTTACCAATTACTGGGATTTTTATTTGGTTGAATAAAATGAAAAAGAAACCCAAAAAGAAAGCGTAGTGCATCTTGGGAATACTTTAGCATTGAAAGTGGACAAAATAAGAGAAAAAGTGTAACTTTGTTATTACAATTTTAATTAAAGGTAATAGTATGTATCCAGAAGAAATAGTAAAACCAATGCGTCAAGAGTTAGTTGATGCAGGATTTTCAGCATTATATACAGCAGACGAAGTAGAAGCTGCTTTAAGTAAAGAAGGAACTACATTAGTAGTGGTAAACTCAGTTTGTGGTTGTGCGGCGCGTAATGCACGCCCAGGAGCAATCATGAGCTTAAGAGGAGAAAAAACACCAGCGCAAATCGTAACGGTTTTTGCAGGTGTAGATAAAGATGCTGTTGATGCAGCACGTCAACATATGTTCCCTTTCCCTCCATCTTCACCTTCTATGGCTTTGTTTAAAGACGGAGAGTTAGTTCACATGTTAGAGAGACATCACATTGAAGGACATCCAGCAGAGATGATCGCTGAAAATTTGATCGACGCATACAAAGAATATTGCTAAAAAGAGACCACCTTCTATAAGGTGGTTTTTTTTTAAAAGTGTATATTTGCTCAAGTTATACATTGAGCTAATGCAAAAAATAATTTCATATCCATTATCTGTACTATTTGTTATCTGTTTATTACTTGTACTCCTATTCTTTCATGGATTACAATGGGTAGCATTTAATCTCTTTGGTTATAAAGCCCATAAAAAAGTAGTAGATTGCATGGTGTGGTGGATCATGCTATGTACCGGTATCTTAGGTACATCTTATCGTGTATCAAAAGAAGAAGAACTTCCTACAGACAAACCTATTGTCTTTGTAGCCAATCATCAAAGTATGTTCGATATACCGATGATTATTTGGTTCTTTAAACAGAATCATCCCAAATTTGTTAGTAAAAAAGAATTAGGACAAGGCATCCCGAGTGTATCATATAATCTAAAACACGGGGGGTCAGTCTTAATCGATCGAAAAGACGCAAAACAAGCCTTAACTGTTATTCGTGGATTAGGTCAATATATCTCAAAATACAACCGCTCAGCTGTAATATTCCCTGAAGGAACAAGAAGTCGAGACGGTCATCCCAAACGTTTTTCAGAAAATGGGGTTAAAATGTTATGTAAGTTTTCACCAGATGCTTATCTTGTTCCCTTGACGATTAATAATTCGTGGAAATTGTTCCGATTTGGAAAATTTCCGTTAGGATTAGGAGCCAAAATTAGTCTTTATGCACATAAACCAATGAAAATTAGCGATTATTCTTTTGAAGAACTCTTTGCTAAAACAGAGGCCATCGTAAAGTCTAAAATAGAATAGAAAAATACTAATTCTCGCAGTTACTCCCAAACAAACTAAACCAAACCGAAGAGCTAGTTGCGAAGTAAAAACAAATTGAAATGTCAACACACAATGTTCGTTTAGAAGTGATGCACTTCTTGGAAAAAAATATAGATAGCTTCGTCGATGATTATCTAATACCTGTGGAGAAAATTTGGCAACCTTCTGATTTACTACCCAATTCGGAAAGTGAAAATTTTTTAGAAGAAGTCAGAGAGCTGAGAGAATACGCCAAAGAATTACCCTATGATTTTTGGGTAGTTTTAGTTGGAGATACCATTACGGAAGAAGCATTGCCTACGTACGAATCTTGGTTGATGGATGTAGATGGAGTAAACCAAAGAGAAGGTGAAAGTGGCAATGGTTGGGCAAAGTGGATTCGTCACTGGACTGGTGAAGAGAATAGACATGGTGACTTATTGAATAAATACTTGTATTTGTCAGGTCGTGTAAATATGCGTGAAGTAGAAATTACAACCCAATATTTATTAAACGATGGTTTCGATCCAGGAACAGACAGAGATCCTTATAAAAACTTTGTATTTACAAGTTTTCAAGAGTTAGCTACATATATTTCGCACAATCGTGTGGCAAAATTAGCCAAACAATATGGCGATCATAAATTATCGAAGATCTGTCGTTTAATCGCGGGAGATGAAATGCGTCACCACCATGCTTATTCGGAATTTGTAGACCGTATTTTTAAAGTTGATCCAAGTGAAATGTTATTGGCTTTTGTCGATATGATGAAGCGCAAAATTACGATGCCAGCTAACTTGATTCGCGAGTCAGGAGGAAAGATGGGAGATGCCTTTGAATTGTTTTCTGATTCAGCACAACGCATTGGAGTCTATACTGCAATTGACTATGTGGAAATCATGCAGAAATTAATCGATCGTTGGGAAGTTGCAAAACTTACTGGATTAAATGATGATGCAGAAAAAGCAAGAGAATACTTGATGAAATTACCTGCACGTATGTTGCGCATTGCGGAAAGAATGAGTGTTGGTAAAGAAGAACATATTTTTAAATGGGTACAACCTGCTATTATTAAATAGTTTGCAGTTGACGGTGAACAGTTTACAGTAAAACATGAATAAAAAAATTGAAGCAACTATTGCCTATGTTAGAGAAGAGCTAAAGCATGCCGAAGGAGGACACGATTGGTTTCACATTGAACGTGTATACAATAATGCGCTCAATATTTTACAATTCGAACCCGATGCCGATGCCGATGTTGTGCAATTGATAGCTTTGCTACACGATATAGCGGATAGCAAATTCCATAACGGAGATGAAACTGTCGGCCCTCGTAAAGCAAAGGAATGGTTGGAATCGTTGGATTATCAATCGGAAGTAGTAGATCATGTAGTCAAGGGGATTGAAAACATCTCTTTCAAAGGAGGGAATTTCAATCAAAAGTTCACGTCGAAAGAATTGGAAATCGTTCAAGATGCTGATCGATTAGATGCAATAGGAGCTATTGGAATCACCCGTGTTTTCAATTATGGAGGATTCCAGAACAACCCAATTCACGATCCAGAGCAAGCACCTCGATTTGGTATGACCAAAGAAGAGTACAAAGCACATAAAGGAACGTCAATTAATCACTTTTACGAGAAATTACTGCTGTTGAAAGATTTAATGCATACAGAGGCTGGAAAGCGAATTGCAGCGGAAAGACACCGTTATATGGAAGGTTTTTTAGCCCAATTTTACGCGGAATGGCAAGGAGATAAGTAGGGGCAGATGGCAATCTGCC
>NZ_JACAGN010000011.1:0-82657 GCF_030324495.1 Myroides sp. 1354 | reverse complement strand
CGATGGAATCCATCCAATGGCAATCTGCCCGATGGAATCCATCCAATGGCAATCTGCCCGATGGAATCCATCCAATGGCAATCTGCCCGATGGAATCCATCCAATGACAATCTGCCCGATGGAATCCATCCAATGACAATCTGCCCGATGGAATCCATCCAATGGCAATCCACCCAATGGAATCCATCCAATGACAATCCACCCGATGGAATCCATCCAATGATAATCCACCCGATGGAATCCATTCAATGGCAATCCACCCGGTTAAATTTCCTGAATAGATCAATATCTTTAATCAGAAAAATTGACAAAAAGGCGAAAAATCAAAAAAGCCAATAGATTATAAAAAAAGGGAATCATTTTTACATGATTCCCTTTTTTCGTTTATATTTTTGAATTCTGATCACTCATAACCGATAACCCATAACAGTTAACCGATTACTTAATTTCAGATATTCTCAACGTATTTACCATTCCCTTTTCAACGATTGGCATAGCTGCTAAGTTGATTACCATATCACCTTTTACAGCGTGTTTTTTCTCGACAACCATATTGTTGATATCTTCAATTGTTTCGTCTGTACTTACGTATTTGTCGTAGTAGTAAGCCTGAACTCCCCAAAGCAAGTTTAACTGCGTTAAAATGCGTTTATTTGACGTAAAAACAAGAATATCACTATTTGGACGCCAAGCAGAAATTTGGAAAGCCGTATATCCACTGTTTGTTAACGTACAAATTGCTTTTGCTTCAATATCGTTAGCCATTAAAGCTGCGTGATAACAAATGTTTTTCGTGATATAGCGATTGGTCTTAATTGTAGGAGGACTTTGTGGTACATTGATTAATGGAGAATTTTCCACACTTTGAATAATTTGTGTCATTTTCTCAATTACTTGTACAGGATAGCTACCTACAGAAGTTTCTCCAGATAACATTACCGCATCCGCACCATCCATTACGGAGTTTGCAACGTCGTTTACCTCTGCTCTTGTCGGAGTTAAACTAGAAATCATGGTTTCCATCATTTGTGTAGCAATGATCACTGGAATTCTAGCGTTTTTCGCCACTTGAACCAATTGTTTTTGAATCAATGGAACTTCTTGAGCAGGAATTTCAACACCTAGATCTCCACGAGCAACCATTAATCCATCACAATAAGCTACTAATTTGTGGATATTTTTTACTGCCTCTGGCTTTTCAATTTTGGCTACAATTGGAATTTTGTGTTCTGAATGTTGTTTGATGATTTCTTGCAAGTCCAATAAATCCTCTGGAGTTCTAACGAAAGATAAAGCCAACCAATCCACTTGTGCTTTAATGGCAAAAATGGCATCATTGATATCCTTTTCCGTTAAAGCAGGTAAGGATACCTTGGTCATTGGTAGGTTTACCCCTTTTTTAGATTTTAAAGGCCCCCCTTGAATAACTTTAGCAACAACTTCATCTGTATTGTTTGTTGATACAACTTCGAAGATCAATTTACCGTCATCTAACAAAATAGTTTCTCCTGCATTTACATCATTGGGAAACTGTTTATAGTTCATGTACACGCGTTTTGCATCTCCTTTGAACTCTTCTTTTGTTGAAAATGTAATTAAATCTCCAGGATTAACAACTACATCTTCCGCCATGATTCCCACGCGTAATTTAGGTCCTTGAAGATCCCCTAAAATTGACGTCGTATAACCATATTCTTTATTTAATTCTCGAATAATGTCGATTTTCTCTTGTACATCGGCGTAGTCAGCATGTGAGAAATTAATTCTAAATACATTTACACCTGCTTTAATCATGTTGTGCAACACTTCTTTTGTTCCTGATGCAGGTCCTAATGTTGCTACAATTTTTGTTCTTTTTTTTGCTACCATATTTTTAAAAAATTAGGTTGTTTTTCGATTTAATCGCTTCTACTCGGATTTCGTATGCGGTAGAAATTACTTTTATTGATTTTAACTTTTCAATGACTGTGCCAATTTCAAACTGTTCATCTGTATTTTCAACTTTTAGAAAGTAATCTACCGTTTTGTATTCTGGTAAAAGATATCCTTGTTTACTAATGGTTGAAACAACATATTGAAAGAGGGGGGATGCCATTTGTGACTCAGGAAGTATAAAAGCTTTATTTGAAACTAATTTCCACAGTACATGGTAATCTGGATCGTCGTATTCAAATAAAGAAAAGGAAGCTAAGCCTTGATCTGTCTCTACTTCAACATCATATGTTGTACGTTCTAAATAAAGGCCGAGAATCGTATTAATAAGATAGGTAACTTTAAAATCCTCCTTGCGCGAAGAGTGAATCGCTATCAGACTATAGTTTTCAGCTTCAAAATCTTCTAATCTTAGAACTACTGGTCCCATTTGTTTATTCGTTAGATACAAAGATACAACTTTTATAATTCAAATAATATGTAGCCATTTAGAAGAAAGATTAAGTAAATGTTAATTGATTACCTAATTTAATGATTTATTTTTTCTTGCAAGGCAAAATAAGCACGTTGCGAAGCTTTTTCTTCTGCTTTCTTCTTGGAAGTGGCTCTCCCTTTTGATATTAACTTGTTGTCAATAAATAGTTTAACTCCGAAATATTTCACATCTTCATTAGAAGACTCCTCATAAGCATCAAATTTGAAGGTGTGTTTTGTTTTTTGACACCATTCAATTAATAAGCTCTTGTAACTGGTGATTTTCGTTTCCAAGACCTGAATATCTTTGATGGTAGAGATTAGGCGTTGATGGATAAACTTCTCACAAGCGGGATACCCTTGATCCAAGTAGATGGCTCCAATGAGCGCTTCTAAGATATTGCCGTGAATATTTT
Organism: Myroides sp. 1354; assembly: GCF_030324495.1. Taxonomy (GTDB): domain Bacteria; phylum Bacteroidota; class Bacteroidia; order Flavobacteriales; family Flavobacteriaceae; genus Flavobacterium. The sequence continues at coordinate 79,835 of NZ_JACAGN010000011.1, read as the reverse complement.
CTCCAAACTGTTGGTTGCCCATTTTGCTTTCAACGATGTGAATCAGTCCTAGGCTTTTGCCAATAGAGTTTAGGTTTTCTCTACTTACAATTTTTGAGCGCATTTTCGTCAAATAACCTTCATCCCCACTGGGAACTTCCAAATACAAATGCGAGGCGATAACCGCGTTGAGCATAGCATCACCTAAAAACTCTAATCGTTCATAATTAATTGGATTCCCTTGATTGTCAAGGATATTCATGGAACGATGCGTGAACGCTAATTTATAGTAGGAAATATCCAACGGTTTAGCCGTTGTGATTTGGGATATCTTACGACAAAAATTCCCGTCCTTTTGACTTGAACGGGAATTTTTAAATATTTTATTTAATACGTTACTCAACATTACGTTGTCGTGCTTAAATATCTAATTTTTTTACTAGTACACAAGCGTTGTGTCCTCCGAAACCAAAGGTGTTACTCATACCTACTTTTACGTCTCTTTTTTGAGCTTTGTTGAAGGTAAAGTTTAATTTAGCATCGATTTGATCATCATCTGTAAAGTGATTAATCGTTGGAGGTACAATTCCGTGCTCGATAGATAGAATTACTGAGATTGCCTCTATCACTCCTGCAGCTCCCAAAAGGTGACCTGTCATGGATTTGGTAGAGTTTAAGTTCATTGAATACGCATGGTCACCAAAAACATTTAAAATTGCTTTTGATTCTGCGATATCTCCTAGAGGAGTTGATGTTCCGTGTAAGTTTACTACATCTACATCTTTTGGCTCTAGACCTGCATCTCTCAAACAGTTTTTCATCACGTTTGTTGCTCCTAATCCTTCAGGATGTGGTGCAGTTAAGTGATGTGCATCAGCAGACATTCCTCCACCGCCAATTTCACAGTAGATTTTAGCTCCACGTGCAACTGCGTGTTCGTATTCTTCTAGTACTAATGCTCCAGCACCTTCCCCTAAAACAAAACCATCGCGGTCTTTGTCCATCGGTCTAGAAGCTGTTTCTGGACTGTCATTTCTTGTCGATAAAGCATGCATTGCGTTGAAACCACCTACACCTGCAATCGTTACAGCTGCTTCAGAACCTCCTGTCACCATGATGTCTGCCATGCCTAAACGAATGTAGTTGAATGCGTCAATAATTGCATTGGTAGAAGAAGCACAAGCCGATACCGTCGTAAAGTTTGGCCCTCTTAAGCCATATTTAATTGAAATATGTCCCCCTGCAATATCTGCAATCATTTTTGGAATAAAGAAAGGATTGAATCTCGGTGTTCCATTTCCATTTACGAAATCAGTAACCTCGTTTTGGAATGTTTCTAATCCACCGATACCAGAACCCCAAATAACTCCAGCTCTATCTTTATCTATGTTCTCTAAGTCTAATTTAGAATCTACAACTGCCTCATCAGCACTAACCATGGCTAATTGAGCGTAGCGATCCATTTTACGTGCTTCTTTGCGATCGATAAAATCCTCTACATTGAAATTCTTTACTTCGCACGCAAATTGGGTTTTGAAATTGGTAGCATCAAAATGTGTAATCGGAGCTGCTCCACTTACGCCATTAATAAGACCGTTCCAATACTCTTGGATGTTATTCCCAATGGGAGTAAGAGCACCTAAACCTGTTACAACAACTCGCCTTAATTTCATAAAGTAAATATTATGGTTTAATAAGTTAAAAAAACCCAATTTTTCACTTTTGTAAAAGGAAACATTGGGTCGCTTTATATTTGTTTATCAGATTACTATACCAGTAAATCTGTCCTTTTTCTATTCTAAAAAATAAGTAGGTATGTCAAAAAATAATAACGCCCACGTGTTGTTAACAACACGTGGGTTATTAGTTATTACTTCTTAGCTTCTTCGATGTAAGAGATAGCTTGACCAACTGTAGCGATGTTTTCAGCTTGATCATCTGGAATTTGAATATCGAATTCTTTTTCGAACTCCATGATAAGCTCAACAGTGTCTAGTGAATCAGCTCCTAAATCATTAGTGAAGCTTGCTTCTGCTACAACTTCGTTCTCGTCAACTCCTAATTTGTCAACGATAATCGCTTTTACTCTTGATGCAATGTCTGACATAATCTTTAATTTTAAAATTTAATTTCCTAGGGCAAAAATAAAAAACTTTATTTTATATCCTGATTATACATGTTAATTGTCAGTGCGAAATTATAAAAATAATTAATACTTAATACTATTTTTCTGTTTATTGTCAGTAATTATTCTTTTTTTTGTACTTAAATAAAGTGTTTTAAAAACTTAAATACTGCTTATATCATGAGAAAAATAGCGCTATTCGCTTCTGGTTCAGGGACTAACGTAGAGAATATTATCAATTACTTTGAAAATAATTCAATTGTCAACCAATACCTAGTTTTGGTCAATAACCCTCATGCTAAAGTAATAGAAAAAGCTGAAAAAAGAAATGTTCCGGTTTATATTTTTGATAAAAATATGCTGAATAACGGCGAGTTAGCAGAAAAACTAGCAGAATTCCAACCGGATTTAATCGTTTTAGCTGGCTTCTTGTGGAAATTTCCTGAAGATTTGGTAAAAAGATACCACAATCAAGTAATTAACATTCACCCTGCTTTATTACCTAAATATGGAGGTAAAGGAATGTATGGGCACTTTGTTCACGAAGCCGTTTTGGCAAATAAAGAAGCAGAAACGGGAATTACGATTCACTTCGTCAACGAAAATTACGATGAAGGCGCTATTATTTTACAAGCAACAACGGCTGTAGAATCACATTATACCGCTGAAGATATCGCCAAAGCAGTACAAGCATTAGAATATAAACACTTTCCAATTGTCATTGAACAGTTGCTAGCTAAAAAATAATCCATGAGTCAATCTTTTCAAGTTATTTTATATACCGATGGATCTGCACAAGGAAATCCTGGACCTGGTGGTTATGGTCTGGTGTTAGAATGGGCCGGTCATCAGGTATTTAAGGAATTTGCACAAGGGTATCGATTAACGACGAATAACCGCATGGAATTATTGGCCGTGATTGTCGGGTTAGAAAAACTGAAAAATCCTCAAACACGTGTATTGGTCGTTTCGGATTCTAAATATGTAGTAGATGCCGTAACCAAAGGATGGGTGTTCGGTTGGGAGAAGAAAAATTTCAAAGACAAGAAAAATCCAGACCTATGGATGCGATTTTTACGCATCTATAGACGTCATCAAGTGTCCTTTCAATGGGTAAAAGGACATAATAATCATCCCATGAATGAGCGCTGTGATACTTTAGCCGTTCAAGCTGGAAAGCAAAAAGATCTATTGATTGATGAATACTACGAGCAAAATCGAGAATAAAAAAGAAGAATAACCCCATATAGAAGAGGTTCAACAATTAAGTTGAACCTCTTTTTTGTTATTGTATAAGGAATGAATTGAAAAGGGTTAGTTAAGGGGAGATGATGATTATCTTGGAGGCATGCTCGACTTTCCTAGGACTTTTCCTCGTAAATTAAGGGTTTTGACGAAGGGTAGTCGAAGGAATGTCCCAATAAGCTTGAGGGAGCTGATTGGAAACTGTAACTAAACTACAACCCATCTGCATCCAGACGGTATCTTTAATTCGGTGTATTTGTCTTGTTTAGAACAAAGTAAAAGAGAAAGTAAGGGGATTTCATCGGATAGATAAAGGGGAGAAAAAGAAAGATAGGGAGGGGTAAGGCGTTGACTGTAAGTTAATTTTAGAATAAAAGGGATTAATTTTTGTTCTAAAATCAGGAATGATATATATTTGCATCTTATTTCTTTTCCAAAAATATGAACAAGTTATTGATCGTCGGAACAGTGGCGTTTGACACCATAGAAACACCATTCGGGAAAACGGACAAAGTATTAGGAGGTGCTGCTACATATATAGGACTGTCTGCTTCTCATTTTGAAGTTGAATCAGCAATAGTTTCTGTAGTAGGGGATGACTTTCCGAAAGAATATATTGAATTACTAGAAAGTAAAAATATCAATACAACAGGTATTGAAGTAGTTCCAGGCGGTAAAACCTTCTTTTGGAGTGGTAGATACCACAACGACTTGAACGCAAGAGATACATTAGATACACAATTAAATGTATTGGAAGATTTCAACCCTGTGGTTCCTGCTGATTTTAAAAATGCCGATGTTGTGATGTTGGGGAATTTGCATCCTGCCATTCAGCAATCCGTATTAAATCAATTGGAACAAAAACCGAAATTAGTGGTGTTAGATACCATGAATTTTTGGATGAATTGCGCATTAGACGAGCTGAAATCAGTTTTGACGCAAGTCGATGTGATTACCATTAACGACGAAGAGGCACGCCAATTATCTGGGGAGTATTCGCTGGTAAAAGCAGCAGAGGTGATTCACGAGATGGGTCCTCAATACGTGGTAATTAAAAAAGGAGAACACGGAGCCTTGTTGTTTTCAGGGAAAGATGTTTTCTTTGCACCTGCACTACCACTAAAAGAAGTATTCGATCCAACAGGAGCAGGGGATACTTTTGCAGGGGGATTCGCAGGATATTTAACAGAAAGAGGAAGTATATCCTTTCAATGTATGAAGAACGCCATTATTTTTGGCTCTAATTTAGCTTCCTTCTGTGTAGAAGAATTCGGAACACAGCGCATGGAACAGCTCGAAGAAGCCGAAATGAAAAAAAGATTAATGCAATTTAAAATGTTAACACAGTTCGACATTGAACTCAAATAAACATGCAACATATTAAGCCTCGTCGTGGGGCTTTTTTTAATGATAACACACAACACAACGAACTATGAGCGACGCACTACAACACGAATGTGGAATTGCTTTTTTACGATTAAAAAAGCCTCTATCCTATTATAAAGAAAAATATGGGAGTGCATTTTACCCGATTCAAAAAATGTACTTACTCCTAGAAAAACAACATAATAGAGGACAAGATGGAGCTGGTTTGGCAAGTATCAAATTAGATATGGAACCAGGCGAGCGCTATATTAGTCGTGTGCGTTCAAATAAAGCACAACCGATTCAAGATATTTTTGCTCAAATCAACGGACGCATCAATGCAGAAATGGAAGAACATCCAGAATATGCAGATAGTGCTGAACTACAGAAAAAACACATTCCGTATTTAGGTGAAGTGTTTTTAGGGCATGTGCGTTATGGAACTTTTGGAAAGAATAGCATCGAGAGTGTTCATCCATTTTTGCGTCAAAACAATTGGATGCACCGCAACTTAATTGTTGCTGGAAACTTTAACCTAACGAATGTTAGAGAATTATTCGACGATTTAGTGCGCTTGGGGCAACACCCTAAAGAAATGTCGGATACCATTACGGTAATGGAGAAAATCGGTCATTTCTTAGATGATGAAATCGATGATTTATATTACAAAATAAAACAAGAAGGATTTTCTAAAAAAACAGCTTCTCCAATTATTGGTGAGCGTTTGGATATTGCTCGTATCTTGCGTAGAGCTTCTAAAAACTGGGACGGTGGATTTACAATGGCAGGGATGTTAGGACACGGAGATGCCTTTGTGTTTAGAGATCCAGCGGGAATTCGACCAGCATTTTACTACGAAAATGACGAAATCGTCGTAGTAGCAAGTGAGCGCCCAGTGATCCAAACGGCGTTGAATGTACCTTTTGAAGATATTAAAGAATTAACACCAGGGCAAGCCATCATCGTAAAGAAAGATGCAAGTGTACACTTTGAGCAAATCTTAGATCCACTTCCATTGAAAGCGTGTTCTTTCGAACGCGTATATTTCTCAAGAGGAAATGATGCGGATATCTACCAAGAGCGCAAAGACTTAGGAAAGTTAATCTTCCCACAAGTGTTAGATATTATTGAAAACGATACAGATAATTCGGTATTCTCTTATATTCCCAATACATCCGAGACGTCTTTTTTCGGAATGATTGAAGGGGCACAAGATTTCTTAAATCAGCGTAAGATTTCAGATATCTTGAAGAATAAAGAAGCTTTATCGGAAGCCAAACTACAAGAGATTCTATCGGTAAAATTACGTACAGAGAAGATTGCAATTAAAGATGCGAAATTGCGTACGTTTATCACAGATGACAGTAGCCGTGATGATTTAGTTGCTCACGTATACGACGTAACTTATGGTGTGATTAAACCAACGGATAACTTGGTGATTATCGATGACAGTATTGTACGTGGGACAACCTTGAAGAAAAGCATCATCCGCATGTTGGATCGCTTGAATCCGAAGCGCATTGTGGTTGTTTCTGCAGCGCCTCAAGTGCGTTACCCGGATTGCTACGGAATCGATATGGCTAAATTAGAAGGGTTAATCGCTTTCCAAGCGGTAATCGAGATGCTGAAAGAGCGCAATATGTATCACATTGTGGAAGAGGTATACCAAAAGTCAAAAGCACAAGTAGGCTTGAAAGACGACGAGGTAATCAACTACGTGAAAGAGATTTATGCACCTTTTACAGACGAAGAGATTTCAGCAAAAATCGCTCAAATGGTAACAGAAGAGGGAATCAAATCGGAAATCAAAATCGTCTTCCAATCGATTGACAACTTACACAAAGCGTGTCCGAAAAACTTAGGGGATTGGTACTTCACGGGAGACTACCCTACTAAAGGTGGAAATCGCGTGGTTAACCGCGCATTCATCAACTACTACGAAGGCAGAGATGAGAAACCGTATTAATAGGAATTAAGAATTATATAGAAGCACCGAGAGATCGGTGCTTTTTTGTTTTGAATCTTTTGGTATTCCCTCAGAAAAGAAAGGGGTTGGCTTTTTTTAAAGAGAAGTGTTAAAGAGATGGGGTATATTTGGCGTTTAATTTGACTAAAAAGTTTTGATTAATGGATAATAATGAAACTTTAAATAAAAAAGAGCAAGATACAAATGAGAGCTTGTTGTTATGGGATAAAAATGATACGCGTGCTGTAATAAGTTCGTTGTTTTTTATTCTCATTTGGTTGAGTTTTCAAGAGCTTTTTATTGGGTGGTTTGATAAATATATTGTAGGTAAAATATTATCTAAGACAACGGATAGCATTTTCTTATTTTGGTTTGTATTGGTTGCTTTACTAGGTATATCCATTTTTGGGCTATCGAACTACAAGAAATATAAAACATTTATACCTTATAGATATTTAATTTTTGGCACTGTATTTATTCTGCTATATGGTTTTTATAGATTTCAACCTAAGTATGTATATAGTAGTGGTTACTGCGGATTAGGTGTTTTAGACTTACTCGTTTTATTTAGTATTCTTTTTGTTATTCATGCACTAGTTCTTAATGGGGGGAGGAGGATAGATAACAGTAAAAAAGAGGGATTCTCTTTTTATAGTGATAAACCATTAAGTAAAGAAAATGAAGAAGACATACTTGGTTTTAGATTAACTGTAAGTGAATTCTTTCAAACGTTAAGAAACACAATGATTGAGTATAAATGTGGGCTTAGTATTGGTCTTACAGGAGTTTGGGGAGAAGGAAAAAGTTCCTTTATGTATCTATTGAAAGAATGTTTTGATTGTAGAAAAGAAGAATATATTGTAATAGATTTTAATCCTCGTTATGCTAAATCAATTGAGCATATTCAGTTTGAATTTTTTCAAACACTATATGAAGAATTAAAGAAATATGATATACGCTTTTCGAGTTCATTTTCAAATTATCTAAAAGCCATCCAAGTGGTAGATAAAACAAGTGTAGTTGATTTTGTTGTGGAAAGTCATAATATGTTTTTTGCCAAAGATTTTGAGAAGGAAAAGATAAATAAAGCCATTCAACGAATTAATAAAAAGATAGTTGTTTTCATAGATGATTTCGATCGGTTATTACCACTAGAGATCATCGAAGTATGTAAATTGATTGATGGAAATGCTAGTTTTGATAATATGTATTTTATATCAGCGTATGATAAAGACTATGTGAATTTAGTATTGAAGAAGGATGTTGAATTTGGAAAATCTCCATTTATTGATAAATTTTTTACGATAGAGAAACAGTTACCATTTGTTGGAAAGACGGCATATACTAGTTTTTTAATGAATGAATTGAAAAGACTGTTTGGAGATGATGAATTAATAGATGCTAAAATACAATCGGTTGTTGGTCCTGCTTTAATTGTTCTTTCTACCTTGAGAGATTGTAAGCGTTTTCTAAATCGATTTGTTGATGAATATCGATTAAAGAAGGAAGGTGTGGAATTTAAAGATTTCTTTATTTTATTGTTAATTGAGTACAGGTGGAAAAGGTATTATGAAGCGATTCGGGATGGTGAAATTGTGAAATCAATTGGGTTATTTCACCCGAGTACAGATGAAAAACTAGATATAAACACTATTTATCCTAAGTTAGAGTCGTTCGAAAAGGAGAGTGAAACAGATAACAAAGAGATTGAATTTATTGATGAGGGATTCAAAGATTTATTTAAACTTTTATTTGAAAATAATATTCGATCAGAATTATCTATAAATAATAAATATACCTTTGATAATTACTTCAAATCTTATGTCAATGAATATGCGAATCCATTTATAATTGAGAAAATGTTTGTCAGTTCAATTAAAGAGAATAAAAGAAGGATTGATGATATTTTCGAGAAAAAACAAACAGGTTATCTGATTGCCTATCTTTCGGAAAAACGTATCGAATTGTTAAAAGATACGGATGCCTTGTTCAATTATATTGATGCTTTATTTTATACTTTTTTAAAGAGTAATGATTGGAATATAGGAGAACGCTTGGTAGAGTTAATGAAGATTGTAGTGGTCCAAAACATGATAAAAATAAATTTAATTGGCAATCAATTTGAATATAAAGAATATCTCAGCCAAAGCCTAAAAGGAGAATATCCTGATTATCCATTTTTGTTCAATGGTGATTTGTTAATTGCTTTTATACGAAATACAGAAGAAAGCAAAGAGTATGTTTTTGCACACGAGGAATTATTAGCTATTAATAGAAGTATTTTAAAAGATTTGATTCAAAATGAATTCTTGTTTAATCAAAAACATATTGAGGTATTATACAAATGCGTGGCTTCGATTGAAGATAGTAAGAAAATAACAATTCATTTGGATAAAGAAGCTTGTTCTTTAGTAAGAAAACTAATAGAAGAAAATCCTGAAGAATACTTAAGAACATTTGTGCGATTTCAGGAAGTAAGTAGTTTTCCAGAAAGGAGTTGGATAACTTGTGAACCATTTTGGTTTCAGATTTTTGCTGGTGAAATGGATTCTAATGACACAAAAAAGGTTGGAACTACTTTTAAAACATTTTTGTTTTCTAATAGATTGAATCATTTCGATAATATTCAAATGATTCGCAATTTCTGGGAATTATATGAAAACAATAATTACCAAGCAATTCAATTTGAGGGACAAGGAAACGTACAAGAGAAGATTGATAGGGGATTAGTAGAGGAAAAAGAAATGTTGAATCAACTACTTTTAGTTAATAAAGCAGTTGAGGAGTTGATTGATGGTGAAAAAACGATAAAAATCTTAAAAAAGCTGGAGAAACAACTGTTAAGCATATATTTAAATTTAGCCTTAAAAGTTGAAATATACCAGAAGATTCAAAAAGAGATAGATGAGATAAAGGAGGGGAGAATCAATGTAATAAAACCGAGATTAAAAGATACTAGCATTGGCTTTGGGTCATCCCCATATAAATTTGATTTTGGAGAAATAGTTATCAATATTTATAAATCTGTTGATAGGAAAGTGCGTTTTGAAGGTGTAGGGTTAATGTTGTCTGCGAAAGTTGAGGATACTAAGGATATCTATGAAGTTGAGGATATTCAATACTATCTTTTTCAAGAAGGAACTGTGCAGAAGGCTATGAAAAATGATATCGTTGTCTTTAAAAAAGAGGATTGCTATGTTATTATTAAGGTTACAGATATTACGGACTCTGGAGGAAAGTGGACTGATGAAATAATAGAGTTTGAATATGTGGTTTTAAATGAAACGGAGTTATGGTAAAAATTTGTATCCAGACAATAAATGAATCTAATATAAATCAAACGATGCGCTATTCGTTGATCATTTCTATTGAAACTCCAGAATTAGAGACGGATATTTATACCCCTGTTCAACTACAGGTAGAAAATCTGAATAGCATTCAACAAGGCGTAGTTATATAAAGGTTATTAAGTAAATTGCTCTTACCCCAACCAAAAAAAGTAAGCCACCGCCGCGATAATAACCGCACAGAAAATATTCAGAATAAACCCCGCTTTCATCATTTCCTTTTGTTGAATATCACCCGTGCCAAATACGATGGCATTGGGAGGAGTGGCTACAGGAAGCATAAACGCACAAGAAGCACCCAGTCCGATGATCATGGAAAGACCGAGGGGATGCATGCCCAATTCCTGTGAAATCGAGAAGAAAATGGGAACCAATAGCGCTGCACTAGCTGTATTGGAAGTGAATTCCGTCAAGAAAACAATAAAAAAAGCGACAATTAAGCTGATGATGAAGAAAGAGCTACCGTGAATAATAGAAACTAACACATCTGCCATAACCTTACTTGCACCCGAATCCTTGAGCACCATACTCAGCGTTAACCCACCTCCAAATAGCAACAGAACACCCCAATCAACGTTGTGTTGCAGTTCTTTCCATCGAGAAACCTGACTCACGCAAATGAGAATAAAAGCACCCAAAGCAATGAAGGTATCAAAATTCTTGAACGTACCATCAAAACCAACCAAAGCTGCGAATAGCGGATTGATTTGATTGCTCAAAATCCAGCAAATGGCCGTTAATAAGAAAATTCCTAGGGTAATCCAGCGATCCGTATTCATGGGAATGGATTCCATTTGATGTTCAAACTTCAGGTTGAGTTTAGGTTTAAAGACAAAATAAATCACCGCAATCATCAAGGGAAGGAGAATAAGTACCATAGGAAATCCCATTTTGAGCCATTCCGCAAAAGACAAGTTGAGCTGAGAAGCAACGATTGCATTGGGAGGACTACCAACAATGGTTCCCATTCCACCAATACTCGCACTATAAGCAATACCCAATAAAACAAAAACGTAGGTATTGCGGTGTTGGGTTTTATCCAATTGACTTAATATACCCGTTACCAATGGGAGCATCATGGCTACAGTTGCCGTATTGCTGATCCACATGGAAAGCACTGCCGTAGCGAGGAATAAGTAAAAGATAGCGTGTGATAATCGTCCTTTTGCCAAATACATAATCTTGCTGGCGATGATTAAGTCTAGTTTTTGTACGTGTAACGCTCCAGCCAATACAAAACCACCCAAAAAAAGAAAGATATTGGGATCTGCAAATGAGACGAGTGCCGGTTGAACATCCATTAGTCCTAATCCGATGGCGAGTACAGGAACAAAAACCGCCGTAGTTGTTACATGTAGGGCTTCGGTTAACCATAAAACAGCGACAAAAGCCAATAGAGCGAGACCTTTGTTTACTTGGGGTTCATAAGGTAAAAAGTGAATCAAAGCAAATAACATCAATGCGTTTAATCCGATGATGATATAGTTGCGTTTGGACTTATGTCTAAGGCTTTCTGGTTCGTAATCTAATTGCATGAGATAATCCGTATAGTGTGATAGAAAGGGAAATTACAAAAAAATAAAGGAGATAAGAAGTAAAAAAACGTAGAAGATTAGAAGTAAATCTATTGATTCCATGCAGTTTTCAAATAAAAAAAGGGAAGTATCCGCGATACTTCCCTTTTGATATCTAAAGAGTGAACTCTTTATGTCTTATTTTGCTGCTGCATATCTCTTAGCAACTTCAGCCCAGTTGATTACGCTGAAGAAAGCAGAAATATAGTCAGGGCGTCTGTTTTGGTAGTTTAAGTAGTAAGCATGTTCCCAAACGTCCATTCCTAAGATTGGAGTCCCACCACAAGCAACACCTGGCATAAGCGGGTTGTCTTGGTTTGGTGTACCACATACCTCTAATTTACCATTTTTAACGCATAACCATGCCCAACCTGAACCAAATTGAGTAGCACCTGCTTTTGCGAAAGCTTCTTTGAAGTTTGCAAATGAACCAAAATCCTTAGCGATAGCATCTGCTAATTCTCCTGTTGGTTCTCCACCACCATTCGGGCTCATTACAGTCCAGAATAAGTTGTGGTTATAGAAACCTCCACCGTTGTTGCGAACTGCACCATTAGCCATATCAAGGTTTGCTAAAATCTCCTCGATTGTTTTTCCTTCTAATTCAGTACCAGCAATAGCTGCATTTAAATTAGTAGTATAAGCATTGTGGTGTTTCGTATGGTGGATTTCCATTGTACGTGCGTCAATATGTGGTTCTAATGCGTCATACGCATAAGGTAATTGTGGTAATTCGAAAGCCATAATTCGTATTATTTAAAGATTAGTGTTATTTTTATTCAAATTTAGGGATTTTCTATGGAATATAAAAAATCTTAAGGGTTAATAAAAGTTAAGAGATAATTCAATGATAAAAGCGGAAAGAGCTTCATTTTCAGTGTATAATGCTTCTGCAGGTTCGGGAAAAACACATACGTTGGTAAAAGAATATTTAAAAATCGTCTTAGTAGATCGATCGGATGATGCCTATCGAAAAATTCTGGCGATTACCTTTACTAACAAAGCTGTGGCAGAAATGAAAAATCGAATTCTTTCTTGTCTCTATGCTTTTTCTCAGAAAGAAACGGGAAGTAAGTATCAATCCATGTTGAATCAATTGGTGGAAGAAACTGGATTGAAGGAAGAGGAGATCAAGAAAAAATCAGAACGCATCATGAAGCACATTATTCACAATTACGCTTCTTTTGATATTTCTACGATTGATAAATTCACCCATAAGGTAATTCGCTCTTTCGCTTTTGACCTGAACTTACCCATGAGTTTTGAGGTGTCGTTGGATTCGGATGAATTGCTGCAAGAGGCAGTAGATTCTGTAATCGCCAAAGCGGGGACAGATGAGGAGTTAACCAAAGTGTTGATTGACTTCTCTATTGACAAAGCCGATAATGATAAAAGTTGGGATATCACCCGTGAATTGAAAGAGATGGGCGCTTTATTGCTCAACGAAAACAACCGAGAGGAAATTGCGTTATTTGATGAAAAGACGCTACAAGATTTTGTGGTTACCCGCGATTATTTGCGAAAAAAAATAGAGGAAATAACGAAAGATACCCAGCAAAAGGGAAAAGCGATTTGGGACTTGTTAATAGACAAAGGAGTGGATATGAAATCCTTTTCTCGCGGAACGTTTCCCAATCACCTCTTGGCGATTATTAACGATACGGATAAAAGTACCCAGCGCAAATACGTTGAATTTGACGAAGTGACGATACTCAAGGCCGCCAAAGATAGAGAGACAATAGAAGCTTTATTGCCTGAAGTACTTCGACAATTGGCGGTGATTTACCAATTATTTGCCAAGCGCTTGTTTTATCAAGCGTTTTTGAAAAATATCACACCCTTATCGCTCTTGAATATCTTGGGTATTGAAATGCAACATATTCAGGATGAAAAAAATATGCTGTCAATCAGTCAGTTTAATGCAATTATTCACAATGAGATTCAACATCAACCCGCTCCTTTTATCTACGAGCGATTAGGAGAGCGCTACCGTCATTTTTTTATTGATGAGTTTCAGGATACCTCAGTGATGCAGTGGGATAATCTTGTGCCTTTGATTGATAATGCACTAGCGGGAGAAGATTTTGGTGTGAAGGGAACCTTGATGTTAGTAGGTGATCCTAAACAGTCTATCTATCGCTGGCGAGGTGGAAAGGCAGAGCAATTCATTGCCTTGAGTAAAGAGGTGAACCCCTTCTCAAACCCCGATAAAGAGGTAGTGGTCTTAGGCAAAAATTACCGCAGTTATTCAGAGGTGATTCAGTTTAACAATGCTTTTTTTAACGGTATTTCTTCCTTTTTTACCCAAGAGGATTACAAGCATATTTACGAACACCAAAGTTATCAAGAAATCAACAGTAAAGAAGGCGGTTATGTCAATTTGCAATTTCTCGATGAAAGTTTGGTGGATAAAGAGAATGAAATTGGCAAAGAACAATTGTACTTGCAAGCGACTTTAGATACCATTCAGCGCTGTAAGGAGCAGGGATTTCAGTATAGTGATATGGTGGTTTTGACGCGTAAACGCGCCCATGGTATTGCATTAGCCAATTATTTAACCGAACAAGAAATTCCAATTTTATCCTCAGATTCGCTCTTGATTAGTCACGCAACAGAAGTGAGACTCATCATGGATGTCTTGCGCTATATCCGCAATAAAGAAGACAAAGAGTCAAAGTCGATGATTTTGTATTATATAGCGAATGTGAGACAACAAGAAGCTGCACATGATTTTATTGAAGAAGGATTAAAATATACTGTTGATGCGGAGTTTGAGGCTTGGTTGTTGACCAAAGAAGTAGTTATTTCTTTTGATCAGTGTAGAAAGAAATCGTTATATGAAGCTGTGGAAATTATTGTTCGCGCTTTCTTTCCAACCAAAGCCACGAGTTCATATGTGTTGTACTTCTTGGATATTGTGCTGGAACGCACCATTAAAAATCAATACGGAATAGGGGATTTTATTTTGTATTGGGAGGATAATAACCACAAGTTTAGTATTCCAACCCCTGAAGGAAAAGAGGCGGTGCAGTTGATGACCATCCACAAATCCAAAGGATTGGAATTTCCCGTTGTTATTTTTCCCTTTGCAGAAGAAGACTACGATCGATCCAATCGCGATAAGCTGTGGGTAGAATTTGATGAACTTGACGAGGGAATTGAGTTGCCAAAAGCGTTGGTGGATGCAAAAAAAGAAGTAAAAGAATACGGTGCTTATGCCGAAAAATTATATGGAGAAAAAGAACAAGAAGAGCTCTTAGACAATATTAATGTGTTATATGTTGCTTTAACAAGAGCAGAAGAACAGCTTCATATTATCACAACGCGAGATATGAAGACGGACGGAGAATATAAGAATAATATGTCTCGTTTCTTTATTCACTATTTGCGTCAACAAGGGGTATACCAAGAGGAAATTCACGTTTATGAGTTTGGAAATCCACATCGATTATCAAAGGCCAATGAAATTGCAGCCGATCAAAATAAATTAATTCAAAGTGTTCAATCCCTCTTTGATTTCAACGATATCAAAATTGCAGAGCGCGAAGCTTTGATGTGGGATACCCAAGTAGGGGAGGCGATTGCTTATGGAAATATTACCCATAAGATTATGTCGTTTATTCAGACGAATCAAGATATAGAAGCCGCTATTGAGCGCGCTTTAGAAGAAGGGTTAATTGTAGAAAGTGAACGCGCTAATTTTACGAATGCCATTCAACAAATTATTACACATCCAGATTTACAGGTGTTTTTTGCGGAGGGAACGGTATATAACGAACGCATGATGATTGGCAAAGATAAGAATAACCTCATTCCCGATCGAGTATTGATTCAAGGTAAAAAGGCTTATTTGTTAGATTATAAAACGGGAAAACCAGAAGAGAAGTACGTCAAACAATTGGAAAAATATGAGGAATCACTTCAGGAGATGGGCTATGAGGTGGTTAAAAAAGTTATTTTATATATGGGAGTGGATGATTTAAATATAATACATTTGTAAAAGAGTATAGTTAACGCTTAAAAAGAGTAAGTATGTACGGAAAAATTAAAGACCATTTACAACAAGAGTTGAAGTCGATTGAAGACAATGGTTTATTTAAAAAAGAGAGAATTATTACTTCGCCACAAGGAGCAGAGATTACAGTTTCGACAGGAGAAAAAGTATTGAATTTTTGTGCGAATAACTATTTAGGATTATCCTCACATCCAGAGGTAATCCAAGCGGCAAAAGACGCTTTGGATACCCATGGTTTTGGTATGTCATCGGTGCGTTTCATTTGTGGAACGCAGGACATTCACAAACAATTAGAAGCGACAATTGCAGATTTCTACGGAACAGAAGACACTATTTTATATGCAGCAGCTTTTGATGCAAATGGAGGAGTTTTCGAACCTTTATTAGGGGCAGAAGATGCAATTATTTCAGATAGTTTAAATCACGCGTCTATTATTGACGGAGTTCGCTTGTGTAAAGCTGCGCGTTACCGTTATGAAAATAATGACATGGCTGATTTAGAGCAACAATTAATTAAAGCAAATGAGGCAGGACACCGCTTCAAGATTATCGTTACAGACGGGGTATTCTCTATGGATGGCGTAGTCGCTCCATTAGATAAAATCTGTGATTTAGCAGATAAATACGATGCGTTGGTTATGGTGGATGAGTGTCATGCTGCTGGTTTTATCGGAGCAACAGGAAAAGGAACCATGGAAGCGAAAAACGCAATGGGACGTGTAGATATTATTACCGGTACTTTAGGAAAAGCTTTAGGAGGAGCAATGGGAGGATATACAACAGGTAAAAAAGAAATTATCGAGTTGTTGAGACAGCGTTCTAGACCTTATTTATTCTCAAATTCCTTGGCTCCAATGATTGTAGGTGCTTCTTTGAAAGTGTTTGAATTGTTGAAAAAGGACACTAAACTTCGCGACCAATTAGAGTGGAACACGAATTACTTCAAAGCGGGAATGAAAAAGGCTGGTTTTGATTTTATTGATGGAGATTCAGCTATTGTGCCAGTGATGTTATATGATGCCAAGTTATCCCAAGAGATGGCTGATCGTCTTTTGACAAAAGGGGTGTATGTGATTGGGTTCTTCTATCCCGTTGTGCCACAAGGAAAAGCGAGAATTCGCGTTCAATTATCCGCAGCACACACACAAGAACACCTAGATAAAGCGATTCAGGCTTTCATTGAGGTAGGAAAAGAACTAAATGTAATCTAAAAATTAGGTTTTTTTAGTAAATCATAATAATTGTTAAGAATAAAATTTGTTAACTAGACATATAATTGTATTTTTGTTTTAACATTACAATAAATAGAAAAATAAAGTTATGAAACATCTCAACAAATTAATTGCAGCGGCAATACTATGTGCGGGTCTTTCGACTCAAGCGCAAGATGCCGACCATCCGTGGGCTGTAACTATTGGTGCGAATGCTGTAAACACTAAAGTTAGTTCAGCAAAAGGGTTTTCACATAGAATGGGAGGTTATTTCCAAACTTCGGATTGGAACATTTTACCTTCAATCTCTTATTTGAACGTATCTAGATATCTAGGTGACGGATTCTCATTAGGAGTAGTGGGATCTGTGAACAAAATTGACAAATTTATTTCTAAAGAATCTGAAGGATACTTAAAGTATAATCCTGGAGATTTGTCATACTATGGTATTGACGCAGAAGTTAAATACAGCTTCAAAGAATTATTAAACACAAAAGTAGTTGACCCATTCTTATTAGTAGGTGGAGGTTATACTTTTATGGGTGATGCAAGTACAGGAACTGTTAATGGAGGTTTAGGATTAAACTTTTGGTTTACAAAAAACATCGCTTTAACACTTCAATCGACTTACAAACATTCATTTGACGATACAAGAACTCCAGATGTTGATGTAGCATCTCATATGCAACACTTCATGGGAATTCGTTTCCAATTTGGTGGAAAAGATACAGATGGAGATGGAATCTTAGACAAATATGACGAGTGTCCAGAAGTTCCAGGATTACCAGAATTCAACGGATGTCCTGATACAGACGGAGATGGTATTCCAGATCATTTAGATGAGTGTCCAGATGTTCCAGGATTACCAGAATTCAACGGATGTCCTGATACAGACGGAGATGGTATTCCAGATCATAAAGATGAGTGTCCAGAAGTTCCAGGTTTACCTGAATTCAACGGATGTCCTGATACAGACGGTGACGGTGTGCCAGATCATAAAGATGAGTGTCCTGAAGTTCCTGGTCCAAAAGAAAATAAAGGTTGTCCTTGGCCAGATAGAGACGGAGACGGAGTGCCTGATCATTTAGATGAGTGTCCAGATGTTCCTGGTCCTGCTTCAAACAGAGGATGTCCAGAAATCAAAGAAGAGCAAGTTAAAAAACTTAATGAGTACGGAAAAACAATCTTATTCCACACTGGTAAGTTTACATTCCAAGATGCTTCTTACGCTGTTTTAGATAACATCGTGAAAATCATGAAAGAATACCCAACTGCTAAATTCCACATCGCTGGATATACTGATAGCACAGGATCTGACAAAATCAACGTTCCGTTATCTGACAACAGAGCTAACGCAGTAAAAGTTTACTTAGTTGAGAAAGGTGTTGACGCTAACCGTTTAACTTCTAAAGGTTACGGATCTGCTGAACCAATCGCTTCTAACAAAACTGTTAAAGGACGTGAGTTAAACAGACGTGTTGAAATTCAATTACAAAAATAATTGGGTAAGACCATAAGATAGAAAAGGGCTTCGAGAAATCGAAGCCCTTTTTTTATTATCTTTAATCCCATGAGTCAACAACGTTTTTTACATCAATTCGCTGCAGAAATAAAGAAGGACTTTCCGCTCTCTATGGACGAGTTGGTCGTCGTACTTCCCAATAAAAGAGCAAAAGTATTCTTGTTAGAACAACTGAAGCTGTTTTATGATAGCCGTGTTTTTGCCCCGACCATTATTAGTGTCGAAGAATTGGTTCAGGAGATTGCTCAATTAAGGGGAATTGACTCCATTGAGCTCTTGTTTGAATTTTATTTGGTATATAAACAGTTGTTAAAAGACAAAGCAGAAGATTTTGACTATTTTGTCAATTGGGCGAGAATGCTGTTGCAAGATTTTAATGAAGTGGATCGTTATTTATTGAACCCTCAACATGTATTTAGCTATTTAAAAGATATTGAAGATATCAATCACTGGGCAGTAGATGTCAATCAACAGACGGATATCGTAAAAAATTACCTCCAATTTTGGGAGCAAATACCAGGGTATTATGCCGCTTTATATCAGCATTTGAAAGCGAAAAAAATAGGCTATCAAGGCATGATTTATCGCGAAGCGGTTGCCATGCACCAAGATTTTGTAAAATCTAGCGACAAACAATATTATTTTGCCGGGTTTAATGCGTTGAACGCCGCGGAAGAAGTGATTATTCAACATTTTTTGGTCGAAGGTAGAGCAAGGGTTTTTTGGGATATTGATGAGGTATTTCTCCTTGACCCTTACCATGATGCGGGTTTGTTCTTGAGAAGGATCAAACAAAAATGGCCTTACTATCAAAATCATCCCTTCGAGTGGATTACCACTTGTTTTAGTGAGGAAAAACAGATTGAAATTATCCAGACACCCAAAAGTGTAGGACAAGCTAAAATTGTCGGTTCGATTATCGATAAGGAATTGACGAAGGGAACTTCTTTGGATGAAATCGCAGTTGTTCTTGGAGATGAAAATCTATTACAACCTGTTTTGTATGGTTTGCCAAGTACGGTGAGTAGCTTGAATATTACCATGGGGTATAGTGGAAATAGTAGCCCAGTGCAATTATTTTTAAACAAAATATTCAAAATGCATTTAGCTGCGGTACGCCGTGGGGGGAAACAATATGTTTTTTACTATCGCGATGTGCTGGAAGTGTTGACAAGTCCTGTGATGGAAGGCTTGTTCGATGTGGATGCCGTAGTTTCAGAAATACAGAAAAAGAACTTGACGTTCTTCTCTTTTGATCGTTTTGAATCTTGGATGAAGGCTTCAGATGAGGATGCTAAACGCTTGGTTTTTGAGAATTGGAGAGACAAAGATCCAACAGCAATATTAAAGAATTTAATTGCGTTGGTTATTCGGGTAAAAAATAAATTAGCGATAGATAGTCAACAAAATCGCTTGATGAAAACCTTTTTGTTTACAACCTATAATTTGTTGAATCGCCTGTTGTCCTATTGTGAAAAATATCCATTTATTCATTCAATTGAATTGCTCCAAGTCTTGTACAAACAGATTATGGATATGAGTGAGGTTTCTTTTGAAGGGGACCCGTTGGAGGGACTGCAGATTATGGGAATCTTGGAAAGTAGGGTGTTGGATTTTGAAACCGTAATTCTCACTTCGGTAAACGAAGGGAAATTTCCTTCAGGAAAAAGTCAGAATTCCTTTATTCCCTATGATGTAAAGAGAGAATTGGGCTTGCCTACCTATAAGGAAAAGGACGCTATTTACAGCTTTCACTTTTATCACTTGCTTTTGCGAGCCAAACAAGTGTATTTAATTTATAATTCACAAGCAGAAGGGTTAGATGCAGGGGAAAAGAGCCGATTTTTAGCTCAATTGGAGATGGAAACACATGCGAAACACCAATTGACGAATGTGACCTATTCAGCTTATTTGCCCGATAAAGCGTATGAACCTATTGCGATTGCAAAGTCAGAGGAATTGATGACAAAGCTCAAAGAGATCGCAACTGTTAAGGGATTTTCTCCTTCGGCTTTAACAGCTTATTTGCGCAATCCCTTGCAATTTTATGTTCAACAGGTTTTGCGTATTCGCGAAGTAGAAGAAGTGGAGGAAAGTGTTGCTTTGAATACCTTGGGAACCATTATTCACAATGCTTTGGAAAATTTGTATCAACCGTATATTGGCAAGGTATTGACTATTGAGATGATTAAGGAAATTCAGCAAAAGTCGAATGAAGAAGTTCAAAAGCAGTTTGAAGAAATTTACAATAGTGATAAGGAGAAAATGGGAAAAAATCTCTTGGCTTTTGAGGTAGCTAAGCGCAATGTGTATCATTTTTTACGAGAAGAAATCAAAGGTTTAGAGCAAGGAGATGAGGTAGCATTACTGGCGTTGGAAACCCGTTTAGAACATCTATTGGAAGATAGTCGTTTGCCCTTTCCTATTAAATTGTTTGGATTTGTGGACCGCATTGAACGTCGCAATGGAAAAGTGCGTGTCATTGATTATAAAACGGGAAAAGTAGAGTCCAATCAAGTAAAATTATCCCAATGGGAGGGTTTGACAGAACATTTGAAGAACGATAAGATTATACAGTTGTTGTGTTATGCTTTAATGTATGGCGAACAACATAATTTAGCCTCGTTGGAAGCGGGAATCTATTCGTTTAAAAACCGAAGAGAAGGGTTTTTATTCTTTGGTGTTCGAGAGGGCAGAACAGTAGATCACGATATTACTCCCGTTGTTTTAGCTGCATTTAGAGAGGAGTTAATTAAACTTATTTTAGTCATTTTAGATCGAGAAACTCCCTTTGTGGAGACCTTATAAAAAAAGCGAGAATATAAAGTATTCTCGCTTTTTTTTTGGGGTTATATTTATTTGACTAATTCAATCAGGTGTTGTTTGAGTGCTTCTTTTTGTTCAATGTGAAGCATATGGCCTCCTTCCAGTGTGATTACTTCGGCTTTGGTTCCCAAGGTTTGGTCTACGGTATCTTGATAAGGCATAACGGGATCTTCTTGGCCCAAGATAAGGGTAATGGAATAAGGAGCGAAGTGCAGGAGGACTTCTCTGTCGATGCGCGTTTTCATTCCTTCTAAAGCTGCAATAACGCCTTGTGTTGTCGTTTTTAACGCTTCTTCTCGGGTGTGATTGATCTCTTGCTCGTGTAAGGGTCTGATGTGATCGGCGAATAAGTTATTGATGGCCATGGTGATAAACATCGGAGCATTTTTTTTGATGAGATCAATCGCTCGATTTCTATTTTGAACGCGTTCCGCACTATCGGCACGAGCGGTTGAATTAATTAAAATGAGGTTTTTGACGTTGTCGGGATACAATTCAGCAAAAGCTAAAGACACATAACCGCCCATGGAATGTCCGATTAAAGTGACTTTTTTTAATTTTAAGTGAGCAATTACAGCATGAACGGCATCGGCCATATCTTCCATACTGTGTACATAACCTAGACAACCAGTATCTCCATGACCCAATAAATCAAGGCTAATTACGCGGTATTTGGCTGAGAAGTGTTGGAGGTAAGATTCCCACATTTTGCCGTTTTCTAAGAAACCATGCAAAAAAATTAGTGCACTTCCTTTGCCTTGATCGTAGTAATTAAGTTGAATGTTTTTGTATAGTAATGATGTTGGAGTCATTCGAAATAGTTTGTTGAGTAGACAAAAGTAAAGGTTGAGAAACAAAAAAAAAACTTTCTACTCTAGAATTGCTTTATGTTAATAGGTATTTTTATTTTTATTTATTCTAAATTATTCAAATAGAATTATCTTTGATGCTTATAAAAATAATAAACATGAAATATATTTATACCGTATTATTCGCTTTAATCATGGGAACCGTTTTTGCAAGTGAGGGACAACCTTATCAAATTTACAATGCAAAAGGAAAGCAGGTGACCTATAAACAGATGATTAAAACATTGGAAAAATCGGACGTAGTTTTGTTTGGGGAATACCACAATAACTCGTTGGGACATTGGTTGCAGTTGAAAGTAACACAAAGTTTAGGAGCAAAACGAGAATTGGTGTTAGGAGCAGAAATGTTTGAAGCAGATAATCAAGGAGGCTTGACAGCTTATGTGACGGGAAAAATTTCAGAAGAAGAATTTTCTAAAGAGGTGCGTTTGTGGAATAATTACAAAGGAGATTACCGTCCGTTGGTAGAGTATGCGAAGCAAAGTAATTTTCCTTTTATTGCAACGAATGTTCCGCGTCGTTATGCGAGTTTGTTGTTTAAAGGAGGGATGGAAGCTTTGGATACATTGAAAGTAGAAGAAAAAGCATGGATTGCACCACTTCCTTTTCCTTATGATCCAGAATTGCCTGGGTATAAAGAGATGTTGACGATGTTTGATGCAGATCATGTGAATGAGAATTTACCAAAAGCTCAAGCAATTAAAGATGCAACAATGGCACATTTTATTCAGTCCAATCAGGTGGCAGATAAAGTTTTTGTTCACTATAATGGTTCTTATCACAGCAATAACTATGAGGGTATATTTTGGTATTTAAAAAATTACGCTCCTCAGTTGAAAGTAGCGACAATTACCATGGTTGAGGCGGATGAAGTGGGGAATTTCGAAAAACTCAATCTAGGTTTAGCTGACTTTATTCTTGTTATAGATGCGAATATTTTAAAGTCGTTTTAGAATCTTTTAAGATAATATACTATTTAGTCTTAAATCTAGTTTCAATCTAATTTTTTTTTAAGTGAAATAAGGTAAAAAACTTTGTTTATATTCAATATAAATAAACGTTCACGCATTGTGGATAACGTTAATTAGGTGTATTTTTGAGAGATTTTTTCAAGAAAAACAATTAAAATTACATTATGGCAAAATCTGCACTTTTAAAGTCATCCATTGCAAAGAAATATTGGATGTCTCTTACAGGGTTATTTTTATGCTTGTTTTTAGTTGGTCACTTGATAGGGAATCTTCAGTTGATTTTTGGGGATGCGTCAAAATTCAATGAGTATGCCTTATTCATGACAACTAATCCAGCTGTAAAAGTATTATCTTATTTAACGTATATATCAATCCTTTTCCACGCGATTGATGGTATAGTTCTTACGGTTCAAAACAAAAAAGCTCGTCCAATCGGATATGCGAAGAACAACGCTGGTGCAAACAGCAAATGGGCTTCTCGTAACATGGCGATTTTAGGGACTTTATTGTTAGTTTTTATTGTAACGCACATGGTAAATTTCTGGGCGAAAATGCACTTTTCGGCTATGCCTTTGCAAACAATAGAAGTTAAAGTTGAAGGTCAAGAGGAACCCATTACAATTTACAAAACAGTTCAAGAGCAACCAATCGATGTAAGAGCGGTTGAAATGGGACAATTGGAAATTAAAGGAACTGCGTTTTATCAAAAAGGCATGGACTTAAAAATTGCAGATGGTTACAAAGATTTACATAAAATTACAATTGAGTTTTTCAAAGATCCTTCTACAGGATTGATTAGCACAATTTTATATGTAATCGCAATGATTGTTCTTGGATTCCATTTATCTCATGGTTTTGCAAGTGCATTCCAATCTTTAGGGATAAATAATCCAAAGTATAACTGTTTGATTAAAGGATTAGGTTATGCATTCGCATACTTAGTACCAGCTTTATTTGCGATCATTCCATTATACATTCACTTTATTAAATAGTCCTAAAGAAATTGATTATGAAATTAGATTCAAAGATACCTCAAGGACCAATCGATAAGAAATGGTCTGATTATAAAAACCACATTAAATTAGTAAACCCTGCGAATAAACGTAACATTGATGTTATTGTTGTTGGAACAGGATTAGCTGGTGGATCAGCTGCTGCAACTTTAGCAGAGCTTGGTTATAATGTAAAAGCATTTTGTTATCAAGATTCACCTCGTCGTGCGCACTCAATTGCAGCACAAGGAGGGATTAACGCGGCGAAAAACTACCAAGGAGATGGTGACTCGATTTACAGATTATTCTATGATACTGTAAAAGGTGGAGATTACCGCGCTCGTGAAGCAAACGTTCACCGTTTGTCTGAAGTTTCAGCAAATATTATTGACCAATGTGTGGCTCAAGGTGTGCCATTAGCGCGTGAGTACGGTGGTTTATTAGACAACCGTTCGTTCGGGGGAACACAAGTTTCTCGTACATTCTACGCAAAAGGACAAACAGGTCAACAATTATTGTTAGGAGCTTACTCTGCAATGAATCGTCAAATTGGTCGTGGTAAGATCAAAATGTACAACCGTCACGAAATGCTAGACTTAGTATTAGTAGATGGAAAAGCAAGAGGTATTATCGCTCGTAACTTAATTAACGGGGAGATTGAACGTCACTCAGGACACGCAGTAGTTATCGCTACAGGTGGTTACGGAAACGTATTCTTCTTGTCTACAAATGCAATGGGTTCTAACGTTACTGCTGCTTGGAAAGCACACAAACGCGGAGCATTCTTTGCTAACCCTTGTTTTACACAAATTCACCCAACTTGTATTCCTGTTACAGGAGACCACCAATCAAAATTAACTTTGATGTCTGAGTCTTTGCGTAATGATGGACGTATTTGGGTTCCAAAGAAAATGGAAGATGCAGTTGCAATTAGAGAAGGAAAATTAAAACCAACTCAAATTGCAGAAGAAGATAGAGATTACTACTTAGAAAGAAGATATCCATCATTCGGAAACTTAGTACCACGTGACGTTGCGTCTCGTGCAGCTAAAGAAAGATGTGATGCTGGATATGGAGTTAACGCAACAGGTGAAGCAGTTTACTTAGACTTCGCTTCAGCGATTGAGCGTTACGGTAAAGAACAAGCGCGTATTCACCACTTGGATGAAAACGATGCGAAATTAGTTTACAAATTAGGTAGAGACGTTGTAGAGAATAAATACGGAAACTTATTCCAAATGTATGAGAAAATCGTTGATGAGGATCCATACACTACACCAATGATGATTTATCCAGCTGTTCACTACACAATGGGTGGTGTATGGGTAGATTACAACTTAATGTCTACAATCGAAGGATGTTATGTAATTGGTGAGGCTAACTTCTCAGATCACGGAGCAAACCGTTTAGGAGCTTCTGCTTTGATGCAAGGTTTAGCAGATGGATATTTCGTATTACCTTATACAATCGGGGATTACCTAGCTGATGATATTCGTACAGGTGCAATTCCAACTGACTTACCAGAATTCGTTGCTGCGGAGAAAAATGTACAAGACATGATTGATCACTTAATGAACAATAAAGGATCACATTCGGTAGATTACTTCCACAAAAAATTAGGTAAAATCATGTGGGATAAAGTAGGTATGGCTCGTAATGCACAAGGTCTAAACGAAGCAATGGACGAAATTGCTGCATTGAGAGAAGAATTCTACAAAGATGTGAAAGTATCTGGAACTGCAGATAGCTTTAACCAAGAGTTAGAAAAAGCGCTTAGAGTTGCTGACTTCCTAGAGTTAGGTGAATTGTTTGCGAAAGATGCTTTACACCGTGAAGAATCTTGTGGAGGTCACTTCCGCGAAGAACACCAAACAGAAGATGGGGAAGCACAACGTGATGATGAGAACTTTGCTTATGCAGCTGCATGGGAGTACAAAGGAAATCCTAGAGATGCTGTTCTACACAAAGAAGAGTTGGTGTATGAAAACATTAAGTTGGTAACTCGTAGTTATAAATAATATTGAGGTATTGATTCTTGAATCATATCTTGTTGTAAAAATTCGATGCAGATGAATCTTACATTAAAAATATGGCGTCAAAAAAACGCTAAAGAACAAGGAAAAATAGTTGAGTACAAAATCAATAATGTTTCTCCTGATATGTCTTTCTTAGAAATGCTTGATGTTTTAAACAACGAGCTAATCGAGAAAGGGGATGATCCCGTAGCATTTGACCACGACTGTCGTGAAGGTATTTGTGGAATGTGTTCATTGTTTATTAATGGACAAGCTCACGGACCAGACAGAGGAATTACTACTTGTCAGTTACACATGAGAAAGTTCAAAGATGGTGATACGATTTATATTGAGCCATTTAGAGCAAAAGCTTTCCCTGTAATCAAGGATTTAGTAGTAGACCGTACAGCTTTTGATAAAATTCAACACGCTGGAGGATTTATTTCGGTAAATACTTCTGGTAATACGCAAGATGCTAACGCTATTCCAATCCCTAAACACGATGCAGACCGCTCATTTGACGCTGCAACTTGTATCGGATGTGGAGCATGTGTGGCAACGTGTAAAAACTCATCAGCTATGTTATTCGTTTCTGCAAAAGTTTCTCAATTTGCTTTGTTGCCACAAGGTAAGGTAGAAGCAGCAGACCGTGTAATGAACATGGTAGCTGAGATGGACGCTTTAGGCTTCGGTAACTGTACAAATACAGGTGCTTGTGAGGTAGAATGTCCAAAAGGTATTTCTCTAGAGAATATTGCTCGTATGAACAGAGAATACTTAAAAGCAGCCTTATAGAGGATTTTAATATTTTTTTGAAAAAGAAAAAAGCAGCACAATTTGTGCTGCTTTTTTTATTTTTAATTACTTCATTTCTAACTTTCATTAACTTATATTTGGCGCCTATTAACATAATATTTTATAATTTAATGAAAACCTTACTACTGTGCATTTTATTTGCATGTACTTCTTTTATTAGTTATGGCCAGCTTGGTTTCGCTGGTACAGGTGCTAATCGAGGAAAAACTGTTCTTACGTTTAAGAATGGTACTAGAGAAGTTGGAAAGATAAAAGAAAAATTCCTAGTTTTTGGGTACCACTATGATGACCCTTATGAATTTAAGTTTAAGAATGATGGCGCAAAAGATTATCGTTCTGTTTCATCTAATGATGTAGTATCTGTTGAGATTTTTGATAAAAAAAAGGAAAATTGGTCAACAGTCTATCACCCGATTCGCGTTAGAAAATTTGATAAAAAGTACACCTTTTCAGACAAGTACTTTGTGGATTTCTACCCGTTAAATACCTATAAGGATATTCCATATGCAAAACTTTTAATTTTAGATAATGGAAAATTGATATTTACTCATTTTTATTTTCCAGTAGCCAATACCGATTACTTTTTCTTCTTTCATGACGCTTATCGCAGAACTGATCGTGAAGCCGCTCAGTTTATGATGTTGATGGATAAAAATTGTGAAGCTTTTCAGACGTATTTGCAAGAGAATTACATCGATTCAAAGAATTATAAAGAAGAGTATAAAAAGGCATTGGCTGAATTTAAAGCAGCTAAATCGGAGTATATTGCAGAAAGAATAGCAGCCGGATTTCCTAAAAAATTAGCTAAACTTGACTATAAAAGTCAGGAGAGGTTTGTGTTCTTTCAACAAATATTTGAGAAATACAAGGAACTTTGTACACATGAAAATCATCAGTAGTTCGATATAAACGAAATAGGATTATTGATGGTTGTTTGTCGTTTGATGTTTGTCGTTTGATGTTCACGTGGTTAATCAACAACAGTCAACTAACAACAGTCAACAACAGTCAACCGACAACACGCAACAACCAGCAATAGAGAATATTTCGTATTTTTGAATGACCTAAAAGAAACGTATGAAAGTAGCTTTGATTCAAGCACCTCTAGTTTGGGAGGATGTACAGAAAAACACGACTTATTTCAAAAAACAATTGCATCAGATTGAAAGCGGAACGGATTTGGTTGTATTACCAGAAATGTTCACTTCAGGCTTTACCATGAACCCTGAGCGCGTTTTTATGACGATGGAGGACAAGTTTATCAAAGAGTTGCAATCGTGCTGTAAATCGCTTGATTTTGCCTTAACGGGTAGTATCGTTATCAAAGAAGGAAATCAATTCTACAATCGTTTATTTTTTATTTGGCCCACAGGGGAATTTAAAACCTATGATAAGCGTCATTTATTTTCACTCGCAGGCGAAGAAAAAGTATATGCACCTGGAACGGAACGTTTAATCGTTCAGTATAAAGGCTGGAATATCTGTCCATTGGTGTGTTACGATTTGCGCTTCCCAGCTTTTGCCCGTAATATTGGGGAGGTTTATGACTTGTTGTTGTATGTTGCCAGTTGGCCTGATCAACGCATCTATGCTTGGGATTCACTCTTAAAAGCGCGTGCAATTGAAAATATGAGCTATGTGGTGGGAGTTAATCGCAGTGGAGAGGATCAAAATGACAATCAATATAGTGGACATTCTCAAGTGATTGATTATATGGGGCAGTATCTTATTGAACCTCAGTTAGGAACAACTGTACAATATTGTACTTTAGATAAAGCAATCCAAGATAAAGCGAGAAATCGATTCGCATTTCTGAAAGATGCCGATGAGATTGCGATTAAATAATTGAAAAAGCAAAGGAGTCCGTCAATCCATTAGTACCTGATAAATAAAAAAGCTACCCTAAGGGGTAGCTTTTTGTTATAAAAAGAATGGATTTTATTGTTTTGTAAACGATTGGATAGCTCCTTCAACTTCAAGTGTAAGGGTTTTGCCATCTACTAGTTCGTATTTCAAGCTACTAACTTTCACTGAAGCAGGGTCGTTATTGGCAACTTCACTTTCAAAAACAAGGGTGTTATCCACTAGTTTCCATTTGGTAAATGCCATAGCTGGATCATTTACAGCTACCATGGTTCCGTCTGCTTTTAATTCAAATCCTTGTTGTACGCTTGGATTTGCTGGGTTTGTTTGTGTCCAAACTCCCACTAATGCTTGAGCAGGTGCTACTTCTGGAGCAGCTTGCTCTGTTACTGTTGTAGTTTCTTCTACTACGGTTGCTTCTTTTTGATCTTTACAAGAAGCGAATGCAAGAGCTACAAAAGCCAATGCAAGTACAGTTTGTTTTGTTTTCATCTACTAAATCTCGAAAAAAGATTATTTTCTAGTGAAAGAGTCTTTAGACTCACCGTTAATTAGGTTTAAGGTCGTACCGTCAACCACCTCAAATTGGTAGGATACCGTGTCAACACTTGACGTACCATTACCGATGCTTTCTTGCTCTAAGAACAATTTATCTCCTTCTACCCACCACTTGTTTGTTTTAAGTGTTGCCATATTAATTGAAGCAGCTGTTCCGTCTTCTTTTAATTCGAAACCTTGTACTTCTTTGTCATTAATAGGGTTAGGTTGTGTCCAAGAAGCAACTAATACTTTAGTGTCTACAGTCACAGGTGCTGTAGCTTCTTCTACTACTTCAGTAGTTGCTGTTTCTTCAGTCACAGGAGCTTCTTTTTGATCTTTACAAGAAGCGAAAGCGATAGCTACAAATGCGATAGCTAAAGTCATTTTTGTTAATCTCATCGTGGATTAAATTTTAATTTTGATAGACCAAATGTATAGCAGGAAAGTGTGAAAAAATTATTTTAATACTTATTTAACTATGTTTGTAATTTATTGATTTATAGTGTTCTGGGTTGCTTTTTTTGGATTCGTTTTCTTTTTTTAGTTAAATATTTACACAAGGGTTTTAAAAATATTCTTGAAGATGCCTTGGAGGTGAAAAAAGAAAATTAGTAACAAAAGGTTCTGCATAAATAAATGCCCCTTGATTTTCTATATCAAGGGGCATTTTTATGTTGTTTTAGATATAAGATCCTTGTTGTCAGTGCTCAATCCTGCAACAGGTACTAATTTAAGTTTAAATCTTGGTTGATATCCCAGTTGGCGCGTACGTCAATTGGTTCTTTGGAATAGAAGGTCTCTTCTGGTTGACGTTTGTCCCAATAATACCCCGTATCCCATTTGCCATTTTGGTTGTCGTCATAAATGATTCGAACGTAATACTTTCGAGGAGGTAATAAATCGAAAGGAACAACTTGTGGTTCTTTGACGATTTGCGTCGCGTATACCTTTTCTTGTTCATCAATCAGTTCAACAATAATAGGGTAACGTTTCACAGCACTTAACTTGAGGTTTAAATTTCCATAATCTGTGTGTTTCGTTGTTTTCAACGCGTATTTTAGGGTGTCATTGGCGTGGCCAAAGAGATCCGTTAAAGCTTGTGGCAATAACTGGATGGAATATAATTCTTCTTGGTTTTTCTCAAATAACAAAGTTACCTTTTGCTCGGCTAAGAATTCTTGAACTTCAAAAGAAACTGGAAGAGAGTCTTTGTTGATAATTTGAATTAAGTTTTTATTTACTGTTGCAATTGGCGTTGACGTCTTTAAAGTGAAATTCTCTTTGAAGTCGATATTGTTGTTCTTTGCTGTTACACTTAGGGTGTCCACTTCTTTCATTTTTACTCGTGGTCGCACCGTAAAGGTTTCTAAATAATCGTCTTTACTGACCGCAATATGAAGTGAATCCGCAATAACCTTAGGAAACCATACCTGAAGAGAATCCTTTCCTTCTAATGGAGTGTAAGCACTTTGGATTAAACTGTCGTTTTTAGACACCTTTATTTTTACCCCCTCTTTATTTCCTTTATAAGGTAAGTACCACTTGTTTTCAGAAATCTGCGCAGGGCGTTTTGCCGAGAATTTTTCTTCTGATTTGAACAGAACAAGATTGTATTTTTTATCTGTAGGAATAACAATAGTATCCTGGATAAAAGCAATCTTATCTTGCTCGGGATTGAACATATAGGTATTGTTCTTTTGTTTTAAAGCAACTGCATAATAGGTTCCAGCCTTGATATTTTCGATAGAAAAAGTAGTTAAGGAATCTAGTGTATTGGTAATATATAAGGGCTTTTCTTTATATACCGTGGAGTCTTTAAACGTGGTTGCATCATACAACATCACATTGACAAAGTTGTCTGTTTTTAATTTATGAGCGGATTGTATAGTACCTTCTAGTTTAAGGGAGTCAATGTAGCTACCTGTAGAGAAGATGTATTTAAATTGCTTTAATACATTTCCTTCATTGTTGTCTGTAATCGCGTCGCCAAAATTAAAACTATAGGTTGTATTGGGATGAAGCGTATCCTTTAATTTAATAGTCATTACCTTTTTTGGACTTCCCATAGGGGAGATATCTGGATTGTTCTTCAACGGTGGAGATACAATTAAGTTTTGATTGGCGTTTTTCAATTTGATAAATTCATCAAACTCAATTCGAATCTCATCCTGGTCAAAGTTAATAGAGTAGTTCTCTGGGTAACTTTTTAATACAACAGGAGGCAAGGTATCCATAGGACCACCGGAAATAAATCCTCTTTTAGCACAATTTGAAAAACAAGTTACGCATAAAACGAGTAAACAGGTAAAAAAATAAAGACGAAACTTCGACATAGGTTTGTTTTGAAAAGGCAAAGTAACAATTATATTTTTTACTTAGAAAATATCAGCCCTTAAAAACTTTATTTTGTATAGGCTAAACACAAAATACTCACCTTGCTATCAGGGATTTGTAACAATAACTTGGCGCAATTTTCCAAGGTGCTCCCTGTGGTTAAGATATCGTCTAGAAGAAGAAAGTGTTTACCCGCTAAATTGGGAGTTGATTGAAGTTGAAAAACAGCGGGTTTGGATTTGATGCGTTCTTGAAAGCTCTTTGTTGTTTGAGAAGCTGTTCGTTCTACTTTTGCCAAAACAGAAGAGTGAATGGGAATTTGAAAATGTTGAGACAAAGCAGTGGCAAATCCATCGACCTGATTGTAGCCTCGTTGTTTGAGTTTTTTGGGATGCAAAGGGACAGACACAATATAATCTACGGAAGGAAAAGCTTGGTCATCCGCTAATAATTCCGCATATAATTGACCGAGGACAAAAGCGATGCTAGGCTGGTTGTTGTATTTTAATTGATGGAGCAGGTTGGAAACAAGGCCGCCTTTAGCGTAGTATAATAAGCAACTCGCTTGTTGTATTTTCACTTTTCCGTAGAATTTCCCTAGGGCTTCATTGGTGGCACTTTGGTGCTGATGGGTAAAGGGTAAAGTCGCGCGACAAACCGTACACAACAAGACTTCATGCGTCAAGAGCAGGATGGAACAGCCAGGACAACTTTTGGGAAAAAGGAAATGAAGGAGATCTTTGAGCATAAAAAGAAGATTGATAGACTTAAAAATAACAGAAATCCCACCCATAAAAAACTTCTTTTAAATGAAAGCAACCAATATCTTTGTACAGTATAAGCAAAAAGAAAAAATTCATGGAAAAGTTAATAATCATTTTAAAGCAAATGGTGGAACAAGGAAGAACGGTGGAAGCAGAGCGATTAGCAGAGGAGATAAAAGGGCGATTAAAGATGATGATTGATTCGACGGATATTGATGAAGATTTAGTGCGATTGGCCAAGATGCAAAAGATTGTAGGAGATTTAGAACAACAATTAAAAGCTTAACTTTATGGAATGTCCTTGTGGAAGTGGATCTACACTGGAAACTTGCTGTATGCCTTTACTCAAAGGAGAACAAAACCCAACAACAGCAGAGGCCTTAATGCGTTCACGCTATACTGCTTATGTATTGGCGAATGCAAAATACCTGATTGAAACGACGCATCCGAGCGCGCGTCATTTATATAGTAAAAAATCCATTTTACAATGGGCGAGTGAAAATCAATGGATGCGATTGGAGATTGTATCTGCTTCCGCCTTGAATGTGGTATTTCGCGCGTATTTTAAAGATCCAAGTGGTCAGGAACAACAACATTATGAAAACTCAACTTTTGCAAGGTTAGGAGATAAGTTGTATTATGTTTCAGGTATTTTTGAAGAATAACTGAGGTTGTTTAGCTTAGGGATTGAGGATGTAAGTGAAGAAAATTTAAAAAAGAAATAACTTCTTGAAGTTTTTTTTGTAATTTACTGTTATGAGAGCTGTAATTATTGGCGCCACAGGAGCCGTTGGAAAAGTATTAGTCCGTCAACTTTTGTGTGACGATCGCTACCATTTTGTCGAAATTTTTGTGCGTAGTCCTTGGGATATTCAACATCCAAAGCTGATTTGCCACGTTGTCGATTTTGAAAAAATGGGACAATGGCATCATCTCATTGAAGGTGATATTGCTTTTAGCTGTTTGGGAACGACCAAGAAGCAAGCGGGAGGAAAAACCAACCAATGGCATATTGATTACGA
Organism: Myroides sp. 1354; assembly: GCF_030324495.1. Taxonomy (GTDB): domain Bacteria; phylum Bacteroidota; class Bacteroidia; order Flavobacteriales; family Flavobacteriaceae; genus Flavobacterium. Next base: position 46,474 of record NZ_JACAGN010000011.1, on the reverse strand, counting down.
CTATGTGGTGCAGTTTGCCAAATACTGCAAGGCAAAATCCATACAAACTTTTGTTCTTGTATCCTCCAAAGGAGCCGATTACCGCAGTAAGGTTTTTTATTTGTATCTCAAAGGTAGAATTGAACAAGCCATTGCTCAATTGCACTTTAGCCGTACCATCATCATTCGACCGAGCTCACTGATTCGACCGAATTCCAATCGCAAAGGAGAAGATATAGGAGTGAAAATCTTGACCTTCCTCAACCGCATGGGAATGTTCAAATCTTATCGACCCGTGGCGGTTTCTAAAGTAGCTGATCGGATTCGCAATGCAGCTGTTGAACATGTAACGTATAATCTTGTTGTTATTGAAAACGATGAAATATAAAAAAGGGCCTACTTGTATTAGTGGGCCCTTTTTAGTTGAAAATATATAAAGGATTAGTTCGCTTTACTGAATTCTAAATTCACTGTAATATCAACGTTTTTTCCAATAGCTTGTCCTGACGGATCATAAGCTACATCAAAATCAAAACGGTTGATTGTCGTAGTCGCTTGGAAACCAAGTTTTGTATTTCCATTTCCATCATCTGCTAATAAACCACCATAAGTCAATTGGAATGTTACAGGTTTTGTGATGTTTTTAATTGTTAAGTTTCCTACTAGTTCATATTTATCTTTCCCTGTTTTTTTGATTGACTTACTGTCAAACTTCATTGAAGCATATTTAGCAGTGTCAAAAAAGTCTGCTGATTTTAGGTGGTTATCGCGCATTTCTACACTGGTATTGATGCTGTTTAAATCCACTGTAAAGTTGAAGGTACCTTTGGTTAAATCTTCTGGATTTCCTACAAAAGTTCCTTCGTATTTGTCAAAGCGACCATCTACAAAAGAAATTCCTAAATGTTTCACTGAGAAGTTTAAGAATGAGTGCATCGGATCAACATTCCATTTTGTTTGTGCAAATGAAGTAACTGAAAATAAGGCAGCTACCACGAATAAAGCTATTTTTTTCATATCGGTTATATTTTGTGATTATCAATGATACAAAGATACGGATGTTCTGAAGGAGAAGTACTTAACCTACATTAAGAAAGGAAAACGCAAATGAAGTTCAGGGGAATGAACGAACTATAATGGATTCGTGGTATCATTCTTGAAGGTTTACTCTATATTCTTAATAAATGATTGATTTTCAATGGAAAAGTATATTTTATCAATTCGAATTGTTGATTATTTGACTTTTGTTTATGAAGTTAAACAGGGGTCTCAGTTAGATTATTTGGTTTATGGGTATGGGTATTATCAGAAAAAAAACAGATTCAACTCTTTTTTTACTGGAACTGTTAGTTTTTCTGATATTAACATGAACTATTATTTTGACTATGTACCAGATGAACGGATTCGAAAACTACAGCGATTACAACAGCAACTGACACCCAAAAAATATTTAGAAGAGATTGTGATTGTAGCGCCTGTTAAAAAGCATTATCCTTATTTCTACAACGTTCCATCGGGTAAGTACGGTAATTATTCGCCTGATGCAATGAGTTTGGGTGTTGGTTTTGGTGGAAGTGGTGGTTTTTTTTCTGCAAGCTTTAATTTTAGTATTGTAGCTACACATCAGGATATTGCCATCGTGATTGGAGGGAGCTTTGACTTTGGCTTGGAATTATCTCGACCAGGATTTGCTGCAACGGGTAATATTGGGTTTCACGATAATTATGGTCAAAGTAAAGATGTTTTACAAGGCTTAGGAGGATATGATTTAGGATGGACAGGGCAAATAGGAATTTTAGGGATGTCTAGGACACGATCTATTTTTGAAAATGGAGTATTGAGCAGCTCAGGAGTGCAAACAACGACAATTAATTATGGTATAGGTTTGGGGGGAGGATATACAAGATCCAAGGCTGAGGTGTATAAGTTGAGTAAAGGAATTGAAACAGTAAAAAATTGGTTGGAATGAAGAGTGTAACAAAAATAAGTGCTTGTGGCGTATTGCTGCTTTTTTCTTCTTGTTTTGAAATTGATTGTGAAGCAAATAAAAAGTATGTATCTACTATTGAATGCCTGCAAATCGTTGAGAGGCGACCATCATCAAGCGCATATAATTTAAAATCAAAAGGAGTACATCTACTTACAAAGAAACCTTGTACTTGTGTAGATGAAACAAGATGGTTAGGTTGTTATTCAGAACTTCTTGAAAAAGGAGATACGATCATTAAGAGAAAAGGGGAATTGCGTTTTTCTCTACACAAGAAAGATACTATTATTACAGTGGACTGGCGGTGTGAAGAACTTGATGTCTCTGAGGTAAAAATAAAAGGAGAAGTCGTTTCGGGATTAACAGTACAGCAATTAAGAGACTTAAAGTACAAGTAGATGATAATAAAAAAAACGAGGGTTATCTTGTGGATACCCTCGTTTTATATGTATTACATCATTTTCTTTAACCAGTTTTTCATCGACACTTCTTCGTTGATGATGTTTCGAAGATCAGCAATTGCAACGCGATCTTGTTTCATCGTATCTCTGTGGCGAATTGTAACCGTTTTATCTTCTAGGGTTTGGTGATCCACTGTAATACAGAAAGGAGTACCCAAAGCATCCGCACGGCGGTAACGACGCCCTACTGCATCTTTTTCATCGTAAGCTACGTTGAAATCCCATTTCAAGTCTTCAATAATCTCCTGTGCGATTTCTGGTAAACCATCTTTTTTCACTAGAGGGAAGATTGCCGCTTTAGTTGGGGCTAATACCGCAGGTAATTTCAATACCGTTCTCGTTGTTCCATCTTCAAGTGTTTCTTCTTGAAGTGATTTTGAGAATACAGATAAGAACATACGATCCAATCCTACTGATGTTTCTACTACATAAGGAACATAAGAAGAGTTCGTTTCGTTGTCAAAGAACTGCAATTTCTTACCAGAGAATTGTTCGTGTGCTTTTAAATCGAAATCTGTACGGGAGTGAATTCCTTCTAATTCTTTAAATCCGAATGGGAAGTTGAATTCAATATCAGTAGCAGCATTGGCATAGTGTGCTAATTTTTCATGGTCGTGGTAACGGTAGTTTTCCGCTCCTAAACCTAGCGATAAATGCCATTTTAAACGCGTATCTTTCCAATACTCGTAGTATTTCATTTCTTCTCCTGGTTTCACGAAGAATTGCATTTCCATCTGTTCGAATTCACGCATGCGGAAGATGAACTGACGAGCAACGATTTCGTTTCGGAAGGCCTTCCCTGTTTGAGCGATACCAAAAGGAATCTTCATACGCCCTGTTTTTTGAACGTTTAGGAAGTTAACGAAAATACCTTGAGCTGTTTCTGGACGAAGGTATAAATCCATCGCTGTATCTGCAGAAGCTCCTAATTTTGTACCAAACATCAAGTTGAATTGACGTACTTCGGTCCAGTTTTTAGAACCTGTTTCAGGATCCGCAATTTCCAACTCTTCGATTAGGGCTTTTACATCCGCTAAATCTCCCGTATCTAAACCGCGAGCCATGCGCTCTAAAATTTCTTTTTTCTTTGCGTAGTATTCTACCACACGTGGGTTAGTCGCAATAAATTGCTCCTCATCAAAAGACTCTCCAAAGCGCTTTTTCGCTTTTTCAATTTCTTTTAATGCTTTTTGGTGTAATTTTTCACAGTAGTCTTCAATTAAAACGTCTGCTCTATATCTCTTTTTACTGTCTTTGTTGTCAATTAAAGGATCATTGAATGCATCAACGTGACCTGAAGCCTTCCAAGTGGTTGGATGCATAAAGATTGAGGCATCAATTCCTACAATATTTTCGTGCATTTGTACCATGGATTTCCACCAGTACTCTCTAATGTTTCTCTTTAATTCTACACCGTTTTGAGCATAGTCATATACTGCGCTTAAACCATCGTATATTTCGCTAGATGGAAAAATGTATCCATACTCTTTTGCATGCGAAATAACATTCTTAAAAATATCATCTTGTTTTGCCATAGTGCAAAAGTAATAAAAGACTTTAAGATTAAAAACTTCACCACAAGCTATTTGCTGTTAATAATCTTAAGTTTATGGGTTTACTATTCTATTTACTTGTTATTTTTTAATTTTTGTGCATGATAGGCCGCTAAGATGCGTTCCGTATTTTCAATATGACCTGCTTGATTCCAAGCATCATGTCCTGGAATAATAACTTTAGCTTTTTTAAACTTGCGTTTTACTTCGTTGATTGTCTGAGGCCAAGCTGCTGTATTGCCGTCTTCTATATTGCCAATGGTGGTTGCTTCTGCACTTTTGATTAAACAACCTCCATATAAAACTTTTTCTTTGGGAAACCAGATTACCGTATTGTCTTTACTGTGTCCTTCTCCTAAAAAATAAACGGTTAGTTTTTCGTTGCCCAAGGTAAAGGTTTTCTCTTTGCCAAATGTAAAAGTAGCTTGAGGTTCCTTGCGCTGTCCTAGAATTTCATTCGTTAGGGCATACGTATACGTTTCTGCACCTGCCTCGTTGAAATACGCTAAACCTCCCGAACGGTCCTCGTGAAAGTGTGTGGTAATTACCCATTTAATTTCTTTGTGGTGTTGCGTTCTAATATGATCCACTAAGGGTTGATATTGGGTTTTGTCCCAAGGTGTATCCAAGAGAATAACCCCTTCATCAGTTACGATGTACAACGCATTGGATGAGTATTCTACTCCTTTGAACTCTTGATAGGTTGTATACACATACATATGGTCATTGAGTTTTTCAATCTTTAATTTGTCTGATTGGGGATAAACGAAAGAAGTGAATAGAAGTAGAAGGATACTGCTAAAGTAGTTGTACATAGTTAGAAGTTTAAAATAATGGATAAAAAATGAATGTGATGCCTTACTTTTTCAAGGATAAGTGCAAGTAGCAAACAACAAATGCAGCATTGCTTTTTGGAGTTAGCCCTTTAGTTGAACAAAAATAAGAAAAGCAGAACCATTATTTGAGGTTCCTTGTTTTTTTACTTCAAATTGACTTATTTTTGAGCGCTTTTGATCAAAACCAAAATGAAAAAAAATAAAGTAATTTTCATCGCTCTTGTTTGTGCGGGATTATCTTCCGCTTGTGTAGAGTGGTGGGATCGCGATTCTTCCAAATGCAAAGGATCAACCCAGGTTAGCCGCAGGTACCTGACTTTTCCCAATACGGGAGGAGAAGAATTGGTAGATGTTAATCCTAAACCCTATCACATCATTCAAAAAGTTCAAATTGGACAAGTAGGAGATGAGGGGTATATGTACGAAGAACGCAGTGTAGAGAGTTATGGAACCTCCAATTATACGGTTCAAAAAGTAGGAGATGGAAGACTAGTTGTGCGTACCAATCCCTATTATGGAGATACAGCGCTCAAATTTGAGGTTGTGGTCAAAGGAGGGGATTGTTCTGAAATTATTTATTGTACGATAAAACCATAAAAAAGTCCAGCATGTGCTGGACTTTTTAGTTTATTCTTCTTCTTCTGTATTTCGGAGTTTCATTAATAGCGTATAAGCGCCTTTTGAAACGATAGTTTTATTGGTTAATGCATCCGCATTGAGAATAGCTGTGAAACCGTTTTCTGTTTCTCCAACTTCTACAGCGGTTAGTTGATAGGTTTGTTTACCCGTTTCAACAAAAATGAAGTGTTTGCCTTCAAAGTAAACCACACTTTCCTCTGGTAGTGCTTTGGTTAAGGAAGAATGGGTGTCAATTTCCGCATTCATATACATCCCTGGTAAAAGGTTCTTTTCAAAATTCTCGAAATGACAGTGTACTTCTGATGTTCCTTCTGTATTGACATCCATGCTAATTAGTACAATTTCTCCTTCGTATTTTTTCGCAGGATTGTTGTTGGTGAAACTCACCACGCGTTGTCCTACTTCTAATTTATCTAAATCCTTTTCATACACTTTCAAATTTAAATGGATATCTGAAGGGTCAATCAGTTCAAACATCACATCCGAGGGGGTTACATATTTTCCAATGTTGACATAAGTATTACTCACAAAACCATTAATCGGACTGTAAATAGCAATGGATCGACTGATGGAATTGTGTGTTAAGGTCGAGGGATTGATATTAATCAAGCTCAATTGTTGCCCTAGTGCATTCATGGCAATGCGCTGTGCATTCATTTCTGCTTGGGCTTGTTGCATAACTTTGTCACTGCTTGCTTGACTCGCATTCAGGTCTTTTTGACGTTGGTAGTCCAACTTCGCAAATTCATATTTGTCTTTGGCAATTAGGTAGTTTTGTTGCAATTCAATATAACGAGGATCTTCCATGATGGCAATTTGCTCCCCTTTTTTGATGTGCATACCTGGCATTAATTTCGTTTGTTTTACGTAGCCGCCCAAAGGATTAGTCACGGAGATTAAATTTTGAGGGGGAACGTCAATTTTTCCGTTTAATTTTAAAACGGTTGCGATGGTGTGCTCCTGAATTTTTGTAGTTTCTAGCTCCACGTGTTTCAGTTGAGCGTCTGTTAATTGTACAATATCTGTTTCTTCCTGAACGACTACTTCTTCTGTGGTGGTTTCATTTCCCTTGCATTGAACAAAGGCAGTAGATAGGAGAAAACCCAGTGCTGCAAGAGAAAAAGGACGGATAGTTTTATATAAGATAGACATGATACTAATTGTTTGAAGTTAGATAATTGATTTGGATGACGGTGTCATTGTACGCTTTCAAGGCGTCAAAGTAATTGCTTAACAGTTCTAGGGCTTGATTGGTTAAAAGAACATACTCTAAGTAGTTGATTTCCCCATTGACGAACTGTAATTCTGCCGTTTTCATGATAACATCAGCTCCTTTCGGTGCTTGTTGTTCATAACTTGCCAATACTTGTTGACTATTTGTTAGGTTTATCAACAATTGTTGATAACGGTTGATAACCTTTTGTTTTGTCAGGGTAAATTCTGCTTCCGCTACTTTTTCTGCTTCTTTGGAGGCGCGAATCCTTCCCTTTTGTCCGAAGTCAAAAAGCGGTAAGGTTAAGCCAACCTGAAAGGCGTGAAAGCGATCTTGGCGATTGTAGTATACATCATTCGCGGCTAATCCCATAAAACTGCTGTTGTTGTAAGTCAGTTGAAGGGTAGGTAACAATTTTGATCGCTCCAATCGGGTTTGTGCATGGGCAATTTCGTTATTTTGCTCTGCGATTTTTAACTGTGGATTTTGATCCAAATCTTGTTCTAATCCCAGTAATTCTACTTTATTTTCTTCTAGTATTGGAAGTAAATCCTCCTCTGTATTGAGTAAGTATTTCAATTGCAATTGCGCTAAGCTTTTCGTTTGTGCAATCTCAGCGAGTTGCATTTGGATTTTGATCAACTGATTTTTGGCCGTGGTCTGTTCCAATATGGTACTTTCCCCTTTTTTAAAGCGCAAAGTAGCTTTAGTGTAGAAGGAGGTATACATACTATCGGCTTGATGCAGTAATTGTTCTTTCTCTTTCCAATAGAAGTAATCGAAAAAGCTTTGGGTTACTTCTTTTTTGATTTCAACGGTTTTGAGTTCAAGGTCAAAAATGCTTTTCTGCCATGTTTTTTGGTATACCTTTTTTTGTCTATTGTAAATGGTAGGAAAGGCAATATCTTGACTAACACTAAATTTATTATCGGTATACGGACCGTTAATTTGTCCAAACTCGCCTGCTATGGTTGTTTGTGGAATATCCGTTGCGGTGTGGATAAAGGCCTTAGCGAAGTCTGAACGCAGTTGTTCCGTTCGAATGGCGTGGTTGTTGGCCATAGCTCGATCAATAGCTTCATTCAACGAAATAGGTGTCTGAGCGAAGGATTGACTGTTTGTGAAGAGCAACAATGCTATTGTCGCTGCTAGGGTAATGGCTTTTTTCTTTTTAAAGAAAGAAAAGTTAAGCTTTTGTTCAAAGGTGATGTATAATAAAGGCAAAATAAATAAAGTTAAGAAAGTGGCTAGAATTAATCCTCCAATGACAACGGTAGCTAGAGGGCGTTGTACTTCTGCTCCGGCTCCATTGCTCAAGGCCATAGGCAAGAATCCAAACGAGGCAACAGAAGCGGTCATCAATACGGGACGCAATCGACTCTTTGCACCGCGAACGACCACATACACAATATTGGTAATTCCCGATTTTTGCAATCGGTTGAATTCGGCAATTAACACAATCCCATTTAATACAGCTACACCAAACAAGGCAATAAAACCAACACCCGCACTGATACTAAAGGGCATACCTCTCAAGGCAAGTAGAAATACTCCTCCAATGATAGAAAGGGGAATAGCCGTGAAAATCATTAAGCATTCTTTGATGTCTCGGAAAGCGAAGAACAATAAAACAAAAATTAAAACTAAGGCTAATGGTACAGCAATGGCTAAGCGTTCTTTGGCTTCGTTTAGATTTTCAAATTGACCGCCATAGGTAATGCGATACCCTGTGGGTAAGGTTATTTTAGCATCTACTTTTTGTTGCAATTCTTCTACAATACTTTGAACGTCTCGTCCTTTGACATTGAAGCCGACAAAAATACGACGCTGGGCATTTTCGCGTTGAATTTGATTTGGACCTTCTTTGATATCCACATGGGCTAATTGACTCAATGGAATCTGAGCGCCTGATGGAGTTGGAATTAATATGTTGCGGATTTGTTGAATGTCTTTTTTACTTTTCTCATTCATACGCACCACAACGTCAAATCTTTTTTCGCCTTCGTATACCATTCCAGCGCTTTGTCCCGCTAAAGAAGTATTGACAATAGTATTAACCTCACTAATGGATAAACGATGACGAGCAATGGCAGCGCGGTCATATTCAATTAACAATTGTGGCATTCCTGTGATGGGTTCCACATAAAGGTTGGCTGCACCTGGGATGGTGTTGATAATTTGTCCAATTTGACTAGCCGTTGAAGCGAGTGTATCGAGATTATCCCCAAATACTTTGACTACAACGTCTTGTCGAGCCCCTGTCATTAATTCATTGAATCGCATTTGTACGGGAAATTGAAAACCAACGGTAATACCAGGTACTTCTTCTAGTGCAAGGGTCATCTTTTCAGCCAATTCAGGAAAGGAAGAAGCTGAGGTCCATTCTTTTTTGTCTTTGAGGATAACCATCATATCTCCCGCTTCCATCGGCATCGGATCAGTAGGAACTTCACTATTTCCAATTTTGGTTACTACTTTTTCTACTTCTGGAAATTGAGTCACTAAAATATGTACGGCTTTTTGTGTACTTTCTATGGTTGTCGTCAGATTACTTCCGTTTAATACTTTGGTATCCACAGCAAAATCACCCTCTTCTAAAGAAGGGATAAACTCGCCTCCTAAAGTGGAAAGGATATAAATGGCACTGATAAATAATAGGGCAACAATGGTATAAATGGTTTTGGGAATTTCCAATACTTTGACCAAGGCGTTTTGATATACTTTTTCCAATTTAGCCATAAAACGATCGGCAAAATTAGGTTTTGTACTCACTTTTCGACTTAAGATCAAGGAGCTCATCATCGGAACATAAGTCAAGGAAAGTAGAAAGGCACCCAATAAAGCAAAAGCTACGGTTTGGGCCATGGGTTTAAACATTTTTCCCTCGATTCCTTGTAAGGTTAAAATAGGAATGTATACAATGAGGATAATAATCTGTCCAAATACTGCGCTATTCATCATTTTTGACGCTGATTGCACGACAGTTTGGTTCATTTCCTCTTGTTTGAGCAATACTTTTTCCTTGAATTTATTGTTGTGACTAAATTGATGGAGGACGGCTTCTACAATGATGACGGCTCCATCGATGATTAATCCAAAGTCTAACGCACCCAAACTCATTAAATTTCCGCTTACACCAAATAGATTCATCATGGAAATAGCGAACAACATGGCTAAAGGAATAATAGAAGCTACTAATAATCCTGCACGGAAGTTCCCTAAAAATAAAACCAAGACTAAAACGACAATTAATGCCCCTTCTAATAAATTAGTTTCTACGGTGCCAATGGCGTTATTTACCATCTTAGTTCGGTCTAAGAAAGGTTCAATTACGACTCCTTTCGGCAAAGATTTCTGAATTTCAGCAACACGTGCTTTGACGTCTTGTATGACGTTGTTGCTGTTTTCTCCTTTTAGCATCATCACAATACCTCCAGCCACTTCACCTTGGTCATTGTAGGTCATGGCACCATAACGGGTCGCGTGTCCGATTTGTACGGTCGCAATATCGCGAATGAGAATTGGAAATTCGCTATTTTTGGAAGTAATGGCAATATTTTCAATGTCTTCCACTGTGCCTATTAACCCTTCAGAGCGAATGTATAAAACTGTGGGGCCTTTTTCAATATAGGCTCCTCCTGTATTTTCATTGTTTTGATTGAGGGCATCAAAAACATCTTTGATGGTCAGGCCATTGGCATCTAGTTGATTGGGGTTAATGGCGATTTCATATTGTTTTAATTTTCCTCCAAAACTGCTTACTTCTGCGACTCCTTTTACAGCAATTAACTGGCGGCGAACAATCCAATCTTGAATCGATCTCAATTCCGTTAGATCGAATTGTTTCTCATAGCCAGGTTCTGGGCGAACAACGTATTGATAGATTTCTCCTAATCCAGTGGAAATAGGTCCCAATTCTGGTTGTCCTACTTCTTTGGGGATGTCATTTTGCACTTGTTGTAAACGTTCGCCTACCTGTTGGCGGGCCCAATAAATATCCACGTCTTCTTCAAATACAATGGTGATTAAAGACAGCCCGAAGCGAGAAAAGCTTCGAATACTTTTCATTCCAGGAATATTGCTATTGGCTTGTTCGATGGGAAAAGTAACTAAACGCTCAATATCCGTTGCTCCATAATTAGGTGCTACCGTGATAACTTGCACTTGGTTGTCTGTGATATCGGGTACTGCATCAATCGGTAATTTTGTCATTTGAAAAATACCAATTCCAATGAGGCCAAGTACCATTAGGCCTATGATGAGTTTATTCTTTACAGAATATTCAATGATTTTATTTAACATAATACTGTTGTTATGCTCTACAACAAGCATTAACCCGTGGCAAACGAAATACAACCACAAGCGCTAGGTCTCAATAAACAAGAGGTTTGATGAGAAAATAACTAAGGGGTAATGTAGAATCGCGCACTATTAGATGAATACTGCTGTTGAGTTGATACATAAATACGATAAGAACCACGCGCTATTTTTACAGCACGAGGAAAAGGGTGATGTATTAACAGTATTTCGGCGGTTGCCAAATAGAGGATAAGAAGCTACTCTCAAAAGCAGCATCGTGAAAATTTTCCACTTGCGTATTATTCGTTGGAATTTTAACGCGATCAATTTTTAATACCGTAGGAGGTGTTATGGCCACAAGGTGAATAATGGGAGCGTGGGAAACAAAAGGCAGTTTCTCATCGGTGGGATCTCCATCTTCTTTGTGGTTGTTGTCATAGTGGATTTGCAAAAATCCCCAAACACTCAAATCCGGATTTAATCCTTTGTGTTCAATATAATGCTCTACAAGCAAAGGAAACTTCAACAGCTGACCAAATTCAGTTGTTGAAATCAGAAACATAAGCATAAAAAAAACAGCTATTTTTCTTTTCACGACGCTTGTTATGAGTTTATTAGATGATACAAAATTAAGTAATCTTTTCGATTAGGTGGGTGCAAGGTAGTAATTTGTTTAAATTCAAAATAAGATTTGGCTCAATTCTAATAAAAATCTAATGATTTCTTAACGTAAAAAGCAGAACCTATTGGTTCTGCTTTATGTGTATGATTACATTTCTGATGCAACTGCCGCTGCTGTAGCTAAGCCTAAAATTCCCAATAATAGAAACATTACAATGAAGCCCAATAAGGAAATAACTAAACCTGCGATAGCAAATCCTTTAGGTCTTCGGAACAGTCCAACAATAGAAAGGATTAAACCTACTAACCAACACAACCATCCAACTAAAGGAACCCAACATAAAACGATAGCCACAATGGATAAGATGAATCCAGTTAGACCCATATTATTTTTTTCGATAGGTTGTTGTAAAGGTGGTGGAAAATTTTGATACCCTGTGTTTGTTGATGAAGCAACAACCTCCTCTTGTTGAGTCGATACTTGTTCTATTGGTTGCTCCTGGTTTTCTTCTTGATAATTTGTGTTCATAATTTAGTGTTTTTGCTCAAATTTAAAACATTTTACTAAATTAATGTAAAAAATAGTTAATATTTTGTTTAATGAAGATTTTGTTATCAAAAATAGCGATTAGAAAAGCAAAAAAAAACTGGCTTATTGCCAGTTTTTAATTTATTGTAAAGCGTTCCAACCCTTTGCTTTGATTGGAATTTTTGTATTATCTCTAGTGATGAGGTGAACGCCTTCGCTCTCTTGTGTCATATGACCAATCACGGTTAAATTGGGATTTCCTTTGATTTTGTCGTAATCTTCCATCTTCACGGTGAATAATAATTCGTAATCTTCTCCTCCATTAATTGCAATAGTGGTGGAATCAATATTGAACTCCTCACAAGTATTGATGAATTGTGGGTCAAGTGGAAGTTTCTCTTCAAATAAATTACAACCTACTTTAGAAGAGGTACATAGATGCATAATTTCAGAAGATAATCCATCTGAAACATCAATCATACTCGTTGGTTTAACATCAAGTTCAGCTAATAATTGTTTGATATCGGTACGCGCTTCTGGTTTTAGTTGTCTTTCGATGATATAGTCATATAGGGATAAATCAGGTTGGTTATTTGGATTGACAAGATAAACTTGTTTTTCGCGTTCCAACACTTGTAATCCCATATAAGCTCCTCCAATATCTCCCGTCAGGACTAAGAGGTCATTGTCTTGTGCATTATTTCTGTATACGATATCTTCTTCTTTTGCTTTACCTAAAGCAGTAACGCTAATGATGAGCCCTTTTTGAGAAGAAGTCGTATCACCACCAATTAAATCTACTTTGTAGTAATTACAAGCTAAAGCAATTCCTTCGTATAGTTCTTCTAAAGCTTCTAAAGGAAAGCGATTAGAAACAGCAATAGAGACTGTAACTTGAGTGGGAACCGCATTCATGGCGCAAATATCAGAAAGATTGACAACAATAGCTTTGTAACCTAAGTGTTTCAATGGAGCATATGCTAAATCGAAATGCACGCCTTCGATGAGTAAATCAGTTGAAACCACAACTTTGTCCTCTGTAAAGTTTAAGACGGCTCCATCATCGCCAATTCCCTTTACTGTAGAAGGTTGCGTAATAGTGAAGTCTTTGGTTAAGTGTTTGATTAAGCCAAATTCACCCAATTGCTCTAATTGCGTTTTGCTTTGATTTTTATTTTCAATCATAATTGTGATTCCTTTTGAAAGACAAAGGTAAGAAGAAAACTCAACCACGCCTATAGGATTTGTTTTTTGCTGAGGTTTAGTAAGACAAAAGCCTCTATTGATTGACAATAAAGGCTTTTGTTTGAATCTATGTTTTTGGAGAGTTAAGCTTCCGGTTGCCCTTCTTCCTGTCCTCCTTGGTAACGTTTGAATAAGTAATTGAAGTGAGTGAAATACTCGTTGAAATCGTTTTTGAATTGATTTACATAATTAGGTTGTTTATCTTCTCCATCTACAATTGCCACTAAATTTCTCCATATTTCTAATTCGGATAGAATTTCATACGCATAATAATTTTGATCCTCTAACGAAAGATTTTTGTAATAGAACAATTTCTCTTTCGATTTTTGCGCTAATTGTTTGGCGTATTCTTGTGCTAATTTCGTTTCTCCAATTTTGTAGTAACATTCTACGAATGGGATCACTAATTGGTAATAACCGTAATATTCGATTGGCATATTGGTCATGGCAATATCCAAAATTTCTTTTGCTTTTGCATTTTTACCCTCTTCAATTAGTTGCTCTGCCAAGCGACTTAAGTTGATGCGGTAGCTCAAAGAATTTCGGCGTGTTTGTGGATCGTGGTAAATTTTATCACTACCCATATTCCCCCAATACCATTTTTTTACTGTCTCGTACATGCGATCTGAATCAATCATACCCAAATCGATTGGATGAGCATTTTGACCTGATGTTTTGATTGGGACTAATTTGTAAATCAATCCTTGTAACTGTAAATAGTCTTTCATCCAAACGAAGTCGTCATTGTTAAAGCTACCTCCAGAGAAGTAAACTGGACGCTCCCAGTTGTTGTTTGCAATAATGTCCAGCATAATCAAACGGTGTTTGTAAATCGCTTGATCTGTGATATCAATATCCAAAGAAGAAACAACCTGATCTCTTAAGTAAGGAGATACAATATTGTTCTTTGCAATAATAGCACTGTCAACTGGAATGCTAAATTTATTCGTTGGAATAAAATAAAGCGTTGTACCAGCTTCGGTCATTTTTTTCGTTCTTTGATCATCTGAGCGAACAACATCTAGTAATAAAGATAAATCAAAACGTTGTTCTGTTCTTGCATCAATTAGAATGGCATCGCGTTTATTTCCTACATATTGATCATGTGTAAATTTGATTGGCAATGGTTCAGAATCATACGCTTTGGCTTTCATTTGATCGATGTACCAATCTTGAGTTAATAAACTTGTACACACGACGCGAACGTCTGTACGATAGCCTTCAATTTCTTGTAAATACCAAAGTGGGAAGGTATCGTTGTCTCCAATAGTGAAGATGATCGCATTCGGATCACAAGAATCTAAATAGGCTCGGGCATTGGCTAAAGCCGTATAACGATTAGAACGATCGTGATCATCCCAGTTTTGTTGAGCTAATAGTACAGGAGCAGCTAATGTACATACCGTTAATACAAGGACGTTAGATAGTTTTGGAGAAAGGTATTTCTTTACTCCTTCATAGATAGAGTATACCCCAAATCCTAACCACATCGCAAAAATATAAAACGAAGGAACGACGGCATAATCGCGTTCTCTTGGTTCAAAAGGACGCTCGTTTAAGAATACTTTTAAGGCTAAACTCGTAAATAAAAATAGAACCAATAAGACCCAGAACATCTTTGGATCTTTGCGGTAATTGAAGACAATTCCCACAATTCCCAAAATAAAAGGCAAGAAGAAATACGTGTTTCTTCCTTTGTTATTTAATACGTCCGAAGGAAGATTGTCTTGAGATCCTAGGCGAATTTCGTCTAAGAATTTCACTCCACTCAACCAGTTTCCGTGTTCTAAATCCCCTTGTCCTTGGATGTCGTCTTGACGTCCAACGAAATTCCACATCAAATATCGCCAGTACATATACCCAAATTGGTAGGTAAACATATACGACATATTATCAGAAAAACTAGGCACTTCAATATCAAGTGCTTGACCATATTGACTAAAGAAATTGTCTAATTCCTCTACGCCAAATTCTCCACTAGCTAGTTTTTGTTTGACTCCTCGGTCCAGGAATATTAATTGTTCGTTATTGGTATATCCTTGTGCAATGTTGAAATTAAGTGGTTTAGAATAACGCATATAGTTGATGCGGTGATTCTTATCTGTACTCCACATACGCGGTAAAAAACCTTTGTGTTTTTCATCAAAGTTTTGTCCTGCATTTTTCCATTCGTTTACCACTACGTATTTACCCGTTTTGTAATCTCTTTCGTAGTTGGGTTTATCGTCTTTCCACGGATTATTCTTATCTAAACCAACGTAGGCTTTGGTGAAATATGAATCGTAGTAAATACTTTCATCTCCATATTGTTCACGTTGGTAATAAGCTAATAATTCAGCCGCATCCGAAGGCGTATTTTCATTAATTGTTACATTGGCATTGGCACGTATAGGCAACATCAACCAAGCGGTTAATCCTACACATACAAATACTAACGATAAAATGGCTGTATTTGCTGTTACATAACCTTTTTTACGGGTATAATATAAACCAAAGACAGTAACTCCAATTAAAATTAAAAACGCAAGAATGGTTCCACTGTTGAAGGGAAGTCCAAGTGTATTGATTGCAAAAATTTCCGTTTTCCCGAAGAAAGCCAAAAGCTTAGGAAAGAAAAAGGCAAATAAGAAGAATAGGGCAGCTACGGCTGCTATATTTCCAATGATAAAATTCTTAACCGTTACTTTTTCGTATTTCTTGAAGAAGTATAATAATCCAATAGAAGGAATGGTCAACAAAGCCATGATATGAACCCCGAAAGAACATCCAGCTACAAGACCAATCAACAACAACCAACGATTTCCACGAGGTTGATCCATATCGTCAACCCATCTTAATCCCAAATACAGTAACAAAGCCGTCAATACCATAGCTGAAGCATATACTTCGGATTCTACAGCATTAAACCAGAAACTATCAGTAAAGCTGAAGGCCAATGATCCAATGGCAGCACTTCCTAAAACGGCAATGGCGTTAGAAGTATTCCATTCTGATGTTTTGGTTACCATCTTTTTCAAGATATTGGTCATCGACCAGAACATAAAAAGAATAGTAAAAGCACTAGAAATAACAGCTACCATATTCACTGCTAAAGCAATATGTTGAGGAGAAGCAGCGAAGAGAGAGAACAAAGCACCTAGCATTTGATAAAAAGGAGCTCCTGGTGGGTGTCCAACCTCAAGTTTTGCAGAAGTAGCAATGTATTCTCCTGGATCCCAGAAACTAACGGTAGGTTCTACGGTTAAAGTGTAAGTGATTAATGCAACGAGGAAGCATAGCCATCCACCGATTATATTCCACTTTTTGTAGTTGAATGTTAACATATAAGAATATTCTTGGTATTTTTAATCAATATATACAAAGAAAGTCTTTTTTTATTAGATACGTGTCACATTAAAAAAAAATAATTTTGCGTTTTGTTTTTGGATAATATAAAAAAAGTGTTACTTTTGCCTCCGCAATGCAGAAGTAGTCACTACTTTTGAGTCGCAAAGTGGTATTGGCCTATGGTGTAATGGTAACACAGCTGATTTTGGTTCAGTCGTTCTAGGTTCGAGTCCTAGTAGGCCAACAAGAGCTCCTTGAGAAATCAAGGAGCTTTTTTTTTGGGGTTATCAGGTGTCAGTTATCAGTTATGGGTTATCAGTTATGGGTTATCAGTTATGGGTTATCAGTTATGGGTTATCAGTTATGGGTTATCAGTTAATTTTCTGATTTAAGGATGTATTTTCTTTAATCGATAATCTGGCAAAAAAGCAACTTGCAAAAAAGCAACTTGCAAAAAAGCGAAAAAGCAAATCTAAAGGTTATCAGTTATCAGCAAACAATCAACCAACAACCAACCAACAACAAACACCTCATCCTCTCACCCTCACACCACCCTCGTAAAAAAATATGTTAAAATTTATTTCGCTTTCGATTGATTATTAATGGATTGTAGTGAGAGTCGACCTTTTTGAGATATTATTCTTTTGAAAATCTTTGGTAACTACAGAAATAATGCTACTTTTGCATCCGCAATACAGAAGTAATTTACTTTTGGAAGCAAAGTGGTACTGGCCTATGGTGTAATGGTAACACAGCTGATTTTGGTTCAGTCGTTCTAGGTTCGAGTCCTAGTAGGCCAACAAAAAGCTCCTTGAAATTCAAGGAGCTTTTTTTATGACCTTGTGTGTAAACAAAAAAGGTTGGAATAACATTCCAACCTTTTTTTTATCCTTTAAAATTTGGTTTTCTCTTTTCTAAGAAAGCTGTTGTACCCTCTGTGAAGTCTTTTGTGTTAAAGCATTCTCCAAAGTGTTTGATTTCTTCGTGATATCCATTCGTACCATCTTTATAGTTGGCATTGATGGATTTGATTGCTTTTGAAATGGCAGAAGATGAATTGGCCGAAATTTTTTGAGCAATTGCTTTTGTAAAGGTCAATAATTCGGTTTGTTCTACAACATGGTTAACTAGGCCGTAGTTTAAGGCCTTTTCTGCGTTAATCATATCGGCTGTCATGATTAGCTCCATTGCACGTCCTTTGCCTATTAATTGAGGTAAACGCTGTGTTCCTCCATAACCAGGAATTAATCCTAAGGTTACTTCTGGTAATCCCATTTTCGCATTTGTTGAAGCGACTCTAAAATGACAAGCCATTGCTAATTCTAATCCTCCTCCTAGTGCAAAACCATTTACGGCAGCAATAATAGGTTTAGAATAATTTTGTGCGTAGTCAAATAAAAGTTCTTGTCCTTTTGCTGCTAATTGTGAACCTTCGCTCACGTTAAAGCTTGAAAATTCTTTAATATCTGCACCCGCAACAAAAGCTTTTTCTCCACTTCCTGTAATAATAACAACGCGAACTTCTTTATCTTCCTCTAATTGGATTAAGGCGCGGTGTAACTCTTCAATTGTTGGCTTGTTTAATGCATTTAGTTTCGTTGGTCTGTTAATGGTGATGACCGATATATGATCATCTGTTTCAATTAAAATATTTTCATATTCCATATTTCTCAAATTTTTTATTTGGTCAGCGGTAAAGTTACAGTAAAAGTTGTTCCCTTACCAGCTTCTGTTTCAAAGGTAATGGTTCCTTGATAATTTTCTACAATATTTTTTATAATCCCCAGTCCAAGTCCCATTCCACTTGATTTGGTGGTAAATTTCGGTTCGAATATCCTCGTTTTATCCGCAATGGCAACTCCAGATCCGTTATCTGTAACAGTGATGATGATGTTTTTGTCATCCTGGTAGGCTTTTACAATGACAATCGGGCTAGGATTGCTATCGGGAATCGCTTGAATTGCATTTTTTACTAAGTTAGTAATAATACGGATAAGTTGTGTTTGGTCAATAATGGCGATAATTTCATCGTCTCCGTGTTCAAAGTAGATGAAATCTTCTGTAAAGATATCCAGAGAAATTCGAATCGTTTTAATGACATCGAGGGTTTCGTTTTGTTGAGCAGGCATAGAAGCAAAGCTGGAGAAAGCGGTGGCAACCGATGACATCGTATCAATTTGTCCTATTAGTACAGCAGAGTAATCCTTGAGCTTAGCGATGATTTCGGGGTCCGTTGGATCAAATTTTCGTTCAAAACTCTGAATGGTCAAACGCATTGGGGTCAGTGGGTTTTTTATTTCATGTGCCACTTGTTTGGCCATTTCTCGCCAAGCCTGTTCTCGTTCGTTTTGCGCCAATCGCTCATAGGTTTCATCTAGCTTTTCTACCATGTCGTTGTAGGCGTTGATTAAGTTGGAAATCTCTTTGCTTGTAGAGATGTCCTCAATCTTTTCGTTTTTCTGCCCCAATTTGGTACGGGTCATTTTAATACTCAGCTTGTTCAGACTTTGCGTAATATAGTTGGATAAAAAGTAAGAAATCGCAATAGACATAATCAACATGATAATGTAAACTTGACTGAATTTATACATGAAGTTGCGCACTTCGTTCTCGTAAAATTCGGTTTCTTCCGCATAGGGGATTTTAATAATCCCTAGAGGTTTAAACTTTTGATCTTTGATGTAGCGATAGGCTGTTCGTATTCTGGTATTGTCTACCTCTTCTACATCGACAAAACGCTTGTTGGGGGAGGATTTGATGGTTTTTAAAATGATGAGTGGAATATTAGACTGCACCCCATCAACAGAGAAACTCCCTTTAGAAGAAAGTAGCAACTTGCCATCGAGATCGTGGATGTGCAATTCTGTGTTGTGGATAGCGGCTAACTCGTGTATTTTGTCTTTAAAAATTAATGGAAGATTCTCTGTATTTAATTCATACGGAGTAGTCGTCAAAATATAATTGATATTCTCCGTAATTGAACCTTCTTTTCGCTCTAATCGATATTGATGATAGGTACGCGCTTCCTCCTTAAATTGATATACAGAAACGGCAGATATCAATATGGAAGATATGATACTTAGGAAAATTAAAGAAAAAAATATTCTATTTTGAAGCGAGAAACTTTTTACAAAAAACTTGTTTTTCATTCATTTTCTTTGCGTTGGCGAATTTGTTTATAAAGCTTAATACCTAGCATTAATAATATAGCCAATCCCAATAGTCCGACTACACCAAATATCCAGTTGAAAGCATTCTTTAAAAATACTAAAAAAACAACAGAGAATAAAATAATTGTTGCTCCCTCATTCCAAATGCGAAAAAAGGAGGAAGATTTGGTTAGGGTGTTGGTGTTAATTTGTTTGACAAATTGATGGCATTTTAGATGATAAGCGATTAAAAAGACCACAAATAACAATTTGACATGCATCCAAGGTTGTTGCAGTAAATAAGGATTAACGACAAACATAGAAATTCCAAAAATAAGCGTTAATATGGCTGCAGGCCAGGTGATGATGTTCCATAATCGATTCGTCATGATGCGATATTGCTTCTTGAGAATGTCTTGTTCCAATTGCGGTTTTTCGTTCGCTTCTACGTAATAAACAAAAAGGCGAACGATATAAAATAAACCTGCAAACCAACAAACTACAAAGATGACGTGTAGTGCTTTTAAATATAAATAGGCCATAGGATTAATTCGTTTGTTGCCAAGTAGTAATCCAAGTGGCTAAAGCATCAATAAAAGCATCATTGTCATTCAAACAAGGAATAGTCTTAAATGATGTTCCTCCGTGGTGTAAGAATTCATCCCGTGCTTCCATCCCAATTTCCTCTAGTGTTTCTAAACAGTCTGCAACGAAAGCTGGAGTTACCACAGCCAAGTGTTTAATGCCATTTTCGGCTAATTGATTCACGGTTTTATCTGTTGGTGGTTGAAGCCATTTATCTGGACCTAAACGCGATTGAAAGGTGTTGGTATACTTGCCTTCAGGAATGTTAAGCTTTTCAACTACTTGTTTTGTTGTTTCTAAACATTGATGTCTATAGCAATGTTGATGGGCAACTGAAGGCGTATTACAACAAGAACCATCAATTTTACAATGCGATTTTGTGGTGTCTGATTTATAGATGTGACGTTCTGGTACACCGTGATAGGAGAATAGAATGTGATCCCATTCGTTTTGATCTAAATGGGTCTGGATAGATGTTGCCAAAGCATCAATGTATTCCTGTCTGTTGTAAAACGCAGGCATACTGGTGATGGTCATATTGGCAAAGTGTTTTTTGCGCAATTCTTCAGCTAAAACCTCAATAGTTTCTGTCGTCGCCATGGCAAATTGAGGATATAGGGGAATCATGAAAACATCGGTTACACCTTTGTCTTTCAATTCTTGTAGCCCTGTTTTGATTGAAGGTTCTCCATAACGCATCGCTAGTGCGATAGGTAAATCAATCTTCTGTTGTAATTTTTTTTGCTGACGCTGAGAAATGACAATTAATGGTGATCCTTCTGGCCACCATACTTTTTGATAAGCTTCTGCTGATTTTTTAGGTCTTGTGTTGAGGATGATCCCCTTAACTAAGAACGCTCTTAGCAAATAAGGCATATCAATGACTCTTTTGTCCATTAAAAATTCATCCAAATAAGGTTTTACATCCTCGGCAGTTGGAGATTTTGGCGAACCTAAATTTACAAGTAGTATCCCTTTCATTATTGATTGTTTGAATTAATTGACATTAAATATTTTTTTGGCGTAATGCCGTATTTCTTTTTAAAAGCTGAAATGAAGTGGCTGGCAGAGCTATAGCCAATCTTTAATCCAACCTCATTTACGTTGTAATTCCCTTCGTCTAACAACTTTCTCGCATATTCCATCTTGTAATCAAACAAAAAGCTGAACACAGAATCCCCATAAATTTGCTTGAACCCGATTTTGAGCTTCTTGATGTTTAAACCGATGTGATCGGCTAACTCTTGCAGGGTAGGTGGTTCTGTCATTTGCTGGATAATAATATCCTTCGCTTGTTTGATTTTTAAAACATCTTCTTCATCTGATAGAAAAGGACAGTTGTCTATATTTTGTTCCTCGTTATAATTAAATACGAGGCTTAATAGCTCATAGGTCTTTCCTTTATAGAATAGGTTTTTTACTGAAGGATGCATGGATGCATTGAGCATTTGTGTCAATACTATCGCAATAGCAGGGGTGATTTTTTCTTCCGTATAATACTTTTTTTCTTTATTCTCTTCGGTTAGAAAACCAATAAATTCCGCTTCGGATGAAAATAGGGAGTGAAATTTTTTAATCGGAATCATCAAGCAAATAATCGCAGATTGACTCTTTACTTCTAAGTGAACCGGCAGTTGTTTTTGCGGATTATACAAAAGAAGTGATTTCTCTTCTGGTAAGTCTAAGGTATAGGCGCCGTGATTGTAAATAAACTGGCCGCTGCCTTTTAAACAGAAGTAAAATTGGATAATATCCGTGCCAATCTCCTTGTGGAAACTATAGGATTGCGGAAGGGTATTGTCTATTTTATAAACCGAAAATTCAGGGTCTATGTTGATTTCTTCTATGGGACTCATAGCGTTATTTTTTTGAAAGGCAAGGAAACGCAATCTTGTATTTTTTATTTAGAATGATTCTATATAAAGTCTTTTGTAACCCTTGCTAATACTGCAAATGTACTGTATTATAATGAAATATTGTCAAATGTTTTTCTTTTTCTTTCAGCGTTATTAATAGTCCTTCTAGCGTTACTTTTATCGAATCATTAGCGCTAAATTTGCTTACTTTTGAAATTGAAATAGATATGGAAAAAATAGATAAGGTCAAATCAACTACTTTTTATGCAGTGGGATTAAGCTATAAAAAAGCGGACGCTGAGATGAGAGGAAAGTTTAGTTTGAGTGATACGGCCAAAGAAAATCTATTACGTCAAGCGAAAGAAGAAGGAATAGAAAGTTTAATTGTGATCTCTACGTGTAATCGAACAGAGATTTACGGTTTTGCACAACATCCCTTTGAATTGATCAAGTTATTATGTGATAATAGTAATGGAACGGTTGACGATTTCCGACAAGTGGCTTATGTGTGTAAAAACAATGAGGCCATTCGTCACTTATTTCGCGTTGGAACAGGATTAGATAGCCAAATCTTAGGCGATTTCGAGATTATTAGTCAAATTCGCAATGGTTTTGTATTGGCTAAAGAACAAGGATTGACCACCAACTACTTTGAGCGTTTAGTCAATGCAGTGATTCAAGCAAGCAAACGCATTAAAAACGAAACCGAGCTCAGTTCAGGGGCTACTTCTGTTTCTTTTGCTGCAGTGCAGTATATTATGGATCAAGTTCACGATATATCAGCGAAAAACATTCTTTTGTTTGGAACGGGCAAAATCGGCCGTAATACCTGTGAGAATCTTGTTAAACACACTCACAACGATCACATTGTCTTAATTAACAGAACCAAAGAACGTGCTTTAGAAGTGGCGGGGAAGTTTAATCTACACGTAAAAGATTACGAAAATCTAGAAGAAGAAATTTCAAAATCGGATGTGTTGGTCGTAGCTACGGGGGCTCAACAGCCTACGGTTGATTTATCGACACTACAATTGAACAAACCGTTGACAATATTAGATTTATCTATTCCAAAAAATGTCGACCCCTTGGTTGCCTCACATCCAATGGTCGAGCTCATTCACATGGATGACCTATCTAAGATGACGGATAAAACCATCGAGAGAAGAAAAGAATTCATCCCTCAAGCAGAAGAAATTATAGACGAAGTGATGTCGGAATTTGTTGCTTGGACCAAAATGAGAAAGTTTGCTCCGACGATCCATGCCTTAAAAACGCGATTAGAACAAATAAAAGATGGAGAAATTGACTACCATCGAAAAAAATATGAGAACTTTGATAGTGATCAAGCTGAAGTAATAACGATGCGTATTATTCAGAAGATCACCACACACTTTGCCAATCATCTGCGACATGAGGAAACCGTTGTTGATGACAGCATTGAATGGATAGAAAAAGTTTTTCAATTAGATACAAGACAAAATGGATAGAATTATTCGTATCGGTACACGCGATAGTGAACTTGCTATGTGGCAGGCAACAACAGTGGAAAAGGCATTAAATGCATTGGGATATCAAACGGAATTAGTTCCGGTGAAGTCCGAAGGAGATTTAGTATTGGACAAGCCTTTATATGAAATGGGTATTACGGGTATTTTTACCAAAACCTTGGATGTAGCCATGATCAACAAACAAGTTGATATTGCGGTGCATTCGATGAAGGATGTGCCAACGGCTTTGCCGCAGGGTATCGTACAAGCAGCAGTATTACAAAGAGCTAATACAGTTGATATTTTACTACACAAAGGAGATACTTCTTTTTTAGATCCAGAAGCAGAAGCTGTAGTAGCGACGGGAAGTTTAAGACGAAAAGCCCAATGGTTGAATCGCTTTCCCAAACATACGCTCGTAGATTTAAGAGGAAATGTCAATACGAGAATGCAAAAACTAAGTGACAATGCGGATTGGAAAGGAGCCATCTTTGCTTCTGCAGGGTTAGATCGCATTAAAAAGAAACCGAAGGGTTTTGTCAATTTGGATTGGATGATTCCAGCACCTGCACAAGGAGCTATGGTGGTAGTAGCGATGGCAGAGGATTCTTTTGCCTTGGATGCACTACGTCAGTTGAACGATTATGAAGCGGAAATGACTACGCATATTGAACGTCAGTTCTTGCGTACGCTAGAGGGTGGATGTACGGCGCCAATTGGTGCAATCGCTACCTATAACCAAAAAGAAGAAACCATTGATTTTACAGGGGTATTGTTGTCTTTAGATGGGAAAGAAAAATTCGAAATCACGAAGACAGTACCTATCCAAGAATGGAAAAAACTGGGATTTTTTGCCGCACAAGAATTGTTGACCAATGGCGGACAAGCCTTGATGGAGAAACTTCGTCAGGAATTAAAACGATAACAAATGCCTACGGTTTTATCAACGCGTCGATTGAGTGAAGCGCAGCATCAACTTCTAGATACGGCAGCTATACAGTGGATAGAAGAGGATTTTATTGCGACAATTCCCCAAGATTTTACCGTTGATAGGGTGAGAGATTTAGTGCTATTTACCAGTCAAAATGCAGTGAAAAGCGTATTGAATAACTCAAAAGCACAATTGCTCAAGACCAAACCTGCCCTTTGTGTAGGAGTGAAAACGCAAGCGCTTTTAGTGGAACATGGATGGGAAGTGCTCGCTTGGACGCATTATGCTAAAGAATTAACAGCGGTTATTGAACGCGATTTTGCCCATCGAAGTTTTTCTTTTTGCTGTGGAAATATTCGACGTGAGGTATTGCCGACGTTTTTTAACGAACAGCAAATTGTTTTTGATGAATATGAAGCCTATCAAACGGTGAAACAACCCCATCAAATCCAACAAAAAATAGATGGCATTTGTTTTTACAGCCCATCGGCTATTGAGAGTTTTTTACAAAACAATCAAATTACAACGGAAGTTTGCTTTTGTATAGGAGATACAACAGCAGATGCACTCAAAGAGATTACAACGCAAATTGTGGTAGCTAGTCAACCAACAATCGAAGCTACCTTACAATCGTGCTTAGCATATTATAAATAGTGTCAGCTAAAATTGACGTAATTAAATGGTTTAGAAATGATTAAAAATGATTTATTCTTAAGAGCTTTAAAAGGAGAAACGGTGGAAAGACCACCCGTTTGGATGATGCGTCAAGCAGGTAGATACTTACCAGAATTCCGCGCTTTACGAGATAAATACGATTTTTTTACCCGTTGTAGAATGCCAGAAATCGCAGCTGAAATTACGGTACAACCGATTCGTATTGTGAAACCAGATGCAGCCATTCTATTTTCGGATATTTTAGTTGTTCCACAAGCCATGAATATCCATGTGGAAATGAAGGAAGGAGTAGGACCTTGGGTACCGAATCCAATTCGCTCTGCTAAGGATGTTGAACAAGTAATCATCCCCAATATAGAAGAAACGTTGGGTTATGTGATGGATGCTATTAAGGTCACCAAAGAAATGTTGAACGATGAGGTTCCTTTGATTGGTTTCGCAGGTTCTCCTTGGACCATCTTCTGTTATGCAGTAGAAGGAAAAGGATCTAAAAGCTTTGATTTAGCTAAAGGATTCTGTTTCTCAGATCCTGTCGCAGCGCATACCTTGTTACAAAAAATTACGGATACCACGATTTTATACTTAAAAGAAAAAGTAAGAGCAGGGGTAGATGCTGTTCAGATTTTTGACTCTTGGGGAGGCATGCTTTCTCCAGTAGATTATCAAGAATTTTCATGGAAATATATCAATCAAATTATAGAGGCACTAGCGGAGATTACACCTGTTATCGTATTTGGTAAAGGATGCTGGTTTGCATTGCCTGAAATGGCACAGTCTAAAGCGTCTGCTCTAGGAGTAGATTGGACTTGTAGCCCACAAAATGCACGTTTATTTACCGGTGGGAATATTACGCTACAAGGAAATTTTGATCCAAGTAGATTAATGTCCCCAATTCCTACCATTAAAAAAATGGTGCATGAGATGATCGATGCTTTCGGAAAAGATAAATACATCGTGAACTTAGGACATGGTATCTTACCCCATATTCCTGTTGATCACGCCAAAGCTTTTATTGAAGCAGTAAAAGAATACGAACACAAATAAGAAAATAACGCAAAAAGGTTTACGAAATAGCGTAAACTTTTTTGCTTTTTTATAAGAAGGCCTATGTTAAACAAAGGAGTTAAAAGCGAAGAAGACAGACGAATCGAATCGATTGTCGTAAAACTTTCATCAATTGGATTTGTCCCTGATGATCTACAAGTAAAAGAAGAAATTGATGTTGAACTAGGTAAAATGGGTCTGACGTATGAGATTTTAGTATCGATGGAACCAACAGCACTCCATGCACATTTAGTGCAGTTCAATTTTGGATGGGATCGCATGGAACAATTTGCTGATGTATTAGTTAACTGGTCCAAAACTGAGCCCCAATTCAAAGCAAAAGCGAAGAACTTATATACTTTTATTCAAAATGAAAGCAAAGCTTTCTCCTTTGAAATAATGGGTAAAATCGCTCAACTATAACAGAAAGAAATTAAACGTATACGCTTGTTTAAGGGAAGTATGAAAGAAAAATTTTATCAGTATATACAACAGCTTCAAGATCAAATTACATCGAGATTAGAAGAGGTGGATGGAGCAGTTAAATTCCAACAAGACCTATGGGAACGCCCTGGAGGTGGAGGTGGAAGAACACGTGTTATTGAAAATGGACGTGTATTTGAAAAAGGAGGAGTAAATATTTCTGCAGTACACGGAGCATTGCCTGTTGCGATGCAAAAATATTTTAATGTAGGAGATGTCGATTTTTACGCTTGTGGATTGAGCTTAGTCATCCACCCTAAAAGTCCGGTGGTGCCAACAGTTCACGCCAATTGGCGTTACTTTGAAATGTACGATAAAGAAGGAAAAGTAGTGCGTTCTTGGTTTGGAGGAGGACAGGATTTAACGCCTTATTATCTATTTGAGGAAGATGCTATTCACTTTCATCAAGTGTGTAAAAAGGCTTGTGATCAACACGATGCAACATTTTATCCGCTTTATAAAAAACAATGTGACGAATATTTCTGGAATGCACACCGAGAAGAAGCACGAGGAATAGGGGGATTGTTTTTCGATCGATTGGAAGAAACAGCAGATAAATCTGCTCAACAATGGTATGATTTTGTTACTACAGTAGGAAATAGCTTCCTGGAGGCCTATGTACCCATTGTTGAAAAGCGTAAAACGTTAACCTATACCGATGAACAACGCACTTGGCAAGAAATTCGAAGAGGACGTTATGTGGAATTTAATTTAGTTCACGATAAAGGAACACTATTCGGATTGAAAACCAATGGACGTATTGAATCCATTTTGATGAGTTTACCTCCACATGTTCAATGGGTATATGACCACCAACCAGAAGTAGGTAGTCAAGAAGAAAAATTATTGGACGTATTAGCCAAACCAATCGATTGGTTGAAAATTACGTAGGGGTGTATGGCAATACACCCATTGATTAACGATTATATAGGGGTGTATGGCAATACACCCATTGATTAACGATTATATAGGAGTGTATGACCATACCCCCATTGATTAACGATTATATAGGAGTGTATGACCATACCCCCATTGATTAACGATTACGTAGGAGTGTATGACCATACCCCATTGATTAACGATTATATAGGAGTGTATGACCATACACCCGTTGATTTACATCCATCTTTTATAAAGACAGAATCAAATTTAGAAGGAATAAAATAGTTCATTCTTATAGGGGTACAAGACCTTGTACCCGTACTTATCAATAAAAAACCAAATACTATGTTTCCATTACAAAGAGGTAGAAGATTAAGAACAAGTGAGTCCATTCGCAGTTTAGTGAGAGAGACGATTGTGACCCCACAAGATTTTATGTTTCCCATGTTTATTGCTGAGGGAACAAATGTAGAAGAACCTATTTTATCCATGCCTGGGATCTATAGAAGATCGGTGGATTTAACGGTAAAAGAGGTAAAAGAATTATATGCGTTGGGCATTCGCGCTGTGAATATCTATGTAAAAGTAAGTGATCACTTAAAAGACAATGCGGGTACTGAGTCATGGAATGCCAATGGATTGATGCAAACTGCAATTAAAGCGATTAAAGATGCTTGTCCTGGGATGATTGTGATGCCCGATGTGGCTTTAGATCCGTATTCGATTTACGGACATGATGGAATCATCGAAAATGGAAAGGTAATCAATGATGCAACTGTAGATGCGCTAACTAGAATGAGTGTATCTCACGCCGCTGCAGGAGCTGATTTTGTGGCTCCAAGTGATATGATGGATGGACGTGTATTGCGCATGCGTGAAGCCTTAGATCAATCGGGTTATACAGATGTTGGAATCATGAGCTATTCTGCTAAATATGCTTCAGCATTTTATGGACCATTTAGAGATGCATTAGATAGTGCACCTCGTGCAAATGTAGAAATTCCAAAAGACAAGAAAACCTATCAAATGGATTACGCCAATCGCATTGAAGCGATAAAAGAAGCGTTGTATGATGTAGAAGAAGGAGCAGATATTGTCATGGTAAAACCGGGGATTGCTTATTTAGATATTGTACGTGAAGTAAAAGACGCAGTGAACGTACCCGTATCGGTATATCACGTATCTGGAGAATATGCCATGGTAAAAGCAGCCGCTGAAAAAGGATGGTTGGATCACGATTTAGTGATGATGGAGCAACTAACGTGTATCAAACGCGCAGGTGCGAGTATCATCTCCACTTATTTTGCAAAAGAAGCAGCAATCTTGCTGAATAAATAATAAAAAAGCTCAGACTTTCTGAGCTTTTTTTATTTGTTTTAAATGAGATTTACTTGTTTTAGGGAAGATAGATGTCGTTTTTTTACATGAATTGGCGTGATTTGTGAAAGAGGGAACCCAAATTGTTTTTGTATTTTTGATACAACAAATAAACAAACAACTTATGCGTAACTATCTACTTAAAGCGATACCGTTTTTTGCAGCAGTACTTTTAGTTTCTTGCGGTAAAAAAGAAGAAAAACAAACCATGCCCGAGCCCGTATATGAATCTGAGCGAGGGGGGGCAACTGAAATGAGCCAAGCAGAAAAAATTGCCTTGGGAAAACAGATTTTTGAGGGAAAAGGAACCTGTGCTTCTTGCCATATAGCAGATAAAAAAGTAATTGGTCCGAGTGTAAGAGAAATTATTGAAATATACGATAAACACGATGTGAGCCTGATTTCCTTTTTAAAAGGACAAGAAGAAGCTATCGTGGATCCTGCACAATTTATCATTATGCAGGCTAACTTAGAGATTACGAAGAAATTTAGTGATGCGGAGTTAGAGGCTTTGGAAGCCTACATGCGCAGCATGTAAATATCCTTTTTTATACGTTATTGTCATCTAAATAAAAAAAGCTTGCGTACAGATTCGGTACTCAAGCTTTTTCTTTTTTTATAAGCTTTCTTTCGTTTAGAATACGTTTTACTTTATGTGAAATTGTTTTTTTATCGCATGGAGAACCGCTTGATGTAAAACAGTTGCGTGTACCTCTTCAGGCATATAATCAAAAGTAGCGTGTATTGCTGGATTTTGTTTCAAGTATGAATAAAAGCGATGGCCTACTTCATACATCATTTCGTCTTCTTCTTTGCTTGGAACACCTACATAAACATTTACGGGCTGTTTTATCTTTTTCAATAAGCACTGATTTGTTTCGTTCAATAATTCTTCTTCTCCCCACCAAAAACTCGGACTTACGATAATGTAATTCGAAAATAAGTTAGGGTGTTTGATTAGTAAATAAGAAGACATCAATCCCGCTAAAGATTCTCCAACAACAGTACGTACATTTGTGGTGTTGTAGTGTTGATCAATATATGGAATCAGTTCTCCTTCTAAAAATGCCGCATAAGGTTCTGCTCCACCGTATTGAGGAAAAAAGTCTTTGCTGTATTTTAGCTTGTCTAAAAAGTCGATGTTAGGTACAGCAAACGTAAAATCTCGTCTGCGGTTGACGTTTTCAATTCCCACCACAATAGCCTCGGGGAATCGATTGATCCAGGGTTGAGAATTAACGCGGAAAATACCCGCTAAATGAATAAAATCTTCTTCAACTCCACCATCTAAAATGTAGACAACTGGGTATTTAATCGTGTCATTCGGTTGATAATAAGGAGGTAAATAGATATTAATCGTTCTCGTCTCATTCAAGATGTTTGATTCTAACGCAATCGATTCGCCAATTGATATTTTTTGTGCTTCTTTTTGTCCAAAGGCTGTAAAAGCAACCAAACAAAAAACAGCAGATAGAACTTTGTTTAAAACTGTCATAGGTTATAAATTAATAAATTCAAATGTAAATAAAATGTAAGGGAGAAGGACAATTTGTCCATAAAAAGTGAGAGTACTGAAATAATGGCAAGTGAGTAGAGAGGAAGTGGGGCTCTTAATCGGAGACCTATTTAGTTGTTTTGATAGCTGTAGTACACAAATCATCTTTAATGGAAAGCCCAGTAGATGCGGGTTATTTAGAAACGTTCTACGGTTTTTTGATTGGTATATTTCGTAATTTTATCCTTCAAAAATAAACGAATAATTCCATGGACTTTATATATCAAGATCCGTATCCAATTCAAAAGGACGATACGAAGTATAAAAAAATTTCTTCTGATTTTGTAAAAATTGAAAAGTTAGGTGATCGCGAAATCTTAGTTGTAGATCCAAAGGCTTTAGAAGTTTTATCTGAAGCGGCGATGACAGATGTTTCTTTCATGTTGAGAACAGCTCACTTAGAAAGTTTAAAAGCAATCCTAGACGATCCAGAAGCAACAGATAACGATCGTTTTGTGGCATATAATTTATTGCAAAATGCAGTTGTGGCGATTGATGGACAATTGCCTTCTTGTCAAGATACAGGAACGGCTATCGTTGTAGCAAAAAAAGGAGAAAATGTATATACAGGATCTAATGATGCTGAAAGTTTATCCAAAGGAATTTTCAATACCTACCAAAAGAAAAATTTGAGATACTCTCAGATTGTTCCCATCAGTATGTTTGAAGAGAAGAACTCAGGATCGAATCTACCTGCTCAAATTGATATTTATGCCACACAAGGTCAGAAATATGAATTTTTATTCTTGGCAAAAGGAGGAGGATCTGCGAATAAAACCTTCTTATACCAAAAGACAAAGTCCTTGTTGAACGATAAAAACCTGACGGAGTTTATCAAAGAAAAAATCATGGATTTAGGTACGTCAGCTTGTCCTCCCTATCACTTAGCATTAGTGATTGGTGGTACATCGGCAGAAGCGAACCTTGCAGCAGTGAAAAAAGCATCTGCAGGGTATTACGATCATTTACCTACTTCTGGTAATATGGGAGGTCAAGCGTTCCGCGATATTGAATGGGAGAAAAAATTACAATTAATCTGCCAAGAATCTCATATTGGAGCACAATTTGGCGGTAAATATTTTACCCATGATGTACGTGTAATTCGCTTACCTCGTCACGCCGCTTCTTGTCCAGTTGGATTAGGAGTTTCTTGTTCGGCAGACCGAAATATCAAAGCAAAAATTACAGCAGAAGGCTTGTTCATCGAACAATTAGAAGAAAATCCAGCGCGTTTATTGCCTGCAGTAGCTCCACATTTAGAAGAGCCTGTTATCATTGATTTAGATAGACCAATGAAAGAGCAATTAGCAGAATTGACCAAACATCCAATTAAAACACGTGTGATGTTAAATGGAACGGTAATTGTTGCTCGTGATATTGCACACGCGAAGATTCAAGAAATGTTAGACAAGGGTGAAGCAATGCCAGAATACTTCAAAAATCACCCTGTATATTATGCAGGACCAGCAAAAACTCCAGAAGGAATGCCTTCAGGAAGTTTTGGGCCAACGACAGCAGGACGTATGGATCCTTATGTAGATGCATTCCAGGCTGTTGGAGGAAGTATGATTATGTTGGCAAAAGGAAACCGTTCTCAAGCGGTAACCGATGCTTGTAAAAAACACGGTGGATTCTATTTGGGATCAATCGGTGGACCTGCAGCCATCTTAGCGAAAGAGAATATCTTGAGTGTTGAGGTTGTTGATTTCCCAGAGTTGGGAATGGAAGCGGTTCGCAAAATCGTGGTAAAAGATTTCCCTGCCTTTATCATTACTGACGATAAAGGAAATGATTTCTTCCAAAATTTGTAAAATAGACGATAACTCAATAACGAGGAAAAGCTGTCTTACTTCGGTAAGGCAGTTTTTTTTTGTACCTGTATACATTAAAACTCTGTTAATTAATTCATTGGAAACTAGTATTCTCCGAGACAATACGTAACTTAATAGAAACTAAAATTATAAAATATGAAAATGTTAGAAAATAAAGTTGCTATTGTTACAGGAGGAGCTTCAGGAATTGGAAAAGCAGTTGTCGAGTTATTTGTAAAAGAAGGCGCAAAAGTCGTAATAGCTGATTTGAATGAAGAATTGGGAAAAAAATTAGCCACTGACTTAGGAGCAGATGTGCATTTTGTAAAGTCAAATGCCGCTTCACCTTCAGACAACGAAGCCTTAGTTGCAGAAACGATAAATAAATTTGGAGCATTAGATATTGCAGTGAATAATGCTGGAATTGGAGGAATGAGTGCCCCAACGGGTGAATATGATATAGAGGAATGGAAAAAAGTAACCTCTATTAATTTAGATGGTGTATTCTACGGGATGCGCTATCAAATTCCAGCGATGTTGAAAAATGGAGGCGGAAGTATTGTCAACATTGCCTCTATTTTAGGCCAAGTTGGTTTTGCCAATTCTCCTGCTTATGTTGCGGCAAAACACGGGGTTGTGGGATTGACGAAATCTGCAGGATGGGAGTATGGAACCCAAGGAATTCGCGTGAATGCTGTAGGACCAGGTTTTATTGAAACGCCATTGTTGGCCTCTATGGATCCTCAAGTAAAACACTTCTTAGAATCTCAACATGCGATGCAGCGTTTGGGTACGCCAGAAGAAGTAGCTGAGATTATTCTCTGGTTAGCTTCAGACAAAGCCTCTTTTGCAACAGGAGGATATTATCCCATTGAAGGAGGATACCTCGCTAAATAGTAAGTTTAGAAAAAGGATGTAGGACATGATGCTACATCCTTTTTTTATATCTAAAATAGAGATGTCAATTATTCCAGTAAAAAAAGTAAATTTGCAGCATGCAATTAGAGAAAAAAGACATACGTAGTTTATCCAAAGAACAATTGAGAGATTTTTTTGTTTCTCAAGGAGATAAATCATTTAGAGGTAATCAGGTGTACGAGTGGTTATGGAGTAAAGGAGCTCATTCTTTCGAGGATATGAGTAATCTCTCTAAAGCTACCCGTCAAATGTTGGAAGATCATTTTGTGATTAACCATATTCGCGTAGACAATATGCAGATTAGTTCGGATGGAACGATTAAAAATGGAGTGAAATTACACGATGGATTAATCGTGGAATCTGTTTTAATCCCTACAGAAACACGTACTACGGCTTGTGTGTCTTCTCAAGTTGGATGTAGTTTAGATTGTGAATTTTGTGCAACAGCAAAATTGAAACGCATGAGAAATCTAAATCCCGATGAAATCTATGATCAAGTCTTAACAATTGATCAACAAAGTCGTCAAAATCACGGTCGTCCACTTTCGAATATTGTTTTCATGGGAATGGGAGAACCCCTGATGAACTACAATAATGTGCAAGCGGCCATTGATAAAATCACCTCAGAAGAAGGATTGGGAATGTCGCCAAAACGCATTACCGTTTCTACTTCAGGTATTCCCAAAATGATTCGCAAACTTGCGGATGATCAAGTGAAATTTAAATTAGCGGTTTCACTTCACTCGGCTATCGAAGAAACGCGTAATCGCATTATGCCTTTCTCTAAAAGCTTCCCATTAACTGATTTAAGAGATGCACTTCAATATTGGTACAGCAAAACAAAAAGCCGAATTACGTTTGAATATGTTGTATGGAAAGGAATTAACGACGACAAAGCATCTATTGATGCCTTGGTGAAATTCTGTAAACAGATGCCAAGTAAAGTTAACCTGATTGAATACAATCCCATTGATGATGGTGAATTTCAACAAGCCGATAATCAGGCAATAGAAAACTACATTAAAGCACTTGAAAATAACGATATTACGGTAGTCGTTAGACGTAGCCGTGGAAAAGATATTGATGCCGCTTGTGGACAATTAGCGAATAAATCATAATAAAAGAGAACTAAAACAATCAAAGTGTCTTTTTATCGCGTAGATATTGAATTGAGTTGCATACTATGACCGAAAAAGTCATAAATTTGTTTATAATGAATATTGTACAGCAAATACAGGAACCAATTAAGGTAGAAATGGAACTCTTCGAAAAGAAGTTTCATAAGTCTATGGCAACGAAAGTTGCACTATTAAATCGAATCACTTACTACATTGTAAACCGAAAGGGAAAACAAATGAGACCAATGTTTGTTTTTCTTGTGGCTAAAATGGTACATGAAGGTGAGGTCAATGAACGTACATATCGCGGAGCTTCCGTGATAGAATTGATTCACACCGCTACCCTTGTGCATGATGATGTGGTTGATGATAGCAATAAACGCCGTGGATTCTTCTCTTTAAATGCCTTATGGAAAAATAAAATCGCAGTGTTGGTTGGCGATTATTTATTGTCAAAGGGACTCTTGTTATCCATTGACAATGGAGATTTTGATTTATTGCGCATTATTTCAGTAGCCGTTCGCGAAATGAGCGAAGGGGAATTACTCCAAATTGAAAAAGCCCGTCGTTTAGATATCACAGAAGATATTTATTACGAGATAATCCGTCAAAAAACAGCAACGCTAATTGCCGCTTGTTGTGCGCTTGGTGCAGCATCTGTTCAACCCGATAACGCGGAATTAATCGAGAAAATGCGCAAATTTGGCGAGGTAATCGGAATGGCCTTTCAAATCAAGGATGACTTATTTGATTATACCGATGGGCCAATTGGAAAACCAACTGGAATTGATATCAAAGAACAGAAAATGACCTTGCCACTAATTTATGCACTCAATACTGCATCGAAAGAAAAACGCAAATGGCTCATTAATTCAGTAAAAAATCACAACGAAGATAAACGCAGAGTAAAAGAGGTCATTGATTACGTCAAAGAAGCTGGAGGATTAACTTATGCTACAGAAAAAATGATTGCTTATCAACAAGAAGCCTTGCAGTTGGTTGAAAACTTTCCTTCTTCTCCATTTAAAGAAGCTTTGATTACGATGGTAAATTATGTAATTGAACGTAAAAAATAGTAAAAAGAGAATGATTCGGCAAATAGGATATAAAATTCTCTGATAAAAGAAATAAAATAGAATTGTAAATATAAAAAATTGTGATTTATATTTAGTTTTATTGCTCAAAATACTGTATCTTACGAAGGATATGAATGAGGATCAGACGTTGAAAAAACGAATGAAACTTCGGTATTGTTTCGACATACCAAAAAAATAAATGGACTTCATGTTTGTTTCTTACCCCTTCTAGGATAATGAACATATTTTAAATTGTACAACAAGCCCCACAACTGGGGCTTGTTTGTTTTTATACCTGACTGAAAACCCTAATATAAAAGGGAGGTCAAAAAATAATAATAAAAAAATCACTTGCTATCCCAACCTTTTTATTACTTCTTGCGTCTATATAGTAGATGAACCACCAAAATCAACATAAAATGAAAGGATTATTACTACTTATTATCAGTTTAGTCGATGCCATTGTTTCTTTTGTCACTCAATTTATTGCTTAAAGAAAAGCAAAAGCCTTTTATAAATTTTAAATTTGGCAGTGTTAAATAGAAATGAAATTGATACGATTATACCCTAAAAAGATAGAAGATTATATTGAGGACTTGCGGCGTGAAAAACGAGGCGCACAGCAAGAGGTCTATCAATTACTTTCTGGAAAAATGCTGAGTATTTGTAGACAATATATACAGGATGTGCACTTTGCGGAGGATGTGATGATCAGCGCTTTTATGAAGGTATTTACAACCATGAACAAATACGAGAACAAAGGAAGTTTTGAAGGGTGGATTAGACGCATTATGGTCAATGAATCAATTTCTTTTTTAAGAGCACAAAAAAAGTTGACCTATGTGGAGGAATACGATGATGTTGTACAGGATTTAGTCAGTGAATATGAAGGAGATTTGTCTTTAGAGGAAATACAGCAACTAATCGATCAATTGCCAGAAGGATGTAGAACCATATTCAATCTCTATGTCATAGAAGAATACAAACATCAAGAAATAGCAACCATGCTGCAGATTAGTGAGGGAACATCAAAATCACAACTCGCACAAGCACGTAAGTTATTACAACAACAATTAGAGCACTTAAAAAATCGAGGTTTATGGAATGGAATAAAATAGAGAAAGATTGGAAAAAGCAATTGGATGAACAATCCATTGCTCCTTCAGCTGCTGCCTGGGATAAACTGTCTCAACAATTGGATAAGCGCGAAAAGAAGAAAAAAAGAGGAGTAATTACAACCTGGATTGGGATTGCAGCTTGTTTGGTTGTAGGAGGAATGATTGGGTTGCTATTATTGAAAACGGAACCCTCTATTGAGTTCAATGGAATTGATTCGCCTACTGTAGAACAGCAACTAGTTATAGAGGAAGTAAAGGCAGAAGACGTCTTTTCGGAAGAGAATGAAGTAAGAACTGTGGACAAAGACCTGAGTGTATCGCCTCGAAAAGAGAAAGAAAGGATTGAGATTAAATCAATAGCTCAGATTGAAAATACAACATCAATACCAACAATCGCCAAAAGAGAAAAAATGGATTCTTTGATTATTGATGAAATTTGGGTAAAGAAACCCCAACGTAAAGTAGTGGTAGATAGTAATAATCTGCTCAAACAAGTAGAAGGGGAAATTGAGGTGGAATATAGAGATACGAAATTGAAAAAAATTATTGAAACTACAAGGAAAGCTGTAGTAGATTTATCAGATAGTAGATATGAAAAATAAGATGAAATATAGTATAGCTTTTCTCGCTTTTTTATGGATAACCACAGGTTATAGTCAAATTAGAATAGAAAGAGAAGGCGAACATTTAGAAGAAAAGGAGAAAATTTCTAAGGCGACAGATCAATCGTTAAAAGCATTTGATTATAAAGTAAGTCAGATTGCGGTGGATATTCAGAATACAACAGTGAGAGAAAAGGAGCATTTGCGTATTCGAGTAGATTCAATCAACAATCTAATCGAGACTAATGTTTTGACAGAGGAGCGTGGCCAAACGCTCAAAAGCAAATTTGCCAAAGAGGCTTCGGACCGCATTGAAAAAGAAGTGGTACGTATGCAAGATAGCTTGACGAATGTCGTACAGAGTCGTGTGAATTATGCGATGAAAAACGGGGAGTTTTTAAAAGTTGCCGATACAACAAAGCGAGCAGCTACCATTATGATTGGAGGAACTTACGATAGTCATCAAAAAAAGGGAGAACACATTTTGGGTGAGCGCCGAAGTAATCTTCGTGTACAGTTGATGTATGGAATAAGTAATTTGGCTACAGATGGAGCTTTTGCTAATTCAGAAATACGCTATATTCCGTCAAATTTTGTGCAATTTGGATTGCACGTAAAAACAAGGCTGTTAAAGCACAGTAATTTATTGTATCTGCGTTATGGAATCGCTTGGGAATATAGCAATCTAAAACCAAGCGGACATCGTCTTTTTGAGGTGCAAAATGGACAAACTGTATTGGCTGACTACGATGAGCGATTTACAAAATCAAGATTGGCTTTGGGTTCTTTTCAAATTCCCATTTATTTAGAGTTTGATTTTACACCTAAGAAAATAGATAGCAAAACGGGAAGAGCTTATTTTCTTTCAGAAAGAAGTTTGCGTTTAGGTTTTGGTGGTTATGTGAATTTTGGCAATAGCAGTGGTAAACAAGTATATCGTTATAAAGATCAAGGCACTTATCGCGTAAAACAAAGAACAGATTTAGATATAGATAAAACTAGATTTGGAGTGGGAAGCTATATAGGATATCGCTCTTGGGCTGTACAATTCCAATATGAGTTGACACCGTTATTCAAACACAATACCATAGAGCAAAAGGTGTGGTCGTTAGGACTACGTGTGGATATTTAATAATAGTAAATTGCGGATCAAATTAATCTAGAAAAAAATAATAGATAATATAAGATACGGTAGAATTCATTATAAACAAAAAACAGATCAATCATTTACCAATAGAAAAGAAGTTGTTTTACTATAAAGCAACTTCTTTTTTTATCTTTGTGGAACAAATGTAACGTATGATTTCCAAAGCAACCATTGATACCGTTTTTGATACTGCTCGAGTAGAGGAGGTAATTGGCGATTTCGTCAATTTAAAGAAAGCAGGGGCAAACTATAGAGGATTGAGTCCTTTCGTCAATGAAAAGACCCCCTCGTTTATGGTCTCGCCAGTCAAGCAAATTTGGAAAGACTTTAGTTCGGGAAAAGGAGGAAATGCCATTACATTCTTGATGGAACACGAGCATTTTTCCTATCCAGAAGCCATTCGCTATTTAGCGAGAAAATATGGCATTGAAATAGAAGAAACCGAACAAACCGATGCGGAGAAGGAACAGCTGAACGAAAAAGAAAGTATGTTCATCGTGTCGGAGTTTGCTAAGAATTATTTCGAAGACATTTTGATGAATTCAGAGGAAGGACGAGCGATAGGACTTTCTTATTTTAAAGAAAGAGGATTCACATCTGATACGATTAAAGCTTTTGGCTTAGGATATTCACCCGATAAATGGGACGCCTTTACTGAAGAAGCTTTAAAGAAAGGATACTCTTTAGACTATTTAGAGAAAACAGGATTGACCATTGTCAAAGAAGACAAGCGTTTTGACCGTTTTAAAGGACGCGTCATGTTTCCTATTCAAAGTATGTCTGGTCGTGTTTTGGGATTTGGAGGACGTATTCTCACCAATGATAAAAAAGCGGCTAAATACCTCAATTCGCCTGAAAGTGATATTTACCACAAGAGTAAGGTACTTTATGGAATCTCACATGCTAAACAAGAAATAGCTAAAAAAGACAATTGTTATTTGGTAGAAGGGTATACGGATGTTATTCAAATGCATCAAACGGGGGTAAAAAACGTTGTAGCTTCTTCTGGGACGGCTTTGACTCCGGATCAAATTCGATTAGTCAGTCGTTTGACACAAAATATTACCATGCTTTTTGACGGTGATGCAGCGGGAATTAGAGCGTCTTTTCGCGGGGTAGATTTAATTCTCGAAGCAGGGATGAATGTGCGCATCTGTCCATTACCAGATGGAGAAGACCCCGATAGCTTTGCACGTAAACATACATTAGAGGAGTTAGAAGCTTATTTCGAAGCGAATTCAACCGACTTTATTCGCTTTAAAGCAAACGCACTAATGGAAGATTCCAAAGGAGATCCCATTAAAAAAGCAGAAATTATTCGCGATATGGTGACGAGTATTTCTAAAATACCCGATCCAATTAAACGCGAAATTTATATCCAGGAATGTTCTCGCATCATGGATATATCAGAAGAGGTCATTTTTAGTTCACTAGCGCAAATCAGTAAGAAAGATCTTGCCGACGCTAATAAAAAGTTTACCCAAGAACGCCAGCAAATGGAAGTGGTGCACGCGGAGAAACAACAGGAAGCTGTTGCAGTTGACGCATTGTATTTACTGGAACAACGCATTATCGAAATTTTGTTGCTTTATGGAAATGAAGAGGAACAATTTGTTGAGTTAGTTTTTGAAACCAATGAAGAGGATGAAATCGTAGAGGTGGAACATAAAATTGTACAAAAAGTATACGAAAAAATCTATTTGAGTTTACAAGAAGATGAGGTTCAATTGACGAATCCAATTTTTAAAAAATTATACGCAGATATTATGGAGTATTACCATAATAATAGTTGGAGTTTAGAAGCTTATCTCAAACGTCTAGATGGAGAACTTTCAGGACAGGTAACCTCTATCTTAATGGAAGAAGAAAAAGAAAATCTGCACAACTGGGAAAGTCAGAATATTTTTGTCAAACAGAAGAAAGATGGAATTGGCCAATATACTACAGAAACAATTCTCACACTTCGCATGCACTTGGTTAATACTATTATTGAAAAGTATAAGAGTAAACTAGGAGGAGTAGAACAAGATCGCGCCTTCGAAATACTTGGAATTATTATTGATTATTCTGCTTTAATGAATACTTTCTCTAAACGATTAGGACAAGTTACCACGCGATTTCGATTATAAATATAAACCTCATTGGATGATGAGGTTTTTTTTATTCCTTTTTTTGTTATTTCTGTATTGAAAGGAACAAAAAAACAAAACAAAGGGTTGAAATTCCTTTCTTTATTAGGTAGGATAAGAAAAAAAATTCCGTTTTTTTAAAAAAATACAACTTTTGTTGTTTTTAAAATTTTGATACAGAATCAGGGGGTGAATATTATTTTTTTATATATTTGTTTAGGTATTATTACTTTTTTTAAGAATATAAATTAGATGATGAATGGAATTCGGATTGTCGTTAAATATTTTTCGATTTGTTAAAGGGAATACAACTCTTTTCTTGTGATTTTATTAGTAAGTAATTTGTTGTCTCAATAATATAAGAAAAAAAAATAAAATAATCACTGTATTTTTATCATATCCTAATTTTTATTCTAGCACTATTTTTGAAGTATAAAACAAATAGAAACCGCATTTGAAGAATTGAATGCTATATATAGAACAAAAAAATTTAAGCATATGAAAGATACTAGAAGAGAACACGACTTTTTAGGTGAATTAGATATTCCTAATGATAAATACTACGGTGTTCAAACATTCCGCGCTGTTGAGAATTTTAATATTACAGGTATAACCTTAAATCACGAAAAAGGGTTAATCAAAGCCTTGGGAGAAGTGAAAAAAGCGGCAGCTTTAGCAAATAAAGATTGTGGTGTATTAGATCCAAAAATCGCAGATGCGATTTGCTTTGCTTGTGATCAAGTGATTGCAGGAAAATATGACGATCAATTTGTAAGTGATTTAATTCAAGGTGGAGCGGGGACTTCTGTAAATATGAATGCCAATGAAGTAATTGCCAATGTTGCCTTGGAATACTTAGGACATAAAAAAGGAGAATATCAATATGTACACCCAAACAATCATGTGAACTGTTCTCAATCAACCAACGATGCATATCCAACGGCATTTCGATTGGCATTATACTACAAATTA
The DNA here is from genome assembly GCF_030324495.1 of Myroides sp. 1354. Classification (GTDB taxonomy): domain Bacteria; phylum Bacteroidota; class Bacteroidia; order Flavobacteriales; family Flavobacteriaceae; genus Flavobacterium. The sequence goes on along the minus strand of NZ_JACAGN010000011.1, from coordinate 4,870 downwards.
GACGGATTCTGTCAAATTATCGCCAATTTACAAAAAGCATTTGCTGCTAAAGGGGAACAATTTAAAAATGTACTTAAAATGGGACGTACTCAATTACAAGATGCGGTTCCTATGACTTTAGGACAAGAATTCAATGCTTTTTCTACAACAGTTGGTGAGGATTTATTGCGTTTACGCGAAGCTCAACGTCTAATCTTAGAAGTGAATATGGGAGCTACAGCTATCGGAACAAAAGTAAATGCGCCTGAGGCTTATCCTGAATTATGTGTTCAATATTTAGCGAAAGAAACAGGTTTGCCTTTAGTATTATCTCCAGATTTAATTGAAGCTACAAGTGATACAGGAGCTTATGTACAAATCATGGGTACAATTAAACGCGCCGCAATCAAAATTTCTAAAATATGTAATGACTTGCGTTTGTTAAGTTCTGGTCCGCGAACAGGATTCAATGAAATTAACCTTCCTGCTCGTCAACCTGGATCATCTATTATGCCAGGAAAAGTAAATCCAGTTATTCCAGAAGTGGTAAACCAAACTTGTTTTTATGTAATCGGACAAGATTTAACACTGACCATGGCGGCTGAGGCAGGACAATTACAATTAAACGTAATGGAACCTGTTATTGGATTTGCTTTATTTACTTCACTAGAGTATTTAGGAAACAGCTTGAATACGTTAATCGACAAATGTATTGTGGGTATTACAGCAAATGAGGCACATTGTGCTGATTTAGTTATGAATAGTATTGGTATTGTGACACAATTAAATCCAATCCTTGGGTATGAAGTATGTGCAAGTGTAGCAGGAGAAGCTTTGTTATCAGGAAAAAGTGTGCATCAAATCGTGGTGGAGGAAAGAAAATTGATTACACAAGCCAAATGGGATGAAGTATATTCTCTGGAAAACTTAATTCACCCGAAATTAATCGTATCCTAAACTAAATCACACAGACTATGAAAAAGATCATCAACGTATTATTTGTTGTATTACTTGTTTTTCAAGTACAGGCACAAACGAAGCAACACAATCAAGCAGCAAAAGAATTACCTCGCGTAATTATCTTAGCTACTGGAGGAACAATTGCTGGGGCAGGGGAGTCTTCAACGAAGGCTGCATATACTGCTGGAAAAGTGCCTATTGACGATTTGTTGAATGCAGTACCACAGATGCACAATATTGCTAAAATTAAAGGAGAGCAAATTGCTCAAATTGGAAGTCAAGATATGAATGTTGATACTTGGTTGAAATTGAGTAATCGCATCAATGAGATTTTTGAAAAAAATGAAGCAGATGGTGTTGTTGTAACACATGGAACAGATACACAAGAAGAAACCGCTTATTTTTTAGAACTAACTGTGAAATCGTCAAAACCAGTTGTTTTAGTTGGGGCAATGCGTCCTTCAACGGCCATGAGTCAAGATGGAAATAGAAATTTATTGGATGCTGTGATGGTCGCAGCTTCTCCTAATAGTAAAGAGGTAGGGGTTGTAACGGCTATGAATGAAGAAGTGTACGCCGCAAGAGATGTTACCAAAACGGTAACCACAAATATCGCTACGTTTAAATCGAGAAATTTCGGCCCCATTGGATTAATCTATGATGGAAAAGTGAATTATTACTATAAAACACTGCGTTCACCGGAACAAAAATTCGATATCAAAGGGCTGAAAAAATTACCTCAAGTAGAAATTGTCTATGGTTATGCCGATGCAAGTCCAAGAGCAGTTAATGCAGCTATCGAAGAAGGAGTGAAAGGAATCGTTTATGCCGGAATGGGAAATGGTAACTTCAATGCACCTGTTGGAGAGGCTTTAGAAAGAGCAGCTAAAAAGGGAATTGCAGTTTGTCGATCAGCTCGTGCAGGTTCTGGAAGAGTCACCCTATTCAATGAAGTAGATGATCAAGCATTAGGATTTGTAGTTGCGGATGATTTGAATCCACAAAAAGCACGTGTTTTATTGATGTTAGCATTGACTAAGACCAATAATCAAAAAGAATTACAAGATATTTTCTTTACATACTAAATCCCATCGAGTACATCAGAAGGGACATGGAAAGGGGGAGCGTACAGAACACGATTTGTTGTTCGCTCCCTTTTTTGTACCCATTGATGAGCTTGAAACCTTAAAATAAAATGCTATGTTATTGATTCAGTTTGCAATTTTAATTGCTATGATATTAATCGGTTCCCAAATGAAAGGAATTGGATTAGGAGTGATGGGCATGGTGGGATTACTCATTTTTGTTTTTATCTTTCAGATGAAACCTGGGGATCCTCCTATTGATGTAATGTTAGTGATTATGGCTATTGTCTCTACTGCGGCTACTTTACAAGCCTGTGGTGGATTGGATTATCTCGTGCGATTAGCAGAACGAGTAATTCGCAGTAACCCCTCAAATATTGTATTTATTGCGCCATTTACGGTTTATTTTTTCTGCCTTTTTGCAGGAACTGCCCACTTGTTATATTCTTTATTGCCTATTATCGCTGAGGTGGCTACAAAAAAGAGAATCCGACCAGAACGCCCTTTGAGTGTTTCTGTAATCGCTTCCCATTTAGCTATTACTGGAAGCCCAATGAGTGCCGCTACTGCTGCCTTTGCTGGTGCAAGTATTCTCGCTTACCCAGGCGCTTTAATTGACATCATGAAAATTTGTATCCCCGCTTGTTTAATCGGAATATTGATTACTTGTTTAGTGGTGTTGAAAAAAGGAAAAGAATTAAATGAAGATCCTATTTTCTTAGAAAAAATGAAAGATCCTGAATTTGCAAAAAGTTTAGATGCTGATGAAGATGCCTCAGGAAATAAAAAACCATTAAAAAAAGGAGCAAAAACATCGGTAGTCATTTTTGCAATTGCTGTATTGTTAATCGTTATTGCTGGAGCGTTTCCTCATATCTTACCTCAATTCGAACCTGGTGAAGCTAGTTTGGTTGTGAAAGCCAATGGTGAATTGCAAATGGTGAGTGTGATTAGTATGATTACCTTAACTGCTTCCGCCTTGATGATGCTTATTACAAAAACAAGTGCTATAAGTGTGACCAAAGTAAGTTTGTTCTCTTCTATGGCTACTGCAGTGGTTTCTGTTTTTGGAGTGGTTTGGATGAGCGCAACCTTTATGTCGCATAATGAAGTTGTCATTAAAGGTTTCTTAAGTGACATTGTTACGCTTTACCCTTGGACATTTGCTATCGCAGTCTTCATCTTGGGCGCTTTGATGTTCAGTCAGGCGGCAACAACAAAAACAATGATGCCGCTAGGAATGGCGTTGGGTGTTTCTAATCCCGCATTAATCGCTATTTTCCCAGCTGTAAACGCAGATTTTGTATTGCCGGGGTATCCAACGTTACTGGCAGCTATTAACTTTGACCGAACTGGAAGTACAAAAATTGGAAAATTCGTAGTGAACCACAGTTTTATGATCCCTGGATTAGTTGCAATCGTAGTGGCTATTGCCGCAGGTTTCTTACTCGGATCGTTTTTACTCTAGTGGACACTCACCTTAATATATAAGCTATGAAAAAAATCTTGTTATTTCTCGCGTTCATTGTGCAAGTTGGTGTATTTGCACAAGAAACACAAACCAGTACAGATACTATCTCGAAACCCTTATTACCCGTAGAGAAAATCGACTTGTTGAAAAACGTAGATATGATTTTTAATATGCGTTTTGCTAACGATAATACGTTTCACGATGGTAAATTTCAAGAATCGTCCTTTAGTAATAATCAATTTCGATTAGAGATAAAAGGTAAAATACACGAAAAAGTCTACTTTAGATTTAGAGATCGCTATACGAAGAGTACTGATCCAGGAAGTAGAGATAATATAAGCAGATCGACAGATATGGCATTTATTGGAGTGGCCTTATCTCCAAAAACCCAATTGAATCTCGGTAAGATGAGTGCGGACTGGGGAGGATTTGAGTTCGATTTAAATCCAATCGATATCTTAGAGTATAATGATATCTTAGAATATGCAGATAATTTCTTGACAGGGGTTGGTCTTACTCATCAAGTTTCGAATAACCACTCTTTTGGATTGCAAGTTTTAAACTCGCGTGTTTCGGATTTTGAAGATGTATATAAAGGACAGATGCCAGAGGGAATTGAGAAAGCAAAAGCTCCTATGGCTATTGTAACCAATTGGAGAGGTAGTTTCTTTGGAGGTAAATTTGAAACCATTTATAGTTATAGCTATTTCCAAGAAGCAAAAAATAGAGGAATGAATTATTATTCTTTGGGAAATAAATACCAAGACGGACGTTTTAAATTAATGTATGATTTTAAATACAGTAATGAAGGATTAGATCGAAAAGGTATTATTACAGGAATGATTCCGGGTGATGATGTTGCTGCACAACAAAACGTATCTTACTTAGAAAACTGGATTAAAGCAGAATATTTGGTAACGCCAAAAGTAAATGTTACGTTGACTTTGATGAATAATAATGCGTATGCTAAAAATTTAGTAGCAGAAGATAGTGGGGTTAGTCATATTCGTTCTAGTTATGGGTTCATTCCAACTGTCGAATACATGCCTTTTAAAAATATGAATATTCGATTCTATGCTTCTTATGTGGGTAGATATTACAACTATTCAAGTTATGCTAAAGAACATTTAGGTCAAGAAAATTACAACACAGGTCGATTAAGTGTTGGATTTATTGCACCGTTATTGATTTTTTAAAAATCATTGCACTTCGTTTGTACAGAAAGCTTCCTTCGGGGAGCTTTTTTTGTTTGAAGTTTCTTTTTCGAATGGGAGCTATTTTTTCTAAATAGGAGGGCTGATAGCTATCTGCCCTTTTGCATGAAAGATGATTTTATTTGATTCTCTCCTTATATATAGATAAGAGCAAATGGAAA
>NZ_JACAGN010000010.1:121446-136404 GCF_030324495.1 Myroides sp. 1354 | reverse complement strand
CAACTACTGGATTTGGCCAAATAGCAAAAGATAAATCTGCTAATTCAAACTCTTCCGTTGATAGATTGTTGAAATCACTACGACTCATAATAATAGAATACTCTTGACTTCCCCCTTTTAAAACTCCTTTATGTGTAACTTTAACAGTATAAATTCCAGCCTCTGCTCCTTCTATTTCGATTTTTTCAATATTATCGACAGTATTATCACCTTTTTGAGCGACTAAATTATTAAAATCCTTGTTTAATCTCCAAGGAAGATACTCTACTCCATCCTTAAATACGCGTAAATCCAAGTCATTTACCAAAGAAGGATTGTTTTTTGCGTAGTCCTCATCATTATTACGACGGTCTAACGCTCCTTCAGGATCAGTCCACGCCATTGTAACGATTACATTAATTCCACTCTCCCCTACAGAAAATTGTTTTTCATAAGTTACTCCTTGCTGTAATATATTTTCTTCTAAAACAACACCACTAACTTTACTTCCTTCTAAAATTTGAACCCCTGCTTTTGCATTGATTAATCCCCAACCAAATTTGTGATCAGGTCCTTTTGCTCCTCCAGCTTCATCAGCCGTATGCACCATTAATGCTCGAATTGTAGCAGATTTCAATGCGTTGTTATTTTTTTCCATGGCCCATTGTTGCCATAGCGCAATAACTCCAGTAACAGCTGGAGCTGCCATAGAGGTACCACTAGAATTTGAATACAGATTATTTCTTGGAACACCTGTTATAGGTGTAGGTAATTGATAACTACTAGAGAATACACGTACTCCTTTAGCAGATATATCGGGTTTTATACGAAAATCGTTTGTCGGTCCATAATTACTAAATGACGACATGACAACACTTGCTGGTCCAGTATAATTATTCACTTGTTCTACAGCAGCTACAACAATTGCATTTTTAGCTACAGCCGAACCTGTCAATAAATCATTCCCATTTTTACTAGGGTTTATAATTCTAAAATCGTCTCTATCATTTCCTGCAGCAACAACGGGTTGATAGTATTTGTATAAAAAAGTAAGTTTATCAAAGTCTGAGCTGGTAAAATCATACGTACCAAAATCACTTACTGCTAACAGGGCATTACCTCTATCATCAATTGCGTTATACCCATATGAGTGATTAGAAACCAATAATCCTTCTTGTCCAGCAGCACTGCGCATAAAGGCAATGTCCCTATCCCAGTCATAGCTAATTATAGTTGCTTCTGGAGCCATCCCTTTAGCAGCGGCATTCAATCCTTTCGCTGCAATTGTACCTGATACGTGCGTAGCATGAGAACGTCCTTGTTCAAAAAAAAGACGATCATTTGCACCTAACTCACCTAAATTAGGCAAAGGTTTTCTCAACGTCATACGACTTCCTCCAGTTGCTCCTCCTTGAAACTCAACATGAGTATCTAAAGCTGGAGCACCATCCCAAACACCCACTGTTATTCCTCTTCCATCTAAATTTAATCCTAAACTACCTCCAGGAGCTACTTCATCTACCCTTGCTGTTTTTCTACTTCCTGCGTTAGTTGTTGTGTAATAAATATAAGTACCATTTTCGTTGATTCGCTGTAAGGAAAAAATTCTACCATCTTTCGTTACTCCAGAAATAGGCTTATTATTTTCTTTCGCCATTTTATGAGCAAATTCTTTTGCTTGAATTCCCTCTTTTTCAAATGCTTTTAATTCCTCTACATCTAATTTATCATAAGAAGAAATAATTTTTTTACGAATCTGTTCCGTTTGTGCACTCATACTTACTCCCCACAAGGAAACTAAGCTGAATAACAACAAAGTATTTTTTTTCATAAATTCTGTTTTTTGGGTTGTTTCTATTTTTAGGTGGTGAAAGTTAAGCATAAAACAAATAATAATGCCAATTTTAACTAAAAATCTATACTCACAGAAATTAAATTCAAAATCAACACAGAAAGCTCAAAAACAAAAAACTAAACAAAAGAAACTCTAAAAAAACCAAGTAATTAATTATCAATTAAACAAAAAAGGTTCGATTGTAAACAATCGAACCTTTTTTATATATTTCTTATGATAAAAAACAAGAAAATAATTACTATAAAGAGAAATGCAAATCTAGTACTAAAGCCATAGCGCTGCATAAATCTTTTGTTTTTCAGAAGATAATACTCTACAAAAAGCACATATATATAAGCAATGACACTGAGGTAGATATATATCAACTGATTATAATAAAATGCATCTTTAAATTTTCCTTGTACAATTGCGTCGACTGCTCTTTGTCCACCACATCCCGGACAATCCCATCCGGTATAGTCTTTAATTGAGCAATTTACTATGACTGGGAAAGAACTCAATCCTTTTACTACAATTAGCAGTATTCCAAGAGGAAAAACCGCATATAAAAGGATTCGAAAAAAAATGCGCATGCTATTTTATTTACATTCCAGCTGCCTGTCCTTGTCTTATTGCCTCTTGAATAGTCTCCATATAAGCATCCCATCCACCTAATTGTTGGATATTATACCAAGAATAAGCGATGTGAATAACGAAGATAGCTAATACGATTAAGCTAATAATTTTTGCATTTTTCGCAGCTTTTACTGCCCCGTCATAATCTCCTTGTTCGTATTTCTTTCCTGATTGCGCAGACATTACGATGGCTACGATACCAAGTAAAAGTCCGATACATGAGCAAAATCCTAAAATTGTTGCTACAATAGACAAAGCTAAATTACTATTCGGCTTCTCTGGCATTTGATTTTGTGCTCTACTTACAGCATGATCAAACTGCTGGTTAAACTGATTTTGGTCCATTTCTTAAAATTTTAACGCAATATACTACTTTTTGTTCTTTCTAAACAAAACGTTTGATATACTGTTCTAATTTTTCTTGATACGTTGTTTGAGCATGGTCTACGACAGCATCTACATCTTCAATTGTTAGAATTGGTTTTAATTTTGCATCACTGCGCAACCAATCTAAATATTCAGTATAGAATTCGGCTGGAGTAAATTCTCCTTCTTCTTCTAAGACTTCTTTATCTTGGAAATAAAACTCATCTTCATATACTACAGCTTCTACATCATAAGCAGCTATCTGCAATAACTCTTTAATATTTTTAGCTACAACAAAAACGCCTCCTTCATCTCCAAATGCAACGATTGGCGCTTGAGTCAAATCGTCTACCCCTTGGTTATTAATCCAAAAAGCATAGATACTTCCTGAGCTATTTGCTTCAGCAAACGGAATAAATGCGTTTAGAAACTCCTCGTCGGTTGAATAGCTTTCAATCAACGAAATTTCTTCTGTCATTAAATAAATAGCATTTGAATAATAAGATGGAATGTTTTCGGACACTTGAAACTCTAATAAGCTCTTTAATTCCTTAGGAATATTGTATCCTTTAAATAGTGCAGTAAATTCTTGTTTTACCATTGTACTGTTCATTTTCGCCCTGGATATAGGCTCTATTTTCAACTTAAATTAAATTAAACTATACAAGATCCTACCTGTGTTTGAGTATCTTGTTTGATTGAATAAAGATAAAATTTTTTCTTTTACAAAAAACAATTCTGTAAACAATCTTATTTTTTTCTTTAATCATGCTATAAAATTATGATTTTCAATCAAAAAAAACACCTACCTCATCTATTTTAACAAATCTAATGGAGTCTTTTAGTAGTAATTCTTTTAAAATTACAGCTAATCTTTCTTTCTATATTCTTCTAATTCCCTTACTTTTGAGTATATAAAACAGTATAATGCACACAACTAAGACCATTTTCCTGGCTTCTGCCATGATTACCAATGCGAATGGAGCACTCTTAACTGTTCGAAAAAAGGGATCTATCTATTATATGATGGCTGGTGGTAAAATTGAACAAGGAGAAACTCCGTTAGAAGCTTTAATACGAGAATTAAACGAAGAACTCAACCTTACAATCGATCCAAGTATTCCAACTTATTTAGGTGTTCACCAAACCCAGGCCGTAAATGAAGTTAACACAAGGGTACACGCGACTATTTTTCACTTATCCCTTCCTGAAGTCCCATTGGTTGTTCAAGCAGAACTAGAAGAACTCAAATGGCTAACTTATGACAACTATCAACAAGTTCCCTTAGCTCATCTCTTGGAAGAATTTACTCTTCCTCTGTGGTTAAAAAACAAAAAATCCCAGTAAAAACTGAGATTTTCTTTTTTATTTATCCTTGTTTCTTTACATATTTAGTTAGGATTACAATCATCTGTCCATCAACCTTACCTTCTATATATTCTACATTATTTGGATCTAAGCGAATATTGCGAACAGCTGTACCAATTTTAGCATTTAACGAAGAGCCTTTTACATCTAAGTCTTTAATTAAAGTAACTGTATCCCCAGCTGACAAGATATTTCCATTACTGTCTTTGTGTAATTCCACAGAGCCATCACCTGTATGATCTCCAGTAGCCTTAGCAAATTCCATTAACTCCTCATCCAAATACATCATTTCTAAATTATCTGCTGCCCAACTTTCTTGTCTAAAGCGGTTCAACATACGCCAAGCCACCACTTGCACTGCAGGTATTTCACTCCACATTGATGTTGTTAGGCATTGCCAATGTTTGCTATCTAGTTCTTGTCTTTTCTCAATTTGATCTAAACAAGTTTCACAAATATAAATTTCTTTATCTGCCTCATTAGCAGCTACAGGCGGAACCTCATAAACCTTTAGTTGTCCAGTAGATTCACATAGTTCACATTTATTTCCACTTCTGTCTTTTAACTCCGCTTCCGTTTTCATAATACTTCTAGAATATAATTTAAAAGTGCAAATATAACTTTAAAAATCTATTTATAAAAAACAATAAAACTCCTTTATATTAAAAACAAATACACTATAATACCTCTAATTTGATAATATTGTTTGTTGCTTGTTGCTTGTTGTTTGTTGTTTGTTGTTTGTTGTTCGCTCGTCGTCAATCTTACAAAGAACAAACCTCACAAAGCACAAACCTCACAAACACTATTTCAATATTCTCTCAAAAGACTTAACTTTACTCCATAACAACACATTTCTATATTACTATGAAGACAGATATTGAAATCGCAAGAGAGAGTGAATTAAAAAACATCTACGAAATTGCCCAAAATATCCAATTACCAGAGGAATACGTTATTCCTTATGGCAAAAACATGGCGAAGGTTCAACTAGAAGCACAACAGCCAGAACAACAAAAAAAATCCAACCTAATATTAGTAACCTCTATTACTCCAACCAAAGCGGGAATTGGAAAGACTACTGTATCCATTGGTTTAGCTCTTGGATTGAACAAAATTGGAAAAAATGCGGTTGTCGCTTTAAGAGAACCTTCTCTAGGTCCATGTTTTGGGATGAAAGGTGGTGCTGCAGGTGGTGGTTATGCACAGGTTTTACCCATGGAAAATATCAACCTACATTTTACGGGAGATTTTCATGCGATTACCTCAGCACACAATACATTAAGTGCTTTATTGGACAACTATATCTATCAAAATAGAGCAGAGCCTAATGGCATCAAAGAAATTTTATGGAAACGCGTCTTGGATGTCAACGACCGCAGTTTGCGTTATATCACCACAGGCTTAAGAGGAAATGCTAACGGGGTACCTCAAGAAAATGGTTTTGATATTACGCCTGCCTCAGAGATTATGGCCATTATGTGTTTGGCTACAGACATTGATGATTTACGCAGACGCATTGAAAATATTCTTTTAGGTTATCGTTATGATGGTAGTCTGTTTACTGTAAAAGATTTAGGCGTAGCAGGAGCAATTACTGTTTTATTAAAAGACGCTTTAAATCCAAACTTAGTTCAAACCACAGAAAATACAGCTGCTTTTATCCACGGAGGACCTTTTGCTAATATAGCACATGGTTGTAACTCAGTAATTGCGACTAAAATGGCAATGAGTTATGGCGACTATGTCATCACAGAAGCAGGGTTTGGTGCGGATTTGGGTGCAGAAAAATTCTTTGACATCAAATGTAGAAAATCGGGTTTACAACCGAAGTTGACCGTTGTTGTGGCTACTGCACAAGGCTTAAAAATGCACGGTGGTGTTGCCATAGAAAACATCAAGGAACCAAATATAGAAGGAATTAAAAAAGGATTGGAGAATTTACAAAAACACGTAAACAATTTACAAACCTTTGGTCAAAGCATTGTGGTTGCATTCAATAAATACGCAACAGATAGTACGGAGGAAATTCAATTAGTAGAAAATTACTGCCGTGCGAATGGCTTGGGGTTTGCAGTAAACAATGCCTTTGTTGAAGGAGGTACTGGTGCAATTGCTCTAGCGAATGAAGTTGTACAGATGATTGAGAGTAAACCTAGTCAACCCTTACAATTTCCTTATTCGGATGTCTTAACAATAGCAGATAAAGTGAAAGCAGTTGCAACGAAAATCTATGGAGCCACAACTGTAACATTCAGTCCAATTGCACAGAAGAAATTAAACCAAATCAAAGCAACAGCGATGGATCAATTCCCTGTCTGTATTGCAAAGACACAGTATTCTTTCTCTGCCGATGCCCATGCATATGGTGTAGCAAAAGACTTCACTATAGCTATTAATGATCTTGTTATCAACAATGGGGCCGAGTTTATTGTTGCCATAGCGGGTGACATTATGCGTATGCCAGGACTTCCAAAAGTACCACAGGCAACAAAAATTGATTTAATAGATGGTTTAGTAGAAGGTTTAAGCTAATTTCAAGCGAATTATTAAACGATATAAAAAGCGAAAAATTGAATTTTTCGCTTTTTTTTTGCTTTACTTTATTAACAAAAGTAAGTGATATCAACCTTTCATCTTTTTTATACCTTTGCCCCCTCAAACAAACGAATTATCAATTTTTAATCTCGACGCATGTCTAAACATATCGCACGAATAGCTGTTACGGTTTTATTCTTTTTTTTTGGTGGTATATCAGCCTCTTGGGCTTCTCGAATTCCGACAATTAAAGAATATTTTGAGGTTAATGATTCCGCTTGGGGATTTGTTTTGTTGTATATTTCCATTGGAACTTTAATTTCTTTGCCTTTTGCGGGTTCCCTCATTGCAAAGATGGGAAGCAAACGATCTACCTTGTATTTTTTACTCTCCTATTTTGTATTGTTAATTGGCATTGGTTATTGGGATATTCTTTGGCAACTAAAAATCAATCTCGTTTTATTTGGAGTCTGTAGTAACTTGACTAATATTTCAATTAATACACAAGCTATTAATGTTTCCAAGCAATACAAAGGTCAGATTATTGGGTCTTTACACGGCACTTGGAGTATTGGTGGTTTTGCTGCTTCTTGGTTAGGAGCCGAAATGATCAGCAGCTACGTTCCTCCTTTGGAACACTTTATCTACTTTTCAAGTGTAGGTATTGTAGCTTCCCTCTTGATGTTTCGATTTTTAGTACAAGATGAAGTAACAAGTGAAAAAGAAAAAAAGAAAGAAAAACAAAGTTGGCAATGGCCAGATAAAAACCTAACTATTTTAGGTCTACTCGCTTTTTTCTCCATGGTTACAGAAGGAACGATGACCGATTGGTCTAGTGAATACATGAAACACATTACATTAGCTCCAATCGAATTGGTTGGTTATGGTTTAACAGCTTATATGTTTACAATGGCCAGTGGTCGTTTTATCTCTGATTATACCGTTCGCAAATATGGAGAACGCAAAACGCTATCCGTATGTGGTTTGCTCATTTTCCTTGGATTGGGAACGGCAGTTTTATTTCCAAATGTTTACACAACTATAGTGTCATTTATGATTGTTGGTTTTGGAGTTTCAGCCGTGGTTCCCATGGTCTATCATTTAGCAGGAAATAGTAGTACAATGCCTCCTCAGCAAGCTTTAACTTTAGTGACAAGTATTGGATTTATTGGTTTCTTTTTGGGTCCTCCCGTTATTGGATTTATTGCACAACAAGCTTCTTTGCAAACGGCCTTTGCTATCATTGCAGTTATGGGATTGTCCATTACTTTTTTAAATCGCTATATTCGACTAGACGTTTCGAACTAAATTTATATATTCTCTAACAATTGAATCACGAATCGCCATCCAATTGTTCATTTTTATTTTTATATTTGATCATATTTTAAACTATTATTAATGTTTACATTTTTGCAAGCTTCACCGGATGCAATTACTACTGCTGTCACTGATTTAAACGAAGTAGTAACTCAAGAAAGTCAAATTTCTGCGTTAGATTTTGTTATGAAAGGAGGGATCTTTATGATTCCAATTATCCTTTTATTCATTTATACCATTTATCTTTCTATTGAAAGGTATTTGTATATCCGCAAACAAACAAAATACGACTCAACCGTATTACCTAGTACCTTAACTTTATTGGAAAAAGGTCAGATGGATTCTGTAGAATTAACGCTTTCTCGAGATAATAATTCATATTCAAAAGTAATTTTAGAAGGAACTCACTCTATAGGAAGACCAATTACTGAAATTGAAGGTAATATGGAACGCTTAGCGAATATTGAAATTGGGAAAATGGAGAAAAAAATGAGTCACCTTGGGTTGATTGCAGGTATTGCACCAACATTAGGTTTCGTTGGAACGATTTTAGGGGTAATCCGCATTTTCTACAACATCAGTATTTCGGAAGATATTAGTATTGCTAATATTTCTGGAGGACTTTATGAAAAGATGATTAGTAGTGGTTCTGGTTTAGTTGTGGGTATTATAGCGTATGCAGCCTATCATTTATTGAATACGTCTATTGATAATTATTTGTTGAACACCCAACAAACGATTCTAGATTTTATTAATGCAATACAACGACCAAATGGCAATCAAAAGAAATAAACGTTTTAAAGCGGAAATCGCCACTTCCTCTTTAAGTGACATTATGTTCTTCTTGCTTTTGTTCTTTCTTATCTTATCGACTTTAGCCAATCCTAATGTCATAAAAATGATGCTTCCGAAAGCGGCATCGAATGAAAAAACAAATAAACAGCATTTGACCATTTCAGTCACAGAGGATAAGCGCTTCTTCATCAATAAGACGGAAGTACCTTATGAGGAATTAGAGCAAGCTTTATTAGCGGAATTAGGAGGTAATACAGATCAATCTGTTGTCATTCGAATTCCATTTAATTCACAGATACAAGAACTAGTAGATGTTTTACAAATTGGGGTTAAGAACAACATCAAGTTTGTAATTGCTACACAAAAGCAATAAAAAAAGGAGCGAATGATTCGCTCCTTTTTTTATTGTATTAATTCAGTTTAAACTGATACACTATTTTTCCTACTTGTTTGGCAGGAGCCTTATCATTGGCTTGCCATTTGGTTTGCAAGGCTGCAATTTTCGCTTGTTCTAATAAACAATTCGCTGTATTGGTCGTTCCTTTTACTCCTGCTCTCGCTTCTACAGTATTTCCTGCTTGATCTACCCATACCTCAACAACCACAGTTCCGATTTCATTACAGGTATACTTAGGAATTGCTTTAACTGTTGCACTTCGTCCGTCTAAGGAATAACCGATTCCATCCCCTCTTCCATCTCCATGTCCGTTTCCAACTCCACCTCCAGATCCGCTTCCAATTCCAGTACCTGTTCCACTTCCTACACCGCTTCCACTTCCTGTACCATTTCCTGTACCTGTTCCGTAATAGCCTCCATTGGTAGATAAACCTCCTTTTCCACTTCCTGTTGTTCCTCCACCTCCAGAACCTGTTCCTCCATTCATAAAACTGCTAATCGCATCTTTTGTCGTATTGGAAACATCTTGTTTGGCTGGTGCTGGTGTAGTTGCTTTTTTCTCCGTTGTTTCTACTTTCTTCTCTGTTGTTTTTTTCGCAACATGATCCAATTGCTTTTCAACAACGGGCTTGGTTTTCTTTGTTTCTTCTTTTTTAGTTACAACAACTGCTGCTTCCTCTCCTTTTTCATAGGCCAAGACTTCCTTATCTTCAACAGGTTCTGCTTTTGCAATTTGTTGTTGCTCTTCTATGACCTCAACGGGTTTTGAAGCAGAAGTTGTCAAATGATCACCTGGTGTTCCTTCTATGGAAATGGCAACACCATCTCCGCCTCCTCCGCCTCCTCCAAAACTGGTATAAGACGTGTGACTATCTATAAATTTGATAAAGAATAAAAGAAGGAAAAATAAAAGGGTAATGCCCAAGGTAATAACGATGGACGTTTTTTCTTCTTTTGTATATTTTACACTCATATCAACTATTCGATGCTATTAATTCGTTCATTTGTTCTAACAAATGTACTTATTTTTTTGATTCTACTCTTTTTCTTCACTTCTTTTTAAGAAGTCAATACTCTACTTCCCTTTTCTTCGTCCTTGATAATCGACAACGACAAGGGAATTCGCTCTTGGAGTTCATCCACATGGGAGATAATACCGACAATGTGATTCTCTTTATGCAAGCTACTCAACGTTTCAAATACAATGTTGACAGATTCTGTATCTTGTGTTCCAAATCCCTCATCAATAAAGAAAAAGTTCTTATTGGATTTGGATAAACTCTGTACACTCTCTGCCAAAGCAAGTGCCAGGGATAAGGAAACTTGAAAACTTTGTCCTCCAGATAAGGTCTTGACACTTCGCGCTTTTCCGTTGTTTAAATAATCGATGATCTCAAATTCGTTACTTTCATTTAACTGCAAACTCAGTTGATTATGGGTCAAACGATGAAAGCGTTGATTGGCGATATCACACAAATTACTCAAATAGATGCTCGACACATAATTGACAAAACCAGCTCCTTTAAACATATTGTCCAAAAGGTTTATATTTTTTAATCGCTTTTCGATTTGAGCAAACTGATCTAACAAGGTTTCTTTTTCTTTATAATCTTGTTCTAAACGCTCTATTTCCCCAGCTACTTTTGCAACTAAAGTTGTTTGTTCCTTCACTTGTTGTTCCAGCGCTGTAACCGTTGTTTCCATTTGTTGAAAGTGAGGTAAATCAAAAGCAATAGATTCGAGTTTTTTCGATAATTGCTGTACTTGATTGCGCAATACTTCTATTTTCAACATAAAGGCTTGAATACTTGCTCGTGTCTCTTCTACTGCTATATTTTTGGCTAAAATTACTTCAACTTCTTGAACTGACTGAAATTGAAACACTTCTAATCCTTGCTTAACGCCTAAATCAATATGTTGAAGTGAAGCTACCAATTCTTCTTGTATAGTTTGTATATTCTTCAACTCTGTTTCTAATGAAGCAAGAATAGGTCCCAACTGTTGCAAGAGCTGTGCTTGTGATTTATACGCTTGCTCTACCTCAACAAGGTGCTGTTCTTTTGTCTTAATTTCCAGCTCTAAGATTTCTTTTTCAACAATTATTTTTTCACTCAATTTAATCAAGTGTATTTGTTGTTCTTTAGACTCAATTTCTGCTTCTAATCTCGCTTGTTTTAATTCTATATCCGCTAATCCTTCTGCGTATTTTTCTAAATTACTTCGAACGACATCGGCTTCTTTTATAGTTTGTTGCTGTTGTTGTTCCGCTTTTTCTATTGCTTGATTGACTTGTATCGCTTGTTGTTTTAGTTGTTCGAGTTGTATTTTATTTCCCTTTTCGATTTCAGTCCAAAAATAAGCTGCTTGATGTCTGATTAACTCCTCTTGCTTTTCTTTGCGGTGATTTACAACCTCGTTATACTGTACTTCAAGTAGATGTTTTTTATCAAGCAAAGCTTGAATTTCTCTTTCTTTTCGATTTAATGCCTGTTCATCTTCTTGAATTTTCTCAAGCTTCATGTCTAAATCTTGCATTGATTTGGATACATCTTCTCCCTCTAAAATAGCTGGATGGTCTAATGCACCACATAACGGACAAGCTTCACCATCATGCAAAGCAGAAGCGTAATGCGACAATTGTTGAGAAACGCGTAGTTGATTGAGCTCCTTCGTTACTAACAAATGTAATTGTTGATTTAATGCACGTTGTTTCGCTACACGCTCTCTCCATTCTTCTTCTGTAGTAAAATCAACTTGTTCTAGTGTTTGAACTAAACGCTGAATTTCTTGTTTCAGTTGTTCTTGTTTCTCTGCCCATTCGCGTATTGCTTTTTCTAAGTAATCGAAATCAGTAAACCACTTATCCAACGCGATTAAACGCATGGGATCGACGCGATTTTCCTTTAATTGTTTGAGTTGTTGTTCACCAGTAACCAGCAGGGTTTGCTTTTGCTCTAATTCCTTTTTGGTTGCTACCACAATTTCTTGTCCTTTGAGCAAACGCTCTGTCAATGCCTTCTTCGCTACTTCCGTTTGCTGAATAGCTTGAACTAATTTCAATTCTGCTAATTCTGTTTTCGCTCTATCAATAGATTCATACTGTTTTTCGAGAGCTGTAAACGCTTCTTTCACCTGAATATACTGCGTCTGTTTGCTTTGAAGCTCCTTTTGCTTCACTTGGTAATTTGCTTGTTTTTCGTTGAGTTTTACCGTTAATTGTTGCTTTTCTACTAAGAGGGAACGAAATGTTTTTTCTACTTTTTCATATTGAATCAATGCTCGTTCTTGTACTTTTACCTCTCCCTCTTGTTTCTCCAACTCAAGCAAATTAGTACGGCTTTCTTCCAAGGCATCAAAATCGAGTTTAACAGCTTTTAGCTGTTGGTAACGCTCTTGTTCTTGCTTAAAGGTAACCGTAATTTGTTTTAACTGCTGATCTTGTTTTTGGTATTCTACCTTAACTTCTTCTATTTGTTCTTTAGTCAAGGTAGTAAAGCGCTGCAATTGACCTTGCAGATGATCGTACTTTTGACGGGTTTCACTATATAATGCTTTGGTCTTTCCTGTTAAATCAAAGCGATCTAAACCGAAAATTTCCTGCATCATCTTGGTTCGATCTTTTCCTCCTAATTCAATAAATTCTTTGAACTTCCCCTGTGGAATAATAATGGTGCGCTTGAAATTTTCATAACTCAAACCAATTACTTCTTCTACATTTAAATCAGGCAAGGGAATCCATTGTTCTTCCTTCCATTGATACAATACGGCATCTCCTCGTTTAACGTCATCAAAACGTTTGGAATTACGTCTAAATTCTCTGTAGATGCGGTATTTTTCTTCTTTAAAATTAAGAAACTCAAAATCAATACTCATGCGGTCTGACTTTAAGTTCATCATATTATACGCGCGATTATCTCGAGCATTTAATCGCTCACTCTCACCGTATAATCCAAAGGAAATGGCTTCTAAAATTGAGGATTTACCTGATCCTACTTTACCAAAAATTCCAAACAACCCCGCTTGAATCAATTGGGTAAAATCAATGACTTGCTTTTCTTGGTAGGAATAAAAACCTTCTAGCGTTAATGTAATGGGTATCATGGTAAATCTTAATTTATAATTTCATTGAACAAATCCATAATTTCTTCATTGGGATCTTGTCCATTGTTCTTCTGTTTGAAATAATCTGCAAATAGGCCCTGAATATCTTGTTCAAGGTTGACTTGTTTTCTTTTATTTAAATCGGCTTGATCTGTTAAATTCACCACGGGAATAATGGTAATAATTCCATCATGGGTTTGGTGAATACGCTTGATATCATCTGCTTTTAAAAACGCATCACTCACCAATGTCAATTCTACTAGGTGATGTTGATGTTGTTGCAACCAATCAACGGCATCGTCAACAGAACTAAATTTCTTTCGCGTTAAGGGACGTCCTTTTTGCAAGGGAATTTTCTCATAGGTTGCAGGTACATTGGGTTCTACCTCTACCATCATCACGTATTTTTCCTGTCCTGCTTCACTAAAACTATAACACAACGGACTTCCTGAATAGACCACAGGACGATCTACTTCTCCAAGTTGATGAGCGCGGTGTAAATGTCCTAATGCGGTGTATTGAATTTGCTTGGGAATACTATCGCTGTAGATCAAATCGGCATTTCCAATTTTAAGCGGTTTTTCTCCATCGGGTTCTTCGAGTTCTTCCCCTCCTTTTTTCATCATATACAAATGAGAAATTAAGAGGTTCACTCCTTTTGTATCGCAATATTCTTGGGCTAATGCTTCCCAATTGGATTGCAACACTTCATTTAAAGCGGCGGTTTTATCTGCTACATTCAATGCTTTTTTCAAACGCACTTCATTGGCATAAGGTGTATGAATGATGCGTATGGGAAAGGGAATCGTTTTCAATGTCAATTCAACAAAACCAGCTGTTGTTTGTGTCAGCGTAAAGGCTTCATTTTCCTCAATAGATTGTACAACCGTATTGGGTAAACCAACGAGTAAAATACCACAAGCACGAGCCAAAGGATCAGGTGCGTCAATTCGTTCTGGACTATCGTGATTTCCTGCGATGGCAATAACAGGACGTTGCCCATTAAGCGTCAAACGACGAAGGGTTTTGTAGAACAAATCTTCTGCTTCAATCGGAGGATTGAAGGTATCGAACAAATCTCCTGCAATCACAATAATATCAGCTTGCTGTTCGTCTGCAAGCTCACATATTTCATTCAATACTTCTTTTTGTTCGTCTATTCTAGAAAAATTGTCTAATCGCTTTCCCAAATGCCAATCTGCCGTATGTAGTATCTTAACTTTCATCCTTCCCTTTTGTTTACCTCTCAAAGATAAAAGTTATATCGGGGAATCGCTAGTATTTTTAGTTAACGGTTATCTGTTATCTGTTATCAGATGAATTTTCCGATTTAAGGATATACTTTCTTTAATCCGAAAATTCTCTTGATGGGTTAATCAGTTAAACCATCTAACCTTCCTAACCCATTAAAAATATATTTTCTTTAATCGGTAATCTGGCGAAAAAGCAACTTACAAAAAAGCGAAAAAACAAATCTAAAGGTTATCAGAGATCAAACATCAGTTATTAGATGAATTTTCCGGTTTAAGGATATACTTTCTTTAACCCGCAAATTCTCTTGATGGGTTAATCAGTTAAACCATCTAACCTTCCTAACCCATTAAAAATATATTTTCTTTAATCGGTA
>NZ_JACAGN010000010.1:97070-121346 GCF_030324495.1 Myroides sp. 1354 | reverse complement strand
ATCTGGCGAAAAAGCAACTTACAAAAAAGCGAAAAAACAAATCTAAAGGTTATCAAATAGAGTTAAGACACAACAAGAATATAAAAACGGATAACAAACACCTTCATAAGGTTAAATAGTTAATTTTGTATAAAAATTAAAATGATGAAAAAGATTATGCCTTTCGTACTTGCCTTGATGCTAGTTATTTCTTGTCAAAACAAGAAAACCCTAGATCCTGTAGCCCTTGCAGTAGCCTACGATGAGATAAACATTGTTTATGACAAGATAAACAGTGCTTTACTCAACAAAGACGGAATCTTGTTGTACGACAATTTAGATCAAGAGTCGATTGAATACTATGAAGAAATGTTGACGGCTGTCAAAACTAAAAAAATAGAAGGGACTTTAGTGGATCAAATGAATATTGCCAATGGTTTGCTTTTATTGAGTGATGAGGATTTACAGACCACGGATACCAAGAAATTTGTTGAAATTTTATTTTTAAACTCCGCTGTAGATGATAAAAAGATAGAGGTACTTTCTAGTGCTGTGCTTTCTAATTTAAAGATTGAGGAATACGAAGCCACAGGAACGATTTTTGATATACAACCCGCTCATTTTTTTAAAGAAGAAGGACAGTGGAAATACAGTATGCTTGACTCAAGAAGAATCTCAGAAACGGTACTGAGAGATGCACAAAAAGCAAATAACATGACAAATAAAGAATTCTTAATCATGCTATTATCCTCGAAAGAATTTACAACAAACCCCAACATCAAACGCGATTTTACAGCAGTTTTCGACCTCATACAGGAAGAAAGACAAATTCTCGGAGATAGACAGTAAATAAACGACGGGGATTTACATCCAATAAAAAAAACCGTTGTCCTAAACAAAATTCACCTTGTTAGGCAGCGGTTTTTTTATGTTTTTGATTGGCTTATTAAGTTTGTATTCGAGCAAATTGAACTCGACTAGTCGTCTTCGTATATTTTTATTATTTCTACTTGCTCACCATTCTCCCACTTGGATTCAATCATCAAGGTTCCGGTTGAATGATACTCTTTGACAATACCTTCTTTTTTTCCTTTGATAAAAGTAGCTTCCGTACTTAGATGGCCATTTTTATAGTAGTCTTTGTACAAGCCTTCTTTTAAGCCCTCCTTCCAATTTGCTTCTTCTCTTGTTTTTCCATCCTCAAAATACCCCATAAAAGAACCTTGTTTCTTTCCCTTTATAAAAAGGCCTTTCTCATAAAGTTGTCCATTTTGATAAAATGCTTGATGCAATCCGTCTTCTTTTCCTTCTTTAAACGGGGTCTCAGCAGCTAAATCACCATTGGGATAATATTCTTTAAAAACCCCTATTTGCAATCCCTTACTCCAATAGGAGTGCTCTCTCACCTGCCCATCTTCATAATAAACAAAGGCTTGTCCCTCTTTCTTTCCACCTTTCAACTTTCGCTCTTCCCATACTTGTCCATTTTCATGGTAGGAAGTAAAAAAACGATCGAGTTTTCCCTCTTGTAAGTAGGCTTCTTCTTTTAAAGCATTGTTTTCATCATATTGTTTGACAATCCCCGTATAAGGAGTTTGTTGATTCAGTTCGAAATACACTCCAGCTCTAGACTCGAGTTGATTAAAGTTAATTTCTCTTTCTTTACAGCTGAATAAAAAAAACGCAACCGCTACAATCAATAAGATTCTTTTCATACTTGTTTACGTCAATTGACCTTTTATAATTACGCTCATTGGAATTACAGCTAAAAAAATAGGCCGATGATTCATCAGCCTTCTATTTTTATGCAAAAAACGAATTCATTCACATTAAATCTCACATCCATCAGGACCACATGCATTAGCATCTGAATTACCTTTCATTTCGAATTTAGGCTGACTTTCCTCATACGCTTGCGTTAATGCTTCGGCGAACGTATCAATCGGTTGAGCTCCTGAAATACCGTATTTTCGATCTACTACAAAGAAAGGAACTCCTGAGATTCCCAACGCTTGTGCTTCTTCAATATCATTTTTCACTTCTTGCGTTTGGTTTTCGCTACTTAATAAAGCAACTACTTCCTCTTTGTCCAAACCAATACTAGTCGCTAACTCCGTTAATACCTCCATTTTCCCTACATTCTTTCCTTCTGTAAAGTGGGCCAAAAACAAAGCCTCTTCCATTTCATTTCCCTTGCCTTTACTTTGTGCAAAATGAATCAAACGGTGCGCTCTAAAGGTGTTTACAGGAATAGAAATATCTTGTTTGAAATCAATTCCCACAGCCGCACCTGCTTGTTGTAAGTGATTCATCATGCCTTCTATTTGCTCTTTCGGCATCCCTTTTCTATTCACAAGATAGTCAATCGTTGATTGAGAAGCGCCTTCTATAGGCAAGGTTGGATCCAACTGAAAACTCTTCCACTCTACTTCTATCTTATCTTTAAAAGGCAATTGTTCTAATGCGTTTTCAAAGTGTTTCTTTCCAACATAACAAAAAGGACACATCACATCTGACCATATTTCTACTTTCATATCTATACTTATTTAAATTAATACAAGAGGATTCGTTTACCCCCTATTCTTCAAAGATACGATTTAAGGGTGGTTTGTCCCTATACATTTAACAGTTACCAATAGGTTAGTACAACCTTTCATCCTCAAATAAAAGAATGAGCTTACACATTGCTTGTATTTCATTTAACATTGCTAATTTTAATTAACATTTTTTTAATATTTTTAACCTTCAACAATAACTTTAGATAATGAAACAACTTTACCTCTTATTTTTTTTCCTATTCACCGTATTTTCGTCCTTTGGACAAATTCGAAAATCAGTTTATTTCATTGGGAATAGCTATACCTCATACAATAATTTGCCTGCTTTAATAAAAAGCGCAGCACAATCTACTGGGGATATATTGACTTATGAACAAACTACACCTGGAGGTTCCTCTCTTCAAGATCATATGTACAACCAAACAGTGACTGACAAAATCAACAGTAAAGCATGGGATTATGTAGTACTGCAAGAACAAAGTCAGCGTCCAGCATTGGAGAGTAGTTATACTCAACCTTATGCAGCAATATTAAACGATCGAATTAAAAATTCCTCTTCTTGTGCGAAAACCTTATTTTATCTGACTTGGGGGCATAAAAATGGGGTTGCAAGAAATTGTGAGCAAGGTTTAAGACAATTCTGTAGTTATGAAGCAATGGATGATGCTATATATGCGAGCTATATGGAAATGGCAACAAATAACGCAGCACATGTTTCCCCTGTAGGAAAAGTATGGAGAACAATTCGCCAGCAGTATCCTACTTATGAATTATTTGATCGCGATAACTATCATCCTTCTCCTTTAGGATCCATGGTTGCGGCTTATACCTTCTATACGGTCATTTTTAAAAAAGACCCAACCGCTATTACATTTAATGGATCCTTAACTGCCGAACAAGCGCGTAATATCAAGCGCATTGTCAAAGAAATTGTGTATGATGACTTCGAGAAATGGTTTATTGGGGTTCACTACAACAAAGCCAAGTATGAATATGAAATAACCGATTCTTCTACCGTTCGCTTTACCAATACAACACCAAATACTCAAGCAGTGCAATGGGACTTTGGAGATGGCACTACCTCAACAGAGTTAAATCCTATACACCAATACGAACAAATAGGGCAATTTACGGTTACACTAACAGTTACAAGTTGTAATGACAGCTATACTTATACGGAAACAATAAATATAGAGACATTGAGTACGACAAAATTTGACAAAAGTACATTTGCTATTTATCCTAATCCTACCCGTGATTATCTCTTTGTTCAAACCGATTTAGAAGCCACTTTCAACCTGTTTGACATGACTGGAAAGAGAATAACTCCCCTTGTAAACCAACAAGCTGGACAATATCAATTGGATGTTCGCGCTTTAACAAGAGGTACCTATCTCTTGCAAATGAAAACATCAAATAGTCAAGAACAATTTAAATTTGTAATAAAATAATCAACTTATTTAAGGTGAAAAAACAAATCTTTCAAATATTTTATCTAGATTTACAACTGTGTATAAATTAATTATTAATTCACCTTATACAATTTTTATACAACATCTATTTTATTACCAACCGATCAACAGTATAGATTACGAAAAAAGGAAGCCCATGAGGCTTCCTTTTTTTAACCAGAACTTATATAAATCAAGAGCAATACACCCTGTTATTTACTTTACCCAGGTATCCTTTCCTGCCATAATACCTGATATCAAAAGTGTTACCGACATAATGAGTAAGAACAAGAGGGAATACATCCAATCTTTAGAAAGATCGAATAGCGCTCCAAAAATAGGAGGTCCGCAAGCGGCAATTAAATAGCCAAACGACTGTGCCATGCCTGATAATTCTGCTGATTGTACGGTACTTCGAGTACGCAATACAAAGAACAACATGGACAAACTAAAAGCCAAACCACTTCCCAATCCAATAAGAATACACCAAAGGAGGATATATTCAGTGCGGAAAAGTAGAATTCCACCGATTCCCACCATAAATAAGATTCCCACGACAAAGGCCAATAGCTTTTGATTATTCATTTTACTAGCAATAATAGCACCAATAAACGTCATGGGCAATTGAGCAAATTGTACATAAGACAAAATCCAACCAGAATCTTCTACAGACATTCCCCAAGTTTGCATCACCTTAGGCAACCAAGCAGCTAAACAGTAAAACAAGAGCGACTGCACGCCCATAAATACGGTAACCGCCCAAGCCAACCCCGATTTATAGAGGTTTACGGTTTGTTCTTCCACTGCAAAATTTCCCTTTACAGTGTCTTCTTTCTTTTTCTTTACCTGTGGAATCCATACAAGAATTGTCACCAAAGAAAGGGCCAACCAAATTCCAATGGACCCTTTCCATCCCATCGTCGTATACGACCCTAAACTAATACTAAACCCCGCAGCTAAGGCTGCAGTTAAATTCATCGCTACCGAATAGATTCCCATCATACTTCCCACTTTATGCGGAAAGTTATTTTTTATAAAAGCAGGCATCAATACATTACCAACGGTAATCGCTGTTCCTACTAAAGCAGCTCCTAAAAACAGAGAAACGATATTGCCTAATGGACGTATAAACAATCCAATACTCAATAAAACCAAAGAAATTAGCAAAACGAACTCCATGCCATATTTTCTAGAAAACTTGGGAACAATACCCGATAAAAAGGCAAATGCCATGAGCGGAATGGTGGTTACTAAACCTGCTGTAGTATTAGACAAAGCTAAGGATTTACTTATTTCACCAATTACAGGCCCTACTGAAGTTAGCGGTGCACGAAGATTGGATGCAATAAATATAACCCCTAGCAGCATCAAGATTTCTTTTGTTTTTGAAACTTTTTCTATCTCTTTATCTATTGAATGACTCATATATATTTTATGCGTTTGTTTTACAAGGTCAAAATTAAATGGTTTTAAATGATTATATTCGCCATATATCATAACTAAAACGACAAGCAAGTATGTATGGCCCAGAGTTAGTAGATCAAGTCAAAAAGAACGGATTTGTTTGGTATGCTGAAAATTGGAAGCACAACAATGAATTTCACCATCATCACAAGGCTCAACTTGTCTTTGTGGAGTCAGGGTACCAATATTTACACACGACGAACAATCAATTTTTATTGCCTCAACATCATGCGGCTTGGATTCCTTCGAATTTACCACATAAAACAACCTCCGCTTCTGAGTCGGTTTCTTTGCGCACGCTGTATTTTAACACCGATGGCATGCCTCCTTTTTATGATGATTTATATTTATTCTCAGTCCCTGCTGTATTAAGAGAGATGATTATGTACACCGAAAAATGGTCTTTAAACATGGAGTATCGCCAAAGTGAACAGACTTTCTTACTGGCTATTTTAGAAGAGCTACCCTCTTTTATCCAAGAGTCTATTCCCTTGATTACGCCTGTACCTAAATCCGCTAATTTACTAGCAGTAACCGCTTATATTCACAATGCGTATCATCAGCTCATTGCCATTGAAGATTTAGCAGCAAAAGGTTTCGTCAGTGTGCGAACGTTGGAACGTCAATTTAAAAAAGAAACGGGTATTAGTTTAGCGAAGTATATTCAGATGGTTCGCATTATTAAGTCCTTGGAACTTCTCAGTGAAGGAAACCTCAATATTAGTGAAATTGCTTTTCGCGTGGGGTATAGCAGTGCGCAATCCTATAGTAATGTTTTCACTAAACTATTGGGTAAACGCCCGAGCGAATACTTTGAGTCTGGTATAAGATAAAAACATAAAAAAAGCCAACTTTTTCAGTTGGCTTTTTTTTATTTAGTTTACAGCAGGTAAGAAATTGTATTCTTTTGCGTAATATAACATTTGTTCTTCAAACGTTTTTGGTTGTTTAATCACATAATCCGTAACTTCTCCTTTATCATTTGTAACAGGTACAATATAAGGATTTACGAATCCTCTATAAGGGGCCGAATTAAACTTCGCATTGCGTTCCAATACTTCTTTGTGGATCCCTTGATCTACTTTTACTCCGTATGTTTCTACTAATGCTTTTGCTGCTTTGTAATCACCTTCCGATTTGATGCGTTGCGTTTCTTTTAGTAATTCTCCGAATAAAGCGTGTAGTTTTTCATAATCTGTAATATTGAAATACGTTTTTCCATCGCGAACCACTTTTTCAATTACATTGTCTTTCTTTCCTTTTTCGAAAACCCAAGCACTTACCCATTGACGGTTTCTCATGTGTGCTTCTTCGATATCCGCACCTGGTTCTAAACGCACTAATTGCGTCATTAAACCATTTCTGATATACCCATCATATGCAGCCATACCAACAGCTTTCCAATCCTCTACTAATCCGATTTCTTGTAGTTTAGGATTGTATAAATAGAATAATCCTACTAAATCAGCACGACCTTCTTCTAAAGTAGAAGCATAACTTTTCAACGTTTCTTTAGGTTGGCCAATTCCAGGATTGATTTGTCCAGAAGCATGTCCAATTACCTCGTGTAACGCGGTGTGTAACTTATCTGCTAACTCTCCGTATTTTTCTTCTAATTTCACTTCTTCTTCATCGTGAGCAAATTCTTTCAATTTACCCGATCCACCTGCGTGGTTATATGAATCAATAATATTTCCTAATGAAATTGATTTAGATCCGTGCTCAGCTCTAATCCAGT
Source organism: Myroides sp. 1354 (assembly GCF_030324495.1). Lineage (GTDB taxonomy): Bacteria > Bacteroidota > Bacteroidia > Flavobacteriales > Flavobacteriaceae > Flavobacterium. Next base: position 114,156 of record NZ_JACAGN010000010.1, on the reverse strand, counting down.
CTGCATTTGGTAGGTTTACTCCAATTGGTGTTGAAGGCGATGAATCTCCAGATTCAGACGCTACAATTACCGTTTTATACGTTACACCCGTAACATTTTTCTTTTTATGTGCTTCCATCAATGGAGAGTTATCCTCAAACCATTGTGCTTCTTTTGAAAGTACTTCCATTTTCTTCGACATATCGAAGTCTTTGATTTGCACTACACTTTCATACGATGCTTTATGTCCTAATGGATCATTGTATACTTCAATAAAACCATTGTTGTAATCAATATTTCCTTCCGTTGCAGCAACCCAAGCTACGTTATAATCATCCCACGTTTTTAAATCACCCGTTTGGTAGTATTTGATCAACAATTTTAGAGCATCTGCTTGTTTTTGATTTTCTGCAACTGTTACAGCTTTCTCTAACCAGTAAATAATTTTGTCAATAGCTTGACCATACATTCCACCGCTTTTCCAAACTTTCTCTACCAATTTTCCGTTTTCCTTCACTACTTTAGAGTTTAGTCCTGTTGACAGTGGACGTAACGGATCTGGGCTTTTCATATTGTTGTAAAAGGCTTCTACCTCAGCTTCTGTAATTCCTTCTCCATAGAAGTTTACAGCCGATCCTTCTACTAAACCTTTTGCTAAATCTAAGTTTACTTTTTTACTATCAACATCATTAAACAAGATAGCCACAATACCCGCATCTAAATTTGTCTTTGTTGCTTCTATTAAGGTGTTGAAATAGGCCTGCGTGAATGCTGGCTTGATTTTATCATTTGAATAATGGTGGTGAATTCCATTAGAGAACCACACTCTTTTCACGTAAACCACGAAATTTTTCCAATCTTCTGTTTCTTTATCGCCAGTATAGTTTACATAAATATTCTCTAAGGCTGCGCGAATCGCTAGATTGTGTTTGTAGTTTTGATCCCAGATAATATCGCGTCCTGCATATCCAGCTTGACTCAAATAGTACACCAATTCTTTTTCTTTCAAAGTCAAATCTTCCCATCCTGGGATTTGATATCTCAACACTTCAATATCTGCAAATTGATCTACACTAAATTCAAAATTTTCAACTGCTTCCACCGTATCTTTCTGTTCTTCTTCTTTGTTTTTTCCACATGATAATGCCATTGCCGAAGCCAATACAATACATGCCATTGTGTTTAATTTCATAATTTATGCTTTATTCGTCTTTCAACAAATATATAAAAAAGGGATATACTCACCATCTTTTACTTTTGCCAAAAAAACTTATTTTATTTTTTTTATTCTATTTTTTTAAATAATCATCAGTAAAATGCGTATCTGAATTTGGATTATTAAATTTTCCTTGGTTGTATTCGTTCGACTTATTACGGGGAATAGACAAAGATTGCCACGCTTGATTTTTAATGAGTTTACCAATAAACACAATCTGTCCTATGTGATAAGGATAATGGGCTAATTGACGATAAAGGGCTTCCCCTACTGTGTGCTCTTGATTTCTAATTTTTACTATTGCCTCGACATTTTCTGCTGTAATCGAATCTAAAACATCAAATAAAATCGTCCAGCTTTTATCCCAATTGGTGATTAATTCATGTCTATTGTAAATACCTACTGCAAATTCATTATCTCGATTTCTCCAATCTTTTTCTCCGTCTTCTGTAAAGAAATTAGTAAAACGAGAAGCTAAATTCCCCGTAATATGACGCATCAACATGGCAATAGAATTACTTTCTTCGTTGTATTGCCAATTCAATTCTTCTTGAGAAAGAAGGAGTATGGTTTTATCGGCTAAGGTGCGATAGTACTCAAATTGTTTACGGATGCCTTGTACTTCTTGTAGGGTCATAATGTATTTTTTTATTCCTTCTAAATTTACTTCAATTTCCCAGAAAATCCACAAATCAACGCAAAAAAATGACCTATTTTATCTCAACGCCAGTAGTATAGAGTAAACTGAGATTCATCCTTTTTTTTCTATTTTTTTTTGCTAAAAAAAATTGGCACAATAATTGATTTCCTATTAGAAACTTTTTTTCATACTACTTTTGCCCTATACGCCCCCCAATTTCGTATAGGGCATTTTTTTATAAAAAGATCATTACATACATAAATCTCTCAAAAAAACAGAGGACTTTTCCTTTTCTTTGTAAGAAACTCCAATAGATTTATTTCTTTATGTTATTACAAATGAAACGCACGTATTTTAGAGCCCTAAAATCAGAGGATGAAAAGGCACTATTCGAAATATACTCTGACAAAGATGCGATGCAATATAGAACGACTTTGCCTTTTGAAACACAGGAGGAAGTAAAAATATACCTTGAACAAGTAGCACTTGAAAATACATTAGGTACAAAATTTCGCTGTGGATTTGTACATAGTGAAACCCAGCAATTAATGGGAACTGCTGTTTATACTCTAGTTGATGCTACTTCTGCAGAAATTGGCTTTTCCATTGGTCGAGCATTTTGGAAAGGAGGTTATGGTACAGAAGGAACCTGGGGGCTAATCGAACTTATCCAACAAAGAGAACCTCAGATTCAACGAATTGTAGCAATTGCACAAACAGCAAATGAAAAATCAGTGCGCATGATCAACCACATGAATTTTTCTTTTATAGAAGAAAAAGACAACAAAAGTTATTTTGAATATTTTTTGTAATCGATTAACTGTTATCAGTTATCAGAGATCGGTTATGAATTATCAGATTACTGTTATCGGTTAATTTTTGATTTTGACATATTTCTTTAATCGATAATCTGGCGAAAAAGCAACGTGCGAAAAAAAAAAGCAAATCTAAAGGTTATCAGTTAGTGGTTAGGAGAGATTGGTAAATTTTGATCCATTTTTTTAATTCTAACTTCTCACCACCTCACCATCTCACAACCTCATAACCTCACAACCTCACCATCTCACCATCTTACCATCTCACAACAACCAACAAAAAATTGCCTACCCCGATTTATTCCAATAAATTTGCAGCAATTGAATCCAACTATGTCTTTACTCTCCCGTTCCGCACATCCCATATACAACCTACAATTCATGTTGGTTTGTTTAAGTTCGCTATTATTCTCTGCTAGTTTTAATATGTTAATTCCTGAACTACCAGATTATCTATCGAGTTTAGGTGGAGCTGAATACAAGGGACTAATTATTGGGTTATTTACAATTACAGCGGGCATTTCAAGGCCTTTCAGTGGTAAATTAACGGATAAAATTGGGCGTGTTCCCATCATGGCAATTGGTTCAATTGTCTGTTTTATTTGCAGCTTGCTCTATCCTATTCTAACAACGGTTTCTGGTTTTTTATTTTTGAGATTATTACACGGTTTTTCAACGGGATTTAAACCTACGGCAACTGCAGCTTATGTGGCTGACATTGTTCCCAAAGAACGCTGGGGAGAAGCCTTGGGATTGCACGGTATTTGCTTTAGCACAGGTATGGCCATTGGTCCTGCCATTGGAAGTACAATCAAGATTTACACCTCGATTAATTTCTTATTTTATACCTCTGCTTTGTTTGCTTTATTGTCTATTCTAATCTTACTCAATATGAAGGAAACTTTGAAAGAAAAAGAAAAATTCTCCTTTTCTCTCTTTAAAATTTCCCGCAGAGATTTATTTGACTTCAATGTGTTACCAGCGGCCTTAGTTACTTTCTTATCCTATATTGCCTATGGAGTAATCTTAACCTTAATTCCCGATTGGACAGGACATTTAGGCTTAGAGAACAAGGGGATATTCTTTGTTATTTTTACTATTTCTTCCCTATTGGTTCGATTTTTTGCAGGAAAGGTATCCGATCGCTATGGTCGAGTGTTGATTATTAATATTGGACTCGTTCTCCTTATCATTTCTTTATTTATCATTGCCTTTTTCCAAACGATCAACGGTTTGTATATGGGGGCATTTATGTATGGTATTTCTTTGGGAATTCTATCCCCTGCTTTGAATGCATGGACGATTGACTTTAGTTCACCTGATCAGCGTGGAAGAGCGGTTTCTACTATGTACATTGCTTTAGAAGCCGGAATTGGCGGTGGTGCATTTGCCGCAGGGTGGTACTATAAAGACCATATCGAGCATATTCCTATTATCATGTATGTGAGTACAGCTATTATTGTACTGAGTTTGGTCTATATGTTTTCTAGAAAATTTTCAGTAAAGTAGGTTGTGAGGTTTGTGCGTTGTGTGTTGTGAGGTTTGTGTGTTGTGAGGTTTGTGCGTTGTGCGTTGTGAGATTTGTGCGTTGTGCGTTGTGAGATTTGTGCGTTGTGAGGGCACCATTAATAGAACAATCAAAAATGATTACCTAGAATTTTGGAAACCTAAAAATTTGTTGGAATTAAAAAAAGCAGTGAAAAAAGCTGTCAGTCAGTATAACAATAAAAGACCTCATAATTCAATAAGAAAAATGTCTCCTGTTGAATTTGAAAATAATTGGTTTGTTGAAAGTACTTTCAACAAACCAATTATTACTATCTTTAATAATGAAGTTAATGTTTAAAAAACGGTCAACTGTATTTAGGGATGTTCATCCATCAACTAACACCTAACACCTAACACCTAACAACTAACAACTAACAACTAACAACATACACCTAATAAAAAACATCCTACAAAAAATATTTAGCGGGTGTTGTTCCCGTGTGATTTTTAAAGAATTCAATGAAAGCACTATCAGAAGAGCATTCCAATTGATCGCTTACTTCAGAAATACTCCTCCCCTCAGCCAGGAGTTCTATTGCGCGATAAACGCGCCATTGATGACGCCAAGCTTGGTAGGTCATATTGGTTTCTCGTTTAAAAATGCGCGTAATCGTTTTTTCACTTGCTCCAACGTATTGTGCAAACTCGTTTAAAAAAGGGGGAACTTTCTTCTCCAACATAAACGCCGACATAAAGGCTTGTAAACGATAATCAGAAGGAATCTCCAAAGTATACGATTCTTCTTTTGCTTCGTTGAATTCATCCCAAAACACTTGTAAAACATGGTGTTGTTGTCTTGTATATTCTCCTTTCCACTCCCACCAGCAAATGCGTTCAATCACCTCAGCTAATAAAGGAGACACTACGCGTACCTGCAATTTCAAATCATCCAATTGACATTGTTCTACATTCAAGTAAATCGATCGATAAGCAACTACGTTTCGAAACGTCACCCGATGTTCGAGTCCAGCAGGTATATACATTAATTTTTGTGGCGGTAAAATAACCTGGCGATTACGCGTTAACAGCGTCATACAACCACTGGGAGCATATAAAATTTGAGCGTGTTGAGGATGACTGTGAAATCCAGAATCATGCCGAACCAAATCAGAAGCCAAACCAATAACGGTTTGATTAATTTGTTTTAAATTCAACTCTTCTTCTTTATTCAAATACGCCATTTGTCCGTTTTTTGGTATTTTTTGTTTTTATCCTGTTATAAAGATAAGTGGAATTCATCAGAATTTTGCATTAGAAATAATAAAAGAAATGAAAACAAAAGTACAATTGAGCTTTATGGTACTCTTAATGATGTTTCCACAATTTGTTGAAACCGTTTACAGTCCAGCTTTACCAAGTATTGCTCAACACTATCAAGTGACCGATACACAGGCCTTATTAACGATCAGCACTTACTTTATTGCCTTTGCATTGGGAGTTATTTGGTGGGGCATCCAGAGTGATTATATCGGAAGAAGAAAAGCAATGATTTGGGGATTGACCACGTATATGATTGCTTCAATTTTTGCTTTAGTTGCCCCTACCTTTGAACTAGTATTAGTAGCCCGTATCCTTGCTGCTTTTGGAATTGCAGTGGGATCTGTCATTACGCAAACGATGATGCGCGATGTATATACAGGCGTAGAACTCAGTAAGGTATTCTCTATTATGGGAATTGCGCTATCTATTAGTCCCGTAATTGGATTGTTATTGGGAGGAATAACCGTTTCTACTTTAGGACATATGGGTGTTTTTGCTTTCTTGGCTTTACTTGCCTTGTTCTTAGTGATTAAGGCCTATTATCAATTACCAGAAACCAAACAAACCCAAGATAAAATCACGATTCAGGCGGTTATTCAACTTGCCAAACAAATGTATACGGATCGAAGTATATGGCGTTATGCCGTTTTGGTAATGAGTTACAATGTCTTGCTATTTAGTTATTATTCCTTTGCTCCTTTTATCTTCGAGTCCAACGGATACGACGCTTCTGTTTACGGTTATAGTGGGCTTGTGTTAGCAATAGGATCTTTTATCGGAAGTTATTTTAATAAGCGATGTATTAGTCAAGGTATATCGGGTAATCGACTAATTCTGGGATCGGCTCTATTGGCTCTAACCAGTGCATTTGCTGTCTTTGTCCTACTTGATTCTATGTGGTTTTTACTCCCTGTGTTATTGGTTGTCGCTTCCTTTGGAATAGCCATTCCCAATATTTTAAGTCAAGCATTGGTATCCTACAAAACAGCTGTAGGTTCGGCAGGGGCTTTATTTGGGTTGTTGTACTATCTACTCATTGGCTTAGGGTTATACTGCAGCAGTCTATTGCATCACTTTGGAGGGGTGTTGATTTTATTTTCGAGTATTGCTGTAGTATTATCCATCCGTCTAGGGAAAAGGCACTAACTATCGTTCCTCCAAAGCCAAACGAGTTACAATGGGGAAGTGATCCGAATTTCTAAAATCGCTATAGGTTTTAAAGGATTTTACCAAGATACTAGGATCAACAAAAACATAATCGATGCGCATGGGGTAATAGGGAAAATCATAACTCTTTCCGAATCCACTTCCCGCTTCGATGAATGCATCTTTCAAATCTCCTTTGATATTACTATACACATAAGAAAAGGCGCTATTGTTCATATCACCGCAAATCACCTTGCGATGCGTGGCGTCTTTCATGTGAGATTGGATTAATTCCGACTGCATTTGTTGTTCTTTAAAAGCACTGGCAATGCGTTTAAAAATACGCTTTGATTTTTCTTCGTCTAATTTTTCGTGTATATCCGGGCTAATACTCACCGATTGTAGGTGAATACTATATACCCGTATGGTATCTGATTGAATCAATACATCTGCAAAAATCACATTGTTATTTGAATTCGGCAGATTAATTTCTCCTTTGTCAATGATGCGGTGTTTAGAGTAAATAGCTTGCCCAGTTTTAATTTTATCCCCATGAGAAACCACGTATTTATAAGGATATTGCTTAAAGTTCAAAGCTGCACTTTTCGAATATTCTTGCAAACACAAAATATCTGGGTCTTGTAAATCGACAAATTCTTTGATTTTTTGAGGAACAAATTCATCGGGAATCCACTTAAATAAATTAAACAAGCGAACGTTATAGGTCATCAACACAATATCGTTTTGATCTGTCGGTTCATCTTTCCCTGTAATTTTATAGAATTTGGTAATAAAGGTAAAACCCAGAACTAAGATTAGAGCAGATAGTATGACTTGTCTTTTCACTTGGACAGCCCAATAGATTAAAAAGAAGAAGTTAAGCAATAAAAGAGAAGGCAAGATTAGCGTAAAAACAGATAAAAGTGGAAATAACTTTGGTGCTAAAAAAGGCAATACATAACCCAATAATGTTCCCACAGCAACGAGAACATTAAGGAAAAATACAATTTTATTAAACCAAGATAATTGCTTCATATCTACTTTTTTCCTTGACGAAAAAGAAACTCTTTTTCCTCTTTACTCAAACTTTCATATCCCGACCTGCTAATCTTATCCAAAATGGCATCGATTTCCTTTTGTGCGATCGTTTCCTTATTAACGTTTTTATCTACTGATTTATTGACATAAACCTGTTTAAAATTTGATTTATTTTTTGCTGAGCGTTTTTTAGGTTTAGCGAGATCTCTTCCTCTTTTGAGCAAGAAGATATAGCCAAAACCGACTAAGGCTCCACCTAAGTGAGCGAGATGCCCACCGACATTACTAGAAGACAATTGAAACAAATCAATCACTATAATAAGTGCGGCAATATAAATCATTTTTATTCGACCCAAAAGCGCTAATCGCACTTCCATATTGGGAGCAAAAGTAGCTACAGCAATCAGCGGCGCCATCACAGCAGCAGAAGCTCCTACAAGTCCAGCGCCCATAGAAAAGAAGAAGGCACTGATATAATACAGTAAACTTCCCCCTAAAGCACCTACAAAATAGACGAATAGAAACTGTCGTGTGGTAAAAAAAGTAAAGAATAGATTGCTGACAAAAAACAGCATAATCATATTCAATAGTAAATGCCAAATATTAGCATGGACAAAGGCATAGGAAATAAACGTCCAGAATCGCCCTAGAGAAGAGGCTCCATCCGCTACAAAGGCGAGATAAGGAAATAGGCTGTGATACACTGGAGTTGCCACAACAGATAATCCATAGAGCAAAACAAAGACAACGATATTAATAACAATAAGCAGTTGTACTTTATCCCCTAATTTGATATTTCGCTTTAAATCGGCCAATCCTTTCATGTTACAAATCCCAACGATTTTGGTTAAACTGGTTTTGTTTCCAATACCTTACCAATAAGAATCCTGTTACTGCCCCACCTACGTGTGCAAAATGGGCAATTCCTGTTCCACCACCAAAGATGCTGAATCCACCTGTTAATCCACCGATTAAGTCAATGGCTAAGATTCCAGGTACAAAATATTTCGCTTTGATTGGTACGGGAATAAACATCATCATTAATTCTGCATTAGGGAACATATAAGCAAAGGCTACTAAAAACCCATAAACAGCTCCTGAAGCTCCTACTACTGGTGTATTAAAACCAGAAATCATAGCTGTAAAATCAGAAGAACTCAAAGCGCTCTGCCAACGTTGATCGTACATACCTGCTTTAAGTAAATTATATATTTCTGCCTCTTGGTATCCTGCAGCAACTAGTTGATTTACCCCGTGTGTTACAGCGTAAAAATTAACGCCCATGTGCAATAGAGCAGCACCTAAGCCTGAAACTAAAAATAAAATGTACAATCTTTTGGTTCCAAAAATCATCTCTAATGTTGATCCAAAAGAGAATAGCGCGAACATATTGAAAAAGATATGCATATATCCACCATGCATAAACATATAGGTCAGCGGCTGCCAAAGTTGAAATTTAGCATTTTCAAAATAGTACATCGCTAAATAATCATAGGTAGCAGGCACAAACATGCTTCCTACAAAAAATAGGATATTTATAATTAATAACTGTTTTACTCCTTCTGTTATTCTCATTACAGTATAAATTTTCGTTCAATATCTTCTACTTTCATGGTAATAAAAGTAGGTTTCATAAATGGAGATATGTTGGGTTCTTTACATCCAAATAAAGAATTAACAATATCTTCTTGTTCAGTTTCATTTAAAATCGTCCCTGATTTTACCGCCAAACTCTGTGCCAAAGTTTTGGCAATTCGTTCAGTTTGGATGTAATTTGTTTCAGGAATCCCTTCTTGAAAGCTCATGATTAAATCATCCAATACAATTTGCGCTTCACTTTCTGCAACATTGACAGGTAATCCCGACAGAATTACACGATCATCCCCCATATCTTCGAAATCAAACCCCATTTGTTTTAATGAGTTTCGAATCTCCTTTAACAACACCACTTCATAAGGCGCGTAATACAGAGTTAAAGGGAAGAGTAATTGTTGAGAAACGGCATTGGACTTGGTTATATTTCCAATAAACTTCTCATATAAAATTCGCTGGTGTGCACGTCCTTGGTTGATGATAACCATTCCCGATTTAATTGGGCTAACAATGTATTTTCGCTGAATCTGAAATGTACGCGAAGCCAAGGTGGTTTCTGTGCTTTCATCAAACAAACTTCCCGTTACTTCTTCTTCCTCAAAGGTCAATCCGCTCACATCAAGAGCACTCCCTTCGCCTTTGAGTCCTTCAAAGACTTCTTGCCAAGCCCCTACTTCATTTGCTGCGGATTTTTTGATTTCCGTTTTATTAGATTTACTCGAAAAGAAAACCGCTTCATCTGCTTTTCTTCCTTCTTGTTTAAACGAAGAAAAGTCGATATTGGTTTTCGCTGTAGTTAATTTACTTTCAAAAACGGCTGTATCTTCTACTTCGTCAATCGCTGTTTCAATTTCTTCTGGTTCGTCTTTGCGCAAAAAGGAACTTTCTTCAAAAGGATTAAACCCTCTTGCTACAAAATCCGAAGGCAAGCCATTAACCATCCCTGTTGGCGTTTGCTCAAAGGGATTGTATACCTCTTCTTCTGGATTTAAACCTTCATTGCTAAAAGGATTATAATGGGTATCTATTTCAATTAAGGGCGTTGCTGCTTCCTTATCTTTGAATTCATAAGGAACATCTAATTCTTCATCTCGATGAAAATCAAGTACAGGAGCCACATTAAATTGCCCTAAGCTGTGTTTAATAGCTGAGCGCAAAATACTGTACAAGGCCTGTTCATCGTCAAACTTGATTTCAGTTTTTGTTGGATGAATATTGATATCAATTGAATTTGGCGGTACCGACAGATAAATAAAATAAGTCGGTTGAGTTCCGTCTTTTAATAGTCCTTCGTAAGCGGCTAAAACAGAATGGTGTAAATAACCACTTCGAATGAAGCGATCATTAACAAAAAAGAATTGTTCTCCTCGACTCTTTTTTGCAAATTCTGGCTTTCCAATAAACCCGCGAATCGTGACGATTTCCGTTATTTCTTCAATAGGCACTAACTTTTCGTTGGTTCTATTGCCAAATACATTGACAATTCGTTGACGCAAGTTAGAGCTCGGTAAATTAAACACTTCGCTACCATTGTGAATCATCGTAAAGCTAATTCCTGGATGAACGAGGGTAATACGTTCAAATTCATCGACGATATTGCGCAATTCGACATTATCTGATTTCAAGAAATTCCGGCGGGCAGGTATATTAAAAAATAGATTTTTTACGGAAAAAACTGTACCAGGTGGCGTGACAGTCACTTCTTGTGATACAACTTTGGAGCCCTCCATTACAATATGAGTTCCCAATTCGCTATGGTGCAAACACGTTTTCAGGTCCACATGAGCAATAGCGGCAATAGAAGCTAGAGCTTCACCTCTAAATCCCTTGGTATTTAAGGCAAATAAATCTTCTGCCTTGGATATTTTAGATGTAGCATGGCGTTCAAAAGCCATTCTAGCATCAGTTTCATTCATTCCCTTTCCGTTGTCAATAACTTGAATTAACGTTTTTCCAGCTTCTTTTAGCACCAATTTGATTTCCGTTGCCTCTGCATCGACTGCATTTTCTATCAATTCCTTCACAACAGAAGCTGGTCGTTGAACCACTTCTCCTGCGGCAATTTGATTGGCTACGTGATCTGGTAATAATCGAATAATATTAGACATTTAAAAAAGGAAGATTTTTTTGATTAAATTGAACTCTATCCATACAAATTTAATTAAATAAATAGGGGAAATCATTCCTTAACTATTTTTTCACTTTTCAATTTCGTATGATAAAAAAAAGCCTGCTTTTACACAGGCTTATTTTTTTGTTTTTATAAACTATTTAAAGCAATCATTTTCAAGGCAGTGACCGCGGCCTCAACCCCTTTATTCCCCATATCTCCACCGCTTCTAGCGAGTGATTGTTCTATTGTGTTATCTGTGAGTACACAAAAAATAACAGGAATATCTGCTATTAAATTTAAATCTTTAATTCCGTGTGTTACGCCTTCGCAAACAAACTCAAAATGCATGGTTTCTCCTTTAATAACACAGCCAATTACAATAACTGCATCCAGGTCTTCAAAGCGTTCAATCATGCGTTTTGCACCGAAAACCAATTCAAAGCTTCCAGGTACATCCCAACGGATTAAACCTTCTTCTTGTAAACCACAATCTAAAAGTGTTCGTTTTGCTCCGTCAAATAATCCTTCTGTAATCGCATCATTCCAATTGGAAACAACGATTCCCACTTTCATATCTGTTGCCGAAGGTAATTTTGTTTTATCGTAAGCCGATAAGTTTTTATTTGCTGTTGCCATATTATTGAGCAAGACCGATTAAAGACTCTACCAACGTTGCTTCTGATGCAGTTGAATAGTTATTCTTCACTTCGTTAAACATTTTCAATGCTTCTGCTTTTTTACCATCTTCTAAAGCAGCAAGTCCTGCTTTATACAAGAATCTAGGTGTAGTGAAGCTGTTTTTATTGTGTTCAGCCGCTTTTTTATAGTAATCAAATGCATCTGCATGTTGACCTAATTCAGAGAAAGCATCTCCAATAGCTCCTAATGCTGAAGCACCAATAATAGCTTCTGAACCTAATTTATATTGTTCTAATTGCTCAATTGCTTTTTTAAATTCTCCTTGATTAAGGTAAGTAGTTCCTGCATAATAGTGTGCTAAATTAGCGGATGCAGTTCCTTTATAGTTTTCGATAATTCCTAAAAATCCCAATTTACCTTCACCTCCATTTAAAGCTAAGTTAAATAGATTTTGTTTATCTGCTTCATTTGTAAAAGCGTCATTATAATAGGATTGTGCTTGAAACATTTCATTTGCTGCTTCCTCGTTTTTAGGCTCAACTACAAACTTATTATATCCAACATAACCAATAGTAACTAGAGCAATTGCTCCAACGATACCAAAAATTGCTTTTTGATTTCTCGCTACCCAACCTTCCATTTTATTTGCTCCTTGATCTAAGGAATTAAATACCTCTGCCGTAGTACTTTTAGAAGTATCAACTGAACTATACTGATCAAATTCGTTATCTACCGTTTCGTCTTCCGGTTTAGGAGCTTTATAACCTCTTTTATTATAAGTTGCCATGTATAAAAAGTTTAATGAAAGGCAAAAATATGATTTTTATTGTAATATAAAAGTGCTTACTATTAATATTTTTGATAATTTGCAACCAAATTAGATAATACTATCACTCACTCGTTAAAAACACCTATATTCCCGTGTATTTAAAAAAATTAGATCTTCTAAATTTCAAAAATATTGAAGATAAATCTTTTGAATTTAACGCTAAAATCAACTGTTTTATTGGATTAAATGGCGTTGGTAAGACCAATATACTAGATGCTATCTACTATATTGCCTATGGTCGTAGTTATTTTAATCCTATAGCCGTTCAAAATATCAAACACGGGGCTGATTTCTTTGTGATTGATGGCCTTTTTGAGAAAAATGAACAAAGTGAACACATTTTGTGTAGCTTAAAAAAAGGACAAAAAAAAATACTCAAACGCAACAACAAAAACTACGAGCGTTTCTCTGATCACTTTGGTTTCATTCCTCTTGTTATTATTTCCCCTTCTGACAGTGATTTAATCATTGAAGGAAGCGAAACAAGACGTAAATTCTTAGACAGTGTTATTTCTCAAATGAATAGTACCTATTTACAATTGCTCATTCAACATCAAAAATTAATTACACAACGCAATGCCTTATTAAAAAGTTTTGTGAGCAATAACTATTTTGACCGAGATACACTGGAAATTTACAACGAACAAATCGAAAGTATTGCACAGCCGATTTACGAAACACGTCGTGATTTTCTACGCGATTTCATTCCTATTTTCAACCAATATCACCAATTGATTACGGGAAATAAAGACGAAGTCAATTTAGTATACGAATCACAGTTAGAACACCACAGTATGCGAGAGCTCTTTGATCAAAACTTGCAAAAGGATCGCGCCTTACAATACACCTCTGTTGGAATTCACAAAGATGACTTGGTGTTTTTACTAAAAGGAAGTCCAATTAAAAAATTTGGTTCTCAAGGCCAACAAAAGTCTTTTTTAATTGCACTGAAACTCGCCCAATTTGAATTTTTAAAGAAACAACACAACATAGCGCCTATTTTGTTGTTTGACGATATCTTTGACAAGCTAGATGAACTGCGCGTTAAACAAATTTTAGCCTTAGTTAACTTAGAGACCTTTGGACAGCTGTTTATAACCGATACTCATTTGGATCGAACAGAGTCTCTCTTAAATTCAATTAATCAAGATTTCAAAATCTTTACTATAGAATAACAAACGAATTTCAATCCATACGCTATGATTCAAGAAAATATATCGCTTAAACCTTATAATACATTCGGTCTTGATGTTCAAGCCAAACGCTTTACCCAAGTCAATTCTCTTTTGGAACTTCGAAATCTCATTCAAACCTATCCCAATGAGCCTTATTTTATACTCAGTGGAGGTAGTAATATGTTATTAACACGTGATGTAGAACAGCTCGTGATTAAATTAAATATCAAGGGAATTGAGGTTATTAAAGAAGATGAAGATTTCGTATGGGTAGAAAGTCAAGCTAGCGAGGTATGGCATGATTTTGTACAATGGACGTTAGCTAGAGATTACGGAGGATTAGAAAACCTATCGTTAATTCCAGGTCATGTTGGCACAACACCCGTTCAAAATATAGGAGCTTATGGCGTTGAAATCAAAGATACGATGATTAGTTGTAAAGCCTTACATATTAAAACACTGGAGATTGAAGAATTTTCAAATGCAGCGTGTCAATTCGACTATAGAGAAAGTATTTTCAAGAAAGAAGCCAAAGACCAGTATATCATTCTTTCTGTGGTTTATAAATTAACGAAGAAAAATCACGCCATACACACCAATTATGGAGTAATTAATTCGGAATTAGAAAGCTGGGGGATTACTACCCCAACAATTCAAGATGTTAGTCGAGCTGTTATTGCTATTCGAAGCAGTAAATTACCTAACCCCGCAGAATTGGGGAATAGTGGTAGTTTTTTCAAAAATCCCATTGTATCAAAAGAACTTTTTGATCTTTTACAGAAAAAATATCCTGCGATGCCTTTTTATTCCCTTGATGAAAATCACATTAAAATTCCCGCAGGTTGGTTAATTGAGACAAGTGGATATAAAGGATATCGAATTGGCGATGCGGGTGTACACAGCAAACAAGCCTTAGTATTGGTCAACTATGGTCATGCACAAGGAATAGAATTAAAAAAATTAGCCGAAACCATTCAAAATGAAATTTTTACCATTTTTAATATTCACTTAGAAGCAGAAGTGAATATCTTTTAGATATATTGCACAAAAAAGCGATTATTGATACCTTTGCACCTTGCTTAATATAGTTCATACACCATGCTAACCATCTTATTTTACATACTGATTGGTATTCTTTTGTTTCACCTGCTTTATTATGTTGTATTATACAGCAATATTGCCTTTAATAGCTCCCTAAAGAGCAAATCCAACGCACAGCAACTTCCTGTTTCTGTTGTGGTGTATATCAAAGACAATGAAGCGGAGCTACCTCATTTTCTAGAAACTATGCTTTTACAAGACTATGGTTCTTACGAACTAGTCTTGGTAAACAATGCCTCTGAAGATGAAAGTTTAGAAATTTTAGAGCAATTTGTCGCTCAACATAAATCGGCAAAATTGGTCAATGTAGAGAACAATGAAGCCTTTTGGGGCAATAAGAAATACGCTTTAACCTTAGGGATTAAGCGCACGTCTTTTGATCATCTTTTATTCACTGAACCTCAAGCACTCCCCCATTCACCTCATTGGATTTCGAGTATGACTGCTCAATTTTCCACGAAGAAACAAGTGGTTATTGCGCATACAACCTTAGAAAAAAAGAAGAAAAGTTTGAGCAATAAATACGCGAGATTTCAAATGTTTCTCAAAACCCTTCACAATTTTGTTTGGTTAGAATTAGGAAAACCGCTTTATGGTAATAGCCTGAATCAAGCCTATAATAAAACACTCTTTTACAAAGTGAATGGATTTATCAAACAAATGAAAATCAGTCAAGGAGAAGAACAAGAATTTATCCGACAAATCGGCACCAAATCCAATACAGCCATTACCCTTGCTCCTGAAAGTATGAACACACTATATCAAGAGGTATCTTGGAACACTGCTTTTCAACTACAAAAAAAGAATGATTTACTTTGGAAGCGAACTGGTTTTTTTAATCAATTGAAATTGAGATTTTTCCATTTTAGTGTGTTAACTTTTTATGTCCTATTAACGCTCCTACTCATTAATTTATATCAGTGGGAAATTGTATTAGGCGTATTTGTTTTCCGATATTTAATTACTATCTTCTACTTTGCAAAAATGTTGAAAAACTTCAATGAGAAGGACTTAGTTTGGGTATTTCCTTTTTTTGAATTTACTCATATACTAACGGGTCATTATTTTGCGTTTAAACACTTTATCACACGTAAGAAAATTTGAAAACAAGCTCCACAAGTCACATAATAGAAGCTGCTAAAAAAGGAGATCAAACCGCTTTTACTTCTCTATTAAATCAATATTGGTCTGAAGTGTACCATTTCATGCTCAAGCAAACAGGTAATGAAACAGATGCCGAAGATATTACCATTGAAACTTTTTCGAAAGCTTTTAGTAGTATTGAATCCTATGACAGCAAATTTGCTTTTAATACCTGGTTGATTACTATCGCAAAAAACACCCATATTGACTTAATTCGCAAAAGAAGAAACTTGCACTTCGTGGATATTACTGATGAAGAACAACAGTACAACAACATCATTGATGATTCTGAAACCATCGAAGATGAATTGATTCGAGAACAGAATTTAGAAATTTTCAAAAACTATATCCGCCTTTTAAAACCGCATTACCAAGAAGTCATTGAGTTGCGTTTCTTTCAAGAACTTTCTTATAATGAAATTGCCAGTATCCTCAATGAACCGCTAAATAATGTCAAAATTAAAATCATGCGCGCAAAAAAATTATTGGCTGAAATTATCTTGAAACAAATCGATCAAAACTTTTCAATTTAGCGGTGAAGTTGCTTTTTTGCTTTTTTGCCTTTTTGTTTTTTTGTGAAATTCCCTTTTAAAAACTAAAACCAGCTTTTTGGTGAAGTTGCTTTTTTGCTTTTTTGTTTTTTGTGAAATTCCCTTTTAAAAACTAAAACCAGCTTTTTGGTGAAGTTGCTTTTTTGCTTTTTTGTTTTTTGTGAAATTCCCTTTTAAAAACTAAAACTAGCTTTTTGGTGAAGTTGCTTTTTTGTTTTTTGTAAAATTCCCTTTTAAAAACTAAAACTAGCTTTTTGGTGAAGTTGCTTTTTTGTTTTTTGTAAAATTCCCTTTTAAAAA
>NZ_JACAGN010000010.1:0-96970 GCF_030324495.1 Myroides sp. 1354 | reverse complement strand
CTAAAACTAGCTTTTTGGTGAAGTTGCTTTTTTGCTTCTTTATGAAATTCTCTTTTGGAACTATAATTATCATCTATTATTATTTTCCTGAAGTTGAACTACTTTCACTGTAACCCAATAAAGACCGCACTTTCGATTCATTGGTTGCTCAAACAAAAAAAGCAAACACACAGAAAAACAAAGAATCCCCTCAAAAACCTGATAAATATCAATATAAAGGACAAAAATGTCCTCTATATTTGATAGACAAAAATCAACTAACAAAGTGATCATTATGGATACAAAATCACGAAATCTAGGAAGTACACTCGGAATGATAGTCTTATTATTAGGTACATTGAGTTTAGGAAGTTGCGTTAAAAAAGAGTTGAAGAACGTTGAAAAAAATGCTGATTGGGCAGAACGCATCGTTGCACATGGAGAAAGCGAAGCCGAATTGACTGCTCCTCCATTTGTTCCCAAACCTGTAGGATTAAGAGCGGCAACTAAATTGAAGGTAAATTTAGAAATTCTAGAACAAGAGGGAGAAATGGTCGATGGAGTAACCTATATGTATTGGACGTTTGGCGGTACTGTTCCGGGTAGTTTCATCCGCACCCGTGTAGGAGATGAAGTGGAGTTTACCTTAAAAAATCACCCTGATAATAAGTTACCACACAACATTGACTTGCACGCGGTAACTGGTCCAGGGGGTGGAGCTGCTTCTTCATTAGTAGCACCAGGGCATGAAGTGACCTTTTCATTTAAAACCCTTCACCCTGGTTTATATGTGTACCATTGTGCAACAGCACCAGTAGGAATGCACATCGCCAATGGGATGTATGGATTAATCTTAGTAGAGCCAGAAGGAGGCCTTGCCCCTGTTGATAGAGAATACTATGTCATGCAAGGGGATTTTTACACCAAGGGAAATTACGGTGAGAAAGGACTTCAACCTTTTGATATGAATAAAGCCATCAAAGAACAACCCGATTACGTTGTATTCAATGGTCACGTCAATGGATTAGTCAATGACAATGCCATCACAGCAAAAGTGGGTGAAACGGTGCGTTTATTCGTTGGAAATGGAGGTCCTAACCTCGTTAGTTCCTTCCATGTTATTGGAGAAATCTTTGATCGCGTACACGTAGAAGGAGGCGATTTAATCAATGAGAATGTACAAACAACCCTAATTCCTGCCGGAGGCGCGGCCATTGTTGAATTCAAAGTAAATACACCGGGAACTTTTGTGTTAGTTGATCACTCTATTTTTAGAGCTTTTAATAAAGGTGCTTTGGGAATGCTAAAGGTTGAGGGAGATGAAAATGAAAAAGTATTTGCTGGAAAAATTAAAGAGGGAATCTATTTACCAGAAGGAGGAACTATTCAAACCATGCCGAAAGAAACAAAGAGCAAAGAACCCATAGAAAATAAAACTCTAGCACAACAGTTAACCGACGGTAAAAGCATCTTTACGAGAACGTGTTTTGCTTGTCATCAAGCTGAAGGTCAAGGAATAGAAGGCATCTTCCCTCCTCTTGCCAAATCGGATTATTTGAATGCCGATGTCAACAGAGCTATCAAGACAGTTATCAACGGTTTAGAAGGAGAAATTACAGTAAATAAAATCAAATACAACTCCATCATGACGAGTCAAAACCTAAGTGATCAAGAGATTGCGGATGTATTGACTTATGTATACAACAGTTGGGGTAACAATAAAACCGTGGTAAGCCCACAAATGGTACAAAAAAACAGATAATATGCGAATAACTCCTTCCCTTCGATTGGCGATAAATTTGTTGAGCGTTCTAACTGTCACCTTGTTAAATGCTCAGCAAACAACTCCCATGCAAACCATCCGCAGTGGTAGTTTCACTCCCCTTTATGGCAGTACGGAAGAAGGCAATGTCAAAATAGCGGCCTTTCAATTGGATCGATTTGCCGTAACCAATGCGCAGTATTTGGATTTTTTAAAACAAAATCCTTCCTATCAGCGGTCGCAAATCAAAGGTTTATTTGCAACCAAAAGTTACTTATCTCATTGGAAGGGCAATTTAGACTTTGGCGATTTAAACCCACAAGCTCCTGTTACCAATATCTCTTGGTTTGCCGCTAAAAAATATTGTGAATGTCAAGGAAAAAGACTTCCTACTTTAGAGGAATGGGAGTATGTAGCCATGGCTGATGCACAACAAATGGATGCTAGAGAAAAAGAAGCGTACAATCAATATATTTTGGCGTGGTATGAAACACCTAGAACTTACCTCAACCCCGTGGGTAGTACCCCTAAAAATTATTGGGGAGTTTACGATATGCATGGATTAATTTGGGAATGGGTATTCGATTACAACTCTATTTTTTTATCTGGAGAAAGTCGAAAAGACAAAGGAAATGACGAAAATTTATTTTGCGGTAGTGCGTCAATTAACGCTTCCGATTTGATGGATTATGCTGCCTTTATGCGCTATGGTTTTAGAGGTAGTTTACGCGCCAACTTTACAACAAAAAATCTAGGTTTTAGATGTGCGAAAGACCTTTAAAAAATGAATTTATGAAAAAGATATCTCTTTTATTTATCGCTTGTATAGCCTTGTTGCTATCCCAATGTAAGAAAGTAAATCCGACAGAAATCGATACAGCTTCAACCACTGAAAAAATCGAAACAACAGAAACAATCTCAGATCTATCGATCTACAACCTACCTTCCACGTGGACCACACAGGAGGGTAACGATATTGAACTAAAAGAATTACAAGGTCAGGTTTTGGTCATGGTGATGATTTACACTTCTTGCAAAGCCGCTTGTCCACGCTTGGTTGCAGATATGCGTCATATTGAAGAAAGAGTAACTGCAAAAAACAAAGATAAAGTTCGATATATCCTCGTAAGTATAGACCCAACGGTTGATACACCGGAACGCTTAAAAGCCTTTGCTCAAGAAAACAAAATGGAGGGTCAACAATGGCTGTTCTTGCGTTCTACGGAAGCTAATACAAGAGAATTCGCTGCAACGCTAGCGGTCAATTATAAAAAAATATCGCCTATTGATTTTTCTCATTCTAACATTATCAGTGTTTTCAATACAAAAGGAGAGCTCGATTATCAGCAAGAAGGCCTCGGTATTGATTATGCACCAACGATTAAAGAAATTGAAAGACAATTGGCTTCACTCCCTTAAGTAGTTAATTATTGATCAAAGAATCTACTGCTCCAGACTATACTATAGATAGTCAGAGCAGTAGTTCTATTTTATCGAATCTCATTCTTTCGGGAGACAAGAACAATCAAAATCAAACTTACTCCTGCAAATCCCAACATAACTAGAGGTAATTCTTGCATTCCATAATCCGTGATCACTTTTCCTCCTACAAAAGTACCAACAGCAATACCTAAATTCCCTAAAGAGGTGGAGAGACTACTACCCAATTCAAAAGGAACAGCCGTTGTTCGTTGTAAAAAAGCAGTGACATTGAGAAAAACAGGTGTATAAAACAAGCTCCAAATGGCAATTAACCCGGTAATCAAAAAGAAATTATTTCCTGACAAATACAGCAATATAGCGATCCCCATTGCGCCTATCACATAAAACACATTGCTAAATACCACGCCTTTTGCCAATATTTTCCCTCCCATATACATGGCAATTACCCCCACTACACCAAATAGTAGAATCATCAAACTCACTTCAAATCCCGATAATTGTTTTTCTTTGTTGAGGTAGTCTGCAAAGTAACTATAGACACTAAACCACATAGCAATTACGAATAGATTAACCAGTGCACTTCGAATAAAGGAAGCTTTTTTCAGCAAGTTCAATTCACTAATTTTTATGTTTGTTTTTTCTCCTTGAACCTTAGGCAATACCAAATAGATTGCAGCGAACGCAAGTGCGCTAATTATTCCTTGAATGATAAAAATAGCTTGTAAACCAACGAGATTGGTCCAGTATGTAGCCAAAGGAATAGTTGTAAACGAAGCAATGGTTATTCCGCTAAATACAATGCTCATTCTATTGCTCGATTGGTCTTTGGGACTCGTATTTACAGCTATGGCTAAAGCATTGGCAATATACACAGGTTGTAGTAAAGCGGGAATCATTCGCAAGATTAATAATATCCCGAAAGAAGGCAGTAAAACAGAGCCAAAACTGGTAATACTAAACAGGGCAATAGCGAGCAGCATCGTTGTTTTTTTCTCCATGCGGGCAGTCAACATTGTCATAAAAGGGCCAAACAAGGCAATAACTAAAGCAAAACCACTCAACAACCAACTGGCTTGATCAATGGAAATTTGATAATGGGATGCAATTTGCGGTAATACCCCAATTACACCAAATTCAGTGGTAATAATGCTCAATAAACCAAGAGCTCCTACGTAGGCATATTTCTTCATAAAAATAATCGTTATACTTTTGTAAAGACAAAGCGATTGTTGTTTTTATTGCTTTGTATTCACTCGAACAAAAGTATAATGCACAACGCTCAAGAACTAGTGAGACCGCTAATGTGAGTAGCTAACAATTTTGTAAGTCATGGCAAAGAGAAAAGAAAATTCAACCAATAGCATCAATAGAGATTTTATCACAACAAATTGCGATGCCATTTATACCATTTGTAAAATAGGAGGTCGTTGGAAAATGATGATTCTGTTTAACCTGGCCGAATACGAAGTATTGCGCTTTAATGAATTAAAAGAAAAAGTTTACGGTATTACGGATCGTATGCTTTCCCTTCAATTAAAAGAATTAGAGGCAGATCAATTAATTCAGAGGCAAGTATTTGCTGAAGTTCCCCCACGCGTAGAATATGCGTTGACATCCATTGCTCAAGATTTGCTTCCGATATGGCCTGCCTTAGAAGCATGGGGAGCAAAACACCGTGCCCTTCAGGATGATACGGACAAATTAAAGGGAGATTCCTCCATATCGAACAAAACTACCTAAAACAAGCATAACGATGCTAATGCATGTTACGGAGAGGATGTGAAAAGCCATTAAAGGCAGTTTCTCAATATTTGTTTTCAATCGTGGTAAAACAAAGCATTGTGCACTCAACGCAAATAAAACAAGACTGAACAAACAGAGTAGTTTGAGTGAAATCACTGTTTCAATTGGGGTTTTAAATGCGAACCACGTTGTTATTCTCACGTTGTACAAATAAGCCATTCTCACTCCCGTTATAAGCATCACAGCTAATGCGGGCATACCAATCCACTCGTATCTACTTTCAAAAGCAAATAGCTTTTCTACTGATTTTTCTTTCCAAACTTGAGGGAGGATAATGACACTCAATAAAATATGTCCCCCTACCCAAATAGTTGCACCCAGTAAATGGAGCAGTAATAAAAGGTGAATTTCATTCATAATTTGTTCTTTAGACTGACAGTGCTTCTTTAAAAGTACAAGATTATTTTCTTATTTAAGGAAAAAGTGCCTCTAAAAACGAGGCACTTTTATTGTTTATTTATGAATTGAATTTCTGTTCCAATACAATTGCACTAGGAAAGAGAATGTTGTTTTCTAAGTGAATGTGTTTGTGCAAATCTTCTTCAAATTCTTTCAGCATGGCAAAGGTTACTTTGTAAGTATTACAGGCATCCGCTGGAGGCGTATAATTATTGGACAAAGCAGCAATTTTTCGAAAGCGCTCTCCTTCTCCATCATGCTCATGCATCATCATAGCCACTGGATTCTCAACCGTACCAAAATGGGGTGCTTCTATCGCTTGTCCTGTAAGAGTTGCTGATACCATTTTGCGCACAAAAGGAAATAACACCAATTCTTCTTTTTTCAAATGTTGACTGAGTTCTTGCGCACATCCAATAAACAATTCATTAATTTCATGTAATTCGGGATGTCTTTCTCCGTGAACTTTACTCAACTTATTGAGAAACTGCAACAACACTGGTATTTTTTCTTCCACATAGCGATGGTGTGTTTTTTCAATATAATCCGCCAATAAATCTAAGGGCCAATGTCTAAAGTCGATATTATTTACTGCTTGTTGGCTTAATAAGCGTTCTAATTCCCCTATTAATTCCGCAGCATCCACGGACTTTTTATCACATACTTCATCCAGGGTACGTCCCCCTTTACAGCAAAAATCAATTCCATATTTATTGAATACAGCTGCTGTTCTAAAATCTTCTGCTACAAATGAGCCTATTGTTCTATTTTTCATGCAAATATTTTTTTAATGTTAGTTTAAATATGAATAGGACGATGGCAAAAATGCCTATAGTAAATATCACGTCTCCGATGGTACGAAGCCATTTGAGTGTATTCATAGCGGGCAATTGCATCAATTCACTTGAACGCGCATACCACATTCCATGCTGTATACTTTCAATTGCCTGCCAAATACCGATGGGTAAAAGACTCAATAAAGCCATTAATAACAACCCTATATTCAGTCCCCAAAACCCTATTTTTAACAATTTATCATTCCATTGTACCTGTCTGTACATGCTGCGTAAAACGAATAGCATTAAACCAATTCCCAGCATGCCATATACCCCAAACAAGGCGGTATGCCCATGAAGCGGTGTGGTATTCAATCCTTGCACATAATACAGCGCTATTGGAGGATTAATAATAAAGCCAAACACTCCTGCCCCTAAGAAATTCCAAAAAGCTACAGCCACCATAAAGTAAATTGGCCATTTGTAATCTTGTAACCATCCCTTATGTGTTGATACCTTATAATTTTCATAGGCCTCATATCCAATCAACGTTAATGGAACAACTTCCAAGGCACTAAACGTAGCCCCTAATGCCATAACAGCAGTTGGCGTTCCCGCGAAATAAAGGTGATGAAACGTACCAATAATCCCTCCTGACATAAAAATAATGGTTGAAAAGAGCGCCCCATTCGTAGCTGTTTTGGTTTTAATCAACCCTAAACGCACAAATAAAAAGGCTAAAACCACGGTAGCAAATACTTCAAAAAATCCTTCTACCCATAAATGTACAACCCACCATCTCCAATATTCTGCTATAGCGAGATTCGTTTGTCTTCCCCACATCAGTCCAGCACCGTAAAATAAAGCGATTGCCCCACAAGAAATAAGAAATAGAACGATGAGGTTGTGTTGTCCATCTTTAGCCTTTAAAACAGGCAGTAAAGGTCGAATCATTAAAGCGAGCCATAGAAATAGTCCCACAAATAAAAAGAGTTGCCAAAAACGCCCTAAATCGACATATTCATATCCTTGATGTCCAAACCAGAAATTTTGTACGAGATCTAATTTTTGCATAATCCCAAACCATTGCCCAATCATAGAACCTAGGACAATAATAAGTAAGGCTACAAATAAAAAGTCTACGCCAAAAACTTGATACTTTGGATCTTTGCCCCCTACAGCAGGAGCAATATACAATCCTGTTCCCAACCAAGCAGTAGCAATCCAAAAAATAGCCAATTGCGTATGCCAGGTTCGCGTAACCGAATAAGGCAAAATCTGATCCAATGGAATACCGTACAATCCTTGTCCTTCTACTCCATAGTGTGCTGTGATAATTCCCAATCCAACCTGAAGAACCATCAGTAAACTAACGACCCAAAAATACTTTTTGAGCCTTGTCATGCTTTTTGTTGTCACTCCATTGGAAACAGGATCTGCAACAGGAATTAATTCTTCCTCCTCTTTCTTGGATGCCACGTGATAATAGACCAAAACCCCCACGGCAAAAATCAACAGAATAATACTTACGCCTGACCAAGCTAATAAAGGGGTTGTCGCCTTATTTCCAACTAAATCATCTGCAGGCCAATTATGGGTATAACTAATCTCACTAGCTGGTCGATTTGTTACGGTTGCCCATGTAGCCCAAAAGAAAAAAGCATTCATCTGCTTTAATCGCCCTGTATCTTTAATCGCCATATTGGGAATCGCATAATCTTTGCGCAATTGATCGAAAGCAGGATCATCAGTAAATAACTTACTGTAATAATCATCGAGATATAAACGAGCCAAATTGCGTTCATCTGTAATGGTCAAAACCCCCGTAGTTTGATCATAGGTATTAGAGCGAATCATGCGCTGTAAACGCGCCTGCAAAAATGCTTGTTCTTCTTCACTAGCCGCCTGGTAGGTTTTACCATAGACCTCCTTTGCATAGTAATCCAATAAAAACAGTGCTTCGCGGTGTAAATAATCGGCGGTCCAATCGGGTGCTACATAAGCCCCATGTCCCCAAATAGACCCCACTTCTTGCCCACCAATACTTTGCCAAACATTCTGACCATCTTTAATATCTTGGGCTGTAAGGACTACTTGTCCTTCAATTGTTCGAACTTCCGTAGGTATAGGCGGTGCTTCTTGGTAAATTTCTATACCAAAATAACCGAGTACCCCGAAGGAGAATAACATCACTATCGCAAATGCTATCCATAATTTTTTCTGACTTGTATTCATACAGTAAAAATAGAAGACTTTTTTATCCTTTATTTGGTTATAAAAAAAGGGAATATAGATCCCTCCTACACTTAGATCTTTAAAAAAGTATCGCCAGACTTGGTACCATTGGCGAGCTCTTTTAAAGAAGTTGTTTCTAACATTTGTTTTAATTCATTTCGAATCGACTTGAATTTAAAATGAACGGGGCAAGGATGTGTTTCTGAGCACTGCGCTAGGCCCAATCCACAACCTTTGTAAATGGAGTCACCATCAATTACATTAACCACTTCACACAATTTGATTTGATCTAATTGTTGCACGGGAATTTCAAATCCTCCTCCTGCTCCTTTACTGGATGCAATAATTCCTCCTTTGACTAATTTTTGTAAAATCTTAGCAACAAATGCTTCGGGAGCATCTATTTCTTTGGCAATTTCTTTAAAGCCTACGCGCGTTTCTTTCAGTGAGGATACCGAAATAAAAACAACAGATCGAATTGCGTATTCACAAGCTTTAGAAAACATACCTTTACGATTACCAGACAAAGATAAACTATTTTTCATAATAAAAGACGAAAAAGTCTTTTATTGTGAAACAAAAAAAGCGACACGAACTTTTGGTTCTTGTCGCTGTATCTTTTATCTCAAAACTAAGTCTGTAATTAACTCGCGTTTTAATTCTTCGTTCAACATCTTGATAATTTTTTCTCTTCCATAACTCAATTCATCACGAACAATAGAAGAAGATAATTTGACGTACAACGTTGTTCGCTTAAAAGCGATATCTAACGTATAAGAAGTTATTCCAGGTCCTAACACGGCCTTCCAAGCTTCATATACATCAAACTCATTCAATCCTTGATCCAAGTTGTTTTCTGTTCTAAACAGTTGTAACAATTCAGATATACCTTTACCTTCTCGAGTACGAGGGCTAATTTTATTTCGGTTGTAAGGATTGTTTTTATTCACGGTTACTCAGTAATTTGAATTTTCTGTGCTTTTTTATAGAAGTATTTGATTTTGTTTTCATTTTCCATCACCATTTGCTCTTCATTCACGGATATCACACGTTCCTCCCAGGTGGCGAAATCCGTCTTGTACATGAGCCAAACAGCTCCCTCTTTTTCTGCTATGGTAAAAGCTTCTGGCATGTCATTCGTTAAATACTCCCCATTAAACTGAGGAACTACTTTATAACGAACCCCTGTTTGATCTTCTTTTAATTCAAAATAATCGATAGTTGAATTAATCGTATAATCTTTTTCTGAACCATCTGGTAATTCGGCTTTTTCAATTTCCCAATATCCAGTAATATGATTTTTCACCGCCTCTACATCCGCTTTAGACTGACAAGCTTGTAAAAGAATGAGAAGAAATAAGCTAAAAAAAACTTGTATACTGCGCATGCTAAACTCTATTTAAAAAATGAATCGACAAATTCGTATTTGTTGAACACTTGTAAATCTTCAATACCTTCCCCAACACCGATATAGCGAACGGGAATTCTAAATTCATCCGAAATACCAATAACGACTCCTCCTTTTGCTGTACCGTCTAATTTAGTTACCGCTAAAGAAGTAACTTCAGTTGCTGCGGTGAACTGTTTGGCTTGTTCAAAGGCATTTTGTCCTGTAGAGCCATCTAGCACCAACATAACATCATGAGGTGCATCAGCGATGACCTTTTGCATCACGCGTTTCACCTTTGAAAGTTCATTCATCAAGTTCACCTTGTTGTGTAAACGTCCTGCCGTATCAATAATTACAACATCGGCACCTTGTGTTACAGCCGATTGTAACGTATCAAAAGCTACTGAAGCTGGATCACTTCCCATTTGTTGACGTACAATAGGCACTCCAACGCGATCTGCCCATACTTGTAGTTGATCAATAGCGGCTGCTCTAAACGTATCAGCGGCACCTAACACCACATTTAGTCCTGCTTTCTTAAATTGATACGCCAATTTTCCAATGGTTGTTGTTTTTCCAGCACCATTTACCCCTACAACCATGATGACATAAGGCTTTTTATCTTTTGGAATTTCAAATTCTGTTGATTCACCTAATCCAGTTTCAGACAGTAATCCTGCGATTTCCTCTCTCAAAATTTGATTCAGTTCTTCTGTTCCAACGTATTTATCACGGGTAACTCTTGCTTCAATGCGATCAATAATCTTTAATGTTGTGTTTACTCCAACATCAGAAGTAACTAATACCTCTTCTAGATTATCTAAAACATCGTCATCAACTTTAGATTTTCCAGCGACTGCTTTGGTTAATTTAGAGAAAAAAGACGTTTTTGACTTCTCCAATCCCTTATCTAAAGTTTCCTTTTTTTCTGAAGAAAATATTCTTTTAAAAAAACTCATAACGTTCCTATTAGTTTGTACAAATATAAAGAATAAAAGTATATCATCTTATAGCGGTTGCTATAACTAAAGTGTATAAAAATGAAAAAAGCTACCTGTATCAGGCAGCTTTTTTTCAAGATATTTAATGGTAAATTACTTTTTACTCAAGAATTCATCTACAAAATCAGGAGCCATAACAGACTCAACAAATGTGTAAGCACCTGTCTTTGGAGATCTAACCATTTTAATTGCTTTAGTCAACTTCTTAGAAGATGTTCTTAAAGTAGCTACGGTTTTCTTTGCCATGACTTAATTATTTAATTTCTTTATGAATTGTTACTTTTTTCATGATAGGGTTGAATTTTTTAATTTCCAATCTATCAGGTGTGTTTTTCTTGTTCTTAGTCGTGATATATCTTGAAGTACCTGGTAAACCAGATGCTTTATGTTCAGTACACTCTAAGATTACTTGGATTCTATTACCTTTCTTTGCCATCGTTTTCCTTGTTTTTTATGGTCGAATTACTTTACTAATCCTTTTACTCTTGCTTCTTTCAAAACAGCAGTAATACCTTTCTTATTAATTGTTTTTAATGCAGTGGTAGACAATTTTAATGTTACCCATCTGTCTTCTTCAGCAATGTAAAAACGTTTTTTAATTAAGTTTACAGAAAACTTTCTTTTAGTTTTATTCATCGCGTGAGAGACGTTGTTTCCAACCATCGCTCTCTTTCCGGTAATTTCACAAACTCTTGACATTATATCTAATCTTTTATTTCAATATTCAAAATCAGGGTGCAAAGTAAAGAAAAAGAAATTTATTAAACAAAATGTTTTGACTATTTTTTTAATATTTCGTTATAAACCAACTCTAAAGCCCTGCTAATGGTGCGTTCAATCACTTGCTCTCTAGGTTGGCCTAATTCATACTTTACAGCGTAGGTGCCTTTATTTGAAGCAATCCCTACATATACGGTGCCTATTTCTACTGCTGAATCTCCCTTAGAAGGACCTGCATTTCCAGTAGTAGCTACGGCAATATCCGCATCGAATTTTTGACGAGCTTGTTGTGCCATTTCACATGCTACTTGCGCACTAACTACACTATAGGTCTCTATCGTCTCTTTTTTAACGCCCAATACGTCTATTTTTGATTGGGTTGCATAAGTTACCATTCCTCCTTTGAAGTAAGCAGAGGCCCCTTCTTTTGCACTAAACAACACGGCCAAACGCCCTCCTGTACAACTCTCCGCACAAGCAATGGTCAACCCTTCTGCTTTTAATTTTTCAATAACTACATCGGATCGACTCAAATCGTCATAGGCACGAATATGGTCTTTTACCTTTTGTGGAATAGCTTTAATACTAGCGGCTAAAGTAGTTTCTATCTGCAATTTATCTGTCCCAGTTGAAGACAAACGCAAACGCACTCTCCCTCTGCTGGGTAAATAAGCTAATTGTACATGATTGGGCAAAGCATCTTCCCATTCGGCTAAGTATTCTGCCAACAAACTTTCTCCAATCCCATACACTACAATCGTTTTATGCACGTTAAATCGCAAAGCAAATTGCTCTTTGAGAATAGGTGTTAGTTCTTTTTCTACAATACCGATCATTTCAAAAGGCACACCAGGTAGCGCTATAAAATAGGTTTGTTCTTTTTTCAGCAACATCCCCGGTGCAGTTCCCAATTCGTTAAACAACACCCTTGCCTTTGAAGGCACTAAGGCTTGCTTGCGATTTAGGTCAGAAATCGGGCGATTAAAATATCCCTCTATCAACTGTTTAACATGCGTAAAAACAGCTTGATTTTCTACTAAAACATCATCAAAAAAATCGCAAAAAACTTGCTTAGTCAAATCGTCTTTCGTTGGACCTAAACCACCTGTAATCACCACGACATCTACGCGATTCAATTGTCTGTTCATCGCTTCTTTAATCGCGATTTCCGAATCAGCAATCGACAGCATTTCTACGATTTCAAACCCCAATTTATCCAAATACTTCGCCAAGTAATTCGAATTGGTATCGACGATTTGCCCGATTAATATTTCATCGCCTATGGTTAGGATACTCGCTTTCATTCCACTACAATTTGATAGTCTTTCTTAATCTCTTTTACTGCTGATCGAATGTGTTTGCGCAATAGTTTATACACTTCTTTGATTTCTTTCGTTTTCCCTTTTTGTTCAATCCACCTTTGAATGCTATTGAATTCTTCAAACGCCTGATCCATACCCAACGTTTCCATCATAGGCTGTAAAATACTCACGTGCTTTTGAAGTTTTTCATAGTTTTTAGCATCAATGTGCTTTTTCATCTTTTCTAATCGCTTGGACATTTGCTCCACATAAAAAGCGAGTTCCTCTGCAACGAGTTCCTCTGCATTATTGTGTTTTTTGTATAGCGATCTCACATCATAAAAAAGGGCCATAACTATTTATTTTACGATTAAATCAAAAACTTTTTTATCTTCTAAAAAACCTTCTAGCAAATCTCCTGGATTTACTTTTCCTACACCTACTGGAGTACCTGTAAAAATTAAATCTCCCGTTTTTAATGTAAAGTACGTGGATATTTCTGCAATTAACGCATCAATATTCCAAATCATTTGAGCTGTAGTCGCTTCTTGCACTGTCTTTCCATTTTGTTGAAAAGAAAAGGCTAAATCACCCAGTGATTCAAAATCCGTTTTGGGCAAAAAATCTCCAACAAAAGCGGAGTTGTCAAAAGCCTTTGCTTTTTCCCAAGGCAGCCCTTTCTCTTTGAGTTTCGCTTGGAGGTCTCTCGCCGTAAAATCAATCCCTAACGACACCTGATCGTAGTATTTATGAGCAAATTTTGCATCAATATACTTACCTACTTTTGTAATTTTCACCACTACTTCAGCTTCGTAATGAATATCTTGAGAAAAATCTGGAATAACAAAGGGAAATTCCTTGCTTAACAATGCTGTATCGGGTTTAATAAACAATACCGGTTCATCTGGTCTTTCGTTGTTTAATTCTGCAATATGTTCAACGTAATTTCTTCCTACACAGATAATTTTCATCTTCCTTTTCTTTTATAGTTTATTGTTGAGTTTTCTCAATTTAATGGCAGTCAATACTTTTTTTGTATACAAAGGGAAATCCGCATTTTGAATCCATCCGTAATAACCAGGCTCATTTTCCAATACTTCTTCTACTAAAACGCCTTTGTGTTTTCCAAAGGTAAATACTTCTTGCCCTTCTTCGTTTAACGCAATAAAGCCAGCAAAGTCAACGCTCTTCTTTCTCGTTGTGAATTCGGACAACAAGCGCATATCATTTTCTAAATCGTCATAGCGATCCAATTGAGCTTTTAAAATTTCGTAGGTTGCGTGAGTATCTGCTGCTGCTGAGTGCGCATTTTCAAGACTTTCATTGCAATAGAACTTATAGGCAGCACTAAGTGTGCGTTCTTCTTTTTTGTGAAAAATAGTTTGAATATCCACCGTCACGCGATTCCCTAAATCAAAATCAACTCCAGCGCGCAATAGTTCTTCTGCTAACAAAGGAATATCAAATCGATCGGAATTAAATCCAGCTAGATCTGAATCTTTAATCATCTGATAAACCAAGGGTGCTAATTCTTTAAAAGTAGGTTCATTTACAACCTGTTCATCCGTAATTCCGTGGATTTTAGAAGAAGCTTCTGGAATTGGTCGCTCTGGATTAACCAGCCAGGTTTTACTTTCTTTATTTCCATTGGGAAAAACTTTCAAAATAGCAATTTCTACAATTCTATCCCTTGCAACATCCACTCCTGTTGTTTCTAAATCAAAAAAACAAATAGGTCTATGTAATTTCAACTCCATATTTCTTGGTTTATTTATCTACAAATATAACAAATGTAAAAGTTTAGCCAATACAAATCCTCGGGTTTAGTTTCAGTTTCCCTTCTTCCACAAAACCTAATTCCCACAAAAAGAGCATAAAACCACTCAAAAAAGCAAAAGCTGTCCTGAAACAGAACAGCTTTTACAACCTACTTTAAACCAACTTGAAACGTGCACTACTACTCAAAAGGAGATTTTTTCACCTCTGCTGGAATATCACTAGACAAACTTCCTAAAAACACAGTGATATCCTCTAGCTGTTCCTGACTTAATTTGATATTCGTCTGTAAACTAGCCATAATTCGAACGGCTTCTTTTAAATCTGTAACAGATCCATCGTGAAAATAAGGTCCTGTATGGGCGATATTTCTCAATCCAGGTACTTTAAAGAAATAATTTTCCGCTTCTTTTTTACTCAAATCAGCGAGTCCTTTATCGACTTTATCCGATTTTGTTTCTACCCAGTAATCACCATAAAGCCCAAACTTCTGGAACATTTGTCCTCCCAAGGCTACCCCACTATGGCAAGTGGTACAACCCACTGTCATAAACGCTTCTAATCCCCTTTGTTCTTGCTCTGTTAAGGCCTCTCGATCTCCTTCTAGATAAGCATCAAATCGACTGGCAGGCATCAATGTGCGTTCAAAAGCTCCAATGGCATTGGTAATATTTTTAAAGGTAATGGGTTGCTTATCGGTTTGATAAACGGACGCGAACATCGTTTGATATACATCCACTTTTCTCAATCGTTCTTCTAATTCCTTTTCATTTTTGATATTGTGTTCTACAGGATTTAAAATTGGTCCCCCTGCTTGCTCTTCAACATCTTTTGCACGACCATCCCAAAATTGCATGCTGTGTAGTGCGGCATGAAACACCGTTGGAGAGTTACGCCCACCCAATGAACCATCATCTCCTGGTGAAAAAGCGAGATTATCTACACCATAGGTATTCAAGTTATGACACGAATTACAGCTAATATTTCCTTCTTTAGACAAGCGTGTATCAAAATACAAATGCTTTCCTAGCGCTACTTTAGCTGAGTCTAATGCAGGTAGTTCAACCGAGGAAATAGGCTGAAAAAAGGTCTTCGCTTGCGTTAATAATTCTGCATTTCCTTTCTGAACAAATTCAAAGGCATTTGATTTATCCTTTTTACACCCAATAAACATTGAGAAAACAGCAAATAAAATAACTTTTTTAATCATAATTCACACTACTTTAATTTGTAGTATTAAATTACGCCTCATTTTTTTCATAAAGGATGACATATATCACTTCTATCTAAAAAGGAGTTTTTGCCAATTCAATACCTTTTTTATCCCAAACACCTTTACTTTCGAACAAAAAACAACACAAAAACTATTATTCTTTAAAAAATATTTTGTTTTATTGAATTATTACCCTATTTTAGTATTA
The DNA here is from genome assembly GCF_030324495.1 of Myroides sp. 1354. Classification (GTDB taxonomy): domain Bacteria; phylum Bacteroidota; class Bacteroidia; order Flavobacteriales; family Flavobacteriaceae; genus Flavobacterium. The sequence goes on along the minus strand of NZ_JACAGN010000010.1, from coordinate 80,964 downwards.
TTGAATTACACCAATAACGCTTATGAAAAAACTATTTCTTCTTACCGTACTCGCTTTAGCACCTCTTGTACAGAGCTGTCAGACGACTGAAACTATAGTTTCTTCTCCTTATACTTTAGATAAAAACAAAACAAAAGTATTCACTGCAAAAACGTTTATGTTTAAAAACTATTACTTTACTTATAAAGATGGTAAAGCAACTTTAGTTTATCAACAAGATACAAGGCTAAATGGCGCCCAAACCCCCATATTTTTGACGTTAGAAGAAGATCAAAATTCTAAACGCCACCAGTTGTTCGTAGATTCTTCTGGGCAAATTTCCGTACGCGTAATTAATAATGCGCAAGTAAAATTACGCCTAGACAAGGTAACCTATACCTTATACACAGAAAACTATTTGGATGAAGTACATCCTGATACAGAAAAAATCTTGGCTGATGTAGCCATTTGGCGTAAAGACAATTATTAGTATTTACTTTTTTTAAAGTCTTGAATACCATGAATCTTGAGTCTCGATTTTAGAAGATAAATCTTTTAATTTGAACATCGACCAATCACTCATCTTTCATCGTATTTATACAATTGTAAAAATTTCGCTGTCTTCTTTCTAACACGATTTTTATTTCTACTCTCTAAAATAAAAAAAGGCTCTTGAATAAACAAGAACCTTTTATTTGATACAATTAATTACTATTAATCCAAATATTCTTTTTGGTGATGATCTGCATAATTTACAACTTCATCATAATTGTCAGTTTCATAATTTTCTTCTCCTGAATCGAAAAGAACGACATTCAATCGTTTAAACAACAAACCTAACATTCGTTTTTGCCCTTCTGCATCAAGATCGAATTGCATTTTTACTAAATGATCTTTGAATGGAGTGCTTTTTTCTCTGTCCACACAAAGCATGGTCAATTCAAAATCTTGAATTCCTTGTAGAGAAACCCCTACAACTTTAAAACGCTCTTGATCTACACCGAAGTACTCCCCAATACTGCTGATGTAATTTCCTTTGTTAACTGCAATCATATCTGATATGTCTGCAGCTACAGTACCTTTGAAATCGTTATACTGTACTTTTGCTTTCATAAACAACAAATTTTAATTTTTTCCTATGTGAATTTAAGCATTATTACGTGATCTAAAAAATAGCTTCCTATTTTTACTAAACCCCTAAACTTCAATCGACATAATATAAGTTTAACCATTATTATTGCTAAAAAACAAAGAATTAAACCGATATAAATAAATTAATCAAATATAAAATCAAAACATTAACATCAAAAACAACAATAAAACAAACAAATAATCCTAAATTTTATGATTATCATGTACAAATGAAATTTTATGAACATATAGTGTTCATTTTTTCATGCTGTTTCATGAACGACAAAACCAAAAAAATACGCTCCTTCTCTTTATCTAACTGCGTTGATCGTTTCTTTTGTTATTCGCTGCATCTCCTTTCTGTGTCAAATTAGCCTCTTGAAACAAGAAAAAAAGGAAAGCAGTTGCTTTCCTTTTTTTTCTTTTCTTTTTCTATAGCAAATGAACAATAATCAATACTCTTTTTCATAGCTAATAAATGCGTATGAATTACTGTTCTATCCTTAAGACAAGAGAGAGAGACAAAAGTCACATAATTAAGTTTTAATTAACACATTGCTTCTCCTCGAACAAACAAATTCAATGTATCAGGAGATAAATAAGGAATATTTAACCCTAGTCCTCTAATGATAAATAACATTCCAATCATCACAATAACAACAGGATAATACTTCATTATACCACGTCTAAAGGCATCAGAGAATAGATTTTTAAAATAGATTACCAAACTCATCAAGGGAATTGTTCCTAGCCCAAACAAAGCCATATAGGCCATTCCCATCACTACATCTTGTGTGGCTAAAGCGCCAAATAAGGCCACATAAACCATCCCACAAGGCAAGAACCCATTAAAGAACCCAATGAGAAATAACGCTTTTGGTGATTTCTTTTTAAACTGTTTTCCCAACGAAGATTTGATCCAATTAACCAAGCGATAGAGCGGTTTCAATAGGTTAAAATTACCAATTCGATTGGAAGGTATGAGTGCCAACACAATCATGATAATTCCAACTACAATAGACAATTGCTGTTGAAACCCTGCTAAAAACAATCCTTTGCCAAACAACCCAAAAACAATCCCTAATAAAGAATAGGCAGATATCCTACCTAGATGATAGGTGAACATCTGCCTAATTTTTAAAACTTGATTGTGCTCGCTAATTGGCAACATCAAAGCAATAGGCCCACACATACCGATGCAATGCAGACTACTTACTAAGCCAAAAATTAGTGCCGAAATCAAAGTTTTTTACTTTATCGTTAGTTTTTTTACATTTCTATACGATACGTCATTATAGTTCCATTCAACCACAATATCCCAACGACCGTCTACCAGATTTGTGTTAGGTATGAGCAAATTGGAAGAAGACAATGATATGAGAGTATCAAAGTCTAATTGCTGGTTAGACGGTCTGTATAGGAATATTTTTCCATGTATTTTAGTATAGTCAAAACTTTCAGGAAACGTAATTTTAATTCCTTCTGAAGTGCTGTATATGGTAACTTGTTCCTTTAGTTTCAGTGCTTCCATTTCTCTCTCACGACGGGAATCCACTTCTACTTCTTGTTGATAGTAATTTTCTGTTACTAATTGATTGTCGTATTTCGCATCCATTTGCACGCGAATTACATATTGTAAGATAAAAATCATAAATAAGCCAATGGCAATTACGATTCCTGTTCCAAAATTAAATTTCATACCTAACTATTTTTTAATTTTTAATTCAGTAAGCGAGGGCCTAAGAAGTTGGTTTTCGTTGTTTGAATTAAACGATCTCCATCATATACTTCTATCGTTACTTTGGTACTATATCCATCGAGTTCTTTTTGTGGAATCTCAATAAACAACACGCCTTCGCTATAGTTTTCTTTTTTCACTTCGATGACGTCTTTACCAACCATTTGTACTTGTGCACCTTCCGGTTTTTTCACTTTAAACGTAAGGTTGTCGTAATCTTTCATCGTTTTATTCATAATCTTAAACGTGTACACGTTAGATATATTGGCTCCTTTGTGTTCAAACGTCTTTCCTGCTACACGCAATACTCTGGCCTCTACATCTGTTCTCAAGAATATAAGTCCAATTAATAGCACGACAAGAATGGACAATACTGCTGTATATCCTTTTTGACGAGGTGTAAATGTATAACGTTTGTTTTCGACTATTTCCGATTCTGAAGCATAACGAATTAATCCTTTAGGGAATCCTGCTTTTTCCATTACGAAATCACATTCGTCAATACAAGCGGTACAGTTTACACATTCTAGTTGCGTTCCATTTCGGATGTCAATTCCAGTCGGACATACATTTACACATTGTTTACAGTCAATACAGTCTCCAAAACCTTCTGCTTTTCTATCCGTCCCTTTTTTCAATTTAGCCCTTCCGTTTGTGCTCTCTCCTCTTACGTGGTCATATGCAACAATAATAGATTTATCATCGAGTAAAACTCCTTGTAGTCGTCCATAAGGACAAGCAATTACACATACTTGTTCTCTAAACCAAGTAAATACAAAATAGAACGCACAAGTAAAAATAATCAATCCGATAAAATTACCCATATGCGCGAACGGACCATCTTCTATCATCAACAACACAGCGTCACTTCCGATAATATAGGATAGGAAAACGTTGGCAATAATAAAAGAAATCACAAAAAAGATGAACCATTTCAATAGTCTCTTGCGTATTTTCTCCGCGTTCCAAGGTTGTTTGTCTAACCTCATTTGCGCTCCTCTATCGCCGTCAATCCAATATTCGATACGCCTGAAAACCATTTCCATAAAAATAGTTTGCGGACATATCCAACCGCAGAAAATACGACCAAAAGAAACCGTAAATAAGGTTACAAAAACAACACCGATAATCATTGAAATTACGACCAGATAAAAATCTTGTGGCCAAAAAGGGAAGCTAAAAATGTTGAATTTTCGATCAATTACATTAAATAGCAACAATTGATTTCCGTTTATTTTGATAAAGGGTGCAGCTATTAAAAAAGCAAGTAATAAATAGCTGACTATTTTTCGTTTGTTGTAAAATGGGCCAGACGGCTTCTTCGGATAAATCCACGCCCTTTTACCATCTTTGTCAATGGTACTTATCGAGTCTCTAAAACTCTCATTATTTCCATTTTCCATAGCCTTTGTGTGTTTTTTATAAAAAGGAGCTGAGCATGTACATTACTCACTCAACTCCTTTTTTTATGTTTATTAGTTTTTTTTGTTTTGTCTAGAGGTTACTCTTGACTTGTTTCTGCTGTATCAGCAGTTGCAGCTTCATCAGTTGTTTCAGTTGCTTCCACTTTTACTTCAGCAGCACCTTCTCCATCTAATTCAGCTTTAGACCAAATGATATCTCCTTCTGCTTCTTTCGGGCTTGCAGGCGTTGTACCATTTAAAGAAATTACATAAGACGTTACTTTCTCAATTTCAGATGGTTTTAGTGTTTTTTTCCAATCCACCATTCCTTTTCCTGGTCTTCCTCCTTCAGAAATTGTGTGGAAAACATTTTTCACTCCACCGCCTAAAATCCAATGATCATCCGTTAAGTTTGGTCCGATTCCTCCACCACCATCTGCTTGGTGACAAGCTACACAGTTCATTTCGAAAATCTTTTTACCTGCCGCTAACGAAGCTTCATCTGTTAAGTATTGTGCATCTTCTGCTGAGATTAAGTCAGCAGCAGTCTTTTTATACTCTTCGATTTGTTCTTTTGCAATGGCCATGGCTTTCTCGTATTCTACTATTTGGTTGTCGCCTCCAAATACGTGGAATCTCAATAAGTAAACCACCGAGAATATAACAGTTACGTAAAACAATCCTACCCACCACGGTGGTAATTCGTTATCTAACTCTTTAATTCCGTCGTAATCGTGATCCATCAACAACTCTTTTTCATCACTCATTGCAGTGGTGCGAGTCATTTTTTGCATCATTTTTTTCACCCAAGGACGATCTGCAAATGAAAGGTTATCTGACGCTTCTTTCGCTGCAATTTCTTCTGGTGACATCAATCGATTCAGTACTTTATTGGTTGCTGAAGCAACTATTTCTACAGCTATTAAAGCGAATAAAAACAATCCCAACAAAATAAGCACTGCAGGATGATCTACAAAAGCAGGTCTTTGTGCCGTTCCGCCTGCCACCCATTCTACTAATACATAAAATAGTACAAATAGTAATGGAACTCTTACATATACTGGAAAATACTTTTTCATAATTTTTCTGAATTAGGATCAACATTGTGCTTTTCATCATCTAGAAACGGCATATTGCTCAATTCCTCAATCGTCTCTTTTTTATAGGTAAACACCCATACAAATAAGCCTACAAAAAAGGTAAAGAAAATCAATAGGGAAATAATCGGATAGATTTCAATCCCTCCTATGGTTTCCATGGTATGTTTTATAAATTTCAACATAATGCTCCTTTTTTATTATTCCTCTACTCTATTTTTGATGTCTGTACCTAAACGTTGTAAGTAAGCAATCATCGCTACAATCTCACGTTCGCTCATCGGAACGAACTCCTGTCCATTTTCTTTAGCTGCTTTTTCACTTGCTAAATATGATTCTGTATAATCAGGATCTGTTTGTAAATTCAACGCTATTTGCTCTCCTTGCTCTTTGATTGATTGTCTTGCATTTGCAATATCCTCATCTGTATAAGGCACTCCTAACGTTCTCATTACATTCATTTTCTTCTCGATATGAGAGAAATCCGCTTGTTTATTATCGAACAACCATTTATATCCTGGCATAATTGACCCTGGAGATGTTGACTGTGGATTATACATATGGTTGAAATGCCAGTTATCGGAATATTTCTGTCCCAATCGCATTAAATCTGGTCCAGTACGTTTAGAACCCCATAAGAACGGGTGATCATACACATACTCTCCTGATTTTGAATACTCTCCGTAACGCTCAACTTCAGAACGGAATGGACGAATCATTTGCGAGTGACATCCCACACAACCTTCACGGATATACAAATCTCTACCTTCTAATTCCAACGGAGTATACGGTTTTACACTTGTAATCGTTGGAATATTAGATTTTACGAAAATGGTTGGTACAATTTGCACAATACCTCCAATTAAAATCGCAACAGTTGTTAAGATTGTAAATTGAATAGGTCTTCTTTCTAACCAAGTATGCCAAGCTTCACCTTTTAAACGAGAAGCAGAAATTCTCTTTAATTCTGGTGCTTCTGCTAATTCGTCTTCTACTGGTTTACCTGCTCTCACTGTTTTGTATACTAAGTAGATTAACACGAATAATCCGATTAAGTAGAACGAACCTCCAATTGCACGCATCACATACATTGGCATAATAGCCGTTACTGTTTCAAGGAAGTTACCGTATTTTAATGTTCCTGATGGATCGAAATCTTTCCACATTAAGTGTTGAGAGAATCCAGCTACATATAAAGGAATTGTATAAAGAATAATACCTAATGTTCCAATCCAGAAGTGGAAATTCGCTAAGGTTTTAGAATACAATTCTGTCTTTGTCATTCTAGGGATTAACCAATAGATCATACCGAAAGTCATGAAACCGTTCCATGCTAAAGCTCCCACGTGTACGTGTGCTACGATCCAATCCGTATAGTGCGCAATTGCGTTTACGTTTTTCAACGATAACATTGGGCCTTCGAATGTTGCCATCCCGTATCCTGTAATACCTACTACGAAGAATTTTAATACAGGATCAACGCGAACTTTATCCCAAACACCGCGTAGTGTTAGCAACCCGTTAATCATACCTCCCCAAGATGGTGCAATCAACATTACAGAGAATACTACTCCTAAGTTTTGTGCCCATTCTGGTAGAGCTGAGTATAATAAGTGGTGAGGTCCAGCCCAGATATACAAGAAAATTAAAGACCAGAAGTGGATAATAGATAGACGGTAGGAATACACCGGTCTATTTGCCGCTTTTGGTAAGAAGTAATACATCAATCCTAAGAATGGCGTAGTCAAGAAGAAGGCAACGGCATTGTGTCCGTACCACCACTGCACGAGTGCGTCTTGAACCCCAGCATAAACAGAATATGATTTTAATCCGTGTACTGGCAACTCTAATGAGTTAAAAATGTGTAATACAGCTACCGTTACAAAAGTGGCTAGATAGAACCAAATCGCCACATAAATATGACGTTCTCTACGATTGATGATCGTCATAATCATGTTGATTCCAAAGGTTACCCAAATCACTGCAATCGCAATATCAATAGGCCACTCTAACTCCGCATATTCTTTTGAAGTTGTAAACCCTAAAGGCAAGGTAATTGCTGCTGCAGCAATAATGGCCTGCCACCCAAAAAAGTGAATGTTACTCAAAACATCACTGTACATTCTTGACTTACATAAACGCTGTAAAGAATAGTAAACCCCTGCAAAGATTGCGTTTCCAACGAAAGCAAAAATAACTGCATTCGTATGTAGCGGACGTAGTCTTCCATAACTTAACCAAGGAATTCCATCCGTCAAGTTAGGAAATATAAACATCACCGCTAATAGTAATCCTACAAGCATACCAATAGCCCCGAAAAAAATCGAAGCGTAAAGGAATTTCTTTACAATTTTGTTGTCATAATAAAATTGTTGCACTTCCATAGTTGTTTATATTTGATTTTCTTTTTGATTATTTTTTTTGTCTTTCTCACCTTCCTTGGGTTGCGTTTTTTTCAGTTCATCATCAAACAACATGCGTACAGAAGGCGTATAAGCGTCGTCAAACTGACCACTTTTCACCGATCGAATGAAAATGTAGAGAAAGATCCCTGCCACAAAAACACTGATGCTAATTAAGAAATATATAACACTCATACCTTATAATTATTAAAACAAAGTTAACAATATATTTTACCTAAAACTATGATAAATATCACCAAAAACCTAATAATTAGTTTTTTTATTTTATTCTTTTTCCATAATAATTTGTCAATATAGTAACGAAGCTAATGATTGTAAACGTGCTAATTGGCATCAATATCGCGGCTAATAATGGCGACATCATATTCAGAATAGAAACCGTAATACCAATAACATTATACGTCAACGCAAGCACATAACTGATCTTGATAACTTTAACAGATTGTTTAGAGAATTGCAAATACCCTAAAAGCTGATCAAAGACGCTAGCATCAAGAATAGCATCACTCGCTGGGGTAAACACATTCACGTTTTCTGAAACTGATACCCCAACATTACTCTGCGCCAAAGCTCCTGCATCATTTAGTCCATCTCCTATCATCATAACATTGCCTCCTTTTTCTTGTAATGCTCTGACATACTCCAATTTTTCCTCTGGCTTCTGATTAAAAGCTAAAGCAGTATCTTTTGGCAATATGGATTGTAAATAGGCTTTTTCCCCTTCATTATCTCCGGAAAGAATACTCAACTGATAGTGGTGTTTACTCAATTTATGAAACAGTTCTTCTAAACCTGGTCGATAGTGATTTTCAAAAGTAAATTTCCCCCAATACTGTCCCTCAATGGCTACGTGAACAGCTGTTTCATTCAAACGCTCTTCTACAGCAGCTCCCACTAGGCTTGCAGAACCAATTTTATATTCTTTTTCATTGATTTTTCCCACAATTCCCTTTCCAGCAATTTCTTCAAACTCCGTTGGTTTACTCACCACTTTCGCTTGTAAGAACGCATAGAGTTTTCGGCTTAAAGGGTGATTGGATGCGCGAACCATATTTTTAACATCCGCTTGCTGTGCTTTGTCCAATTCTTTTCCTTCGTATTGAATTGTCGATTGTGCATTCGTTGTAATGGTTCCCGTTTTATCAAAAACTAGCGTATCTACTTTCGCCATTTGTTCTACAACAGTCACATTCTTCAAAAAGAATTTTTTGCGGCCTAAGATTCGGATTGCATTTCCCAAAGTAAAAGGAGCAGTTAAGGCTAAAGCACAAGGACAAGCGACAATCAAAATAGCTGTCACCACATTGAATGCGCTATTTAAATCTACAAAGGCCCATCCCAAGAAAGCTAAGATCGAAATAGTCAATAAAGCAGGGGTAAAATAATGACTCACCGTATCCGTAATAGTCTTGTATTTTAAGTCTACGCGTTTTTGAAATACTTCATTGCTCCACAATTGAGTTAAATAACTTTGAGATACTTTATTAATAGCCTCTACTTCTACTGCCTCTCCCATTTGTTTTCCGCCAGCAAATAATTTATCTCCAGATTTTTTCTCCACAGGAATAGCCTCTCCTGTTACAAAACTGTAATCAATAAAGGCGCGTTCTGACAATAGGATGGCATCCACAGGCAGTAATTCTTGATTGCGAATTAACAAGCGATCTCCAGGTTCTACATCATACACTTGGATAGGTTCTTCTGCTCCTTCTTTCGTCAACTTCGTAATAGCAATGGGGAAATACGATTTATAATCGCGTTCAAAAGACAAGAAATTATAGGTGCGCTGTTGAAATAATTTCCCTAATAACATAAAGAAAACCAGCATTGTCATACTGTCAAAAAATCCAGGACCAAGGTCAAAGACAATATCCACAGTACTGCGAATAAACATTACAATAATCCCCAATGACATTGGAATATCAATTGTATAATTTTTTGTCTTTATACCTGTCCACGCTGCTTTGTGGTAAGGAGATGCAGAATAAAAGAAAACAGGTAAAGACAAAAATAGGATCAGCCAACGGAAGAAATTCTTGTACTGTTCCATCCAAACATCATCTATATTGAAATACTCAGGAAAAGACAGCATCATTACATTTCCGTAACAGAAAAACGCTACTCCTATTTTATAAATCAAACTGCGATCAATGCTATTGGGCTTTTCCTCGTAATTTTTTAAACTGATATAAGGTTCATATCCAATACGACAGAGCAAGAGTACAATTTCTTTTAAATCAATTTCAGCCGTATTAAAGGTAATTGTTGCTTTCTTTTCAGGAAAGTTAACCAATACGCGATAGACTCCAGCATTGAGTTTATGTAGATTTTCCAAAATCCAGATACAAGAACTACAGTGAATATGGGGAATATACAAAGAGACAATCGCCGTTGTACCTTCGTTAAATTCCAATAACTTCTCTACAATATCCGGATTACCGAGAAAATCGTATTTACCGTTTATCTCTTCAGGTGTAGCACCAGGTGTTGCTTCTAAATCGTAATAGCAGGTTAAATCGTTTTCATTAAAAATTTCGTAGACGGTTTTACAACCGTTACAACAAAACATTTTCTCATCGTAATCTATACGATTAAAGGCAGTAACACTGTTACCACAATGAAAACACGCTTTTTTATCCATAAAATTTGCTCATTTACCTTGTACAAAGGTCTTAGTTAATTCTCCTAAAAATTATGACATTTATCAGTAAATAGCACTATCTTTGCAAAGGTATTTTTACCAACTGCATAAAATAGTTTAGTATAGGTATGGGAAGATGTGAGCAATGTATGATTAGAGAATTTAGTTCTCTAAAGGCTTTAACTAGAGAGGAGTTACTAGCCATTTCAGAAACAAAAACCCACTTTATCCTTAAAAAAGGAGAGAACCTATTTTCCGAAGGGGAAAGTTTAAATGGGGTTTATTGTATCAAAGAGGGATTCTGTAAATTAACAAAGTTAAATTCAAACGGAAAAGACTCTATTGTCAAATTAGCAAAAAGAGGAGATTTGCTTGGGCAACGTTCGATTATCAACGAAGAAACTTCCAATCTTTCCGCTACTGCCTTAGAAGATATGCAAGTGTGTTTTATTCCCAAAAAAGAAATGTTAGATTACTTTACGGATAACAACAAATTTTCTTTGTTGATTACTCGTGATATTTGCACGCACTTAAAAGATGCCGATCAAGATTTAGCAAATCAAACACACAAAACAGTAAAAGAACGCTTGGCGATTATGCTATTAAAGCTAGAAGACTTAGGTGGTTCTTGTTCAGAAACGCAAGCATTAAACATCAAATTATCTCGCGAAGACTTAGCGAATATGGTGGGAACAGCAACGGAAAGTTGTATTCGCTTGTTATCTGAAATGAAAAAAGAGGGCATTATTCAACTCCAAGGAAAAGACATCATTCTTTTGAATAAGAGAGAACTACGTGCATTGGCTGAATAAATGCGAACTATTATTTTAATTTTATTAAATTCAGTTATATTTTTATGCAAATGATGCAAAATAACTTATTTTCGCATTATGAAGCAAACATCAATAGATACGTTAAAACAACTGATTAGTTCACCAGCAAAGACCTTTGCTATCATTCCTCATCGCAATCCCGATGGAGATGCCATTGGTTCTTGTTTAGGATTATATCACGTATTAAAACAGTTGGGACACAAAGTAGAAATTATCTCTCCCAATGAGTACCCTAACTTTTTAGCTTGGATGCCTGGAACAGCGAACATCAAAATCTACGATTTTAATAAGTCTGCTGGTCAACATATTCTAAAAAATAGCGATTGTATTTTTACGCTAGATTTCAATATTCTATCGCGCACAGGAGATGAAATGGGGGCTTTTTTAGCAAGTCTACCCAATGATTACGTCATGATTGACCATCACCAAATGCCTGGAGACTACGCTAAACTCACCTTTTCTGACACTTCTTTTGGTTCTACTTGTGAATTACTGTATTCTCTTTTAGAACAAATGGAATTAACGGATTTAGTAAACCAAGAAGCTGCAACTTGTATTTATACGGGAATTGTCACCGATTCAGGTTCATTTAGATTTCCTAAAACAACAGCAAAAACGCACCAAGTAGTCGCGGCTTTAATTGACAAAGGAATAGACAACCCCCAAATTCACCACGCTCTTTTTGACAATAGTTCCTTCAACCGTTTACAATTAATGGGAAGAGCCTTGCAAAATCTACATTTGATTCCCAATACTCAAGCGTCTTATCTCTATTTGAGTGATGAAGATCTACACGAATTTTCACACCAAAAAGGAGACACGGAAGGTTTAGTTAATTATGGTCTTTCCATTAGTGGAATTGATTTAACAGCCTTCTTCATTGAAAGAAAAGAAGAGGGAATTATCAAAATTTCGTTCCGTTCTTCTGGTCATTTGGATGTCAATTTGTTTGCTCGTACGTACTTTGAAGGTGGAGGACATATCAACGCTGCAGGGGGTAAATCAACACTTTCTTTAACAGAGACAATTCAACGTTATACCGACATTGTAAACAAACACAAACAAGATTTTTATGTTTAAATACAACCTTTGTTTTACACTTCTTGCTTGCGCATTTCTTTTGACTAGTTGTCAAGAGAAAGATGAAGCTCGAAAACCGATTTCTAATTCTCGTTCCGTGGAAACGAAACTTTCCATTGACCGCAACATTGAATTAAGAGAAAGCGAAGACGATATTTTCACCAAATACCGAACAAAAGATGCAGCCAACACTTATATTCACTCGAATACAGGTTTTTGGTTTACCTATTTAAAAAGAGAAGTGAAAGATTCTATTCATCCACAAAAAAGCGATATCGTTCAATATACGTATGAAATACGCCAAGTTAATGACAGTATTATCTATACGCAAAAAGAAATTGGTACGCTAACATACAAAGTAGATGAAGAGGATATTTTACCGGTTCTACGCCATAGCCTTAAAATTTTAAAACCGGCGGAAAGCATCAAGGTTTTAACCCCTTCTAGTCAAGCTTACAGCTATCTAGGAGATCAAAAAGCCATTGCAAAGAACCAACCTTTAATTTTCATTATTTCACTGGAATCAATCAAAAAATCTAATTAATAAAAATGAAAAAAATGACGAGTCTAATTTTAAGTTTAGTCGCTTTAGTGTCGTCTTGTACTACGCAAAAATCAGATTTACCTGATGGTTTGTACGCAGACATTAAAACAAACAAAGGTCATATCATCGTTGAGTTAGCCTATCAAAAAGCGCCAGTAACGGTTGCTAACTTTGTGAGTTTAGCTGAAGGAAAAAACCCTTTTGTTGATGAACAATACAAAGGAAAACAGTATTACGATGGCATTAAATTTCACCGTGTGGAGAACGATTTCGTAATCCAGGGGGGAGATCCAACAGGAACAGGTGCGGGTGGACCTGGATATGTGTTTAAAGATGAGTTTTCTCCTGAATTAACACATGACAAACCAGGAACTTTATCCATGGCAAATAGTGGTCCATTCACCAATGGTAGTCAATTCTTTATTACACACAAACCAACGCAATTTTTAGACAATAGACACTCTGTTTTCGGTTATACCGTAAAGGGAATGGATGTAGTAAACAGCATCGTAAAAGATGACGTAATTGAGAGCGTAAAAATCATCCGTCAAGGAAAAGAAGCTAAAAAATTTGATGCCGTAAAAGTATTCAAAAACTACTTTGAAGAAGCAGCAAAAGAGAAAAAAGCAAAAGAAGATAAATTAGCCGGTGCACAAGAAAAATATGCCGCTCAATTTGCCGATTTAAAAAGCAAAGCAACCAAACTTGATTCTGGCTTATCGTATGTAATCATTGAGAAAGGTGCAGGTAAAAAACCTGTAATCAGTCAAGAAGTATTCGTTGATTATGCAGGATTCTTTGAGAATGGGCTTTTATTTGACTCAAGCATTGTTTCTTTATTAAATGAGTTTGATGCCTTTGATCAACGCAGAGCAGACATGAACGGATACGGTCCTATTCCATTTAAATTTGGAGCTAAAACAGGATTAATCCCAGGTTTTATTGAAGGTATTGAGCAAATGAGTTTTGGTGACACAGCGATTATTTTCATTCCGGCTCATATGGCATATGGAGAGCGTGGAGCTGGTCCTATTCCACCGAATACAGACTTAGTGTTTCAAATGAAATTATATGAAACTGCAGATAGAAAATAGTTATCGGTTATGGGTTATCAGTGTAACTCATAACTGATAACTCATAACTGATAACTAATTAGATAAAAAAAACCTCCGCTCTAGCGGAGGTTTTTTTTATCTAATTAACTGTTGACGTTGTAAATAATCAACGGCATTTCGTCCTTCGTTGAACAACAAGTCTAAAATACTCAAGTTGTTTAGAAATCCATTCTTATCTTGAAAGACTTGGATATAGGATTCGAATTGATTCTCATCTTTTTTACCGTTGGCTAGTATTCTAAAATCAAGCACATCGGCTGAAACTTCTTTTAGATACTCTTCTGTTTTACGGTATTTCCAATCTACACCTAAGCAATCTGTGATGATTTCGTGAATCTCTAAATTGAGGTCCAGCATATACTTGTGGTGTTTCTCGAAAATAGGGCGAATATCATCTTCAAAGTACTCAAAGTAGGGTGAAGTACGATAAGCCGCTTCTAAGCTCTTAAAGTGCTGCTTTTGCCATCCAAAAGCATATTCAATTTCAACTTCTTTAAATCTTTGATTTACTCCTTCTTTTTTGTGTTTGATGGGAATATTCAACATTTGAACACCATTAGCACTGTGAATATACATTCGGTTTCTATTGGTTTGCTTTTGAAAGTTGTCTTCCACTTCAAAAACGAGTTCTTCTGCTTGTGCCATCGCTACATAGTGACTTATAGAAGGAAAATAAGTTGGATGTAGTATAATTGTATTCGACATTATTAAAACTTAGAATTCTTTTTTTCTTTTCTTCTTTTGTATAAGCTGTATCCCCCCCATCCTATAAGAATTACTGCAAAGTAAGGGAAATACGATACTTGTGTTCCATTGCCATTTACAGTAGTAAACAAACGGTCCCAACGGATTTTATCTAAGGCCTTAGACCATGGAATCGCTTGATCCAAACTCATCCATACAAATACAGGTTTACCTACAATGTGATCTTCTGGGACGAATCCCCACATTCTACTATCTTCTGAATTGTTGCGGTTATCCCCCATCATGAAGTAATAGTTTTGTTTGAAGGTATATTGATTTGTCGCTTGTCCATTGATGTAGATTTGACCATCTTTCACCTCCAACTCATTGCCTTCATATACGCGAATTGCGCGTTTATACATCGGTAAATTCTCTTCTGTAAGCGTGATAGTTTCTCCCTCAGCCGGAATGTGAATCGGACCTAAATTCGTTTCTGTCCAATCTGGTTTATTATGTGGGAAGATATATCCTTTCGGCATGCTGTATTGAAACAATTGAGTCATGTCTGGGCTTCTTGTCACTCCTTTAACAGCGCTAAATGTCTTTAAATATTCCACATCATCATTGGTCAATGATTGGAAGTAAACAGCATACTGTGGATTATTAACATACGTTACATAATCGCTAATTTTTCGATCACTGATGATTTTTCTTAAATCTAAAGTACCATCTGTTTCAATCAAATAGCTGTATTGAACCTTAGCTCTATCGTTTAATTGTAATTCTTTATCGTTAATAAACACGATTCCATCTTTCACAGACAGATTCTCTCCAGGTAAACCAACGGCGCGTTTTACGTAATTGGTTTTCTTGTCAATGGGTTTCATTACCCCTGGTCGTTTCACAGGATCATTAAACTTGTAAATCGTATCGACAGGCCAGTTGAACACCACAATATCGTTGTGTTGTACTTTTTGGAAACCAGGCAATCTAAAATAGGGTAAATGGGGTTTGTTTAAGTAAGATTTACGCGAAGTACCTGGAATGGTATCGTGTACCATTGGTAGTGCAACCGTTGTCATTGGTGTTCTCGCTCCATAGTGAAACTTACTTACAAATAAGAAGTCCCCTACTAGTAGCGTCTTCTCTAAAGAGGAAGTTGGAATCGTATAGGGTTGAATTGCATAGGTATGAATCACAGTTGCTACGACTACAGCAAATAAGATTGAACTAACGAATTCTCCAGATTCCGTTTCTGGTTTTAGCGATCGATTTTCACGGTATTGTACATCGCCTACATAATTGATGAAAGCTACATACAATCCAAGTGTTATTACACCTAAAATCGTATCCAATGTTGATTTTTTTCCAAAACTTCTCAACGTTTCCACCCAAACAACGGGGAACATAATCAAATTTACAATGGGAATAAACAGCAAGATTACCCACCACCAAGGGCGATTAATAATCTTCATCAACACTACGCCATTATATACTGGAACAGCGGCTTCCCAAGCTTTTCTACCTGCTTTTACATACAATTTCCACGTTCCTATAAAGTGAACGACTTGAATCAGCAGGAAAAAAATAAACCATTGTGCTATTGTCATACTTATTATTTTTTAGAATCCCAATTTACTTATTTTTTCAAATTAAGTACGTCTTTCATTGAGAAAATACCTTTTTTATCTTTAATCCACTCTGCAGCGATGACAGCCCCTAAGGCAAATCCTTCGCGACTATGAGCGGTGTGTTTAATTTCAATTTGATCGATGGTTGAATCATAACGCACCGTATGTGTTCCAGGTACTTGATCTTCTCTTACAGCATCGATGTGTATTTGTTTGTCTGTGGGTTGAGGATCTAAGGTCCAGCTGTCATAGTTAGAATTTGCTAAAATTCCCTCTGCTAACGTGATTGCTGTTCCACTTGGAGCGTCTAATTTTTGTGTATGGTGAATTTCCTGCATGGAAACGCCATATTGCTCAAAATTTTTCATCATTTTGGCTAGATAATCATTTAGCTCAAAGAAGATATTAACCCCCAAACTAAAGTTTGAACCATATAGGAAAGCGCTGTCTTTCGCTTTACAAAATGCTGTGATTTCACTATAGTGCTCCAACCATCCTGTGGTTCCACATACAACAGGAACACCAGCATCTAAAGCTTCCTTAATATTAGTCACAGCTACAGCAGGCACACTAAAGTCAATAGCCACATCAGCTTGATTAAGACTTCCTGTCGCTTGTTCTCTTTGTTTGATATAGACAATTGAATGCCCTCTTTCAACAGCTATGCGCTCGATGATTTTACCCATTTTACCATAGCCTAGTAATGCAATATTCATAAGTTTTGTACGGATTAAAAGCGATATTGTACATTAATCGCGTATTGGTATTGTTGCTGTTGAAGCAATCCCTTTTGATCAAATTCAATTACGGGTTTAATGGTCAAGTTTTCATTGACATTGAATTGCATCAAATGCGCATCTACGTTAGCATCAACAATACTCAACACATAGAATCCCACTGCAATAACAACAGATAAATCTCTGTTTTTTCGGTAGAAATTTTGCCCATCAAGTAAACGCTGATCATCTAATCCCGCAAGGGTTTCATCGGTTTGATCTACTTTTCCTTGCAATCTATTTTTATACTCGTTGCGATAACGATCGTAATTGCGTTGGTTATCTGCCCAAAAGTAAACCGGAATTCCAATTCCCGCATACACTAGAGGAACCTTCCAATATTTCTTGTTGTAAATCTGTCCCAAACCAGGAACGATTGTAGTATAGAATGCGGCACGAGAGGGTGCAACAGGATCAAGAGGTTTATACGCAGCCTCTTTCTTTCTCTTTTCTTTTTTACTCTCTTTTTCAATTGCTTCTTCTTGTGCAAAACTTGTCACTTGAAAAAGCATACTGAAAATCATTATCAATAAAAATTTACTTCTCACTACTTGTCTAAAAGTTTGATAATACGCTCTAAATCTTCTTCTGAGTAAAAAGGAATCGTAATTTTTCCTTTTCCGCTATGGCTTGCCTTAATATCGACTTTTGCACCAAAGAACTTGCCAAATGACTGTCTATACGTTTCTGGTACAACAGGTTGAGGTTTAGGTTGAGCTTTTACCTTGGCTTGTTCCTTATCCCCCTCTTGATAATTTTTAACTAAGGCTTCCGTTTCGCGAACAGATAAATTTTCGGCTATAATTTTATGGTAAATATCCGTTTGTACGTCTAAGTCCTCAATGGTAATGATGGCTCTTCCGTGTCCCATCGTAATAAAACCATCTCGAATCCCTGTTTGAATGATTGGATCTAACCTCAACAAACGCAAATAGTTAGCAATAGTAGATCTCTTTTTACCTACACGATCACTTACTTGCTCCTGTGTCAAGCTAATTTCCTCCATCAAACGTTGATAAGACATAGCAATCTCGATTGGATCTAAATCGTGGCGTTGGATATTTTCAACCAAAGCCATAACAAGCGAATCATTGTCGTTTGCGATGCGAATATAAGCAGGAATCGTGGATAAGCCAGCAATTTTAGAAGCTCTTAACCTTCTTTCCCCTGAAATTAACTGATATTTATTAAAGTCAATTTTTCGAACCGTAATCGGTTGAATCACCCCTAACTCGCGAATACTACTCGCTAATTCTTGAAGGGATTCTTCATTAAAATTGGTACGAGGCTGAAATGGATTAATCTCAATTGCTTCTAAATCCAATTCAATGATATTCCCTACAACTTTGTCTGCATTGGTATCATCAATCGATTTAATATCGTTATCAGGATCCTTTAATAGCGCTGACAATCCTCTTCCTAAAGCTTGTTTTTTTATTGCTTTTGCCATAGTTTATCTTTCCTCTCCTATTTTTTAGTGATTCTTTTTTACTATTTCCTCCGCTAAATTAATATAATTTGTAGCACCTTTACTTGTTGCATCGTAATTTATAATACTTTCACCAAAACTCGGTGCTTCACTTAATTTCACATTACGTTGAATAATGGTGTCAAAAACCATGTCATTGAAGTGTTTTTGCACTTCCTCTACTACTTGATTGGACAAACGCAGACGCGAATCATACATCGTCAATAATAGTCCTTCAATATCTAGTTTAGGATTGTGAATGCGTTGCACACTTTTAATTGTATTCAACAATTTCCCTAATCCTTCTAAGGCGAAGTATTCACACTGAATTGGAATAATCACTGAATCAGCCGCAGTTAATGCATTTAATGTCAATAATCCCAAAGAAGGCGCACAATCAATAATGATGTAATCATATTTATCTTTAATTGACTGTAAAGCTTCTTTTAGCATATATTCCCTATTTTTCTTATCAACTAGTTCGATTTCAATCGCAACTAAATCAATATGAGCTGGAATTAAATATACATTGGGGGCTGTGCAATCAACTACAGCTTCAGCAGGAGTACAACTGTGTTCTAGAACTTCATAGGTTCCTATTTCAACAGCTTCTACATCTACTCCTAAACCAGAAGTAGCATTCGCCTGAGGATCGGCATCAATTAACAATACCTTTTTTTCTAGTGCTCCTAATGAAGCAGCTAAATTAACAGAAGTCGTAGTTTTACCTACTCCCCCCTTCTGATTTGCTACAGCTATAATTTTCCCCATTTTTTTCGTATCAAAAATTTTTGAGTGGTAAAAATACAATTAATTATCTGTATATAAAATCTATTTTATTAACATTCTCAATTGAGAACCTTGAATTAAAAAAAGGGTAATCTCTTATTATCCAAAAGAATACCCTTTTTTTTAACTTATTTTATTTGTCACTTTATTTCTTGCGTACACTTGCTTCTAACTGATCCCACATCGCTTCTGGAATTTGATCTAACATATTAAACTCTCCAGCTCCTTGTAGCCATTCCCCTCCGTCAATGGTAATTACCTCTCCATTGATATAGCTTGAAAAGTCAGAAATCAGATAAGCAGCTAAATTGGCTAGTTCTTGATGTTCTCCTACTCTGCGCAGTGGAATCTTCTTTGTCAGGTCAAATTTTTCTTTTAAATCTCCCGGTAATAAGCGATCCCAAGCTCCTTTTGTTGGAAAAGGTCCAGGTGCAATAGCATTGAAACGCATGCCATATTTGGCCCATTCTACCGCCAAGCTTCTCGTCATAGCTAAGACTCCCGCTTTTGCCACAGCTGAAGGAACCACATAAGCCGAACCTGTCCAAGCATAAGTTGTCGTAATATTCAAAACAACCGTATTGCGTTGCTTTTGCTCAATCCAATGCTTCCCTAAAACCAGCGTACAGTTTTTCGTTCCTTTTAATACGATATCTACAATGGTATCAAACGCATTCGACGACAATCGCTCTGTAGGTGAAATAAAATTACCCGCTGCATTGTTGAGTAATACATCTACTTTTCCCCATTTATCCAATACAGCTTGTAACATCTGTTCTACTTGCTCATAATGTCTCACATCACAACTCACCGGAAAACATTCGCCTCCAGTTTGTTCTTCTAACTCTTTCGCCGTTTGTTGTAATTTATCTAAGTCGCGAGAAGTAATCACTACTTTAGCTCCAATTTCCATGAAGTAAGCCGACATGGATCTTCCCAAACCACTTCCTCCTCCTGTAACAATAACTACTTTATCTTTTAATGCCGTTGACGGCAACATTTTTTCCGTATAACTCATAGTGTTTTTTCTTTTTGATAATTCTTAAAGATACGAAAAAGGAAGTTGATTTTCTTTCCTCTCGATTGAAAAACTTTATTTTAAAGAGGGTGAGAGGGTGAGGTGGTGAGAAATTCTGATCGCCTCAACGTCTCACCCTCTCCTACCATAAAAAAAGACATCCCAAGAGATGTCTTTTTTATGTTGAAATTCTTTATTTTTTTGCTTGATCTATTTTTTCTTGAATCATCGCCCAATCGTAATAATGAAATACTTTGCCGTTGCTCATCATCACTAGCATACCTTGAGGAAAACGAGGATCAAGTTCACGGGATGTGATTTCCAATCCGTCGCATTCAATGGCTGATACGGGAATCGTTGTAATTAATCGATGTTCATGTGGATTGCTCGCTTCTCCTTCTCTAGGGTAAATCAATATTGAATTGTCTTGTTGATTGGATACCACCAAATATCCTGTTGTTGCATCCTTTTTGTAAATCGCAATCCCCTCATGATCGCGTTTAGCATCTGATTGCGCAAAGAAGGCCAATTCTCGATCTCCCTTTGCAGGATCAGCATAATACTTACGTACCCCTGCCACCTCATCAGAATAGTATACATACCCCAATTCCTGGTCCACCGCAATTGCTTCAATTTCTTTCTTTCCGCTGTAGGCTCCAAATTTTCTCACCAGCTGTAACTCTACCTTTCCATCTGCACGAGTTTCATAGGCATATTGCCACAAATAATCCTCAGCAGGTCCGTTTTTTCGCCCTACAATCGCATAAAATACCGTTGTCCCTCCTTCTTTTCCTTCATACAAAGCAATCCCCATCGGTTCATTATACTCTTCTGTTGTTTCTCCTTCAAACACTTTCAATCCCCCTCCGTCGATCGGGGTTAATTCAGGCAATTTAAAAATGCGAATCGCATTGGCATTTCGCTCTGTTACCACAGCCACGTCAATCTTTTGATTTTGATAGGGAAAATCATAGGCGATATCCACATTATTCGGACGGGCCATATCGACGAATTTATGAACAATCTTTCCGTTTAAATCATAAGCGTAGAGTCCACCGCCATTCTCTTTATCCGTTCCAATAACCAAGCTTTTAGACGCCTCTTTTTTATTGATCCAAATCGCAGGATCATCCGTATCAAAAACCGTTTGTTCTGTTACGACAATGGGTTGGATTGCATCAGGTGATACGGGGGCTAATTTATCTTTGCAGCTGGTCAACAAAGCCAAGCTAAATAAGAAGTATATTGCTTTATTTTTCATTATTTTTTCTTTTGAATGATATGCGTATAGAGTACGTCTGCCTTTTCTGTATGGGCTTTTACCACCTGAACCGTCAACGTGTTATTCAGAATAGAAAAAGTCATAAATCCAGGTTCAGCTGCAGTAAAAATCGTGTGTTCCATGGTTCCTGTTGCCCGAACTTCACTCGCTGCCCCTGATAAGAATTGAGTCGTATATCTATTTTTGGGTTTGATGATTTGCAAATCGTGTTCATGTCCACAGATATAAGCATCTACTTTATGGCGATCAAAGAAATCAGCAAATTGCTGCTCGAATCCTTGGGTATCTTTATTGACTTTTCGCTTTCCCCCACTGTACATCGGATGGTGTCCTACGACAATCTTCCATTGGATATCTTCATCAGTTTGTCCTAGTGTTTCTTCCAACCACTGCAACTGTTTGGCTGTATCCTGCTCTCTTAAGTCGCTATACTTCCCACTTTTTTGATAACTAGCAATAAACGGATTCGTATCCATTACCACCAACAACAGCTTTTTTCCATTGTCTAATTTAAAGGTTTTGCTGTAATAGCGATCGGGCATATTCCAACGCCTACTTATTTTAGAATAATCCACTTGTGCTTGCACATTGCCTAAATAATCGTGATTTCCCAAAGCTACATACCAATCAGCATACAAGGAAGGATTGGTATACACTTGTTCAAAAGAGGAAATCCAATGATAATCTTGTGTGCTTGCCACCCCATTGGGATAAAAATTATCCCCAACTGACACGACAAATTCTCCATCGAGAACCACCATGGCATTGCCCATTTCTCGAGCTACTTCTTTTTGATAGTAATCTCCTACTCGACCAAAATCACCTAAAACTAAAAAATTAAAACTGTCTTCTTGGTATTTTAGCGCAGGGATATTTTGTCCGGAGTACCCTGTGCTTTTTTCGTGTTCAAAAGGCGTTTGCGCTTGAGTTAATCCAGCGAAACTAAGTAAAACTAAAGTATATAGTATTTTTTTCATGTGTTGTGAATGAAAAAAATTACAACCAATAGTACGATTGGCTGTAATTTTCTTGTGTATGGTTTATCTTATAAATCAAATTTAACACCCAAGGTAAACTTAGGTTGGTAGTATTCCATTTGCATCACGCGATTACTCACCCCTTGGTAATATCTCAATGGTTGATTTGTTAAGTTATTCGCTTCGGCGAATACGCGCAAATAGGATGTAATTTTATAAGACGCATTGGCATCTAAAAACAATTGTTTGTCGTAATACATATCTTCAAAGCTGTTTCCTCCTAAAGCATCTAAATAATCCGAAGCATAGTTTAAGGAAATACGCGCAGAGAAGCGTTCATTTTCCCAAGATAAAGATCCGTTAAACATATGAGGAGCTGACCCTGGTAATTCCATATTTTTTCTAACCTCTCCATCGGCATTGGTAATTCCCTTTGCTTCTGAATGCGTATAGGTATAGTTCACATAAATTCCCAATCCTTTGAAGAATTTACCTGGAATGAAATCCAATTGTCGTTGAAATGCCACCTCAACCCCAAATAGATTGACTTGATCTCCATTGCGTTGTTGGGTAAACTTCCAGTTTTCACCCGCTTTAATTGGGTTTACTTGATCTGGGAAAGCCGCATTGAAATTATCCTGATTGAATGAATCTGATCGATAGGTGTAAATAAAGTCATTCAAATTTTTGTAAAATACCCCTGCAGAGAACATCCCCACCGATTGGAAGTATTTTTCTGCCATTAAATCAAAGTTATAGGCATAGGTTGCTTTTAAATCAGGATTACCTGCAGCAATGGCGTTGTCTTGAGAAACCACGCTGATATAAGGAGCTAAAGCATAATAATCCGGTCTTGCTAAAGCCGTGGTAAAAGCGGCTCTATAAATCCAATCCGTATCCGTTTGATATTTAAACGTCAAACTCGGCATTAAATTGGTATAACTGTTCGTATTGTTCACCTCTCCAACTAAATCACTTTCATCTACAATGTGATTTCCTGTATAATCAATACTCGTATGCTCTACACGAGCTCCAACGATCATGGATAAGTTTTCATTGAAATCTTGATCCCAACGGATATAACCTGCGTAGATTTTCTCTTTGGCTTTGTAATTCAACGCCAAATATTCTTCTGGTTTGGCTTCTTTTTCAAATAATGCAGCATTATTTACATCCAATCCTCCTAAATATTGCTTCGATGCAAAATACCCTGGAACGTATTTGCTTCCTGCTTGAAAGTCTTTTCCGTCGTAGAAATTGTTTGGCACCTCAGCTAACTTACCGATTGCGTTGGGCGCAATAGGCGTGTATTCATAGAACATATTATCGCGTTTCTTGTCTTTTAGACGCAAACGTCCTCCAAAGCGCAAACGTCCTTTTTGATCTTCAATCACAGAGAAAGGGATTCTAAAGTTTAATTTTGCTCCAAATTCACTGTCTTTCGTAAAGTTGTGGTTTTCCGTTAATTTTCTAAAACTAAAATTATCTGGGGTATCTTTTGCAGCAGTGATTAAAGGAAAATCTCCATTGGATAAATCCTCTACCATCGCTACTTTCTTATTTTGAAAATCCAAATAGCGCTCTCCTGGTCTATCTTCTGAAGCACGAGCATAGTTTACCGACCAATCCATATCTAAATTACTCGACCACAAATGCTCTCCACTCAAAGCGTAATTTTGTACACGTTGATCTTCTAAACGCGCATTCTTATTGCGGCTATTATCGATTCCGCCTTTTGTTTCTCTTCGAATATCTCCTTTATAACCGATAATGTTGTTTTCCGAATCATATTCAGGCGTAATTCCTCTATAACGCGTGCGGTATCTATTTTCTCTGTCATCTCTCCAGTTGTACATTGCACTGGCATAAATCGTATGGTTCTCATTAATTTTATAATCAAACGCTCCCGAAAAACTACGTCTCACACGTTGTACGTCATACTTTCTGATATCGTATTGACCGATGTATACATTTCCGTGATCATCTTGGTTCCATACAGCCTCTACGTTGTCAGAGCCAAAGTTATTGCTGTTGTACGATCCACTAAAGATCATCCCTAATTTAGAATCCAAGAAGCGGTTCCCATACACAAAACTTCCGATGTAATTCCCTTTCTCGCGAATGGGATTATATCCTCCCGCCACAGTTGCAGAAATACGCTCTCCATAAGGAGAAGCACGAGTAATCAAATCAACCGATCCTCCAATAGCATCGGCATCCATATCTGGGGTTAAGGTTTTATTTACTTCGATAGATGAAATCATATCCGAAGGAATTAAATCCATTTGTACATTTCGGTTATCTCCTTCAGCAGAAGGAATACGGTCTCCATTTAAGGTTACAGAGTTTAAGCCTGACGCCAATCCTCTAATTACGATATTACGCGCTTCTCCTTGGTCATTTTGCATGGTGATCCCCGGTACGCGTTTTAAGGCATCTCCCACATTAGAATCGGGAAAACGCCCCACTTGATCGGCTGAAATCACATTGGTTACGTTGGCATTGTTCTTCTGTTGATTCAACGCTTTGGCTTGTCCTTTTAGACGATCTCCTATAATGACAATGCCCTCTAAGGTTTGAACGTCTGTTGATAAGCTGAGATTGATGACTGTATTTTGTCCTGCCGTCACTTCTACCTCTTGTTCGATAGGTGCATATCCGATATAACTAACAGATAAGGTATATTGTCCCACAGGTATATTTAGGAACTCAAAATACCCATTGGTATTGCTAATGGTGTATTGTTTTCCTTTATTTAATACTACGGCTGCTCCTGGAAGTGAACTTTTATCTGTTGCATCAATCACTCGTCCGGATACAATCCCGTGTTTTTTGTCTGCGTTCTGCGCTTGTAAGGTCCAAGCTAAACAAAAGGTAAAAAAGAATAATAAGTACTTTATTTTCATCATAATACTATTGAATAGGTTTAGGCAAACTTAGCCCTACCCCTACGAAAGAGTGTTTCTATATCGTTATGATTGTGTTTCTGTTTTGATTGTTATGTTAAGGAATAGGTGGTCTTTTTAAGGGAATGTTATTGAGTGGTGGGAGAGAGATGTTTGTTGTGGGTTGTTCGTTGTGGGTTGTAGTAGGATTAGACGTAGTTCCTTTGGGATGTATCACGAACACACCCAAAACTTACCCTTAACAAAGGATAACTGTGATCCGTAAAAAACTATCTTTTATGCACTTCTAATGGGTGAACTACGAAGGTAAACTAGATTTATAGGAATAAAGAGGTATTCTTTTTTTAAGCGATAATCTTCCCATCACTCAACAAACAACAAGCAACTCACCGACCCTATAAACAAAAAAAAGAGGCCATGCATCGCATGACCTCTTTTATTTCGTAAAATCAAATTCTACATTTGACTTTCTTCTAACTGCTGTTTTTTAGCTTTCTTCTCTTTTAATAACTCCATTGCGCCTCCAGTTGCCCAGTAGCAAGCGAAACCAATTAAGAATATCAAAAGCCAAAACGCCATTGTAATAACGGTCATGGCAACGATGAAACCTAAATACTGTTGAAATTCAAACATTTTATTCCGGATTTTTTTGTATACGTCCCAAATATACATCCTTTTCTCGATTTGACAATACCTCTTATTTTATTTTATCCCTTCTTTAGAATCAAACTAAATAATTCAGTACCTTTAAGGTAATTTTAAATACAAATCACATCATGGACTATAGAATAGAAAAAGACACCCTTGGGGAAGTACAAGTACCCAAAGACAAATATTGGGGTGCACAAACAGAGCGTTCGAGAAATAATTTTAAGATTGGACCCGAAGCATCGATGCCTCATGAAATTATTGAGGCTTTTGCTTATTTAAAAAAGGCTGCTGCTTATGCCAATTTTGATTTAAACGTATTGAGTCAAGAGAAACGAGATGCGATTGCACGAGTGTGTGATGAGATTATTGCGGGAAAACTAGATGATCAGTTTCCTTTAGTTATTTGGCAAACGGGTTCAGGTACACAATCCAATATGAACGTCAATGAGGTGATTGCCAATCGCGCTCAAGTACTAGCTGGTTTTGAAATTGGAGAAGGAGAACCGGTATTGAAAGCCAATGATGATGTCAACAAATCACAATCTTCCAATGACACCTACCCTACGGCTATGCATATTGCAGCGTATAAAGCCGTAATTGAATCGACGATTCCCGGGGTTACTCAACTAAAAAATACGTTAGCAGCAAAAGCAAAAGAATACAAAGACGTGGTGAAAATTGGACGTACCCACTTAATGGATGCGACACCTTTAACTTTAGGGCAAGAAATTTCGGGTTATGTTGCTCAATTGGAACATGGCTTAAAGGCACTACAAAATACGTTACCTCACTTAGCGGAATTGGCATTGGGCGGAACGGCTGTAGGAACGGGATTAAACACACCTGTAAATTACGACGTGGTCGTTGCCAAACACATTGCTGATTTTACAAAGCTGCCTTTTGTTACGGCTCCAAATAAATTTGAAGCTTTAGCCGCTCATGATGCGATTGTAGAAACGCATGGTGCGCTGAAGCAACTAGCGGTTTCACTATATAAAATTGCCAATGACATCCGCATGCTAGCTTCTGGACCTCGCTCAGGAATTGGAGAGATTATTATCCCTGCAAATGAACCAGGATCTTCTATTATGCCTGGAAAAGTAAATCCAACCCAATGTGAGGCATTAACGATGGTAGCTGCTCAAGTGTTAGGGAATGATGTTACGATTTCATTCAGCGGTACCCAAGGTCAATATGAATTGAATGTATTCAAACCTGTTATGGCAGCTAACTTTATTCAATCGGCTAAATTAATTGGGGATGCTTGTGTTTCTTTTGATGAACATTGTGCACAAGGAATTGAACCCAACCACAAACGCATTCAAGAATTGGTAGATAACTCTTTAATGTTAGTTACGGCTCTAAATACAAAAATCGGTTATTACAAAGCCGCTGAAATTGCACAAACAGCTCATGCCAATGGTACAACCTTAAAAGAAGAGGCTGTTCGTTTGGGCTATGTAACGCCAGAAGATTTTGATCTTTGGGTAGATCCGAAGAAGATGATTGGGAATTAGTTAACGGTTATCAGTTAACGGTTAACCTTTAGATTTGCTTTTTTGTAAGTTGTTTTTTTGCAAGATTATCGATTAAAAGGTATATATCCTTTAATCAGAAAATTCACTGCTAACTGTTAACCGATAACCGATAACCTGTTTACGGTTGAATTTTCTGTTGTAAGAAATTATTCAAAAACAAAAAAGCAGTAACACATTATATGTTACTGCTTTTTTCATTTCAATTCAGTAACTTATTCTGAATCTATTTCTAAAAACATCTTATAGAAGTAAATACTCTAATTAAATAGAGCCTTTCGATAGAATCTCTACTGCTTATCTCAGAGTTACTTCTTTCTTTTTCAATATTTTATTAAATAAAAGAACACTACATAAGAAAATAAGAACTGTAACAATCTCGGTTATTCTTTCAAACTTTGGTGTAAGTAAAGAAGGAATTATAAACAGTCCTATATTTACAAATACATGACACACAATACACAAAAGAATATTTTTAGTTCGGCTATAAATCCAAAACAAAAATAAACTGGCGATAAAAGGCCAAATCAAAGGTGTTTCACTATACCAGTGAGTTAAGGAAAAAACGAAAGAGATTAGTATAATATTCCAAATTTTATATCTTCCCTCTTGCCCCAAAAACGTATACCAATATTTCCTGTATAACAATTCTTCTAAAATTGGACTCAATACTACAATTCTAAGAAGAGTAAACGCTGAAAATCCATTGTACACCTCAACTCCATCCATCATCCATTCTCTGTCTAAATAAATAATCCCATTTAGAAAAGAAAAACTCAGACCAAATACAATGACAAAAATATAGTGCACAATAGGTTGCCCTTTCTTCCAGTCCTGTACTTTTTCTTTACTAAAGTACATGAAAACTAGCACAATCAGTATATTTAAGACGTCAATAAGCCGTATTGCAAATGGTAGTTTGTCTTCTATATATTCACATATTACAAAAAAAACAAACAAATAAAGTAGTAATAATAAATATCTCATAAACTAAGGCTAACATCGTGTTGCTAAAATTAAAAAATTATACTTCAAACTAGGGACTACTAAACAAAAAAGCAGCAATTTCTTGCTGCTTTTATATTAATGCGAAAGATGTTCTACATCCTCCGGTTTGTGTTTGTATTTGAAGACAATCGCAAATAAAATCGTCACAACCAAAGAGAACAAGGCGAAGATGATCCACGAATGTCTCCATCCTTCTACTTGTAAAACTAAATCTTCTTGACTGTATACATAGTGATTCACGACCGCTTGTGCTAAGAACATTCCGATGGTGGCACCAAATCCGTTGGTCATCATCATGAATACCCCTTGAGCAGAAGAACGGATATCCTCACTTGTTTCGTTATCTACATATAAAGATCCAGATACGTTGAAGAAGTCGAAAGCGATTCCATAAACAATCATCGATAAGATAAACATCCACACGCCATTTCCAGGATCTCCTAATCCGAATAATCCAAATCGCAATACCCACGCAATCATCGACATCAACATCACCACTTTAATTCCAAAGCGCTTCAAGAAGAAAGGAATCAACAAAATACACAAGGTTTCTGAGATTTGAGAAAGCGAGATCAATGCGTTGGCATTACTTGCTCCCCAAGTACCTGCATATTCAGGAATCTTCTTAAATGTCGTAATAAAAGGATTCGCATATCCATTGGTAATTTGTAGCGATACCCCCAATAACATGGAGAAAATAAAGAAAATCGCCATTTTCTTTTGCTTGAATAAAGCAAACGCTTTTAAACCAAAGGCATCTGCTAAACTGCGCTTCTCACTCGATTTATTCACAGGACAATTTGGTAAAGCAAAGCTGTATAAAAACAGAATAACTCCTAAAAATCCAGAGACATAAAACTGGTGGTAATCTTGTTGAAAACTAATAAAATCAGGGCTACTACTAAAGTTGAATCCTAGGGATCCATCCGTATAACCGAAAAAATTCACAAATAACATGGCGATGATAAAACCAATCGTTCCAAACGTACGAATGGGCGGAAAGGCCTTGATAACATCCAATTGATTTTGCTTTAATACGGT
Source organism: Myroides sp. 1354 (assembly GCF_030324495.1). Classification (GTDB taxonomy): domain Bacteria; phylum Bacteroidota; class Bacteroidia; order Flavobacteriales; family Flavobacteriaceae; genus Flavobacterium. The sequence goes on along the minus strand of NZ_JACAGN010000010.1, from coordinate 51,214 downwards.
ATAAGCTGTAGAATTAGACAAGGCAATCGTTGGCATAAAGAAAGCCACACTAATGGTGTATAGGGTAAAAATGGTAGTAAAATCTACATTTTCTCCTGACACATAACCATAATACCCTGTTGCAAACATAAAGAGTGCAGCTAACAAATGGTTAATTCCCAATAAACGTTGAACAGGAATCCATCGATCTGCCACAATCCCCATAATAGCGGGCATAAATATAGACACAATCCCCTGCATGGCATAAAACGAACCGATTTTAGGCCCTAATCCAATAGATCCTAAATAGTTTCCCATTGACGTTAGATACGCTCCCCAAACAGCAAATTCGAGGAAGTTCATAAACGTTAGTTTCAATTTTACATTCATAATAATATCGTGTGTAGTGTATTGAAATAAACCGCATGCGTATGTCCCATGCGCGTTTTTTCATGGATCATATTAAATTCTTTCTTTTACTAATTTCAGGATTAAATCGAATTGTTCTTCTCTAGACAAGTTTGAGTTATCGATTTCAATGGCGTCATCCGCTTTCACTAAAGGGGAATCTTTGCGAGAAGTATCGATTTGGTCGCGCTCCACTACATTGCGGAACACCTCTTCATATACCACTGCACTGTTCTTTTCTTGCAGTTCTTTAAAGCGTCTTTCTGCGCGAATTTCTGGAGAAGCGGTCATAAAAATTTTCAATTCCGCATCGGGGAAAACTACAGTTCCAATATCACGTCCATCCATGACTACGCCTTTTGCTTTGCCGAGGATTTGCTGTTGTTCTACTAATTTTTTTCTCACTTCCGAAACTGCTGCAATTTGACTAACAAATTGAGACACTTCCAGGGTGCGAATCAGTTCTTCCACATTCTCTTGGTTCAAGTAGATATCGGCATACCCTTTAGATACGTTGTATTCAAAGTGTACATCAAAAGTATCCAACAGCTCAATCAATCGTGCTTCATCAAAAGACTTAGACGAGATTAAACCCTTGCGCATGGCAAAAAGTGTCACGGCGCGATACATAGCACCTGTATCAATATAGATATATCCCAATGACTTGGCCAGTGCTTTGGCTAACGTACTTTTCCCCGTAGAGGAAAAACCGTCAATCGCTATAGTTATCTTTTTCAAATTTGAAAAATTTACAATTAATTCATATCAATACGAACACCAAACATACTCGTGTTTGCTGCTGAGGTTTGGCGTGCATAAGAATAGTCGAATTTAAAGCGCTTGAGTTGCAACCCAACGCCCGCAGTGATTCCTGCGAAATGTCTATTGTCAACAATTCGCAATTCTTCTCCTTTTCGGAAGTTATATCCCAAACGCAGTTGGAACTTCTTTCGAGGAAAAAGTTCTACTCCAACAATGAAATGCCGTAGTGCATTATTAAAAAAACCGACCTTTTCTTCTTTGAATTCTTCGTCTATAGACGTAGTTCCCCTATTAGGGTTTGAAAAGGACAAATCCCATTGTTGTAAATTATCTATTGTAATGTGCCAACGCAAAGGTACATTTTCTAATTCTTTTGAAAGCGAAATTGCGACATCTAATGGTAATTTTTCTCGATAATCTGCGTAGGTCTGCAATTGAGCCCCTAAGTTTCTGACAGTTAGACCAAAATCCCACTGCCCAATTTCATCTTTATATAGCACACCCAGGTCAATGGCTGCTCCAATTGACTGATAGGACTCCATTGAAGAGAATACAAACTTGACATTCGCCCCTACATACCAATCCGATTGTTCGATTTGATAGGAAGATCCCAGGGTTAAAGCCACCTCATTTCCCTTAAAACTACCTGTATAACTTCCGAATTCATCGTATCCTTCCATATCTCCATAGTTGATAAAATTCACCCCAACAAAGAGATTTCGCTTCGAACGAAACGTTTTCGAATAGCCTAAAGAACCATAATTGGCTACACCATAGGCTTTACTAAAGTTCAAATCCAATTGATTGTCCATGGTTTCATTAATGACCGCTGGATTCCAAAACGCTTGACTCACTTGCTCCGTAAAGGCATAGTTTTTTCCTCCTAAAGCTGCCTGCCTAGGAGAAGAGGGTAAATTCAAAAACTGATAGGTATAGTCTGCGCCAACTTGACTATACGCATCAGGCGATAGTAAGTAGAAGGCAATGAAACAAATCCATACAATTGAATACTTCATTCGATGTTTGTATTATGTTGCTAATATATTACATTTTCAAAAACAATTGTAAAAGTTTGTGCTTTGTGAGGTTTATCTCATTGGTTAATATTTATCTCATTAGGTTTATATTTTGTTTTGGTATTCGATGAATATATCTCACAGAGTTTATATTGGTTTTGGTGTTCGATGAATCTTCACTGCGTTTCGATTTTCACTTCGTTTCGATTTTATTTTTGTATTCGATGAATCTACGCTACGATTTGTGCTTTGTGAGGTTTGCTCTTTGTAGGGAATTTACAATTTCACAAAAAAGCAAAAAAGCAGAAAAACAACTTTACCTTTCTAGTGAGGTTTATCTCATTTAGTTTATATTTTATATTGGTAATCGATGAATATATCTCATAGAGTTTATATTGGTTTTGGTGTTCGATGAATATATCTCACAGAGTTTATATTGGTTTTGGTGTTCGATGAATATATCTCACAGAGTTTATATTGGTTTTGGTGTTCGATGAATCTTCACTGCGTTTCGATTTTCACGACGTTTCGATTTTCACTGCGTTTCGATTTTCACGACGTTTCGATTTGCACTTCGTTTCGATTTTCGCTACGCTACGATTTGTGCTTTGTGAAGTTTGTGCTTTGTGAGATTTGTACTTTGTAGGGAATTTACAATTTCACAAAAAAGCAAAAAACCAAAAAAGCAGAAAAACAACTTTACCTTTCTAGTGAGGTTTATCTCATTTAGTTTATATTTTTTATTGGTAATCGATGAATATATCTCACAGAGCTTATATTGGTTTTGGTGTTCGATGAATATATCTCACAGAGTTTATATTGGTTTTGGTGTTCGATGAATCTTCACTGCGTTTCGATTTTCACGACGTTTCGATTTTCGCTACGCTACGATTTGTGCTTTGTAGAGAATTCACTTCTTTCTTCTTTCTTCTTTCTTCTTTCTTCTTTCTTCTTTCTTCTTTCCAATTCACAACTTCACAAAGAGCAAAGAGCAAAGGGTGTCCTTTTGGGACACCCTTTGTTATTTTATCGACTACAGTTTACTCTTATTTTACTTTTTCAGTGTTGAAATTCTTAGCATTTTTTACTTTTTCTTTCAACAAGGCGATTTCCAATACCTCTTCCATACGGTCAACATAGTGGAACGTCAATCCTTTTACATAGTCTTCTTTGATTTCTTCAATATCTTTTCTATTTTCTTTACACAAGATAATTTCCTTGATATTGGCGCGTTTAGCTGCGAGAATTTTCTCTTTAATTCCACCTACAGGCAATACTTTTCCTCTTAAGGTAATTTCACCTGTCATGGCTAAATTCTTTTTCACTTTGCGTTGTGTAAAGGAAGAAACCATCGAAGTCAACATCGTAATCCCCGCACTTGGTCCATCTTTTGGTGTTGCCCCTTCTGGTACGTGAATGTGAATCTTATACTGCTCAAATACATCCGAATCAATACCAAACTCATCGGCATGTGCTTTGATGTATTCTAAAGCAATCGTAGCGGATTCTTTCATGACTGTTCCCAAGTTTCCGGTGATGCTCAATCCGCCTTTTCCTTTGGAGATGATGGATTCAATATACAAAATATCTCCACCTACACTCGTCCAGGCTAAACCAGTTACTACACCGGCAACATCGTTATTCTCGTATTTATCTGCTTCAAATCGCGGGGTTCCCAAGATTTTGCGGATATCTTCTTCTGTTACTTTTGGATTGTATTTCTCTTCTAAGACAATACTTTTAGCAATTCCTCTGGCTACATGAGCCAATTGTTTGTTCAATCCACGTACTCCAGACTCACGCGTATAATGGGTAACAATAAACTCCATTTGCTTTTTACCAACAGTTAAATCCTTTGCTGTCAACCCGTGCTCTTCTAACTGTTTAGGCAATAAGTGTTGTCTTCCGATTTCTACTTTTTCCTCAATTGTATAGCCCGTCATTTCGATGATTTCCATACGGTCTCTCAAAGCGGGTTGAATGGTTGACAAGCTATTAGAGGTAGCAATAAACATCACTTTAGACAAATCATATCCCATTTCTAAGAAGTTATCGTAGAAATCGCTATTTTGTTCTGGATCCAATACCTCTAACAAAGCAGAAGAAGGGTCTCCATTGTTGCTCACCGATAATTTGTCAATTTCATCTAATAAGAACACAGGGTTTGAAGTTCCGGCTTTTTTCAAGCTTTGAATAATACGCCCTGGCATCGCACCAATATAGGTTTTTCTATGTCCTCTGATTTCCGCTTCATCGCGCAATCCTCCTAGTGAAATACGCACATATTCACGTCCTAGTGCTTTGGCAATCGATTTTCCAATCGACGTTTTACCAACCCCTGGAGGTCCGTATAAACACAAAATCGGAGCTTTTAAATCATTGCGCAGTTTTAAAACTGCCATATGTTCTAATACGCGTTTCTTTACATCTTCAATTCCGTAGTGATCTTTGTCTAAAATCTTTTGAGAACGCTTTAAATCAAACTTATCTTCTGAATATTTCTTCCACGGAAGTTCCAATAAAAGCTCTAAATAATTGCGTTGAATACCAAATTCCGCTACTTGAGGATTCATGCGTTGCCATTTCATCAACTCTTTATCAAAACGCTCGCGTACCTCTTTCGACCATTTCTTGTCTTTGGCTTTTTTGCGCATTTCTTCAAACTCCTCTTCATTTGAAAACCCACCTAATTCTTCTTGAATGGTTTTCATTTGTTGATGTAAGAAATACTCTTTTTGTTGCTGATCTAAATCAATGCGCACTTTGGTTTGAATCGTATTTTTCAGTTGCAACTTTTGAAACTCAACATTCATCAAACGCAAAGTTTCATAAGCGCGTTCCTTTAAATCATTGATGCGCAACAAACGCTGTTTGTCGTCTACAGATAGATTCAGATTAGACGATACAAAATTGATCAAGAAAGAATTACTCTCAATATTTTTAACTGCAAAAGAAGCTTCTGTAGGGATATTGGGATTTTCCTTGATAATCTCAACAGCTAATTCTTTAATAGAATCGACAACAGCTAAGAACTCTTGATCCTCTTCTGTTGGACGAATCTCATCACACTCTTTTACAGTTGCTGTTAAATAAGGCGTTTCAGAAACCAATGCTTCGATTTCAAATCGCTTTTTTCCTTGTAGAATTACCGTTACGTTTCCATCCGGCAATTTTAAGACTTTAATAATTCGCGCTACCGTTCCTTGGTGGTGAATATCGTTTAAGCTTGGGTCTTCAGTATCCTCATTTAATTGAGCAACTACTCCAATACTCTTTCCTTTTTTATTTGCAGCTTCAATTAACTTAATCGATTTGTCTCTTCCTGCTGTGATGGGAATCACAACACCAGGAAATAAAACCATATTACGCAAAGGCAAAATTGGCAATTCAACGGGTAGTTCTTCATTATTCATCTCTTCTTCATCTTCCTGACTTAACAAAGGAATAAATTCAGAATCACCATCTAAGAAATCATCAAGCATCAAATTATCTAATGTTATTATTTTTTGGTTTGCCATATTATAAATATCACGTCATTTTGTCAGTAGTCAATCAGGTAAAGCGTATAGCTAAAAAACACAAGCCACTAGCTATCAACCCTTTTAACCACTTATTAGTTCTATACTACTTTAGTAGTTCAATCTTTATGCCATAAAAAAACCTCGCATAAAGCAAGGTCTTATGTCAGTTTATCTATTTATCAAATTATAGTTCTGGAATACCAGGATCCGTTCCTGGGTCAGTCCCTGGATCTGGATTTATAATTACCTCTTTCATTGATAATTTTGCTTTGTAATCCCCAAAATTCAATGTAATTACATCTCCCTCTTTTGATTTTAGTTTAAAGGTAAATTTTCCTGAATAGGTTTTTGAATTTGTTGCAAACCAATTTTCAATTTTATCAATTCTAAAGAAGCTTCCTACTAAATCAGCGTCTTTTTCATTTGAAACATATACTACACCATTCTCAGAAGTATACTGTACTTTTACTTTTGCATAATCATAACTACCAATTGGAAGATTTTTATCAAAACTAATTGTAATTGCACGCTTACGCATGGATTTACTTTTAGCATTAATTACAATTTGGTTATTAATAACGTCACCAGTAAAATTAGAAAATACATCCATATCCCTAATATCCTCTCCATTAATATTAGTATAAACAAATCCAGAGGCTCCTTTTCCTACTCTTTCATATGGTATATTTTCAAACTTTCCTGTTATAGTAAATGATTGTTTCATGTATTGGTTTACAGGAGAAGGCAATAATAAACTACTAAAGTTTCCACTTACAAGCATCTCATTACGATCGATTTTCGTAATTTTTATAATTCCATTATTGCGTTTAGGATTAGCTAAATCTGTTGAATTAAAAAACTCAAACGAAGTATCCTCAATTTTATATGAATAGTCAATAGTATTAAGATTCGTTGGAAAATTTCCCAATTGAAATTTCAAAATTTTCATATCAAATATCTGTCCATTCATCAAGTCATCAATATAAAGATGAAACTCTCCATTCTCATTAAGACGAGCTTTAAATTCATCTTTTTTAACAAAAGTAGTATCTGGAAGTGTAACTGTAAAATAGGTTGGCACTTTGAAATCTGGGTCAATAAAATCATCATCAGAGCTACTACATGATGAAACCCCAACACCACACAAGGCTAACAAACTTGCACCAAACAATATCGAATAAATTTTCTTCATAATTTAATATTCTTATTACAGATTCAAATATATATATTTTAATAGATTTTAAATATTTTTTAACAAAAATAAATTAACAAAAAATCTTCTTTTTAATTCTTCTTGTCTTTTACGCGCAATAATAAGAAAAAACCGACGATAAAAAATAGAATTAAAAACAAAATTGCATTTTGCATCTTCCCAGTTAAATCGCTAATTAACCCATAAATAAACATTCCAACCACAATACCTATTTTTTCTGTAACATCATAAAAACTAAAAAAAGAGGTTGTATCTGTTGTTTGAGGCAAAAGCTTAGCATAAGTAGAGCGCGATAGCGATTGAATTCCTCCCATAACCAATCCTACAAAAGCTGCAGCGACATAAAATTCATTAGGGGTAACAATCGTATAAGCATAAATACAAATAAAGACCCAAAGAACATTCAACACACAAAGCGTTCGGATATTCCCGATGCGTTTAGACAAGCTAGAAGTCGTGAATGCACCTAGGATTGCAATAATTTGAATAAGCATAATACTGACAATCAACCCCATGCTTCGCTGTTGATCATCGGCCCACGCAATTTCTTTTTCGCCAAAAAAGGCCGCAATAATCATTACGGTTTGTACCGCCATACTATATACAAAGAACGCTACTAAGTATCGTTTTAGTATTGTTTGCTCCTTGAGAAGTTCAATTACTTTTTTTAATTCTTTAAATCCTTTAAAGAAAATCCCTCGCGTGAGCTTTTTGTCATTTTTAAAATCGGGCAATCGTCTAAATGTAATTTGACTAAAGGCAATCCACCAAACTCCAACTAAAATAAAAGACATCCGCATGGCTTGTGTGCTATCTTCAAATCCCAATTTCTCTGCATTCATCACCAATCCAAGATTGATAACCAACAAAAGAACACTTCCGATATAACCAAGAGCGTATCCTTTGGCACTAATTCGATCTTGTTGCTCTTCAAAAGCAATGTCGGGCAAATAAGAGTTATAAAAAACTAAACTTCCCCAAAAACCAATCAATCCCATCATATAAATGAATAAACTCCACCCAAAATAGTCCAGACTAAAAAAGTAGAGTAACATACAAGAGAGGGAGCCAATTGCGCAAAAAAGCTTCATAAAAAACTTTTTTGTCCCCAAATAATCGGCAATTCCCGAGAGCAAAGGCGATATAATAGCAATCAACAAAAAGCCCAAAGCTGTAATATAACTAATAATACTTTCGCTATTCATTTCTATACCGAAAAAAGAATAGCTATTTATTTCTCTTGCCCGGAACAACATGCCGTAATACAAAGGAAAAATAGAAGAAGAGATGACTAAGGCATAAACAGAGTTTGCCCAATCATAAAAGGCCCATGCATTTAATAATTTGGGATTTCCCTTTTGGAAGTTTTTCATACTATAGCGTCTAAATAGCCTACTAAAATAGAAAAAGCCACCTAGAGTAGGTCGCTTTTTCTATTTTATTTTAAAATGTTACACCGAATTTCGCTGCTTCTGCTTTGGCTGCAGGAATCAATTTCTTCAAATTATCAATACGCTCCTGATTAGACGGGTGTGTACTCAAGAAAGAAGATCCCCCTCCTCCTCCGCTATTCGCTGCCATACGACTCCAAAACGATACCGCTTCATCGGGGTTGTATCCCGCAATCGCCATTAACGTTAATCCAATTTTATCCGCTTCAGTTTCATTGCTTCTACTAAAAGGCAACATCACTCCATATTGACTTCCCAATCCAAAGGCCATTCCTAACGCTTGTTTGGTCGACTCTTTACTACTTGCTGTAGCAGCATCTAACCCCATCGCTGCGGCTTGTTGCAACATCGCCGCACTCATGCGTTGCTGTCCGTGATTTGCTAAAGCATGTGACACCTCATGTCCCATCACTGTAGCAATCCCAGCATCGGTTTGACAAATAGGTAAAATCCCCGTAAAGAAAACAATTTTCCCTCCAGGCATACACCAAGCATTTACTTCTTTATCATCTACTAAATTGTACTCCCAACGGTAATCCTGTAGATAAGTCGGATACCCATTTGCTGTCAACCATTTTTCAGCAGCAATTCGAATTTTATTTCCAATATCTTCTATGCGCTTCGCATCTTTTGTTCCTTTAATTACTTTGTGCTCTTTTAAAAACTCTCCGTACTGTTGAAAAGACGACGGAAATAAAGAAGCATCCGATACAAACGCCATCGTACTTTTTCCACTAAATGGATTTGTCTTACAACCACTTAGCAAAAGAAGTACACCTAAAGTTAAAACTAGTTTTCTCATCCTATTTTTTTCTTCAAAAATAAAACTATTCCTTTATGTTTAACAAAAGGAAAGGGCTTTTTTATCTCACTAGGTTTATATTTTGTTTTGGTATTCGATGAATATATCTCACAGAGTTTATATTGGTTTTGGTGTTCGATGAATCTTCACTGCGTTTCGATTTTCACTTCGTTTCGATTTGTTTTTTTACTCTTTTGTTCTTTGTTTTTTTTTTGCTTTTTTGTTCTTTGCTTTTTTGCTTTTTCGGTGGTTGATTTTTTGTTTAGTTTCGTCTTGAGTAAGTGTTTTTCCTTCTAACGAGAAGAAAATTTACAAGCAAAGAGGATCCGCACGAAAAAACAACTCACAAAAAAGCTTTTTTGCTTTTTCGGTGGTTGATTTTTTGTTTAGTTTCGTCTTGAGTAAGTGTTTTTCCTTTTAACGAGAAGGAAATCTACAAGCAAAGAGGATCCGCACGAAAAAACAAAAACACAGAAAAGCAAAAATGCCTTTATGCTTTTTCGATAGTTGATTTTTTGTTTAGTTTCGTCTTGATTAAATGTTTTCCCTTTCAACAAAAAGGTGATTGTACATACAAAGAACCATCTTACGAAAATACAACCTACAAAAAAACAAAAAAACCTTTACGATAGTTACTCCTTCAGCTTCTTACCTAAACTTTGTAATTGATTTGTAATTAATTCGATTTTTTGTCTGAGTTCTCGATATTCCTCTTCCGTTATAAAACCTAAATCTAAACTTAGAATTAAAAAATTAATCACTTCTATAGCTGAAGAATAAGATATATTTATCATACGTAATCTATCTTTATTTGTTGATCGAGACATACCTTCTGCAACATTTGAAGCCACACTAGCGATAGCACGTCGCAGTTGAGACACTAAACCGAACTTTTCATCAACGGAAAATTTTCTTGTGACAAGATAAATATCCTTAGTTACATTTCTAGCATTTTGCCACACTAGAAGCTTTTCAAAATAAAAAACATGCATAACTAGATAATATTGAAATTAAACATCGTTATTCATACAAAACTTATTCCAAAAGTGCGTTTTTCTTTCAACAAGAAGGAAATTTACAAGCAAAGAGAATCCGTACGAAAAAACAACCCACAAAAAAGCTTTTTCGTTTTTTTGTTCTTTGCTTTTTTGTTTAGTTTCGTCTTGATTAAGTGTTTTTCCTTCTAACGAGAAGGAGATTCTATATATAAAAAGACATTTTACAAAAAAGCAAAAACACAGAAAAGCAAAAATGCCTTTATGCTTTTTTGATGGTTGCCTTTTTGTTTAGTTTCGTCTTGATTAAATGTTTTTCCTTCTAACGAGAAGAAAATTTACAAGCAAAGAGGATCCGTACGAAAAAACAACCCACAAAAAAGCTTTTTCGTTTTTTTGTTCTTTGCTTTTTTGTTTAGTTTCGTCTTGATTAAGTGTTTTTCCTTTCAACAAGAAGGAGATTCTATATATATAAAGACATTTTACAAAAAACCAAAAACACAGAAAAGCAAAAATGCCTTTATGCTTTTTTGTTTTTTCGATAGTTGCTTTTTTGTTTAGTCTAATCTTAATTAGATAGTTCCCCTTTCAACGAGAAGAAGATTATAGAGAAAGAATATCCGCACGAAAAAACAAAAACACAGAAAAGCAAAAACACAGAAAAACAAAAACACAAAAACACAGAAAAACAAAAACACAGAAAAACAAAAACACAGAAAAACAAAAACACAGAAAAGCAAAAAAGCAAAAACAAAAACACCCTCCCAATATATTTTGTACTTTTGTTTGAAATGTTTTTAACTCATGCAAGACAATTCTAAAAAAGCAAAACATTCATTAGAAGTACCTAAGTCTATTATTTGGACGGGTAAATTTTTACAATTTTTATCCCTTCCCTTAGCGGCTAAATTCGCACAGAATCTCTTTATCACTCCTATAAAATTCAAAACACCGAAGCGAGAAAAAGAAATGCTCGCCAAAAGCAAACGCAGCAAATTATACGTCAATGCCATCAAAAAGGACATTGTAATGTATGAATATGGCATCAACAAAAAAGCGAATAAAAAAGCCTTGTTGATTCACGGCTGGAATGGTCGAGGTACGCAATTGGTAACTATCGCCAATATTCTAATTCGCCAAGGCTATGACATTGTGAGTTTTGATGCGCCAGGACATGGTTTTTCACCGAAGACTAAAACAAATTTAACGGAATTTATTGCTTCAGCTTTTGAAATTGAGAAGCAATTTGGTCCGTTTGATTTAGTAGTTGGACATTCACTTGGGGGAATGACAACGATGAACGCTTTGCGCGATGGACTCAAAGCTAAAAAGGCAATTATCATTGGCAGTGGAGATGTTGTACAAGATGTCATTGAAGATTTTATTAAACAACTTCAACTGAAACCGCGAATTGCAGAAATTATAAAAATGCGTTTTGAAAAACAATTCAATCGCACCATGGATAGTTATTGCGTGCACTTAGCAGCAGAACAAATCGACATTCCCTTGTTAATTATACACGACGAGGACGATGTTGACGTTCCCATAAAAGCAGCTTACCAAATTAAAAAGCATGCCGTAAACAGTCAATTGATGGTTACGAGTGGACTCGGACATCGCAAGATTTTAGGAGATAAGAAAGTCATCGAACGCATTCGAGATTTCACCCAAGAATAAAGACAAGCCCTGCTCAATATATCCCATATGAAAAAAGATAAAAATACAACAGAACAAGAGTGGAAAGAGATCCTGTCAGAGGAACAATTCTACGTTTTAAGAGAGAAAGGAACAGAACGTCCTTTTACAGGAATTTACAATGACTTCTACGAAGCTGGACACTACCATTGTGCAGGTTGTGGTCAACTTTTATTTGACGCACAAACGAAATTCAACTCCCATTGTGGCTGGCCTTCTTTTGATCAAGCCATTGAAGGAAGTGTAACATACATCAAAGATTTATCTCACGGTATGGTGCGTGTTGAAGTGGTGTGTTCCAACTGTAATGGACATTTAGGTCATGTATTTCCCGATGGCCCACAAGAGACGACAGGACATCGCTATTGCATCAATTCGATTTCCATTACACACGAAAAATAAAATACTAGTTCAGAATAAAGGTTTCCTTTATTTTGAACTAATACAGTAACCGAATCTCTTTTAAGGCAAATTCCTCTTGTTTTTGATTTTCTACTTCAACCACTAATTTACCATAAGGTGTTACATCTCTTATAATTGCGTTGAAGCGATACCCGTTGGGTTTTTCAAAAGATGAAACGACATCTCTTCGATATAACAGCGCTTTATATGCTTTCCAAAGCTCATCAGCCTGTCCTTCCTCCAAGGCGTTATATCCTTCCTTTAATGCATCAAGTAAGGCTTGGAGTAGTTCATCTTTGTCTTTTTTCGCTCCAGTTAATAAAGCCAAAGAGCTTCCGTTACTTCCTTCTGGAAAATGACGCTGATTAACATTCACCCCAATGCCAACAATCGAAAAAATTTCGCCATTGGCCCTGATGATGTTTTCGACCAATATGCCACAAATTTTCTTATTTGCAGACAAAATGTCATTTGGCCATTTAATAAAAAATGGCAGATATGTTATTTTTTTTAAAGTGGTTGCTACGCATAAAGCAATCATAGCATTCAAATCAAAAACACTAGCAATTGCCTCCGGCTTACTCTTCATCAACACACTAAAGGTCAAGTTACTACCCGCTTCTGACAACCAAGTTGTCCCTCGTTGTCCCTTTCCTGCAAATTGATTTTCAGCGACTATTGTCGTGAAGTTTTCTAAATCACAAGTTGTTAACATCTCTCTTAAATAAGTATTTGTAGACGCAATGGCATCGAGTTTGATGATATTCATATAAAATTATTGTAGTCTAATCAGAAGCGATTCACTATATTTGAACCCAAAATTAGGAAACATATTTTTGTTAACTTGAAGAAATTTAGATAAAATCAATAAATGACAAACAAAACTATCAACAACGACGAATTGATTGCTAATATTATCAAAGGAATTGAAGCTGTAAAAGGGGAAAATACGACGATTTTAGATTTAAGAGAAATAGATAACACACCTTGTGATTATTTCATCATATGCGATGGGAATTCGAATACGCAGGTCAATGCGATTGCAGGTTCCGTTCAAAAAATTGTATCAAAGGAATTACACGACAAACCTTGGCATGTTGAAGGTGAGATTAATGCAGAATGGATTTTAATGGACTACATCAATGTTGTAGTACACGTATTTCAAAAATCTATACGCGAATTTTACAACTTAGAGAGCTTGTGGGGAGACGCAAAGATTACGAATATCAACAGCCAATACTAAACTTTAAAATTTATTCTTCATGGCGGGAAACATAAAACCAAACCAAAACAAACCCAAATTTAGCCCGTGGATTTTATACGCGAGCATTGTGGTTATCGTATTGGTTATAAACTTTTTATCGAACGGCAGCGGCGTTGGAGATTCCAAACAGCTGAGTCTTTCTAAATTTTTCGACTACCTAAAAGAGGGGAAAGTTGAAAAAGTAGAATTTAATCGTTCTGTTGCTAAGGTATATTTGACGAAAGATGCTTTACAGAGTAAAGACTTTGAAGAATTACAACGAAAATCAATCCTAGGCAAAGAAAGTACAGGTCCACAATTTGTAACTGAAATCGGTAACTCTGAGATTTTCCAAAAGAAATTAGACGAGGCTGCAGGAGAAGGCAAATTAGTAGAATACAAATCGGAAGCTGAAAGCAATTGGGGAGATTATTTTATTAGTTTCCTTCCTATCATCATTATCATTGGATTCTGGTTATTCATGATGAGAAGAATGACTGGTGGTGGCGGTGCTGGCGGTGGCGGGCAGATTTTCTCCATCGGAAAATCAAAAGCCAAGCTTTTTGATGAGAAGAATGACATCAAAGTAACGTTCAGTGATGTTGCTGGATTAGAAGGAGCAAAAGAAGAGATCGTAGAGATTGTAGAGTTCTTAAAGAACCCTGAAAAATACACCTCTATTGGAGGAAAAATACCAAAAGGAGCCCTTTTAGTAGGACCTCCAGGAACAGGTAAAACATTGTTAGCGAAAGCAGTGGCAGGTGAAGCAAAAGTACCTTTCTTTTCTTTATCAGGTTCTGATTTTGTTGAGATGTTTGTTGGAGTTGGTGCTTCACGTGTACGTGACTTGTTCAAACAAGCGAAAGAAAAATCACCAGCTATCATTTTCATCGATGAGATTGATGCTGTAGGTAGAGCGCGTGGAAAAAGTAATTTCTCTGGATCTAATGACGAAAGAGAAAATACATTAAACCAATTACTAACAGAAATGGATGGTTTTGGTTCTCATACAAATGTTATCGTATTAGCAGCAACCAACCGCGCAGAGATTTTGGATAAAGCGCTTTTACGTGCAGGACGTTTTGACAGACAGATTTACGTTGATCTTCCGGATGTAAAAGAAAGAGAAGCTATTTTCAATGTTCACCTACGCAACATCAAGAGAGTCGACAATTTAGATATTGATTTCTTAGCTAAACAAACACCAGGATTCTCTGGAGCAGATATTGCAAACGTTTGTAACGAAGCGGCTTTAACAGCAGCTCGTAAAGACAAGAAAGAAGTAGATATGCAAGACTTCTTAGACGCAGTAGACCGAATCATCGGTGGTCTGGAGAAGAAAAACAAAATCATTACAGTTGAGGAAAAATATGCAATTGCCATTCACGAAGCAGGTCATGCTACAGTAAGTTGGATGTGTGAACACGCAGCTCCACTTGTAAAAGTAACCATCGTTCCTCGTGGACAAAGTTTGGGTGCGGCTTGGTATTTACCAGCTGAAAGACAAATTGTACGCACTGAACAAATGTTAGATGAGATGTGTGCTACAATGGGTGGACGTGCAGCAGAGAAAATTGTCTTTGACAAAATCTCAACTGGTGCTTTAAGTGACCTTGAAAAAGTAGCGAAACAAGCAAGAGCTATGGTGACGATTTATGGTTTAAACGAAAAGTTAGGAAACATTACGTACTATGATTCATCAGGTCAAAGTGAATACAACTTCAGTAAACCTTATTCGGAAGATACAGCAAAAGTAATTGACGAAGAAATTTCGAAACTAATTGAAGGACAATATGAGCGTGCTCAAGCTATCTTAACTGAACACAAAGACAAATTAATCCAATTAGCAGATTTACTTTGTGAGAAAGAGGTAATTTTCCAACAAGATTTAGAAAATATCTTTGGTAAACGTCCTTTTGACAAATCAAATACAGAGGAAAACGAGATTCAACCTCAAACGGATACAGAAAACACAATCGCTTAATACAGCCTTGTAAAGAATCAATATAAAAATCTTAACTTAAAGACTCATTTAAGTTAAGATTTTTTTTATCTTTGAAAATAATAAAATTTTATACATTTCGACACTTAGCGTATGAGCTTTCTAAAGAAGTTAATTAGCGGATTTATGTCAAAACAAAGCAACGAAGAGGCTGATGATCAAAGAAGCCAATATCTTCCAGAAACTGTTATGCCTGTTGATGACCTATTCACTGTTAACTTTAAGAATAACGGCGGTAAATTCTTGTATTGTGATACCCAAACCGAATTACAAGAAACCTTTGTCAATGTATTAGTGGAAAATGATTGGTTTGAAAAAGAAGCCCTAACGCATGAAAAGCAATTTCATGCCTTGTTAAAAGACAATAACATCAACTACGTCAATTCCAAACAACCTATTTTCTTTGTTTCTTCTTGTGAAAGTTTAATCGCTGATGATGGCGCAATTCTATTTTGCGACAAACAACTCAAAGATTTTAAACCTCATGAAATTCCTGACAATGTGATTATCATTGCCGCAACGAGTCAAATTACGCGTACAAAAAGCGACGGACTTCGCGAAATCAAAAGAAAATACAGCAGTGCATTGCCCACAAATATTACGGCAATCAATTGTTTCAAGCCTTCTGCCAATCAAGATTTTTTAAGCTATGGCAGATCTCCCAAAAACTTATATTTACTTTTATTAGAAGATCTATAAATTATGTCTGAAACCGTTAAAAGAACAATATCTGGAGTAATCTATATTGTTCTGCTTTTAAGTGCAACTTTATATGATGCACTAACTTTCAAAATACTATTTGGATTTTTTATGATCGTAGCAGCTTATGAGTTCGCTAAACTCATTCAACTATCCAAGTATTTTTGCGTAGGAGTAAGTTTAGTCGCTGTAGCAGCTCTTTTCCAAGATTGGGTAGCACTGCCCATCCAAAGCATAGTCATTGTTACCTTTCTAATTTTGTTGGCCATTACAGCAGAACTTTTCACTACGCGTAAACCCAATCGAAGCTTGCCTGTAAAAATCATTATTTTTCTAGGGTATATCATCGGTACATTTCTCGCGTTTTTACATCTTCCATACACGGCAGAAGGTTACCAACCACAAATTGTCATCGGAATCTTAATCTTGGTATGGACCAACGATACATTTGCCTATATTGTTGGAAAGAAATTCGGTAAAAACAAGCTATTTGAACGCATTTCTCCAAAGAAAACCATTGAAGGTTTATTCGGTGGAATTGTATTCGCTATTATTGCTTCCCTTATACTAAATCACTTTTTTACATCATTAAATGTGTATATTTGGATTGCAAGTGCTATTTTTGTAGGATTATTTGGTACGCTTGGCGACTTAGTTGAATCGCATTTCAAAAGAGAAGCAGGTGTTAAAGATAGTGGCAAAATCATGCCAGGACACGGAGGTATCTTAGATCGCTTAGACAGTATCTTATTTATCGCCCCATTTTTGTATATCATTTTTCAAATTTTATAAGTCATGTTTCATAAAGAAGGAACTAAAATTATTTTTTTCTCGTTAGTAGTCGCTGTAATCTTTATTGTAGTTTTAGATTATGTTATAACGATTGATTGGTTAAGAATGACCTTGTCATCTATTATTCTAGCACTGCTAATCTTAGTATTGCAATTCTTTAGAAATCCCAATAGAAGTATTACACCTAACGACCATGTTATTGTAGCTCCTGTTGATGGAAAAGTAGTTGTAATTGAAGAAGTTTATGAGCCTGAGTATTTCAAAGATAACCGTTTAATGGTTTCAATCTTTATGTCGCCTATCAATGTTCACGTTACGCGTTATGGATTGAGTGGATTGATTAAATACAGTCAATATCACGCAGGAAAATACTTAGTAGCATGGCATCCTAAAGCGAGTGAAGAAAACGAAAGAACAACCGTAGTAATCGAAAACAAGGTTTTCGGTGAAGTAATGTATCGTCAAATCGCTGGTGCATTAGCTAAGCGTATTATCAACTATGCTAAACCCGGAATGCAAGCTATTCAAGGAACTGATGCTGGTTTTATTAAATTTGGATCTAGAGTAGACCTATATTTACCGATTGGAACAAAAGTAGATGTGGTATTAAACCAAAAAGCTATTGGAAACAAAACGGTAATTGCAAAAAAACAATAATGAACGAGCAACTAGACAAAGACTTCTTAGAAGCTTATAACCGAATTTCCAAGGAAGCGAGAAATTTGGCTCCAGATGTTATGCTGCGGATTTACGCTTATTACAAACAAGCAACTAATGGTTTGAGTCATCAAGACTTTGAACATATGTCGCATGATTTGAAAAAAGCGTTTAAATTCAATGCTTGGACACAGGTCAGTCACCTATCTACAGATCAAGCGAAAGTGGAATATATCAAACTTGCTCAATCTATTTTAAGCGCAGAATGAAAAAAATCAAGTTGCTAAACCTTGCATTTCTTTTGCTTGTCGTTATTACGTCATCTTGTGGAAGGAAAAACGAACACATTGAAGTTGAAATCCCTAAAAGGGAAACTTTTGTCGTAGAAAAGAAATCAGTTCTTGGTCAGGAAAAAGTAAAAACCAAACAAGGACCATTTGAAATGCATGCGCTCTCTTTTCAATATGAAGAGATTGAAAACTTGTTCAAACCTGAAGATTTAGCGCTCCATTATGGTGTGATTCATTTGGATTATGCCAATCGCTTGAATACTGCACTGCATGGTACGCCTTACGTTACAGATAGTTTGGTAGGTATTTTGACGAAAGTTCCACCTTCACAAGCTGAATTAACAAATGCTGCAGGAGCCTATTATAATCACGATTTTTTTTGGCAGTCGATTAATAAGAACACAACAACTAGTCCAAATACAGGTTTATCGGCCTTGATTTCATCTAGCTTTGGCTCATACAACAACCTAAAGGCTGAAATCACGAGAATCGCTGTTGAATTTGAAGGTTCTGGATGGTTGTGGTTGTTGGTAGATCACCGTAATAACTTGACATTGATCACCACAGAAAACAACGCTAATCCAATTACATTAAGATTGGGAAAACCACTTTTAGTGATTGATTTATGGGAACACGCTTATTTACCTTCCTATAAAAATGATAAAGAAAAATACATCAAAGCTTTACTCCCTCACTTGAATTGGGAATTTGCAAATCGTAGATTGAGTGATCAGTTATGAGTGATCAGATTACTGTTATCGGTTAATTTTCGATTTTGATATATTCTTCTTTAATAGATAATCTGGCGAAAAAGCAACGTGCGAAAAAACGAAAAAAGCAACTCTAAAGGTTAGGAGTAATCAATAAATACTCTGATTTAATTCTATCCTTGCTTTTCTATTCGATAGAAATTTATAACGCACAAAATAATATACATACAAAAAGGCGAAAGATAAATCTTTCGCCTTTTTGTATGTATATAATATCCTTCTTTTTTGATTTACTCTTAATCAAAATTGTCCAGTTACTTGGCAAATTGCCATTTGCCCCTACAAGGGTTATTCATCACCATCTCACCACCTCACCCATCAACAAAAAAGCAAAAAAGCAAAAAAAAAAAAAACCACCCCTATAAAGGAATGGTTTTCTTACTATTGAATATCTTCTGATAACTGATAACCGTTAACTGATAACTAAAACGGTACATCATCATCGTTAAATACATCTCGTGCAGGTGGTAAATGCTGTGTCATATTGGCTCCTCCTTCGTTGATAGCTGAAGAATATACTCCATCTCCTCCAGCAAAACCTTCGATACGGGCGTCTTCATCTAAGTTGTCAAACTTACCGTACATACCTAAGAACTTCAATCGGATATTGTCTAATCCACCATTTCTGTGTTTTGCCACAATGAACTCGGCCTGACCGGCCGTAGGGGAACGGAACTCATCGTCCCATTCTTCTATTTTATAGTACTCTGGACGATAGATAAACGATACGATATCCGCATCCTGCTCAATCGCTCCAGACTCCCTTAAATCCGATAATAAAGGGCGTTTAGACGTACCCCTTGTTTCTACTGCACGCGATAACTGCGATAAGGCAATCACAGGAATATCTAACTCTTTTGCTAATGCTTTCAAGTTTCGAGAAATTGTTGAAATCTCTTGCTCACGGTTTCCTCCTCCTTTTTGACTTCCTCCTGCTGTCATCAACTGCAAATAGTCGATAACAATCAATTTAATTCCATATTGAGAAGCAAGACGTCTAGCTTTAGCACGTAAATCGAAAATAGACAAGGAAGGCGTGTCATCAATAAACAAAGGTGCTCGTTCTAAGTCTTTTACTTTTACGTTCAACTGTTCCCATTCGTGTTTTTCCAATTTTCCCGTACGCAATTTCTCTGAAGATAAACCTGTTTCCGATGAAATTAAACGCGTAATCAACTGAACTGAGGACATCTCTAAAGAGAAAAACGCTACCCCTGCTCCTGCCTCAATGGCAATGTTACGAGCCATAGATAATACAAATGCTGTTTTTCCCATCCCGGGACGTGCAGCAATAATAATCAAATCACTCGGTTGCCATCCAGATGTTAGCTCATCCAATTTATGGAATCCCGTAGGTAAACCACTCAATCCTTCTTTGGTACTAATTTCTTCAATGCGCTTTTTCGCTTGAGCCACTAAACTTTGTGCAGTCTCAGAACTCTTCTTAATGTTGCCTTGGGTAACCTCGTATAGTTTTGCTTCCGCCTTATCCAACAAATCAAAAACATCTGTTGTCTCATCATAGGCATCTTCGATAATTTCATTGGAAATACGAATCAAACTGCGTTGAATAAACTTCTGAAGAATCACACGAGAGTGAAATTCAATATGAGCTGAAGAACTAATTTTTTGGGTTAAACTCACCAAATAGGCATCACCACCTGCAAGATCAAGTTTTGCGTTTTTTCGCAGTTGAGCCGATACAGTCAATAAATCAATCGGTTGATTCCCAACGAATAATTGATCAATCGCTTCAAAAATATACTTGTGTCCTTCCTTATAAAAAGCATCTGGTTGAAGAATATCAATTACTTCGTCAATCCCTTTTTTATCAATCATCATGGCACCTAAAACAGCCTCCTCAAAGTCAGTAACTTGAGGTGGTAACTTCCCTTTTTCTAAAGCAATTACATCTTTAGTAAAAGAGTTGGCATAGGTGCGTATATCTTTTGCTTTTTCCATAGTGCGAAAATAACTCTTTTTTGTGAACTGATATTGTATTCCATTTATAATCAATAAAAATAAACTATTTTCATTTGATTCCAGAAATATTAAAGCATAAAAAATCCGAGTAAAAACTCGGATTTTTTATTTTTTATTTTGCTAATTAGCTTTTGTATTCTCCCATTTCGAAGTACTTCTCCATGCGTTGGTTCAGTAACTTATCAAGTGGAGTTTTTGCTAATTCTTTATGTGTTTTCACAATGTACGATCTCACTGATTCGAAAGTAGCTTCTCTATCAGAATGGGCACCTCCAAGAGGTTCTGCAATGATATCATCCACTAACTTATTCTTTTTCATATCATAAGAAGTCAATTTTAAAGCATCAGCAGCTTGTTCTTTGAACTCCCAGCTTCTCCATAAAATAGAAGAACAAGATTCTGGTGAAATTACAGAGTACCATGTATTTTCCAACATAGTTACACGGTCACCTACACCAATTCCCAATGCACCACCTGAAGCTCCTTCACCGATAATAATACAGATGATAGGCACTTTAATACGGAACATTTCATAAATATTACGCGCAATCGCTTCTCCTTGTCCTCTTTCCTCTGCTTCTAATCCTGGGTATGCACCCGGAGTATCGATCAACGTTACGATTGGAATATTAAACTTCTCAGCCATTTGCATTAAACGCAAAGCCTTTCTGTATCCTTCAGGATTTGCCATCCCGAAGTTTCTATACTGTCTCGTCTTTGTGTTGAATCCTTTTTGTTGACCTACGAACATAAAACTTTGATCTCCGATTTTACCTAAACCACCAATCATTGCTTTGTCGTCTTTTACATTTCTATCACCAAATAATTCTAAAAATGTATCTCCACAAAGGGCTTTAATATAATCAACGGTATAAGGTCTGTTTGGATGTCTTGACAATTGTACGCGTTGCCAAGGAGTCAAATTCTTATATATTGTTTTCTTTGTCTCTTCTAATTTCTTCTCGATTTGTGAGCAAGTCGTTGATACATCTACATCAGATTCTTCCCCGATTAACGTACATTTTTTTAACTGCTCCTCAAGTTCTTTAATAGGAAGCTCAAAATCTAAATATTCCATTTATGAATAAATTTTAGTTTCAATTACTAATGACAAAGATAAAATTTTCCTCTATATAGACATACTATATTTTGGCAACTTTTATCTTTTTCCTGTTTTTAACAATAGCATTTAGCACTACTGTACTTAATATTAACAAGGCACCGACGTAAAATTCGGGGCTCATTTTTTCACTGTCTTTAAAAATAAGAATGGCGAGTAGAATCCCATATACGGGTTCTAAATTAATGGTTAGCATCACGGTAAAAGGCGTAATATACTTCATCACATAGACAGATCCGATAAAAGCGAAAGCCGTACAAAACGTACCTAATACTAACAACCACAGCCAATCTGTAGTAGTAACGGTAAAGAATTCAGCAGTAAATCCTCCGCTAAACAAAAGATAGATAGAAAGGATCAGCAATCCGCCTATCATTTCGTAAAAGGTAATAATAGAAGCGGAAGAATGCTGTGCGAATTTGCCATTGATAATTGAAAAAACGGCAGACAAACAAGCGGCACTTAAGGCTAATAAAATTCCTTCCACATATTCCGTACTTACGCTAAAAATCAAGCCTAAAGCACAAACAACGATAAAACCGAAGAACACTTCATAGGCGATAATCTTGCGTTTATAGAAAATAGGTTCTAGAATCGAAGTAAAAAAAGCACCTGTAGACAAACAGGCTAAGGTTACTGATACGTTGGAAACTTTGATTGCCCAGAAAAAGGTCAGCCAATGCAAGGCAATGACAATTCCTGCGGCTAAAAAGCGAGCAATATTGCTTTTACTATCCTTTACTGTTTGTCGTTTAAAAGCGAATAACAAGACTAAGGTAATCACTGCAATCACAATTCTATACCAAACCAAAGGTAGCGCCTCTAGGGTAATTAAATTACCTAGAATAGCTGTAAACCCCCAAACAAATACAATGAGGTGTAATAATAGATTACTCTTTACGTTATCTGCGAGCATTTCGTAATAAAAATATAGCTAAAATTGAGAATGTGACATTAGGGATCCATACAGCCACTAAAGGTGACATACTAGAAGCTTCCGCTAACACACTAAAAATCTTATCAAAGAAGACATATATAAAAGCTAACGCAATACCGATAGCTAAGTTAATTCCCATTCCTCCTCTTCGTTTCATTGAAGAAACAGATACGGCAATAATCGTCAAAATAAAGGCCGATACAGGTACACTATATTTTTTGTACAAGACCACCAAGTGCACATTGATATTAGAAGATCCGCGCATGCGTTCCTTTTCAATAAATTTCTTTAGTTGTCCTAAAGTCATTGTTTCAGCGGCATACACAACCGGACTCAAATCGTCAATATCAAATTCCAAGTGCAATTCTTTGGAGTCGGCAAACTCTAACACATCTCCTGATTCTCCAACTTCTCGTTTAAAATAATCATACAGCGTATACATTTTCGTTTCAGCACTCCACTCGATGCGTTTTGCTTCCACTTTCGAAACTAATTTATTGCCATCGAATTCTTCAATAGTAAAATTATATCCCGTATTGGTACTGTAGTTGAAGTTACTCACAAAGATAAATTCATTCGCATTGATTTGTTTGAATACATTCTGACTTTCTCGCACCTCATCTCTCTTTAGGTATTTATAGCGATAATCGTTATACCCTGCACTTGCTTTAGGCACAATATACATGGCCATCGCTAGCGCCAACAAAGAGATAAGCGCAGCACCGATTAGATAAGGACGTAAAAATCGAGTAAACGAAATTCCCGAACTTAAAATAGCGACAATTTCTGTGTTATTTGCTAATTTAGAGGTAAACCAAATAATAGAAATAAACAGAAATATAGGGAATAACATATTGGCAAAGTAGACCGTAAAATCCAAATAATATAGGATTGTTGCCTGGATAGGCACCTTGTTTTCCAGGATTTTATTAATCTTTTCAGAAACGTCTATCACAATACCAATAGGTACAAATAGCAAGAGCATCACAAAAAAAGTGGCTAAATATCGCTTTAAAATATACCAGTCTATAATTTTCATCTGTACACTACTTTTGCTATTTGACGTATGTTGATTCTTACAATCTTTCTCCCAATTGTTTCACCATTTTATTTTTCCAAGTTGCGAATGTTCCTGCTAAAATTTGCTGACGTGCTTCGCGCACTAACCACATATAGAAACCTAAATTGTGAATAGAGGCAATTTGTTTTCCAAGTGATTCATTGGCAGCAAATAAGTGACGTAAGTAAGCTTTAGAATATTCCGTATCCACCCACGTATGTCCCATGGCATCAATTGGTGAGAAATCGTTCTCCCATTTTTTATTTTTGATATTGATAATTCCTTCTGCTGTGAATAACATACCATTTCTCGCATTACGCGTGGGCATTACACAGTCAAACATATCAATACCAAGGGCGATATTTTCTAAAATATTAATTGGCGTACCTACCCCCATCAAATATCTTGGTTTATCTTCAGGTAAAATAGAAGTTACCACATCTGTCATCGCGTACATTTCTTCTGCTGGTTCTCCCACAGACAAACCGCCAATCGCATTTCCTTCCGCACCAACATTAGCGATGTATTCTGCGGATTGTTGACGTAAATCTTTATACGTACTTCCTTGAACGATTGGGAATAAAGCTTGAGAATATCCGTATAATTCGGGTGTTTTATTAAAGTGAGTCACACAACGGTCTAACCAACGGTGTGTCATATGCATCGAACGCTTTGCATAGCGATAATCACAAGGGTAAGGCGTACACTCATCAAAAGCCATAATGATATCTGCTCCAATAGCACGTTGAATTTCCATCACATTCTCAGGAGAGAAAAAGTGATACGACCCATCAATATGAGATTTGAATTTTACCCCTTCTTCTTTAATCTTTCTATTTGCAGAAAGAGAATACACTTGAAATCCTCCACTATCCGTTAAAATATTGCGGTCCCAGTTCATGAATTTGTGCAAACCACCCGCTTGTTTTAAGATTTCTACTTTTGGTCGTAGATATAAATGGTAGGTATTTCCTAGAATAATATCAGGATTAATTTCTTCCTTTAGCTCACGTTGGTGCACTCCTTTTACGGTTGCCACTGTTCCAACAGGCATGAAAATAGGTGTTTCAATTACACCGTGATCCGTAGTAATTTTTCCAGCACGCGCACGTGACTGAACATCAGTATGTAATAATTCGAACTTCATATTGTCTATTTACAGCTTGCAAAGATAATTTAAAACTAGTCATCCAACCTAGTTTTACTTTTTTTTTCTATTTTCTAAAAAATTCGGTATTTAAATAACAACACGATTACAATGGGAGCTCCAAAAATAGCAGTAATAGCATTAATAGGCAACATCACTTGGTCTTGAATTTGGGTCAGCATATCACAAACCAAAAGCACTAGACTCCCCATCCAGATACAGGCGCCAATCAAAGGGCGATGTGTATTTGTTTTCCACAGCAAACGCGCCATATGTGGAACAGCGAGTCCAACAAAAGCAATAGGTCCAACAAATGCCGTTGCTCCTCCCGCCAACAAGCTGGTTGTTATAATAATTAAATTTCTCGTTTGCTTGACGTTAATTCCCAAAGAAGCTGCGTAGGCATCCCCCAACAACAACGCGTCTAATCTGCGAATTAAAAATAGAGCTAAAACGACACCTAGACTAACGACAATCAAGAAAAGTACAATCATTTCTTTGGTTAGGTTACCCAAACTTCCCGACATCCAAACTACGTATTTTTTCAATTGATCTGCTTCGCTAAAATAGGTAAGAATAGCAATAATAGCATTGGCAAAACTACCAAACATTAAGCCGACGATTAAAACGGTGATGGCATTCTTCACGCGATAAGAAACGCTTAAAATCAGGAGTAACAAAAGTAAACTTCCTAAAACAGAAGTAACCAATAACGCATAATTTGACGTCAAATAAGGAGTAAGAAAAGTAGGTAATAATGCTCCCCCCATCAAAACAAGGGCTACACCTAGTCCGGCTCCTGCACTAATTCCCAATACATAGGATTCTGCCATGGGATTTCGAAACAGCGTTTGCATCAATAAGCCACTAAGAGATAGCGCTATACCCACCAGCATCGCCACAATGGCTTTGGGTAAGCGATAATGCAATACAATATAGTCCCATGATGCTTTAGTTCCTTCTTGCCCTGTGAGAATGCGAATCACCTCCTTAAAAGGAATGTGTACACTTCCCCAAGAAAGATTGAGTATAAATACAAATGCAACGAGTGCGATTCCCAATCCCCAATTTGCTTTTTTTATTTTCATTTACTGTAATTGTCGATAAAAATGCGGTTGATAATTGGGCAACACTTCGGGATGTAATATTTGAATAAGATCCTTTAGAACAAGATCAGGTCGCAAAGGTCCCCATTCATAGAAAAGAGTCCCTCCTGTTTCTCCTTTGGTTGGTGCAAATGAATATATCTTTTTATTTTTAAAAGCTTCAAATTCTTTATAATGCGGATTAGCTGCTGCCAAATCATTTAAGGATTCATAATGCCCTGGGTTAATCCAAAAATCAGCTTGCTGCCCTTTCTCTAATACTTGTTCAAAAGATAGGGCTAAACTCCCAACTCCTGGAGTATCATTCCACAAATAATTGGCTTTTGCGTCTTTAAAATACATGGCCGCCCAACTATTTCCTTCTGGTAAATACCAAACATCCGAATACATCGCACCACTTACTATGGTTGGTTGATTTTTTATTTGAGTAACAAGTTGTTGAGCTGTTCTATAATCCTCCACGAGTTGTTCAAAAAAATGATTCGCCTCTTTTTCTTTATCGAATAATACGCCAAAGAGCTTGATCCATTCCGCTTTTCCCAACGGATTTTGCTCTGTCCAATCTCCATTATACAATACGGGAATCTCCGCTTGTTCAATTGTTTGTAGTGTTTTATTGCTATTATCCATAGCAAAAGCCATCAATACATTTGGTTTCGCATCGACGATTACCTCAATATTTAGCGCTTCATTTTGTCCCAATTCCTTGATTTTTCCCGCTTTAATTTGCTCTCGAACACTTGCTGTTGAAATATAATCTAATCCAGCAAAACCAATAAGAGCGGGAACTTCCCCTAAAAGATCTAAGGCGGGAATATGCGTTGTTGACGTACAAGCAATCGTTTGGATGGGAATTTGAATTTGGGTATATTGTTTTAGAGAATCTGGCACTTTCGCTTCTTCCTTTTTCAACACATAGGTAAATTTTTCTTTCGCTGAAGCCCAAGGTTGAGTAATTTGTACAACATATATGTCGTCATAAGCTATTAAGGTAAAACCTTTGGCGTAGGTTATCAGAGACTGCTGAAAGTGTTGTTCTGTTTGCAAGGTTGTTTTATCCTTACACCCTACAAACAAAAGTATCCCCATGCAACTCAAAAGATAAAAAGCTATTTTATTCATATCCACTTGTGTTTACGATACAAAAATAAGCTTATTTCTTTTATTTGGAAAGAGGTGAGAGGTGAGGAGAAACGTAGGGGCACAGATGGTAATGTGCCCAATAAAACGAAGTACCTTTTTTAATTCAACATAGTTATGTGCCTAATAAAACAAAGTAACTTTTTTAGGTAAAATAAAGAGAAACGAAAAAGGAAAGCGGAGAGAGGTGAGGAGAAAGGAGTGAAATTTGCTTTTCTGTGTTTGCGCTTTTTTGTGTTTTTGTAAACTTTCATTCTTAAAAACGATCAACCTTATTTAGGGACGTGAAATTTGCTTTTCTGTGTTTGCGCTTTTTTGTGTTTTTGTAAACTTTCGTTTTTAAAAAAAGTTCTCTCACCTCTCACCTCTCACCTCTTTCCTAACTAAAATAAAATCGTTTAATTTTAAATTTCAGCTCTTTCTTCTTGTAAAATCTAAATTGAAATTTAATAGTTTCTAGCCATAAACGGATAAAAACCTCTTTAGAGCTTTTTCCGATCAATCGAGCATAGTGTTCCGCCATTTTCTCAATATCCTGGATATTGGTGGTCAAATGAGCGAGATTTTTCATGCGGTTAGAGAAAGACATCTCTTGATTAAATTTCATTCTATTTAAATCGACCAAATAAAAGACATAGGTTCCATCGTCCTGTTTTTTGATTAATGTATTTCCTGGTGAATGATCCAGAAACTCAATTCCCTTTTCATGCAAGCCATAAGAAAATCGAACAAATTCTTCCAAAATCACTTCCCGATGAGGATAATTCTTTTGGGAGATTAAATCGCGATAGGTCATTTCTGCCTCAACAAATTCCGAAATATAATAGGTGTTTCGAATTGTTGTGGCTGTACTGTATTCAAAATACGCTACCGCCTGTGGGTTAGCTACCCCCAATGTTTTTAATTTTTCAGCGTGTTCATACGAACGTAATCCTTTCGGTTTTCTAAAAAATTTATAGACGCGTTTATTTAATTCATTGGGAATTTTAAAGGATTTTATTGCTACTCGTTGACCGGTTGATAAGGTGACCAATTTGATTGAGTTTCTGCTTCCTTTAAAAAGATAAGTAGTTAATGCATCATAGTTTTCAATTAGGTTTGTTAGTTCTTCTTTTTGGTTTTGATATAAGGGATGAATGTGCTTATTTACCCTTAGTTGAGTCATGTGTATTATTATTTTAAATTCTATAGGCAAGATACGGCTATTCAAAGAAACTCATTTTCAGCATCCAAAAACACAATTACCTAAAAACCAATGAAATACAACTAAAAAAAATCACCTAAAAAAGAAAGATATAATTTTCGTTATTCGCGGTGAATTAAGAACTTTACTTCTATATCCAATAAAAACAATCCTAGCATATCCGGCATATTACTTATTTCAAACTCTTTTAGTAAATCAAATCCAATCTTGGTTTTCCTCTTCCTCCCGTTCTTTCGTTTCTCTCCTTTTTATGAATTTAATGCTTTTGTAGCCCTTGTTTTTTATTTTTCATCAGTAAATCAATAGTTCAATGAGATTAATACATCTTTAGTTTGAAACATTCCGAACTAAAAAGGAAAAAACAAATTAAACTCTTCCCTTTTCTTGTGTTAACGCTTCCTTTTGTGGCAATTGTTAAAAATAGTTAATTAAAATACCGTATTCTACTACAATTTTAAAGAATATTCTCTCTCGATTATACTAGAATTTCATTAAATGCGTTTTAAAGAAATACGAAGAAAGATGAGATTGAAAAGCGTATTTTAAGGGTCTAATGTACGTAGGTTATTGCCTTCTCGCACAAACGAATCACACAGAATACGCGATTTCAATGTTAATTAAGGAGTTGAGCTATAAATTTTACAGATTAGCTCTTGTTTATTTCAGAATAAAAACTAATTTTGAGAAAGATAAAAATTAACATTTTATTAAACTTTCACTTTTGTGTAATACTAATACTATGCAACTAAATATGAAAAAACTTTTATTTCTAGCACTATCATTATCAATCCTTTCAACATCTTGTAGTACATCGGACGATCCTTTTGTAGAAGTACCACAGGTACCCAACCTTGACAATGGTTTACTTATTTTAAATCAAGGAGGTTTACAGTATAATGATGCATCCATAGGATTTTCAAGTTTTGCCTACGATAAATATCATGCGAATATTGCATTAACGCCAGACAAGGCATTAGGAGACATTGCACAGAGTATGGCTTTCAAAGACAACAAAGCTTTTGTTGTATTAAAAGGGTCAAATAAAGTTGAAATATTTAACCGTTATACGTTTAAACACGAAGGAACAATTACAGAAGGGTTAAACAAACCGTTATACATTGCTTTTGCCAACAATAGACTATATGTATCTAATGAAGAAACACAAACCGTTAGTGTTTACGATGAACAATACAAATTCATTACCTTAATTAAAATCAATGCTCCAGTAGGTCAGATTTTAGCTTGGCATACCAAATTATATGTACAGAAAAATATATCAGCAGATAAAAGCGAAATCGTTGTTATTGATTCAAAATTCAACATTACCAAAAAGATTCCTGTAGACAAAGAATTAAAAGACATCGTAACCTTAGGAGACTTTGTTTATGCAGTTTCTAGTACAGCTGATAAATCATTCTTTTACAAAATTGACGCTCAAACGGATGCAATAGTAACGCAATTTTTCTCAACGAGAAACAGTGCGGCTAAGAACTTGCGTTTAGACAATAACGATTTATATTATACGAGTAATAGCTCTGTTTACAAATGGAATCCACATGATACCAATGTACAAGTAGCCCCTGTATTGACAATTCCGGAAAACGAGTACAATGCGGCTTCTACTTTTTATGGATTTAATGTAATTAAAAATACAATCTACATTGGAGATGCAGGAGATATGATGGATCCAAGTACGGTTCACATCTATCAAAACGGCAAAAAAATTCAAAGTTTTAAAGCGGGAATATTAACAAGTAATTTCTACGCAAACTACAAATAATAGCAAAGAGTCCTTCGGGACTCTTTTTTATTTTCATCTATTTACACTATATTGAACTCATCTTGACTTTCTCTAATTGGTTAAAAAATTGTTCTTTTGAGCCTGCTTTTTGCCATTTTTTCATTCCGTAGCCTTGCTATGCAATTTAAAAATTCCTTTAATCAGTCTCAAAATAACTAATTTTCACTTCAATCAAAAGAGTCAAGATGAGTTCATTTCAAAAAAACGTTAGTTGTTCAATAATATTTTCTATTTTTACTATAATATTAATTTAGTTCGCAAGAAATAATGAAGAACAAAAAAAATATCACTTACTTCATTGGCGGTATACTGATTGTTAGCTTACTTGTATTGATTATACAATCTCAGTATCTCAACACAACACAAGCGCCACCTTCACAAACCAATCTCGGTACTTTTTCCAATCCGGAAGTAGCGTATCAGGAATGTAAAACCATTTTATCTGAGGTTTCAAAAGCCATAAATACTAGCGATACAACTAATTAGAATACCATGAAACGAATCCTACCTTATTTGATCTGTTGCTTGATGTTATGTTCTGCAAATCTAACATTCGCACAAGATAGCTTTTCAAAGTTTGAAAAAAACAAGAACATCAATAATGTTGTTGTAAATAAGAAGATGTTTGAAATGATGGCTAATGTAAAAGTAGAAGCCACCAATACAGAAGAAAAGCTCTATTTTGATCTAATAAAAAAACTAACGAGTTTACGCGTTTTCAACACAAAAACGCAAGAAGTAAAAAAAGAAATGACCACCACCATTAATGAGTATGTGCAAGCAAAAAACCTCAAAGAACTGGTAAACAAAAAAGACAGTGATTCCAAAGTGGTTATTTACATTGACAAAACTGGAACGAATCAAAACATTTCCGAACTCGTCATGTTCAACGATAGTGTTGATCCGACAAAAGAAACAGTTTTAGTTCACATCACAGGAAACTTCAGTTTAAAAGAACTTTCCTCCCTGACTAAGAAAATGAATCTCCCCTTAGGAAACACCTTAGACAAGCTATAAAACATAGACGCTCCTTTCAAAAAAAGGAGCGTTTTTTTATTATTCACAAGAAACAACTGACATTTATCAGGGTATTTTATTATTATTTTTCATAAATTAGTACAGAATAACATAAATAAACACGTATTATGAACTTAATGAATTTACCTCTGTACAATTTTGCTAATGGCACCTTTATGATCATTATCTTTGGCTTAGTATGTGTGGGACTTGTGATAGCAATCTTCATGTTTATGGGAGGAAGCCCCAAAAAAGAAGATGATGATGAAAACAAACTAGACTAAGAGCAAGACGATATACCATTCACGTAAAAAAAAATTGTGATGCGCGACCATCACAATTTCTTTTTTTGCCCAACTTTGGGCGATATTTTGTATTGTCTTTTTTATACCTCCATAGCGGTACACAATTCGATCAGAAACCCATTGCAGTCGATGACATAGGCAACGGTTTGCCCCCAAGGCTTAACCTTTATGGGCTCATAAAGTGTAGCACCTGCTTCTATTGCTCGATCCACAGCTTCTTCCACGTTATCTACAACAAACCCTAATTCAATTCCCATTACTTGATCTTTACTCACAGTTCTATATCCTTTCGATAAATTAGACTGTGCCAAATCTTCTCTAGCGAAAGCTAAAGTAGTTTCTCCTGAGATCAATTCGGCGTAATCAGCTTCTGGTGTGATAAACTTGCGCTCAAACCCAAAAGCACTTTCGTAAAACGCAAGTGTAGCATCTACTTGTTTTACGTACATAATGGTATAACTATACTTAATCATCTTGTGTGTTTTTCTATTCAAATATACGACACAATTCCCGCATTAAAATCACCAAAAATCCAATTTTTCCGCACTCTTATCGTTTTCTAACCTAGCATTAAATTTCTTTAATGTTAATTTTCTAATACTTATAAGTTTTACTTTTGGTATAAAAAGCACAAATTATGAACATATTATTGATTGAAGATGAGGCAAATGTGTCTAATTTTATACGCAAAGGTTTAGAAGAAAGTCAACATAAGGTTACCTTAGCTTATGAAGGTTTCATGGGATTAAAATTGGCCATGGAACACGAGTTTGACCTGATTATCTTAGATGTCATTCTCCCCAATATGAATGGTTTTGATCTTTGTCAGGAAGTTAAAAAATACAAATCGGACACCCCCGTTTTAATGCTAACGGCTTTATCCACTTTACACGATAAAATCAAGGGGTTTAATATGGGAGCCGATGATTATTTGACCAAACCCTTTCATTACGAAGAGCTTTTACTACGTATTAACGCCTTAACGCGTCGCATGAAAATGGCCGTTCCCAGCTTGGAGTACACCGTTGACAATTTAGTGATGAATTGCTTTCAGAAAAAGGTATACCGCAATCAGGTCGAAATCAATCTCACCCAAAAAGAATATCATTTATTGGAATACTTCCTCCTCAACAAAAACCGCGTATTGAGTCGCGCGCAAATTGCAGAGGCAGTATGGGGGATTGACTTTGACCGTGGAACCAACCTCATCGATGTCTACATCAATTACCTCAGACGAAAACTAAACAAAAATCAAGAGACTTCCCTGATTCAAACAGTCATTGGTATGGGGTACATTTTAAAAGACGAACAATGAAAATAAGAACAAGACTTTCCCTTCAATTTATAGGACTATTTGCCATTTTACTCTTAGGGGTATTGACCTCCATTTACTTTGTAGTAGCCACCCAATGGAAAAAGAATTTCTTTCGTCAATTGGAGGATCGCGCTGTTACGGTTGGACATAATTACTTAGCAGAAGACAATTTTACGAGAGCAGAATACGAGGAAGTGTTGCGCAAATTTCCACGTACTTTACCCAAAGAACAAATTCGCATCTATACCTCCTCTTTTGAACCTACCTATATTGCAGAACAGGAATTAAAATGGGACAAATCACTCTTACAAGCAATCTATGACAACAAAAAGGTTCAGTTCAAACAAGAAGGGGATTTTATTGTGGGGATTTTTTACGAAGATAACTCAGGCAATTACATCATTGTAGCCAAAGCCACCAATGAAAATGGCGAAAAAGCTTTACATCAATTGCGCAGTATTATGTTGTTTAGCTTGTTGATTGCCTTAATCATCACCTTTATTCTTTCGCGTATTTTTTCAAATTCTCTATTAAATCCCATCAAGAGCATCATCAATCACGTTCAAGATAAAGATGTGGAAAATTTAATTCAACCCATTCCCGTGGAGCATATGTCTAAGGATGAGATTAAAACCTTAAGCGACACGATTAACACCTTATTTTTACGTCTTCATACCGCCTTTGACAATCAGCAATCTTTTGTTTCTCATGCCTCTCATGAGCTCAAGACTCCTATTGCTTCTATGATGGGCAATGCGGAAATTGCCTTGCGTAGTCCACGAAGCGAAATGGAATACCGAGAAGTATTGGAAGGCATTGTCAAAGATGCGAGTCACATCAATCGCATCATCAACAATCTACTCACCTTATCTCAGTTGAACAATGCGCGATACTCCTTACAAGAAACTTCTTTTGAAACCTTTTGGTGGACTTTAATCGATCATTTAATAGCCAACCACAAGACGCTCAACCTCAACCTAGCTTTGGAGACACAAGAAGAATTATACGCCTTGTATTTCAATGGAAATTCACACCTACTCGAACTCGCTTTGTCGAATATCATTCTCAATGCGCATAAATTTTCGCATGAGGCTCCTATTCAATTAACCTTAAGTACGGATGAACAACACATCGTTATTCGCATTGAAGACTGCGGGATTGGTATTCACCATGAGGATTTAGATAAATTGTTTCTTCCTTTTTTCCGATCGCCAAATGCTTTGGGCATTAAAGGAACAGGATTGGGATTGTCCTTGGCGTATAAAATTATTGAATTACACCAAGGTTCTTTAATGGTAGACTCTATTCTCCATCAAGGAACTACGGTAATCATCCGACTTCCCAAGCAGG
The DNA here is from genome assembly GCF_030324495.1 of Myroides sp. 1354. GTDB lineage: Bacteria > Bacteroidota > Bacteroidia > Flavobacteriales > Flavobacteriaceae > Flavobacterium. Next base: position 17,032 of record NZ_JACAGN010000010.1, on the reverse strand, counting down.
TTAAAACGGTAGATTAATTTTTTTTAATCTCTTTCTAATCCCTATTTTATCTCGGCTTAAAGTCCTTTTAATTTCCTCAACCTAGGTTTGTATTCTAATTTAATTGCAAACCATAATGCGTAAAACAAAAAGACTCTTAGCCACCTTACTTTTTTGTTTCAGCTTATTGAGTGTACAAGCACAAGATAAAAAAACGCCGATTTTAGTGCGTGACGCTGAGACCTTACTCCCCTTACCTGGGGTGACCATTGAGAATATTAGCAAAAAAGAATATAGTTTCACTTTAGAGGATGGTTCTTTTGATTTAGTTGTAGAAGAGAAAGAAAGCATCCAATTGCGATTGTCCTATTTGGGTTATCAAGAGCAATTCATCACCATTGAGGGAAATACAATACCAGCCACCATTGATTTATTTATTGAAGAAAATGTATTAGATGGCATTGTCATTACAGGATATACCAAGCAATCCAAAGCGAGAACGACAGGGGCAGTAGGAAAAATTGAAGCAAAAGCGTTGAATCAACTGCAAGTAAGTTCAATGGATCAAGCCTTACAGGGGCAAGTACCTGGATTGTATGTTGCTTCCCCTTCGGGTCAACCTGGTACTCCAGGGCGGGTAACGATTCGCGGAATTGGTTCTCTTCAAGACGAAAATACCAACCCGCTGTACATCTTAAACGGTATGCCGATATCCCCTGAGACCTTTACTTCCCTCCCACCCGAGGATTTTGAAGATATTACCGTATTAAAAGATGCGGCAGCTACAGCACAATATGGTTCCAGAGGAGCCAATGGAGTCATTGTCATTACCTCCAAAAAAGGAATGGCCAATTCCCCCCTACAAGTGACCTACCAAACCCAATATGGATTTGCTCAGGCCAACAACAGCAAATGGGATATGATGAATACCAATCAACGTTTGCAGTTTGAAGAAATGTTGCAGGACCCGGATTTACCTGGTTGGGCTTATTCTCAACAAAATCCATACAAAATGATCAACGGTACTGCTGTTGCCAAAACGGAGGAAGACTATGTGAGAGATGCCGCAACACTCAATCAAATCAGACAAACGAATATGGATTGGCGCAAAAAAATATTGCGCAAAGGAATTATTCAATCCCATGCGTTAAGTTTAACGAGTGGAAATGAAAAAACACAACACTATACGTCCTTCAACTATACCAACCAAGAAGGGGTATTATACAATTCTGGCATAGAACGTTTTACTATTAACTCCAATATTCACCATCAAAGCAAACGCTTTAAGGCTGATTTTTTCATCAACTTGGCACAGAGCAACAGTAAAGAGTCTGAATCGGATTTTGACGTTAGTGAAACCAATCCAGTAGCTTCTCTTTACTTTGCGCTGCCATACGAAAATCCATACGATGAAAATGGCCAATTGCAACCCGGTGCCAATCGTTTTGGAACGAATGCCTTGGCAATGTACCAAGATGTCAATCGTAAATCAACGAGCTTGAAAGGGGTCTTATCGGGGAATTTCTCCTATGCCCTTACAGATGAATTGAAATTAACTTCAACCCTAGGGGTGGATTACGGTAAATATTCCAATACCCATATCATCAAACCCGATACTTACTTTGGGGCTTTGGTAGAAGAAGGCGGACAAGGAATGTACAGTCAAGGAGATCAAAACAAAATCAGTACCATGAGTAATTTTGGTTTCAACTATAGAACCCAATGGGATCAACACGAAATTGAAGCAGTGGGATTAGTGGAGATGAATCGCTATAAGTACGATTACCACGGATTTACTGGTTTTGGTTTACTAAGTGGATTGGATCAAACTCCATCGGGTATCACACCAGGTACACCAGAAAATGACTTTATTCCCAAAGTAGAAGGTGGTGCTTCTGAAAATCTACTCGTTTCACAGATTGCTTTACTCCGTTATTCCTTTGAAAACAAATATACGTTGAGTGGTAGTTTAAGACGCGATGGTTCTTCTCGTGTTCCTTCCGCTAATCGCTATAAGTACTTCTATGCTTTAGGAGGAAACTGGAACATGAAGTATGAAGATTTCTTACTTGATAATGAGGTGATTTCAACAGCGAGAATGCGTATCAGTTATGGTTTAACAGGAAATGCCAACGGTTTTGCCAGCGATTTCGGTTACCGTCGTTTATATGGACCTGGTCAATACAACGGACAAACGGGATTAGTGCCTACTACACCAGGAAATGCCAACTACAACTGGGAGATGAACCGCATTTTCGACTTAGGTCTTGAAATGGGATTCTTTAAAAATCGATTGGTTGCTGAGCTTGATTTTTACAACCGCATTACCAGTGATCTATTTATCGACCGCACCTTATCCATGACCTCTGGATTTGAATCTTTACCGTCTAATTTAGGAAAAATCCGCAACCGAGGGGTTGAGTTTAAAGTTTCAGGAGACCTGATCAGACAGGGCGACTTCACTTGGAATATGGGATTGAATCTAGCCTTCAACAAGAATAAAATTCTCAGTTTAGGCGATGAAGACGATATTGTAACGGAAGATTACTCCATCCACCAAGTAGGAAAATCGCTCGGACACTTTTATATGGTGCGTTGGGCAGGGGTTAATTCCCAAACGGGAGCTCCACAATACTTAGACAAAGAAGGCAATATAACCGATGTATACGATCCTGAAAATGCAGTTTTAGTGAAAGGAAGTTTTGATCCTTCTTGGAAAGGGGGAATCACAACGAGTTTTCGTTACAAGAACTTAGAAGTAAGCGCGTTATTCTCTTTCATCAAGGGAATGTATCGCCTGAATACGGGTGAATTCTACCGTACCTCAGCCGATCCGAATTACCGCATTTACAACCAATCAACAAGTATGTTGGATATGTGGCAAAAACCAGGAGATGAAAGTAGCAACCCACATCCGAGCTATACGAGATACTTAACGGATCGCGAATTGCAAAAAGCAGATTATTTAAAGTTGAGAAACTTAAACATCAACTACAAAATTACAGACTTAGGTCGAGCAAGTAAATTCGTCAAAGAGGTGAATGTATTCGCCCAAGGGTCTAACCTCATTACGTGGACCAAGTGGAAAGGACAAGATCCAGAAGATGACAACAACTGGTACCAATACGAATATCCACTTCCTCGTACCATTACAGCAGGTTTAAAAGTAATTTTCTAAAAGATAACATACCATGAATAAAACAAGATATACAATAGTAGGCCTTCTTTTCGCTCTTTGCTCGCTCTTTTACTTGACGAGTTGCGATCGCATGTTAGACATTGATCCTAAAGAGAACGTCGATTCCGATCAGCTTTACAAATCCGTGCGATACTTTGAGTATGGAGTGGTTGGGGTTTACAATAGCTTGCATTTAGAATACTCTACCTTATTGGGGGCTGTGATGGCTGATGAGTGTAAATTGAGCAGTGAGAATGTGGGTGTAGATGGTTATGCCATTCAACTCAACCGTTGGACCTATAGTTCAGATGACGAACTACTGCACGAAACGTGGAAGGATTATTACCATACTTTATACAAAATCAATACGCTTTTGGAGAATAGCTATAAGGTTCCACAAGAAGCTGCAGAAGAAAAAGAAGCGATGACGGTTTTAGAAGGAGAATTAAAAGGCTTACGCGCCATGATTCACTTCGAATTACACCGCATCTTTGGGGATTCTGATGCAAAAGCAGGACAAGCATTGACAATTCCTTATGTGACTAGTACGGATTTGTTCCAAAAACCCGGTAAAACACCGCTTCCTGATTTTTACAACTTGATTTGGAAAGACCTTCAAGCGGCAGAAGATCAATTGGACAATTCAAACGCACCCACTCGATTTTCTTTGGATTCTACTCATGCCTTAGCTGCTCGTGTAGCCCTATATCAAAAGAATTACAGCAAAGCCATTGCTTATGCATCTAAAGTGATCAACAACTATGCACTCGCTACGATGGATCAGTACACTGCGCTATGGAAACAAAATCAAAATGCGGAAGTTGTATTTAAACTAGCGCGAAACAACGACGATGAACTACGTCCGAATACATTGTGGTACAATTTTAATACAGGGAAGAGTTTGTTTTATGCTTCTGCTAAATTAAATCGTTTATATGAGGAAGGGGATATTCGTTTGTCGCTGTTCTTTGGAGAAGAACAAGCCAATCAAATTGCCAAATACTCGGATGAAGGACACGAAAACAGAATCAGTGATTTACCAGTATTTCGCGTGGCAGAAATGTATTTGATTCGCGCAGAAGCTTATGTAAAAACAGGAGCTTCCACACAAGCGATAAAGGATCTAAATGCCTTAGTAGAAGCGAGAACGGGAGAAGAAGTAACCTCAACCAACATCAGTGAAACAACAATCTTAACAGAGCGCTTCAAAGAGCTCGCTTTTGAGGGACATCGTTACTTCGACTTAAAACGCTTGGGCCAAACACTGGAACGCAACTCGGAAGATCTAGCCGCAACTACGGATCTGCAACAACTGCTCTTCGGAAATCCATTATATCAATTACCGATTCCTCTAAAGGAAATACAGAGTAATCCGAATTTGTAAGGGGGTTGTTGTGAGGTTTGTGCTTTGTGAGGTTTGTGCTTTGTGAGAGTTGTATTTTGTAAGAATTGTTCTTTGTAGAGAATTTACAACTTCACAAAAATCAAACCTCACAACTTTACAAAGAGCAAACTTCACGATTTCACAAAAATCAAACTTAACAAAGTGCAAACCTCACAACTTAACAAAGAGCAAACCTCACAAAGTACACCTATCCTTCAAAGTCACCGCAATCGTGTACTTCAAATGTTTCTAACAAACTGCGTAAGGTATAAAAAGAAGCTTCTCTAAACACCGTTTCATCTATTTCCTCTCCTATGACTTTTAAACTGTATACAGGGTATTCTTCTACTTGTTCAAATACAAACGTATGGGCTTGTGTTTTGATGTTGATTTGCTTTCCTTTTTCCTCAACTGATTCAATGGTATACGAAACTTGACTGTGTAAATCGCACGCATTCATCAACGTAATCATTTCTCCGTCAATCAGAATATTTACGACATCACAAGCGTAGCAATTTCCACCAAACTCCAACCCGTATTTGGTCGTAACTTCTTTGGAAGAGGGTTCTAACAATTCCATGGGAACGAGTAGTTCACTGCTGATCTTCTTCAAAGCAGCTGTACTTTCAAAGGCTTTCGCCACTTCTTCTTTGGTTGTTGCTTGTTGTGCCGGGGCTTCTTGTTGTGTATTTTGTTTACATCCTAGCGCAAACATACATACAACGGCTAGTGTTATTAGTTTTTTCATCTGAGTCGGTTTACTACAAAGGTAGTATTTCTGAGGTAAAAGTCGATAAGGGTTGATGTGATTTGATGTTATTCATTTTTATGATTTAAATAAGCCTGAATCTCTTGAATATCTTCTTCTGCTAGTTTGTTTTGAAATGTTTTAAAATGAAACAGTCGTCCATATTCCGCTTGGTCTTTGTGTGTAGGATCAACGAGCAACCACTGCTGTAAAACTGCATGATCTGCGTTTCTTAATCCTGGGCCAATGCCATCCATATCCAACTTGTGACAGGCTAGACAATTTTGATAAAACAACGCTTTTCCTTGTTGTAATTCTTCTGGCAAATTGGGAACTCCACAAAATGCTTCCTTTGCAATAGCAATTGGTTTTCGCGCTGTTTTTCCCACATAAAAAAGCCAACCAAATAGTACGAAAGCCAATAGTAAGATTCCCGAAATGCCCCAAATAAAACGCGTAATATAGTTGCGATTAAAATCCATATTCTCTTTTAATTGACACTAAGATACGCATAATATCTTCTCGTTTATTCCTTGCGTTGTTTGGGAATTTGATAGGGATAGCGTTCATAAATAGCATTGGCTTCATTAATCGAAAACCCTTGTTCATTGTAGGTAAAAAACAGATCCGAAGTTGCTTTTATTTTTTCTTCGGATTCTTTCATTTTCCATTGGCATAGGCCTTTATAGTAATAAGCGTCCGAAAATTCTTTGTAGTTGACCACTGCTTGATCAAAATAAGCGATGGCTTCGGCAAAGCGTTCTTGTTCGTAGTATATGATTCCCAAATAAAAGAGTTCGAGGTGATGCACCTCAGGAAACACTTCTTTTTGTTTGGCTACGGCTCGTTTGAAATAAGCCTCGGCTTTGTCGAATTCGTTGAGTTGTAAATAGGACAATCCGATGTAAAAGGTATAGGTGTGATCCATTTCATAGCGATCGCCCCAATTGGCAATACAGGTTTCGAAATCGGCAATAGCCTCACGGTAGGTTTTGGAGAATACACACTTGATAAAAGCGCGATACCCCAAATAACGCTCTGCATCATACAACACGGCTTTGTCGATATACTCCATTCCCACTTCGTATTTTCTAGCTTTAAAATAGGGCATAGCCTTTTGCTGCCACAAATAGGCAATTGTAGAGTCTTGTGCTAATCCTTCATCTAAGGCGTCCTGCCATTCTTTTAATTGAAAGGTGTAATTATAGTGATGGGCTTTATTGGTCGCATAGGTTTCGATAATGCGGTCTTGCTTGGCTTTTTGTTCTGGGGTGAGTGGAGCTGCCAACAGGGTTTGTGCTTGGGGCTGTTGACAACTGATTAACAATAAAATCAGTAGACTAAAAGGGAGGTGTTTCATTTCAATTCGTTTCGATTAAATATAGGGAATATTTGGGTGGGGGGTGAAATAAAAAAGACCGAAGTGAAGTCTTTCTTCAATCGGTCTTTTATGTTTTTATTTCAGTGGAATTAGTATATCATCTAAAAACAATCTTAATCATCATGATGTTTTATATCTCCTGATGTTATATAATCATACAACTCCTTCATAACGGGTTGTTCTAATTGAAATTTAAAATGAACTACGGGTAATTCTGAATCTGCCATGTAGCTTTGTTGTACTGAATCATTTATTATGGATACATCTCCCATGTAATAAAAGTCTGTTCCTTCAGCATCTTCTTTTTTTACAAATAATAATATCCTCTTTGATTCAAGTACATTTTTTATTTCTGGACTATTTAATTTTCTATTAGATCTTGATTCCCATGCAAAAATTGTTGGGCTTACAAAGTGATCATTATATTTGATTGTTTCTTCGATATCATCTGATTTGTGATATGTTACAAAACAGGGCGTAATTTCATTTACGGTCCTATAGCCATATACTGTACTACTGATATCTGTTGGCCAATTTAACAATCGACAAACATCTTTACGGCTATATTTATTATATAATATTAAACCATCTCTAAAATTTGTCTGCGTATAAGATCTTTTGAAGAATTCTATTGAACACATTATCGAATCAATAAAAAAACTTTTAAATACCTCATTTTCTAATATTTCACTAAAATTTGAATGAAATCGGATACTATCTTGATCTAGAGTTATTATATTTTTCGGTTTATTAAAAAAATAAAAATTAATATTTCTCACACACGATTCTATTGTTGCATCAGTCGGTATGTAATTAAACTCCGCATAAATCTGTTCTTTAAGAAAAGAACGTTTTATTTCTTTTTTCTCTAATAGCAACTTCAATAAATAACTTTCTTCTACTCTTTTTCCATTATTTATTTCTCTCGTAAATAAAGCTAACAATTCTGCATTAGTATTATCCAGCTCATGTTCAACAGTGTCATCAACACGAACAACAAAATTGTAATATGATTTTGAATACACAACAAATTGAAATGGATCTCTAGACTCATGCTCTAAAAAATCAACCATCATAGGTATTCTTCCTAATCTAAATTTTAGTAATTGATAGTCTTTTTTTAAGTCAGCTAACGTTGAAAGATTAGCTGTAGCAATTGAATCATAAATTCTTTCTTTCGTAATCTCATCAAAATTAATAGTAGATGCTCCTGGTAAATGTTTACTTCCTTCTGAAATTAATCTTCGTAAAGTATCTTTGTTATATGAAGTATCACCATAAAGAGCAATTGGTATTAAATAATTATTCTCATAGTTTCCTATAAAATCAACTATAGTTAAAAATTCTTTATTTACAGCCTTTCTTAACCCTCGTCCTAATTGTTGTACGAAAACAATGGCAGACTCAGTAGGTCTTATCATTAGAATTTGATTTATCTTAGGTATATCTATTCCTTCATTAAAAATATCTACAGTAAAAATGTAATCTAATTTCTCTTCATTATTATCAGATTCTAGTCTAGCAATTGCTTCTGTTCGCTCAGATTCAGTGCTTTTTCCAGATAAGGCAACAGTTTTAAATCCATTTTCATTGAATTTTGAAGATAAAAAAGCGGATTCAATATTATTAGAACAAAAAACTAATCCTCTAATAATACCATTATCACTTCCAAAGCGTTTAGCATTAAATATAATTTTGTTTACTCTATCACTATCAGACAACAAATTAAAATCTCTCGCATTCTCTCTACGTTCACTATCTACCAGTAAATCAGAAATTCCATAATAATGGAAATCACTCAACATTTTCTCTTGCATAGCAGTATGCAATCTTATCTCATATGCAATCTTATGATCGAAAAGACTAAAAATATCAAAACCATCTGTACGTTCAGGTGTAGCCGTCATTCCCAACAAAAATTTAGGATTGAAATAATCTACTAATCTCAAATAAGAATTACCTCCTACACGATGAGATTCATCAATGATAATATAATCAAAATGAGTTTTATCAAACTTCAACAAATTTTCTTCCTTCGATATGGTTTGAATTGTTGAAAAAATAAAATCTGCCTGCAAATCACGTTGGTCTCCCGAGAAAAGACCATAAGTTTTTTTATCCCCTAATAAAGTTCGAAATGTATCAAGTGCATCGTTAGCAATATTTAAACGATGTACCACAAACAACATTTTTTTTGGATTAAAGTTTTTTACATCAAATGCAGATAAAAATGTTTTACCAGTTCCTGTTGCAGAAATTATTAAACCTTTCTTCTGATTAGCTAATCTTAGTTTCTTTAAATTTTCTAAAGCAACTTGCTGCATCTTATTTGGCTCAATGATTAAGTCACTTTTTAATTCGGGTACACTTAAAGGTCTTTGATCTCTTTGTTTCTGATATAATTTCTCGTAAAAAGCAATAAATTTATCATTAACTATGATAGCTTCTCTAAAATCATGGTGAAATTCATTCAATACATCATTGACAATACCACTATCATTTAGACCTGATACTTTAAGATTCCATTCTTTATTTACAGTTAATGCATTTGCCGTTAAATTACTGCTACCTATTATGATTGTATGGTGCGCATCCTTTTTAAAAATATAGCCTTTTGTATGTGTATTATTTTTTGTTGAAATTTTAAGCTCTATATTCTTAAAAGCTTTCAACTTTTTCAACGCTTCAGGTTGAGTAAAATTTAAATATTGAGATACTAAAACTTTTCCTTTTATATTCCTTTTTTCTAAGGCAATAAGTGTGTTAAACAATACTGCGATACCACTAGTTGTTACAAACGCAACTGAAATAAAGAATTCCTTACAAGTATCTAGCTCTTGTAATATTGTCGACAATACTTTTTCTTTAGGTACTTCTTTATTTGTTACAAGCTTAGGGATATTAGTTGAATTGGAAACAATACTTTTATCTAAAAACCCTTGATGAACACCATTAATAAAATCATTGTGTAGATTTTCATTCATCTTGCATCATTTTATGTACGATAGGTAAATCTGCTGCAGCCCAATCTAATTCTAAAAAATTCTCTTTTTTTAACCATACATGAGAAATATGTTCATTTAAGGTAATTTCCTTATTAGGCATTGGGCATAAAAAACTATGCATCGTCAATTCAAAATCTGGGTATTGATGAACTACAGTGAGATAAAGATCATTAATTTCCGGTTTTATATTTAATTCTTCTTGTAATTCTCTTTGTAAAGCTTCTTTATATGTCTCCCCTGCTTCAATTTTCCCTCCAGGAAATTCAAATTTTTTTGAAATATACTCTAACTTACTTTCTGCTCTTTGCGCGCAAAGCACTTCATCATTATGCATCAATATAGCTGCAACAACCTCTACTTTTTTCATAGTATTTAACTTAACTTTTTTGTCAGCATAATTCAAAAAACTATATTTTGAATTATGTTCCCGAGAAATATTTGAACTTTTTTCAAACATTCATTTGAATTCTATAACTCAAATTTAGGCATATTTAGTTAACAAACCACAGTATCTATTATATCAATCGAATAAAACATTGAATTATCCATTTTTTCAAGACTGTTTTATCCCCCAACACCTCCCCAACACCAAGTTAACCCTGTGTCTCTATTGCGAAAAACAAGACAAATGCTTTGTTGGCATTCAACTAGCTGAACGTCAAAAAGGAGAGATTGAGTTCCCTGTTTTATTTTTACCCAAGGTTCAACGCCTCCACTTTTGGACGATTTGGGAGTCTTCTCAAGAAAAGAGAAATAGCTCGAGTCAGTATCACCAGTTTATAAAAGAAGACTAGTTGACCGCTGATGACTTGATGGAGCGCTTGGATATAGTCCAACTACTCCATACAAAAAAAGCACAGCTAAGAAGAATAATCCAAAGACTATGTTTCCTTGTAGCATAAAGCGCTTCTTGCGTAGTATAGGTGCTCCATCCAGCTTCTCGGTCTTGAAAGATACCGAAATCAATCCAAAACCAAAGTAAACCAACAACAAGTAGATGGACCACAAGCTGCAACAGCCAAGGTTGAATCCGTAAAACAAGGAATAGCACCAATACATAACCTACACTGACAATCAGCGAGGCAAAAAAAGCATCTGTATAAAAATCAAAGGATAAACTACTGGAAGGCTGATCTTTAAATGGGTACATCGCTAGAGATGCCTGAACAAAAGACAGAGCCACAAACAACAGTTCATACAATAAGACACGTTGCCAAAAAGTAATTTGTTTGGAAGGTGCTACACTCACGGGATAATGGTATTTATTCTCAGGGCAAGATACTACTAAAAATTGCTTTTTTGTGTTTTTGCTTTTTTGCTTTTTTGTGATTCTCGAGTAAAGAAGAAGAATACTTATTAAAGAAAAAACATCCCTTCTTTTAAAGCACTAACTTTCTATCAAGACAATTCCTTTTTGACCTAATACCCAATACTGAGTGTCAAAAAAGCAGAAAGCAGCGTAAAAGGAAAAGGTGTTTGAGCGAAGCGAGTTCTTTTCCTTTAGCTGATGAAGCTTATTTTGACCGGTATTGGGTATCCGTCTTGATTTTTTGTTTCTTTTGTATCAAGACAAAAGAAAGTAGGAGTTGAAGAAAAATTCCCTTTTAAAAAAAGGGAGGGGTGATTTTGCTTTTTTGTGTTTTCGTGTTTTTGTGTTTTTGTGTTTTTGTGATTCTCTAGTAAAGAAGAAGAATACTTCTTAAAGAAAAAACATTCCCTTCTTTTAAAGCACTAACTTTCTATCAAGACAATTCCTTTTTGACCTAATACCCAATACTGAGTGTCAAAAAAGCAGAAAGCAGCGTAAAAGGAAAAGGTGTTTGAGCGAAGCGAGTTCTTTTCCTTTAGCTGATGAAGCTTATTTTGACCGGTATTGGGTATCCGTCTTGATTTTTTGTTTCTTTTGTATCAAGACAAAAGAAAGTAGGAGTTGAAGAAAAATTCCCTTTTAAAAAAAAGGGGGTGTGTTTTTGCTTTTTTGTGTTTTCGTTTTTTTGTGATTCTTGAGTAAAGAAGAAGAATACTTCTTAAAGAAAAAGCATCTTCTTATTTTTTCAAATTCATTTTCATTTGATAATGAAATCTTCTTTAATCCGAAAATTCACTAACCTAACAGATTAACCAATTAATCAGTTCGTCATTCTAGTCCGTATGTCACCCTGAAGCAACGAAGGGTCGCATCCCGCGCTCGCACTATACGGTTATCGGCTAACAGGAGATCGCTCTTATTTCTCTCTCCTATTTTATATTTATCTCACAGGGTTTATATGGGTTTTGGTATTCGATGAATCTATCTCTCCTAAAAAAATTACTTCGTTTTACTAGGCACATGACCATGTGCCCCTACGTTACGATTTCTTCTTTCCATATCTCAATGCCAAACTCGCTCTAACCAACAAAATCAATACAGGTACCTCAACCAATGGACCGATTACGCCCACAAAAGCTTGAGGAGAGTGAATTCCAAATACAGCAATGGCTACAGCAATCGCTAGTTCAAAGTTATTACCAGTTGCTGTAAACGCAATAGCTGCATTCTTATCATAGGGAACTCCCATGGATTTATTGAGGAAAAAACTAATAAAAAACATCAATACAAAATAGATAACTAAAGGAATTGCCACTTGAACTACCTGTCCTGGAAGTTGAATGATTTGTTCTCCTTTGAGACTAAACATAAACACAATGGTAAATAGCAATGCATAAAGGGTAAAAGGAGAAATAAAGGGAATAAATTTATGGTTATACCAGGTTTCTCCTTTGTATTGTACTACATATTTTCGACTTAAAAAACCAGCCAAAAAAGGAATTCCCAAGTAGATCGCCACACTTTGAAGAACGTCTGTCATCGCAATGGAAACATCAAAGGCGGCAAATCCGAAGTACGGCGGTAATACATTGATAAACAACCATACAAATACGCTGTAAAAAAGGATTTGAAAAATACTATTCAAGGCGATGAGTAGCGCAGCATATTCTCGATTTCCCTTAGCGAGATCATTCCATACGATTACCATCGCAATACAACGCGCCAATCCAATGAGAATTACCCCCACCATTAAATCGGGCTGATGGCCTAAAAAGAGCAACGCTAAGACAAACATAAGTATAGGTCCAACAACCCAGTTTAACACTAAAGAAAGACTCAATACTTTTTTGTCTTGAAAGGCTTTAGGCAATAAGGCATAATCTACCTTGGCCAAAGGCGGATACATCATAATAATCAATCCTATCGCCAAGGGAATATTCGTCGTTCCTATACTTAATTTATTTAGTGTGACTGGCAATTGAGGAAAGAAATTCCCCAAAGCTACGCCCATACCCATGGCTAAGAATATCCACAGGGTAAGGTAGCGATCTAAAAATTTCATTTTTGTTTTCATCTTTTATTCTTTACTTGGGAAAACACATAAAACATTTCTTGAGCAATAGACAAACTAGCTTCTCTATAAGCGCGTTCTTCTTCAGGTTGACCATCAAATATCTTAGGATCAGTATAAGCTATCGCTACTCGATGACTCGCTCCTGATATAAAAGGACAATCCCCATCTGCTTGTGAACAAGTCATAACGGCAATGAACTCACTCGCGGGATTAAATACGTGGTTGTATTTTTTCGAAAAACCAATCAGAGGAGCACTCCTACTATCGTACTTTAAACTATAGATTGGATTATCGTTTACAGCTAATAGACTCACATCCATGCCTTGTTTTTGTAAAATCAGGGCCACTTGAGGTGCCAGAGCTGTTTCTTCTGTTCCGCCAGAATAGCAATCGACTGTTACACATCCATAATAATGAGCAGCAACTTGTGCCCATACTTGAGCCAAATGACTACGTCGTGAATTATGCGTACAAATGAACACTATGTTAGCACTTCCCTTTGTGTTCAATTGATCAATAAGGGAATCTACAAGAGGAATAAGTACTTCTTTGCGTTCCTCACTCAAAGTAGTTTGGTACAGCAAAGAAGTAATTGTCTGTTGTAAAACTGGATACATATTAACAACAACCCGAATTAGGATCACAACAAGAGCTTGCTGTTTGTGGTAAATCTGCTGGCTTAATCCCACAAGCATCTTCTGCCAAACAAGCCGTTATCGTATTCACCAAGATAAAATGGGTCCCATTAAAAGCTAAATTATACTTGCCAATGGTCGTTTTTCCTTGGAATTCCACCTCTACCTCACCCTCTTCAATACCTAGTTTATTTTCAGATAATCGAATAATATTCAATAATTTTCCTGCTTTTAATCGGTGTTCAAAATCGTTGGCATTCCACAGCTGGAAACTCACTTTTTTCTCGGTGCGAATCACACCCCCACAGTCGATGTACTTTTTATCTACTTGTCCCACTTCTGTTACGTGGAAATGTTCGGGAACAAAGCTCCCATCTTCCAATTGAAAATCTACTTTTTCCAATCCGGCTAATACTTGTTTTACTTCTGATAGTTTCATATTTTTTGTTTTTATATTACATCGTAATATTACGATACGTTACGCTAAAAAAATGCCTTAACAGCATTTGTCAATATGCGTGGATTGACCGAAGAAAGCGGCAAATTCCGTTGCAAATTCATTCCAAACCTCCTCGTCAATACAGTAGCAAACGGATTTTCCTTCTACCGTACCCTGTAAGAGTCCGATGGTTTTTAATTCTTTTAAATGTTGAGAAATAGTCGCTTGTGCTAATCCGAGTTCATCTACTAAATCACTGCAAATACAAGCTTTTTGATTGATGATGTATTGCAAGATTGCCAAACGCGCGGGATGCCCCAATACTTTAAACATGACTGCTAAGCGGTTTTTCTTATCGCTAAATAGTTCTGATTTGGTGATTCCCATTTGTTTCTCTTTTTATATCATCGTAATATTACGATACAAAGATATTTATTTTTTTATAACACCCATCAAAAAACTTTATTTTCTTTCGGCAACAATATTTTTATATCTATTTATTCGGATTTTATACATCAAAAACTCTTTATATAGCATACAAAACGGTTAAAAAAACCTAAAAATTCGTACATTAGACAAAAAATTATAAACTATGGGAATTTTTATTGGAATTGGAGTTATTGTCTTACTTGTTCTATGGTTCATCTCAATGAACAACAAATTAGTGGCTTTAAAAAACAACAGAGAGAACGCTTTTGCGGATATTGACGTACAATTAAAACAGCGTCATGACTTGATTCCTCAATTAGTTTCATCTGTAAAAGGTTATATGGAACACGAGGCGAATACGTTAGAAAAACTAACACAAGCCCGTACAGCGGCCATGCAAGCAGCTGACATCAACACCAAGATTCAAGCGGAACAACAACTGTCTTCTGCTCTTGCAGGATTACGTGTAGCAGTAGAGGCTTATCCTGATTTGAAAGCGAATACGAACTTCTTGCAATTGCAAAATGAAATTTCAGATGTTGAAAATAAATTAGCAGCTGTTCGCCGTTACTTCAATTCAGCTACGAAAGAATTAAATACAGCAATTGAATCAATTCCTTCAAACATTGTAGCGGGAATGAAAAATATGACGACTCAACCTTTCTTTGAGTTAGGTGTTGAACAAAGAGCACAACTTGACGTAGCTCCAGAGATTAAATTTTAATGGCATACGTTGGTTTACATACACAAATAAGACGAAATAACACCAAATCAATTCTACTTTTATTCGCTTTTCCCTTATTAATTCTATTGGGGATTGTCTTTATTTTGGGCTATTTAGCTAGTTGGAATTGGGAAATGGCCTATGATCCCATTTTGCAAGTAACGCCAATTGTTTTTGTAGTTGTTGGGATTTGGTTTGTTATTTCATACTTTTTTCACAATCAAATGATTCAACGGGCGACCCATGCAAAACCGTTGGAACGCAAGGACAATATGCGGGTGTATAACCTAACCGAAAACTTGTGTATGTCGGTTGGTATGCCGATGCCCAAACTTTTCATTATTGAAACAGAGGCCTTAAATGCCTTTGCTTCGGGAATCAATCAAAAGTCGCATTCAGTTACCTTAACCCGGGGAATCATCGACAAACTCGACGATAAAGAATTGGAAGGGGTTATTGCACATGAATTGATGCATATCCGAAACAACGATGTGCGTTTGCTTATTGTCACGATTGTATTTGTGGGAATCTTGGGTGTTATTCTCAATTTATTAATCCGCGGATTATTCAACGGTTTGGGAAGAAGACGAGGAGGAAAAGACAATGGAGGGGCTATCATTATCCTTATTTTAGTGGTCACTCTCGTGATCTACTTTTTCTCTATGGTTTTTAAATTTGCCCTATCGAGAAGTCGAGAATACATGGCCGATGCTGGTGCAGTTAGCATGACCAAAGACTCACATGCCCTGGCTAGTGCCCTGCGTAAAATCAGTGGTAATTCCAAATTAGACACGACCAATAACGAAGTAAGAGAACTCTTTATTGACAACAGTGATGAGTCTAAAAGCAAGGGATTCTTGGGGGATATTAGTTCTATTTTCAGTACGCACCCTCCGATCGAAAAACGCATCGAATTTTTGGAAAAGATGTAACTTCATTAGGCTTTATACAAGAAATAAAAAACAATAAAAAGATAAAAATCTGCTGGAATAAAAACCAAGCAGATTTTTTTTATACCTTCGCAAAGTATTTGACTACTCAAACATATTTCAAATGATAAACGATTCTTTACAATTGCTATTCAACCTGACCAAAACCCAATCCATCCTTCAACGAAAATTTGATCGCTTGAGTATTCACGGCTTGAGTTATACCGATTTTATGCTACTCCATTTACTCGCCTCTGATGCAGAAAGTAAAATGAGGAGAATTGACCTGGCTAGTCGCATTGGACTTACTCCTTCGGGAGTGACGCGCTTACTGAGTCCGTTGGAAAAAAATGGCTTAGTGGGTAGAGAGAGCAATGCACGAGACGCTCGTGTTAGTTATGTCGTGCTAACGGAGACTGGACAACGCATTTACCTTGAAGCGAAAGTAACTGCAGAGGCGGTTGCCTTGGAATTACTTCCCAAAGTAAAATCCAATCAACTGCAAGCGGTGATGGACTTGTTTAAACAAATTGAAAGGGAATAATCGGTTATCGGTTATGAGGAATCGGCAGATTTTCTAAGATAAAAGGTTCCTTCCTTTAATCGAAGATTCGCAAAAACAACAAACAACGAACAACAAACAACGAACAACGAACAACAAACAACGAACAACAAACAACGAACAACAAACAACGAACAACAAACAACGAACAACAAACAACGAACAACAAACAACGAACAACAAACAACGAACAACAAACAACGAACAACAAACAACGAACAACAAACAACGAACAACAAACAACGAACAACAAACA